>JBCBCI010000025.1:0-76797 GCA_038530755.1 Cyanobacteria bacterium J06592_8 | reverse complement strand
TTGTTTTCTCGAGCGCATTTACTAATGTATCTGAATCTTCTTTTAGTGTCAACCCTTTTGCGAAACTTTTTTTGAGAAATATTGAAACCCTTTATTTGATAGGCATTACAGACTTTGATAAATTTGCCTCGCTCGGTTTAGTCGTATTTCTAGATGACGCTTTTCGGTTTGTCCAATCTTTTGATTAATCTCCTCAGCCCTGATCATGGAGACCTTGAGTCTAAAAAGTGAAGCCACACTCAGACAGTGCCCCTAGCCTCAGTCCGGAACTGGGTGGATCTTGTCAATGAGTATGGCTCTTAACTATCTAGAATTTAAGTGAGCAGTAATTTTGTTCCAAAACAAGTTTTGGAAAGACTGACTCAGATCAGGACTCTATTCTGAAGAGGAAGGAATTCCCAGGCGTTTACGCAATGATTCTGATCTCTGCTTGGCGATCGCATTTTTGGGATCGCCCTGTAAAGCCTGTTCATAAGCCTCTAATGCCTGAGCTGTTAACTTTTTACGCTCATAGGCGTAACCTAAGTTGTTGTAAGCGCTCACGTAGTCGGGTGTTAACTTCAGGGCTTCTTTGTACTGTCGAATTGCTATGTCATATTGTTCTTGAGCACAGTAGGCATAACCTAGAGCATTATAAACTAGAGCAAAATTTTTACCTTGCTCCTCTTGCTGATCTGAAGCTTTTAACGCTTTTTGCAATACAGCGATCGCTTGCGAATATAACTTTTTATCGTTATAGATGCAGCCTAGCTCGTAATATTCTTGAGCAGTTCCTTTCTCTTGGCTCAATTTTTTTTGCAGTCGAGATAGTTCACTTTCAACCCGACGGGTCTTGAAAATCTGACGCAACACAAAAAACCCTACTCCGAAGAGCAGAGCAACTAATAGTAACAGGTAGACAACTGGTAAACTACTATCCATCACCTTGAGTAATTATGAGAATCTTAAATAAGAAGTGCTGCTGAAACGTCAGCTTCGCTTTGCACTCCCTATCTTAAGTTCTCGTTGTACTTTTACTCAATTTACCAGGCTAGACTACAACTGACTAATTTTGAACTTGACCTGCCTGTTCTACGACTTGGCTAAAGGCTTGTGGATCAATCACTGCTAACTGAGCTAGCATCTTGCGATTAATTTGAATATCTGCCTTTTTCAACTTGCCCATGAGTTGACTGTAGCTCACTCCATGCAAACGAGCTGCTGCGTTAATACGAGCAATCCATAATCTCCGGAAGTCGCGCTTGCGCTTGCGACGATCGCGATAGGAGTTTCGCAAAGCTTGCATTACTCGCTGATTTGCCGTCCGGAAATTTGTAGACTGGCAACCTCGAAACCCTTTGGCAAGCTTAAGAATTTTTTTGCGGCGTTTGCGTGCTACATTGCCGCGCTTAACCCTTGTCATTGTGAATTTTCCTTAACTGATTAAATATTTCGGCAATCCTTATAGATAAGGCATCATTAAGCGTACATTTTCCGCATCCCGCTCGTGAACTTCTGCGGTTTTCGACAAACGACTCTTGCGAGAGGTTTTCTTATGCTGTAAGAGGTGACTCTTGTAGGCTTTACGGCGCACTAATTTACCGCTACCCGTCACTCGAAAACGCCTAGCGGCAGACTTACGAGTTTTCAGTTTAGGCATGAATTTTGTCTGATTTCAACACAGTCTCCTATTGTACCATAGTTTGATGAGTATTGTTCATTTCAGGGATTAAACAATTTGCGGACTGTGAAATCGAAGACAATGCTCAAGATGTTTGGGTTTTCTGATGTCGAACCTCTATACAGGTATGAACATTGCCGCGAGGGTTAAAATCTCCGACCAGTTTAACTTCATGAGGATCGCAAGCGGCAACAAAGTCATCTAGAATTTGATTAACCGACTCTTCGTGAGAAATGTAGCGATCGCGATAACTATTGATGTAAAGCTTAATCGATTTTAGCTCTACAACTCGCTCATTCGGGACATAGGTTAGATGAAGAGTGGCAAAGTCAGGATATCCTGAAAACGGACATTTACAGGTAAACTCAGGTAAGGTAATACTCACCTCGTAACGGCGTCCAATTCGCGGGTTTGGAAAAGTGATTAACTGTCCCTGCTGAATTTCTCGCTCACCATATTTCACTTCCTCCAAGGTGGAGGACTGAGAAACATTCTGTTCGATGGGTGAATTACTCATAACGGTTTGAGTTGCAAATCTAAAAACTAAGTAAATTTTACCCAACTTTTAGCCTGAACATTCTTGACGAAATGTATTCTGATTGTTCTAATGACAGTTAACCTAACGATATAACAGGTCAATCTTGGTCTGCTTGATTGCGCTCATTAGTCCAACCCTAGATCTTCCTAATCAATTTCAAGTCCTATGCAAGATGTTAATGTTTCTAGCCAGGATTCATCAGATACAACTGCCTACTCTCCTTCTGTCCCCATTTCTCTTTACCGAGAAGTGACTGCCGAGTTACATAACTCGAAAGCAACACTCACCTCTTTGAAAACTCAAAATCAACAGCTTGTTCAGCAAAACCAGCAATTGCGTCGAGAACTTGAGAACTTAACTCAAGCTGCCATTCAACTCCAGCAAGCAATTAACACAGCTCAAAAGGCAAGCCAGTCTAACCTTTCGCAGCAAAAACAGCCAACTTTTTCTCCAGAAGTTCCCAACTTTAGTAGTCAGCAGAATACCAATACTTCTAATCCGAGTTTTGTAGACCTACCCATGATGACACAAGCTGTCGGTCGTACTCCATCTCAGAACCACACCCAAGTCAATTCTCAGATTCCTCCTCAACCTCCTGTTTTTGTTCCTCCTGACAATTCTCCTGTCAAGCCACCAGATTTACCACCGAATCAACTGTTTACAGAAGAGTCTGAAGGTCGCTTGCGTCCAACTTCAACCTCATCTCAACGGGTGGAGTTGAACGGATTTTGGCTAGTTGTCTCAATTGCTTTAATTGTGATTGTTGCTTTTGGAGCTGGATACTGGATTGTTCGTCCGCTCTTGCAACAACAGCAAAATTAAAATGATTGGCAATTCAAGACAGTTTGATCATTTAAGTTTCAATAAGACTAAATTTCTCCTTCTATACTTAAATAGAGGGAGAATTAGTAACTATATTCTTCCGAGTTAATAAAGTTCTGAGAAATGCTCTAAACATTCATCGTAACTTCTTCGGAAGGGTATGGGATAACTTTTACTCTCACACCGGTCTTATCTGTGTAGAACTCTCGTTTCACTCCAATGACTCTCTAATAATTCTCGGCTTTTAGAGTCTTCTGAAACATCTATCTCTGGTTCAAAACCACGCTGAAATTCTCGTTGCTTAACTTGTTTGGCTTGCAGAGCTACTTCTAAGCACTCAAGTGCAAGCTGAGGATTTCCGCTTCCACAGAAAAAGACATCGGCGGCAAAATAACCATATTCAGGCCAAGTATGGATGGCAATATGAGACTCAGCTAAGGTTGCGGTTGCTGTCACACCATGAGGGCTGAATTGATGAACACAAAAATCGATTAGGGTTGCTCCTCCGGCCGTAATTGCATCGAGTATAGCCCGACGGATGTGTTCTGGATCATTCAGTAAGTCAGCGGGACACTGCCAAGCATCAATAACTAGGTGGGTTCCCAATTTTTTCATTTGGCGCGGTTTTACCTCCATCCTATAGGGTTCAAAACCTTGAGCTTTCTCAGCTTATCACAGATTTCTTTGCTAGGCGTATGTTGCACCATTCGGCAAAATAGCTCCTTCTAAGCAGACTTCTTCTAGGCTCTTCGGACTTAAACTTGCACCAATCAAGTTTGCTTGACATAAATTCGCTCCCCTCAAATTTGCCCCTTTGAGAGAGGTCAATAATAATCCGGCTCCAGTCAGGTTAGCATGGCTCAAGTTTGCTCCTCGTAAGTCGGCTTCTAACAAACTAACACCTGCTAAATTTGCTCCACTCAAGTTTGCTCCTCGAAGATTGGCTCGACTCAAATCGGCTAGTCTCAAGTCAGCTTCATGCAAAATTAGACCGTTAAGATTTGCATTTTTTAAGTTGGTTCCTTTTAGATTAGCTCCATTCAATTGAGCATTATTGAGATTGGCCCCTTCTAAATCAGCACCTTGCAAGTCGGTTCGGGTTAAGTTCGCGCCATTGAGATTGGCATTACGCAAGCTAGCTTCGCTTAAGTCGGCAGCTATGAGGTTTGCTCTATTCAGGTTACTGTGATTCATATAGGCTCGAATTAGGCACGCTGAACTCAAGTTCGCACTGCTAAGGTCAACTTCACTTAAAATTGCTCTGGTAAGATGCACTCCACTGAGATCTACGTTACTTAAAGTTGCTCGTGAAAGAGTGGCTCCAATGAGTATGGCTTCTGTAAACTTAGAGTCATTAAATACAGATATTCCCGTTAAACTGGCTCCTGTTAAGTTGGCTCCACTAAGGTTTGTTTCAGATAATATACTTCCACTGAGAAGTGTTCCACTCAAATTCGCTTGAATGAGCTGGGTTTTAATCAGGCTGGCTCCACTTAATGTTGCTTCAATTAAAATCGCTCCATTTAGGTTTGTTTGGGTCAAATCAGCTCTACTCAAATTCGCACAAATGAGCCGAGTTTTACTCAAGTTTGCCTGGGTTAGATTTGCATAGCTGAGATTAACTCGATTGAGATTTGTTGCGTTTAACTGAGCAGACATTAGGTTGATTCGACTAAAGCAACGTTCTCCTTTAGCATATTGTTTTAACAGTTGATTCGCACTGAAAAGTTCACTAGCTTTCATACAAAATTAATAATTAGAGTAATTTGTTGTTTGCGTAGCGTTTTTAGAGGAAAAGCCTACAAGTTCTCAATTTGTAAAGCTTAAGAACCTGTTCATTAAGATTGTGGGCGAACAGTTAGTTCACACTCCAACCCGGTCACAAAATCAGGAAGAATGCCTAGTTACTCAGTCAAAGGTTCAATTTAACTTACCTTAAACCGCTGAAGTTTGACTGTGTACCTCCTGAAATTTCTTCAATAGAAATTCAACTTGTATCGCCAGCGACAAGAACATACTCTTGTAACGAAATCCAATTCGGTAGTCCTTGTAAAGATTTTTGAGGAGTTAGCAGCAGTGAAATCGGAGTTATAGCTTGAACTTGTATTAATTGCGCCAGCCTAAAGCAGTAGCGAGTTTGTCCTATCCCTCGCTGAGTGTAGTGGAACCTATGGTAGTTTGGGTCTCCCATAAAATATGCATCCTCTTACCCCAGTTACCAATCCTCCCTGATTGCAGAAGTGATAATTACGAATTCGGGTAAGCTTTAATAGACTGCTAAAATTGCTCCATAGATTAGTTTACAATACCAACTGAAACTCTAGAAGTCAATAGAGCAGAAGAATAGAGGGAATAGGGTAGACTCAGACCTGTCTAAGAACGCAGTGATCGCTGGAAAAAGGTTAAAAACATCACAAAAACGAAAGAAAAGTTTCATATAAGAGAAAAAAACTCCCAATTCTTGAAAAATATTTCTGTGTTGGTGGCTTGTAATCTAGAAATTAGATCTGATATTTTAGAAAAGGAGGGGCAAGGCTCATCCTATTGTTGTATAAATGTAGAACAGTATGGAAAAGTGCGATCGCCTAGCCTAGCCAAAATTTACGAGACAAAAAAGTATTGAAGTTAGTCAGAGTTTTTAGGATTAGTGTCGGATTGGAATTGTTCGAGAAACGAGAGAACCTCAGCCATTTCTGAAAAATCAAATAATTCCTCACCCAAAGCATCTAACTGGGTTAGAGATAAACTCCGAATTTGCTGTGTAAGTTGGGGATTGAGTTCTCCAAAGCGACGAGTTAGAAGACGAATAATTAAATTAGCTTCTCCTTGTTCTCGCCCTTGTTCTTGTCCTTGTTGAATTCCTTGGCGAACTCCTTGTCGGATTCCTTCTTGAAGAATATCTTGATAGATAACAGATTCTCGCATAATATCCTCCCGGAGTAGTTGTTGAATGAGAGTTTTGTTGTATCTTAAACCTGCAATAATTTGTACTGCGGCTAAGACGTTTCGACGTTGTTCGATTGGTTCAATTTTAGCGACTTCTGCTGCTACTTGGGTTAACAAGATTTCTGGAGAATTGGTTTGCGCTAGCGGTGCTAGGGGTAGCAATGCTGTATCATTAAGAAAAACTGCGGGGTTTTGTTCCCACATCCGAATCACTTGATAGCGATGTCGAGTTGTCTCTGTGACAAATTCTTCGGTAAAAACGACTTCTGAGGTTGTCGCTTGCAGAAAAATGATAAATTGTTTGATGGGACGACGATACTTGCGGTAGAGTCTCACCCAATAATCGAGCATCCGTAAGGGTAGAGGTGGTTCTGATGCGGGTTTAGTTTGAAATTCTAGATGCAAAATTTGTTCAGAGGTTTGTAAAAAGGTAATCGCATCTGCACTAATGGGTTCGAGGCTGAGTTCGGTTTTGAGAACTTGAATATTTCCGGGGTTTGTTCCCAGCAACCAATTCGCAAAAACAGAAGGATATTCTTCAGCAAGCCGTTTACAAAGATTGTCGTAAGCCAAGATTACAGAATATATAGATTGTGGTCTGATTGTACAAGATTTTAATTTTACAAGATTTCAGCCACGCGATCGCCTATCCTTTAAAATCTTCTATCCTAATAAATGGTGTACTATTCTAACCTTTATGTCTCTCATTGAAGAAATCCTGACTCAAATTCCGGGAAATCCTCTGAATGGATTGCGAAAAGCAGACAGTTTGTGGAACGCTTTGAAAAATAACCAACTTCCAATTCCTCAAACTGTTCAACAGAGTCCTGAATCCCTTGAAAGAATTGATTATGATATTGCAATTTGTGGCGGAACATTAGGGATTTTAGTCGGGGCGGCGTTAGCGAGTCGGGGTTGGCGAGTGGCTGTCATTGAACGGGGAATTTTACGAGGGCGAGAACAGGAATGGAATATTTCTCGTCAGGAATTAGAAGTATTTTTAGATCTAAATTTACTGTCTGATCAGGAGTTAAAACAGACGATTTTAACGGAATATAATCCAGCTCGTTTGAGTTTTCCGAATACACCTGATATTTGGGTTCGAGATGTTCTAAATATTGGTGTTGATCCGGTTTATTTACTCGAAATGCTGAAAACACGATTTTTAGAAGCTGGCGGAAAGCTATTTGAAAATACCTCCTATGAAACAGCAACTGTTCATCCGAATGCTGTTCAAGTTATCGCAAAACAAGAAGAATCTCAACTTCAGATTAATACTCGATTACTTTTGGATGCAATGGGGCATTTTTCGCCAATTGTTCGACAAGCTAGACAGGGAGAAAAGCCTGATGCAGTGTGTTTAGTTGTGGGAACTTGTGCGACAGGATATCAGAACAATGAAACGGGAGATATTTTTGCTTCGTTCACAGCTATGGAAAATCAATGCCAATATTTTTGGGAAGCTTTTCCGGCGAAAGATGGACGAACCACTTATCTATTTACCTATATGGATGCTCATCCTGAACGGTTTAGTTTAGAGTTCTTTTTTGAAGAATATTTGCGGTTGTTACCTGAATATCAACAAATTGAACTGAGTCAACTGACCTTTAAACGCGCTTTATTTGGCTTTTTTCCTTGTTACCGCAATAGTCCTTTAAAAACGCCTTGGAATCGAATTCTTCCGATTGGAGATAGTAGTGCGAGTCAATCTCCTTTGAGTTTTGGTGGGTTTGGTTCAATGGTGCGTCATTTACAACGATTAACAGTTGGGATTGAAGAAGCTTTGAAAACGGAATGTCTCGATCAGAATTCGTTAACTTTGCTACAACCCTATCAACCCAGTTTGTCTGTAACCTGGCTGTTTCAACGTTCGATGAGTGTGAAAGTCGATCAAACAATAAATCCTGAGACTATTAATAATTTATTAGCTGCTGTATTTCAAGATATGGAACAGCTTGGCGATGAAGTTCTTCGACCCTTTCTACAGGATGTCGTGCAATTTTTTCCCTTAGCTAAAACTTTGTTGAAAACAGGTATTTCTCATCCAGATATTGTCTTAAAAGTGATTCCGCAAGTTGGACTAATTCCTTTGCTAGAATGGACAGTTCACTATTTTAATTTAGCAGCTTATACAGCATTATTCCCTTTGGCGAAGAACTTGGAAACTGCAATCAAAACTCTTCCTCCTGTACAGCAATATTACTATCATCGTTGGCTAGAGGCTTGGAAATATGGTTCGGGTCAAGATTATTATAGAAAATAAGCTGTTTCGGGTGGCAAGGAAGCGGAAAGATAGACTGGATATCGATCACTGTTTTTAATGATGTTAGATCAAACCGGATTTTTAATCCTCAATTTTTAGCACAATCAAAAGCACTATTACTCTATCGTATATATCCAAAAAAGTTGAAATATTAAAAAAAAAAAACACATCTGTATCACCCGTTAAGATGCCTTCCAATTCGGATTTGTGACAATTGTTAAACTGGTGTGAATCTGATTTTCATTTAGTAATAAATACTCTAATCTGAGATCGACACCCAAGAACACTGGTTCTAACCTCTAGAACCCAGATTCATTATTTCGAGTGATTTTTCTCGGAAATTGAGCTGGTTTTTGTGTGAGTTTAATTCAAAATTTAAACCTGATCAATGACTTTGTTGGAGAAGAGTTAATGACTTTTAATGAGACCTCAGCATTTGATAACCTCAATTCTCAACCAAATCTTGATACGCTCACTTTAGAGGGACTACAGGATGCCTTGTCTCTATCGAACACACTCCGCAGTAGTGCAGGTCAGAGTTTAGATTCGGGTAAATATGACATCGATCTAAATCAATTCACGACTTATGATAGTGAAGAAATTATTTTGGAGGACAAACGACCTGGATTAATTGCGGGTGAAGCAGGCAACAAATTAGTCTACGGTGGAAATCAAAAAGATCAAATTGCTGGAGGTGTAGAGAACGATTTGTTACTCGGCGGCAATAAACGAGACACTCTTGAGGGCGGTGATGGGTCTGATTTATTACTTGGAGGTGGTGGAGGTGACATCATTAATGCAGGTCCAGGTAGCGACATGATCACGGGTGGCCCTGGTAACGATGTGGTCACGGGTGGTCCAGGCAGTGATATCTTTGTGATTAGTGGTGGTCGAGATATCATCAAAGACTTTGAAGTCGGTACAGATTTTATCGGAGTTATAGATGACAGCAGAATTCAACTCGAAAGTAGAAAGAAAGATACATTAATTCAAGATGACTCAGGTACAACACTAGCTGTTCTCAGAGGAGTTAACATCAACGAATTCAGTGAGGACAGCATTATTTCATTGTCATCTACTGTTGATGAGACTCCTACTGACTCTGGAAATCCTACAGATGACACACTTGATGATACTCCCGATGATAACAGTACACCAGGAGAAGAAAGCTCTAATGATACTGAAGAGGCAATTGCTCCTGAAGGTGCGAAAGGCAAGGATATCAGGGACTATGGTGCGATTCCTGACGATGGTATAGATGATACCAGAGCAATTCAACGAGCATTGGATGACAAGCGGCGCGATGGCAAGGGAAAGCCACTGTATAACGATTTCAATGGTCGCCCCAAACAGCTTTATTTTCCTGAAGGAACCTATGATGTTAGCGATACTATAGATTGGACTGGCAGTGCTGTTACCCTCAACGGTGACGGTAGTGGCAAGACAATATTTAAGTTAAAAGACAATGCCAGAGGCTTTGGCAATCCTAGCAATCCCAAAGCAGTGTTCAAGGTTCCGAATGGTAATATGTCTTTCCGCCAAAACATTTGGAACTTGAGTGTAGACACGGGTATCAACAATTCAGGTGCGATCGGCATCGACTATAACAGCAGCAATAATGGATCGATGGAGAATGTCACCATTACATCGGGAGATGGTCAAGGATATATGGGTATTTCAATGGAGGATGGCATACCAGGTCCATTACTGATTAAGAATGTCAAAATTGATGGCTTTGATACTGGGATTAAAAATAGTGGCCCCTATTCAGCTACGTTGAAGGATATTGAACTGACCAATCAAAACCAGGTTGGAATTAAGGCGGGAGGAGGTACGTTAATCATCGATGGATTAAAAAGCAATAATAGCGTTCCGGTAATCGAGAGTAACAATTGGTTTGAAATGGTCACTATCGTCAATGGTGATTTCCAAGGGGGTTCGCCTGATGTCAGTGCGATTGAAGCTAAAGGACAGCTTTATGCTCGTGATATTAAGACTAAAGGCTATCAATCTGCTATTGAGTACGAGGATGAAGTCATCAGAGGTAATCGGGTAAACGAATACGCATCCTCTACCTCTCAACTATTCGATGACAGCACTCAAACATCGTTGAACCTTCCAGTCCAAGATTTTCCAGAGTTTAACGATGAAAATTTGGAGAACTGGGGTCGTTTTCAACCTCGATGGTACGGAGATACGGGCCAATTGCAGGATCTACTCAATTCCGGAAAATCAACTATCTACTTCCCTGCGGGTATTTACCTTTCCTTCAATGAAAGAGTTGTTAGTGTTCCCCCTACAGTTAAGAAAATCGTTGGTTTTTCATCGGTTGTAAATGGTAGTCCCAATGGTAAAAATAGGGGAGGTATCAAGTTTGTTGTTGAAGAGGATAGCCAAGAGCCATTAATCATTGAAGGTTTTGGTTATGGTGTTAAGGTTGAAAACCAATCCACGCGAGATGTCGCAATTAAGGATGGTAAATACTCGTACACAGATGGGCCAGGTCTGAACGATCTTTACATCGAGAACATCACAATTGGGGAGCTAGATCTCAATAGTACCGAAAACGCCTATGCTTGGCAGCTTAATACAGAGAGCTTAGATAAAGCCCGCACGAAGGTTACTAATAGCGGAGCTAATCTTGTGGTTCATGGTATTAAAACTGAGGGTAAAGGGCCTGTGATTGAGACCATCAATGGAGGAAAAACTGAAGTTTTAGGTGGTGTTATCTTGCCAATCCAACGATTTTCTCAGCAAGAAAAGAAGCAGCCTGCTTTCAGTATTATTGACTCGGAAGGACTAGATTCTCAAGGGTCTATTAGTATAAAATTTCGGCATTATGAAGACCGGAACAGAATGTATGACATCTTGGTTAAAGAAACACAAGATGGAGAAACTCGAAAGCTCGAGCAATCAGGTAGTCCTCATCAATTCTTAACCTTGTATAGTGGAAATTGAACCGTAGGATTCAGCTTGTAGATCGAAGACTCGGATAAGAGATCAAAGAGATAGCCTCTGCCCAAATTAGAGGCTACTCTTAATTTGTTAGGACTTTATTCCCTGAATCAGATATAATTTCATTCCTTTAGTATTAACTCAATGTTCGAGCACACTAAAAGATTGAAAATATTTTCCAGATCTTTCTATGACTTCATATAAAAAAGTCCCAACCGAAGTTGAGACCTTTGTATCTAATTGACCACAGAAAACTCAAGCTTTAAACAAATCACACACAGAAAACATTGAACACAGGAGAATTGACCACTGGAAAGTTATATGGATAATCTTGAAACTTTTTCAAGTTTTCTTCGGAAAGTTTCTTAAAATTTGGCTTTCAAGATTAACACCCATACGCCCTAACAAATCAATCCATTTAGCAAGATAGCCGAGAACCGATCCTTTATTTTGGAGGTCTTCAGTATTGCTATTTATATCATGGCATTTTATATATAAATTGTCAGGGGTTTTACGGAAGTTTTACAGAGGCTTTACAAAATCTGGGTTATTTTAAAGCTTTCATATTGATAACAAACTGATTTTAAAATTGTAAACTCAGTTGTGTAAATTCCATTTCTATAGGGTGAACAGTTGAAATAGAGTCGAAAGAACGACTTGGCTCTGGGGTCAATTGTCCCGGAGATTGTTTCTCCAAAGCGAGCCATTCTTGAAGCACTTCTCGACGCCCATCATCAGGTTCAACAACCCCATAAACTCGAATTCGTTTTTTCTGATCGGATTCGACTCGCAAACATTCTAACCCATATCCTATCCGATCAAGAAATCGTCTAATAATCATAATTGGACTCGAATTTTTAGCCAAGCCAATTCCGACAATTGATTTAATCGCCTGTCGATCACGTAGGGCTATTTCTGCAATTTGTTGTAAATCTACGTCAGTATTTTTGAGTTCTCGTTGTGAATTTTGAATTATAGCTGGAATCCCCAGTAACTCCATAATTCCGATAGTCGCCCCGAGTTGGGAACGGTTAAAATCGGGAACAAAAATATGGCCTTGACCTTGAGTAATTAATTGATGAGCGATCGCCACATCCCGATAACTTAGATAGGGACGACCCACCGTTAAAAAGTAATGTGTTCTGAGTTGATCGTACCATCCGCGATCATCTTTCTCAACCAAATCACGAGTCACTGAAATTCTATATCTCAAACTCAATTCATACTTGCGCTGTGAACGTCGTTCTGCTGTTGTTTTTAATAGTTTTTTTTGCAGCCTTTGATATTCGCGATCGCTAATAATTTTGGCTTGAGCAATGGCTTGACACTCAGCTTGATAGTTTTGGTCTCGAACTGCTGAAATCATTTCTGACAAACTCGGACGAGATGAGTGATTATTTTCTAGATTTTTTCCAGCTTGAGAGGTTAAGTTGTCAACTGGACGATTCTTTTCTGGAAGAATATCTAAAACAGGATGACCTTCTACTTCTAAAGCGGCTAAAATTGAGTCTCGATAGCGACTCATTGCTGCATTAAAGCGAACTGCCATTTTTGCCCAACAGAGTAAAGACTCAGCTTGAAATCCCATTTCTAAATCATCTAAAGCCGTAAAATCTGACTGTTGTAGGAGACGAATATTCAAGCGAGTTAAACGATGATTAGAACCGAGTAAGCTGGTCATGGAAACTGAACCATTTCCCACTTGATTAAAACCATGATTTGCCACCCATAAATAACGCGGTAAGTTCTCCCGAATTCGCCCTAAAGCTTGGCGAACTGAATTTTCTCCCTGGATGCCTTGAGCAATGCCCCAAACTGAGGTAAAATGACCCTCAATATCGATGCTGACTCCAGTTTCAAGGCAAGGGGAAGCGACGACAATATCATATTTTTTCAGAATAGAATTAAGTTGAGAAATACAGCCATAAGCCGAATGAGTGGGATTGGCGAGAGATTCCGAATCAATTCGGAGAATTTTTTTCTCAGGAAATTGTGTATTCAAATAAGTTTCGAGCGTACAAGTTCCCCATTGACTGGCTAATTTTTGTGCAGACAAACAGACAAAAGGTTTACCTCCTTCAGCAATATATTGTTCTAAGTCTTTCACCAGTTGTTTTGGTGTCTTTCCTTGATAACTATAAACTGACCAGGCTTCTTCTGTGGGAGGTTTCCACTCATTTTGAATAATAAATGGGTCTTGTTGTACTCCAGCTAAAGACAAAAGATAATCAATCGAGATATCACTTAAATCTGCATCAGCTACGACAACTTTTCCATTTCCTCCGATTACATTTTTCATCAGAGTTTTGAGTGATTTTAGGATAGCTACTCGTTGATGACGACAGGTATCTGAGTTTAAACCATGCCATAAGACTTGTTCAACTTCATCAATGATCACGACGCCATCTGACCAGTTTTCAGCCTGAAATTTAGCACGAGAACCCGGATGGAGAGAGTCAATACAAAGACCATAGCCGGAAATCTCGGCTTGATGAGATAAAGTTGTATCTGTTCCCTGAAGATATTGCAGTCCAAATCGCTGACACAAGGCTTCAACTAAACGAATTCGATGGCTAATCACTAACACCCATTGACCTCGTTTTTTTGCCTGTTGAACGATTTTTTCAATGAATTGAGTTTTACCTGTTCCTTTCGGAGATTGGATACCAATTAGTTTAGCTGTGTTGGGAATTTTAATATCTGATAAATATCGTTGATTAACTTGAATGTTTGCTGGATAGGTTAAACGATTAAAGGATAAGGCTCGCCAGGTTTCTAACAGATTTGCCATTTTGTAGGCTTGTTCAAAGGCTCCAATCGAGTAATTAGAAATTAAATCATCAACGCCTTTACCCCGTTGAGAATTCCAAGTCACGACTTTAACAGAACAGCCCTGTTGAGTGAGTAAATAACCTGTTTGTTTAATCGCTGTATCAACTGCTTTGATGGTATTGGGTTTATGATCTTGATCGAAAACAATATAAATTTCTCGCTTTGGAGTTGCTAGTTTTTGGAGTTGCGGAATCAGACGAGAGTTTCCGATGCGCTTTCCCCATTCATCTCTGGGAACTCGATACCCGCCATAAATACCCGGAAGGGCGATCGCAGCGTATCCGGCGCTCAGCAACGCTCCAGCTTTTTTCGCACCCTCAGTAATACATAGAGGAATTTGCGGATGAGCGATCACCCATTCCCAAAATCCCAGATCGCTTTGATCGGGTTGGATGTCAGCTTCTGAAAGTTTTAATGAATAGCGTTTAGCGATCTGTTCCCAGATCGGTTGAGAGACTCGCAGCGCAAAAATTCCGGTGGGGGTTTGGGGCGGATGTTCATATTTGATAATCTTGTTGCGATCGCCCTGAATACGCGGATCTAGGGGTTTAAAGCAACCCCAAAGGTCATCTTTTCCGGTGAGAATATCGATTCCAGAACACCACCAACCTCCCGCGTAGAGGTGTTGATAGCGTTTAAGAATGCGATCGCTAACTCGACCATCGTTGCGTCTCGGTAAAGTATCAGAGTAAAGCAAGTAGTCTAGGGGACGGTAGCCTTCAAGGGGCGTAACATTGAGTTGAGTCAGTTGTTCGTCAACGCAGCTTGCGTTCCACTCGATAAGATGATTCACGGATTTGGTGGGGATGAGAGGTTCTACGGGGTTTTCTATGTTACTCTACATCTAGTGGTTTGGGTATCAAGTTTGTTTAAGTAACGCTATGGATAGCAGGGCATAGGGAATAGGGCGTTAAGGTCGCGGAGAATAGACTGAGGAGATTGAAGGTAAGTTGATTTGACATCCTCCCCCGATTCCAATGCGGGGGCTTTACGCATCGCCACCGTAAAGAAAGTCGGTCAAAAATCCTAGATTAACTCTATAGATAACTGACTTTTGAGGCACAATGCAAACTGTGTCTCTTCTGATTTTTAGAACTGAGACGAGAACTGAGACGAGAAATTTGAGCTAGCTTGAGGTTGCTCAAAAATGCACTCTACCTCTAGAACCTGGTATAACAAATGAATGACCCCCTATAGGAAATGGCCATGATTGCGAACACCACAACAGCAAATAAGCCCTTATTGCGAGGTAGAGGACTCCCCCCGTTTGAGAGCATCAAACCCGATTTAGTCGTTCCTGAAATGACGCAACTGTTAGATGAACTCGATCTAGAACTCGCGAATCTAGAAGTCAATGTGCAACCGACTTGGCAAGGTTTAGTCGAACCATTGCAACAGCTACAGGAACGCTTAATCTGGAGTTGGGGTATTGTGAATCATTTAATGGGTGTGAAAAATAGCCCGGAACTGCGAGAAGCTCACGAAACAGTCCAACCCAAACTTGTACAGTTCATTAATAAACTCAATCAAAGTCAGGCAATTTACAAAGCATTTAAAGCCTTGCATGAATCTTCTGAGTGGGAGAGTTTAGACTTAGCTCAACAGCGAATTGTAGAGGCAGCGATTCGAGATGCTGAACTTTCGGGTGTGGGTTTAGAAGGAGAAAAATGTGATCGCTTTAATGCCATTGAACTCGAACTTGCTGAACTTTCCACAAAGTTTTCTAATCATGTTTTGGATGCAACGAAAGCCTTTAGTTTGACTTTAACTGAACCCGAAGAGGTTGCGGGTTTACCTCCAAGTTTACTGAGTTTAGCGGCTCAAGCTGCGCGTTCAGAAGGAGCTGAAGAGGCAACAGCAAAAAAAGGTCCCTGGCGAATTACCTTAGATTTTCCTAGTTTTGGCCCCTTCTTAAAATTCAGCCAACGGCGAGAATTACGTGAACAAGTTTATAAGGCTTATATTAGCCGAGCTTCGAGTGGGGAATTAAATAATTTTCCTTTAATTGAACGGATTTTAGAACTCCGAAAAGAAAAAGCTAAATTACTCGGTTTTGGAAGTTATGCTGAGTTAAGTTTAGCCAGCAAAATGGCTCCGAGTGTAGAAGCAGTGGAAGCGTTATCTGAAGAGTTGCGGGTTGTGAGTTACGATGCAGCCGTGAAAGAATTTGAAGACCTAAAAGCATTTGCTGCGGCAAAGGGTGCGCCGGAAGCAGGAGATTTAAAGCATTGGGATATTAGTTTTTGGGCAGAACGTCAACGAGAAGAAAAGTTTGCGTTTACGGATGAAGAATTACGCCCCTATTTTTCTTTGCCACAAGTTTTAGAAGGGTTGTTTGGTTTAGTTAATCGGATTTTTGGAATCACTATTACTGCGGCTGATGGTCAAGCCCCAGTTTGGCATGAAGATGTGCGTTATTTCCAAGTGTCTAATGACGCGGGAAAGCCCATTGCTTATTTTTATTTAGATCCCTACAGTCGTCCAGCCGAAAAACGCGGTGGGGCTTGGATGGATGAGTGTATTAATCGTGCAAAACTGTTAGAAAATGGTGTATCTACTGTTCGTTTACCTGTTGCTTATTTGCAGTGTAATCAAACTCCACCTGTGGATGATAAACCCAGTTTAATGACCTTTGGTGAGGTGGAAACATTGTTCCATGAATTTGGTCACGGTTTACAACATATGTTGACAACGGTTGATTATGCCGGGGCAGCCGGAATTAATAATGTGGAATGGGATGCAGTGGAATTACCGAGCCAATTTATGGAAAATTGGTGTTATGATCGAGCGACTTTATTTGGGATGGCAAAACATTATCAAACAGGTGAATCTCTGCCAGAACATTATTATCAAAAGTTGTTAGCAGCCCGCACCTATCGCAGTGGAAGTATGATGTTACGACAGCTTCATTTTGGATTAGTTGATTTAGAATTACATCATCGCTACCAACCCGGTAGCTCGGAAACCGTTGTTGATGTTAGAAATCGGATTGCTGAGAAAACAACGCTATTGAAGCCTTTGCCAGAAGATGCCTTTTTATGTGCATTTGGACATATTTTCTCTGGAGGTTATGCCGCAGGTTACTATAGTTATAAATGGGCTGAAGTTCTCAGTGCTGATGCGTTTTCTGCCTTTGAAGAAGCCGGATTAGAAGATGAAAAGGCTATGGCTGAAACGGGTCAACGTTTTCGAGATACGGTACTCGCTTTAGGCGGAAGTTTACACCCAATGGAAGTGTTTAAATCTTTCCGAGGACGTGAACCCAGTACCCAACCTTTGTTAGCTCATAGTGGTTTAGTTTCAGCCGCTTAATCCTGTTAAAATTCTGAGTGGGGTGGGCAATGCTCACCCAATCCAAAAAATTCTAAATTCATGGTTGTTATTCTCTCGGCAATTTTGCCGGTCGCCTGCATTGTTTTTATTGGCTTTATTGTCGGAAAAAATCTTAATCTCGATCAATCTACGCTTTCTAGACTGAGTTTGTATGTCTTATTCCCGGCTTTAATTATTGAGAATCTTTATAAAACAACCCTAAGTCGTGAAAATGCGATCGCCATTGCTTCAGGATTTTTAATTACTTTTATTATACTCTGTATTGTGGCATGGCAACTCAGTCAGTTTTGGGGATTTTCTACTGATTTAAGAAAAAGCTTAGTGGCGACAACCGCTTTACCGAATGTGGGAAATTTAGGGCTTCCAGTAACTTTATTTGCTTTGGGAGAGGCAGGGCTGGAACGAGGCATTGTTTATTTAATTGCTTGGAATATTGTGGTTTTAATGACCATTCCTGCATTTTTACAAAGTGGAGGGTTTCGCTCTTCAATTAAATTTATGCTCAAACTTCCCTTAACTTGGGCCGTTTTTTTTGGAATCTGTTTAAGATTATTTAATATTCCCCTTCCCTTGAAACTGGATGAAGGATTAAGCTTGTTAGGAGGAGCGGCTATTCCTTTAGCTTTACTCATGCTTGGTATTCAAATGTCAAATCGTCAGCTCGAACTTAAATTGTATGAAGTGTGTGCGAGCTGTTTGCGGCTTTTTGGAGGTGCTATTGTTGCCTTTACCGTTGGAAAAATATTAGGATTAGCCGATTTAGATCTGAAAGTTTTAATCTTACAAAGTTCAATGCCCACTGCTATTACTGCCTTTTTAATGGTCAATGAATTTGGGGGTGATGCCGTTCAAACTGCACGAGTTGTTGTCGTGTCAACCTTAATGGCGTTTATCACATTACCTGGTATTTTATTTGCTATACAAACTTGGCTTTAAGCTGAATTTTGAAAAGATTTATAGTTCGCTATAGAGATTAAATCCTCCCAAGATAATCAATAAAACACCTGCAATCAATCCCAGCTCAATTCCCAAGGTTTTTTGGCTAAACTGCTTTCCCATCCAATACCCTCCGCCAATGGTTAGTAAACTCGATCCAAAACTAAAAATACTGGTTAAAATTGCATCAAATTGAGCAATTCCAGCTCCAATCCCTGTTCCTAAATTTGTGAGAGTTAAAGCCAACCCTAATAGAATTGCATCTCTTAAATTCAGTCGGTTTAGAGGATGGTCAGTGACGAATTCTTCAGGTTTGCTTGAGTCCGATCTGAGAGTTTGCCCAATACTACTGATCCCAATCATAATCAGAATTAGACTCCCAAGATAACCTGCTAAACTATTGGGTAGATACTGACGAATTTGTTCTCCAAGAGTAATCGAAATTAGGGTGCTTAATCCCGAAAGAATCGCAATGGCAATATTAGCAGAAGTCGGAACAATCCAGTTTCTTAGCCCGTAACTCATTCCCACTGCTAGGTTATCAAGATTTGTTGAAATAGACAAAACAATTGAACTCAAAACAGACTCAAGCAAATTCATAGTTTAGAAAACTAATTTAATTTAGAAAGGGGAACCGGGAATAGATGGCCCGGGAATAGAAGGTACAGGAGGAGTGGGAACAATTGGTGTAGGAACACCATTCGCAGCACACCTAAAATTGGGTGGAACAATTCGCCGACAGAGTGATTGTAATGCACCTTCTGGCGTGATCGGAACATTAAACCCAGAAAAGAGTTCTCCCGTTAAAATTCGACCCAATTCTTCCGGAGTAATATCTTCAATTTCTCCTAGAAAACCCGGTAAAATCCCAATCTTTTGACCTTCTCTTAAAATAATCGGAACAGCACCTTCAGACGTAACAGTAACGACTCCCTCTAATACTTTAATATTTCCAGTGCCGTCCTCGTTCGTTTCCATAATATAAAGTGTACCTTCAACCGAAACAGAAAACCCACCAATACATCCATTTGCAGGCCCACTCACAACGACTTGACCTTGTTTAATTTCTACACATTGACCCACTGTAACGCGAGAATTGCTGCCAATTCGCCCAGCCGCACCGTTATTAAATTCTAGACCTGCACGGGATTTTTCTGTATGAATAAGCTGTCCTAAATCTGCTTGATCTTCGAGTTTTGCTTGCTGTTCTTCGATGAAAACTTCTTCTCCATCTAAAATCTCTTGAACAGTTGCGAGATCAATTTGAGCAAAAGCGGGAATATTTAATAGACCAAACCCAACAGCAACAGACAAACTAGAAAGCAAGCGCAAGAGAGTTTTCCGACAATGTGGGGAATTGAAATGAATGTTTAATGGCATCATCTGATTTAGCAGTTAAAATCGAGAAAGAGGAATGGAAGTAGATGTCAGAGATTGAGTTTAACATCCTCAAGACTGTTATAGAAACTATTTTAAGTGAAGTGATGACTAATCAACAAAAACGAAACCTCATCATCGGGAATTGGCGAGTATCTCGAATGTTTATCATTCCCTTTTTATTGGGTGTTTTACTCTCTGGAAAAATCCTTCCAGTTAACTCACTTGAATCTCCGTATCCCTCGAACCGAATGGATGAGGCGTGGAAGGAAAAAATTATACTTGCAGATAACACTCAAAATCCGGCACAACAAGCCCTAAAAGACGGATTAAGCTACTATCGTCAAGGAACAGGTGCTGCTCTACGTCAAGCCATTCAAGCCCTAGAAACGGCTCTCAAACTTTGGCGAGAACAGGGCAATTTAACTCAAGAAGCAACTACATTACAATTTCTAGGATTAATTCATTCTGATTTAGGAGAATATCAAGCGGCTTTAAACTATTATCGCCAGGTTTTAGAATTACTTCCACAACTCTCTCAGCCTGAATATTGGGAGGCTCCGATTTTAGAACTTTCGGCTGAAGTTTATCTAAAACGAGGTGAATATCAGAAAGCTTTAGAAGCCTATGAAAAAGCTCATAGTATTCGGCAAATAATGGGGATTGAAGCCGCTGAAGCGGCGACTTTAAATAGTATTGGTTTAGTTTACTACAATTTAGGAGAACTTGAGCGATCGCTGAAGTATTATCAGCAGGCTCAATCTTTACTTCAACGTTCAGAAAATCCGGCTGATTTGAAGATTACTGCTTTAATTTTGAATAATATTGGTCAAGTTTATTCGGAAAAAGGCGAACTCCAGAAAGCACAAGAAATTTACGAGAAGGCTTTGAACTATTGGAAGGCACTACCTGAAAAAACAGATGTTCGGAATATTCGAGGACAAGCTGCAACTTTGAATAATCAGGGTTATGTTTATGCTCAGTCTAATCAACTGAAACCGGCTCAAATAGCCTATAATGAAGCATTACTTCTCTGGCAGAAAATTGGCGATCGCACCAGAGAAGCGAGTACCTTAAATAATATTTGCTATGTTGATTTTCAGCAAGGAAACTTAGATCAAGCTTTGGAAACCTGTACTCAATCTCTACAAATTCGACAAGAAGTAGGAGAGCGAACAAAAGAACCCCTAAGTCTTTATTATATTGCTCAAGTTCAAAGAGAAAAAGGTGAACTAAAAACTGCATTAAATACTATAGAATCCGCCTTAGAAATTATTGAAGATTTACGAAAAAACGTCGATATCCAAGATTTGCGAACTTCCTTTTTTGCCTCTAAACAGGAATATTATGAATTTTATATTGACTTATTAATGCAGCTACATAAACAGAACCCAGAAAAGGGCTATGACAGCTCGGCATTACAAGCCAGTGAACGAGCTAAAGCCAGAAGTTTATTAGAGATATTAACAGAATCTGGGGGAGAAATTACTTCTGGAGTTGACCCCAAACTCTTACAAGAAAAGAAGCAACTGCAACAACAACTCAGCGTATTAGAACAGTTGCGTGTGAAGCTGCTAAGTGGGAAACATACAGAAGAACAACGAGAAACAATCAACGAAGAAATTGATAATTTACTTCAGCAACATCAGGCTTTACTCTCCCAAATTCGAGCAACCAACCCTAACTATGCTGCATTAACTCAACCCCAACCCTTAACCGCTTCAGAAATTCAAAAACAAGTCCTCGATCAAGACACAGTTTTAGTCGAATATTCTCTAGGAAAAAATCGCAGTTATTTATGGGTTGTCACCCCAACTTCAATGGAAAGTTACGAACTCCCTA
Organism: Cyanobacteria bacterium J06592_8; assembly: GCA_038530755.1. Lineage (GTDB taxonomy): Bacteria > Cyanobacteriota > Cyanobacteriia > Cyanobacteriales > Microcoleaceae > Capilliphycus. Next base: position 55,293 of record JBCBCI010000025.1, on the reverse strand, counting down.
AACGCCAAGATATAGAAATCGCAGTTCAAGCCTTTCGGAATTCATTCTTACTTCCTACCCAACGAATTCGGCGCAGAATCGCAGAACAAACAGGTAAAGCGTTAGCAAAGATGATTTTACCCAATTCCGAAAAACTCGGTGAAAAACGGTTATTAATCGTTGCGGATGGAGTCTTACAATATATTCCGTTTAACGCCTTACCGATAGCCGGAAACTTAATTCTAGAAGACGACTGGACACCATTAATTGTACAGCATGAAATTGTCACGATTCCTTCGGCTTCAACCTTAGCGATTTTACGTGAAGAAATGAAAGGGAGAACTCCCGCACCCAGAACAATGGCAATCTTAGCAGATCCAGTTTTTAGCTATCAGGATGAACGGGTGAAAGATATCATTCCAGAACAGGTTAAACCGCTACCGCCAGAGTTAGAACGTTCAGCGAGAGAGTCGGGCGTTTTATTTGATCGTTTACCTTTTACAAAGCAAGAAGCCGAACAAATTTTAAACTTAGTTCCAGCCGATAATACAAGCAAACAATTTGGCTTTTCAGCTCGTCGAGAATTTGTTACCAGTCAACAAATTAGTCAATATCGAATTCTGCATTTCGCCACTCATGGTTTACTCAATAGCGAAACACCAGAACTTTCTGGTTTAGTTTTATCTTTAGTGGATGAACAGGGAGAACCCTTAAATGGATTTTTAAGATTATATGATATTTTTAACCTAAATTTATCCGCAGAACTCGCAGTTTTAAGTGCTTGTGAAACAGGCTTAGGCGAAAATATTCAGGGCGAAGGATTAGTCGGTTTAACTCGTGGATTTATGTATGCAGGTGTGCCTAGAGTGGTCGTGAGTTTGTGGAAAGTTGATGATCAAGCCACATCTGAACTCATGGTAAAATTTTATCAAAGAATGCTGGAACAAAACCTCTCTCCGGTAGCCGCTTTACGAGTCGCTCAAATTGATATGTGGCAGCAAAATAAATGGTCTTCTCCTTACTTTTGGGCGGGATTTACTCTACAAGGAGAATGGCAAACCCCTTCAAATTAAAGGATTGACTCTGTGAATTTATTCTCAAAAATGTTGATTGAAAATTGATGTCTGATTGAATCACTGTATACCTTAGTTTTATGAATTTTATTGTATCCTTTAAGTGAAGCAACTGATCCGACACTCAAACTCAACACTTCTCCAATAAAACGATTATGTTAATCAACTTAATTGCGGATTATGGTGCGGGCGACCCCGCTTTTGCAGAGGTGAACCAACGTTTACTTCAACACTTACCCGATGCGAAGATTCACTGTCTTTCTGTTCCGCCTTTTAGCACGCTCGCAACAGGTTTTTGGATTGCTCAATTGGGACTCAATCCAGGCCCCGAAAATCATTTGATTTACCATAACTGCGCCCCTCGCCAAGATGATTTAGAAGCTCGTCCGAATAATGAAGGTGAAGGTTTAACCTATGCTTTGCTTCCCAACGGAGTGAAAGTTGTTGGAGTTTTAGCTGGATATTCTCTCTCCTTTATTAAAGATTTTGCTCAGTCTATTCATACCATTAATGTTTCACGCGGTGGCTCTCAGTTTCGGTCTCGTGATGTCTTTCCTCAAGGTGCGGTTGCAATTGTCAAAGGAGATGAAAGTATTTTAGGAGATATTATTGAGCCGGAAAAAATTCCAGATGCACCCACAGATCGAGTCGCTTGGGTTGATGGATATGGTAATATTAAAACAACGATTGCTGCCGATTCTGTGAATTTAAAACCGGAAACAAAGGTGATTGTTCGAGTCGGAGATGTTGTGAGTGATGCTATCTATTCTGATGGGAGTTTTCGGGTCAGTGAAGGAACATTAGCTTTTGCACCTGGAAGTTCAGGTTGGATGATAAATGAGAAGCAAAACGTGCGCTGGATGGAGCTATTTTTGCGAGGTGGAAATGCTTGGAGGCGGTTTGGTAAACCCCGTGTTGGTCAGTTCGTCAGTTATCAAGCGATTTGACCTTAATTGCATTCAAAATCTCTGATTGCTATAGATATACACTTTAAGCTATTCGCCAGGAACTTGAATTTCTGGTGTTATAGCTGTATGATTAAACGAGATTTCAGTGTTAATTTGGGTAAGTTGTGAAAAAAATTGCCTTAGAGGTTTCCCCTATATTATCAAAAGAAGACATTCTCACAAGGTTACTGAGTTATTTGTCTCAATTTGACTTCAATCAAAAGCGAGTTTTGATCCTTTGTGAAGACGTGACCCGTGCTACACCCATCAATCATTTTTTTCCTGATTTTTTACGGGTTATCCAAACTGAGGCTAGTCAAGTTACGGTGCTTTTTGCGCTAGGAACTCATCGTTCGATGACCCCAGTCGAAATGCAGAGAAAGTTGGGGATTTCTCCTGAAACTGCGAACACGATTAAACTAATTAATCATAATGCGTTTGACGACCAATTTTTAAGAGACGTTGGAAAAATTGATGACATTCCTATCAAAATCAATCCAGCAATCGATGAACATGATATTGTGATTGCTTTAGGAAGTATATTACCTCATCGTGTTGTCGGTTTCTCTGGAGGAGCAAAATATCTTTGTCCAGGAATTGCCAATAAAGCAGCAATTGACTATACCCATTGGAAAATAACGCAATATTCAGAATCAGAAATTATTGGCAAAATTGATAATCCGATTCGTCAAATTATCCATCAAATTGCTGACTTAGTAATGAGGACATTTCCGAAAATCTATGTTTCGGTTAACTTTATCACCTTTCCCTCTGGGATTGCTCATGTCTTCATCGGAGATTTTTATTCAGCTTACCAAGAAGCCGCAGAGGTTTGTGCAAAATATTTTGTCAAATCTGTTGAACCTTGTGCAAGTATGCTCACCTATCTTGATGATAAATGCGTTGATTTTTGGCAAGGTGCGAAAGCGATTTATAACTGTGGTTCTCGTATCCAAGAAGGCGGAAAACTGGTGATTTGCGGTCAACTTCCGGAAAAAATATCAGGAACTCACGGCGAAATAATCAAAAGATTTGGCTATTCTAACGCGGATAGAATTCAACACTTGGTGGATTCCGGTCAGTTAACCAGTCCTGTTGTTGCGAGTCATCTGATGCGAGTCAGTCAGGCATTACAGAAATATCGAGTTATTTTATCATCCGAGAATATAAGTCCTGCTGAGTGTGAAGCATTAAACCTAGAATACTTAAACCCTGACCACATTGATGAATCTGAGTTTGATTATGTTGTTCATAATGCAACGGATCTGATTCTAACAGCACTTTGAAACGTTCAATACTTTCCTGTACCTAAACTGAAAACTCCTAATAATTTTAAAGTGAAAAAAAATCAATATCATATTAAATGAATCCGAGAGTCTTTCAACAATATTTTTTAGTATGATTTTTTTCCCAAATAACTATTTTACTACATTTTCACGTCAAAATTTACTGTTAACTAAAAAATCAACTTTAGGATGGACAAGATCCTCAACACTGCCTCTCTTTCCCCAGTTTTGTAAAGATTTAATGAAGTAGTTTGTAACTCTCTTGACAATCGGGTTCCCGAAGTGTGAACCTCGTAATGTCGAGGGTGTTATACACACAAGTTTTTTGTTATGAAAGTTGGAATACTTGCAGGTGGACTTGGTACTCGTCTTTCCGAAGAGACAGTTGAAAAACCTAAACCCATGGTAGAAATTGGCGGGAAACCCATAATGTGGCATATTATGATGCTCTATTCCCAGTACAATTTCAAGGATTTTGTGATCGCTCTCGGCTACAAAGCAGAAGTGATCAAAAAGTACATGGTTGATTACTGCTCGCTCAACAGTAATCTCACGGTCAATCTCAAAACAGGTAAAGTTGAGATGCACGAAGGGGTCAAACCCGATTGGACTATTGACCTGATTGATACGGGACTCCATACCAATACCGGAGGTCGGATCAAACGTCTGGCTCCCTATATGGGGAATGAAACCTTCATGCTGACTTGGGGTGATGGCGTCTCAGATATCAACTTAGATGAGTTGTTAGCGTTTCATCGCTCTCATGGAAAACTCGCAACTCTAACAGCCGTGCATCCGACCGCTCGTTTTGGTCATTTAGATCTCGATGGCGATCAAATCGTCGAATTCTCAGAAAAACCTCAAACTCGTGAAGGTTGGATCAATGGAGCTTTCTTTGTTCTCGAACCCGGTGTGTTTGACTACATTGAAGGTGATGATACCCAGTGGGAAAAAGCACCTCTGGAAAATTTGGCTAAAGATGGTCAATTAATGGCTTACAAATACACAGGCTTCTGGCAATGTATGGATACCCTACGGGATAAACGACGGCTAGAAGCATTGTGGGAAACGGGTAATGCACCTTGGAAAACTTGGAAGGAGTGAGTTAAAAAATGCGTGTTCTCGTAACAGGTCACAAAGGTTATATCGGGACAGTTTTAGTTCCTTTGCTCCTTGAAAAAGGACATGAAGTTGTCGGATTAGATAGCGATCTTTATCGACAGAGTACGTTTGGAGAAGGAATTCAAGAGGTTCCTGAACTGATCAAAGATGTCCGTGATGTGGAAATTTCCGATTTAGATGGATTTGATGCCGTTCTTCACTTAGCTGGACTCTCGAACGATCCGTTAGGAAATCTCAATCCGAATTTAACCGACGAAATCAACCATTTAGCCTCTGTTAATTTAGCAAAATTAAGCAAAGAAGCGGGAATTCCTCGTTATATTTTCTCCTCTTCTTGCAGTAATTATGGTGCAGCAGGTAGTGACTGGTTAACCGAAGAATCTGCTTTTAATCCTGTGACTCCCTATGGTCGTTCTAAAGTGTCAGTTGAACAAAATGTGGGTAAGTTAGCTGATGATAACTTTAGTCCGACATTTCTTCGCAATGCGACGGCTTATGGGGTTTCTCCTCGTTTACGGTTTGACCTCGTTCTTAATAATTTGGTAGCCTGGGCATTTACAACCGGAAAAGTGTTCATCAAAAGTGATGGTACACCTTGGCGGCCGATTGTTCATATTGAAGACATTTCTCGCGCTTTTATTGCCGTTTTAGAAGCTCCCCGCGAGAAAGTTCATAACGAAGCCTTTAACGTTGGACGTAACGAGGACAACTACCAAATTCGAGATATCGCCAATATCGTTCAAGACGTCGTTCCCAACTGTGAAATTGAATATGCCGCAGATGGAGGACCAGATACTCGGTGTTATCGCGTCAACTGTAGTAGAATTTTGGAAGTTTTGCCAGAATTTCAACCTCAATGGAATACTCGCAAAGGTGCGGAAGAACTCTACAATACCTACAAAAAAATTGGGTTGACTCTGGAAGAATTTGAAGGACCAAAATACAAGCGAATTGCTCACATTCAAAAACTACTGGCAGAAGGACGCTTGGACGATAATCTGCGTTGGCAAGCTGATCTCGCGGCATCTGTTGGATAAGGAGAATTGCAATTATGTCTAATATTATGCCGCCTTGTCGTTCTTGTGGGTCCGAAAATCTTCAGTCAATTATTGACTTTGGATATACACCTTTAGCGGATGGACTGTTAACCAAAGATCAGCTCGATCAACCTGAATATACAGCTCCTTTAGAACTAGCATTTTGTCCAGATTGTGGGTTAGTTCAGATTACCGTGAGTGTGCCTCCGGAGATTCTATTTTGTCGGGATTATCCCTACTTTTCTTCAGTTTCTCCCTCTCTAATCAAGCACTTTGGTGATAGTGCCAAAGCCATTATTGAGGCTAGAAAATTAGACGGAAATAGTTTTGTGCTCGAAGCCGCCAGTAATGATGGCTATATGCTCAAAAACTTCGTTGAAGCCGGGATTCCCGTATTAGGAATTGACCCAGCTTCTGGCCCCGTTGAAGCTGCACAAAAAGCCGGAATTCCTTCAAAGTGTACCTTTTTTACACAAGATCTGGCGCAAGAATTGCGATCGCAAGGCAAAGAAGCAGATGTTATTCTCGCGAATAATGTTCTCGCTCATGTGCCAGACTTGAATGGTTTTGTAGAAGGAATTCGGATTCTACTCAAGGAAACTGGAGTTGCTGTTATTGAGGCGCCCTATTGGGTTGATCTCGTCGATCATTGTGAATTTGACACGATCTATCATCAACATTTGTGTTACTTCTCGGTGACGGCTTTAGATAACCTATTCCGAAGACATTCCCTCTATCTCAACGATATTCAACGCACGGCTATTCATGGTGGTTCTTTACGTTTATTTGTTGAACCGAAAGAAGCCGTCAAAGACTCCGTTAAATCTTTACTCAAAACTGAAAAAGAGCAAAGAGTTGATCGCATTGACTATTGCAAAGACTTTGCCGATCGCGTTGAAATGGTGAAAACAGAATTACTCAAGATTCTCTGGGATGTGAAAAAGCAAGGGAAGCGAGTTGTCGGTTATGGTGCCGCTGCTAAAGCCACAACAATGTTGAGTTATGTTGGCATCAATAAAACCCATTTAGATTACATTGTAGACCTGAATAAATTCAAGCAAGGTCGCTATATGGGAATCAATCATTTGCCAATTTTCGCTCCGAGTCAGTTGTTAGAAGATCAGCCAGATTATGTTTTGATTTTGGCTTGGAACTTTGCTGAAGAAATTATGAAACAGCAGGAAGTCTACAAACAAAAAGGTGGGAACTTTATTATTCCCATTCCCAAACCCTATCTAGCTTAAATCTTCTCCTACTCATTCTTTGTGAAGTGGCATCTCATTAATCTCCCTTAGCTCGATTTTAAATTTTTAAGCCATCAGGGCTGTTTTCTTTATAAAAAATCAGGTGCAAAAAAGTAAAAAATAATTGACAGTGTTGGCGAGCATTCTTTGAATCTTTTTGGGAGAATGTTCGCTATTTATTCCAAGAAGACTGAGAACGAGACCTTGTTGATTTCCTTTCAACATTTCTTCTATTGGTCAAATTACGTTAAAATAGCAGGATATTGCGCTGTATAATGGCTGATTATGTCTGAAACCCACTCAGGTGGTGAAACGATCGCAGTAATTGCAACAGCAATTGTTCCTCAACAGGGCAGTATTGGCATTGTTCGTCTGTCTGGTTCACAATCGATCGCGATCGCAAAACAGCTTTTTCACGCACCCGGACACCAGCCTTGGGAAACTCATCGCATTCTCTACGGCTATATCCGTCATCCTGACACTCAACAGCTTGTCGATGAAGCTTTACTGTTGTTGATGTTTGCGCCTCGTTCCTACACCCGTGAAGATGTTGTGGAGTTTCACTGTCACGGTGGGTTGATTGCTGTTCAGCAGGTCTTACAACTCTGTTTAGAAGCGGGAGCGAGATTGGCTCAACCGGGAGAATTTACACTGCGAGCTTTTCTGAATGGACGAATTGACCTGACTCAAGCCGAAAGTGTAGCAGATTTAGTGAATTCTCAATCTCAAACTGCCGCTCAAGCTGCTCTAGCTGGATTAGAAGGAAAACTGGCAACACCGATTAAACAATTTCGAGCCACTTGCCTAGATGTGTTAGCAGAAATTGAAGCCCGAATTGACTTTGAGGAGGATCTACCCCCACTAGACGTTCCCGCAATCATATCACAAGTAAACCAGATTTTGGAAAAATTGTCAATCCTAATCGCAACTGCTGAAAAAGGTGAACGATTAAGAAGTGGATTAAACGTAGCAATTGTCGGTCGTCCAAATGTGGGAAAATCAAGTTTATTAAATGCGTGGAGTCAGAGCGATCGCGCTATTGTCACAGACCTTCCAGGGACAACTCGTGATGTCGTAGAATCTCAATTAGTTGTGGGTGGAATTCCAGTCAAAGTTTTAGATACAGCCGGAATTCGGACTTCAGAAGATCGAGTCGAAAAAATCGGGATAGAGCGATCGCGTCGTGCGGCTCAGTTAGCTGATTTAGTCCTATTAATCCTTGATGCAGAAGCAGGCTGGACTGAACGCGATCAGGAGATTTATCAACAAATTCAACAGCATTCATTTATTCTAGTTTTAAATAAAATTGATCGAGTTTCCGCTTCAGAGCTAGAGTCAAAAACCCAAGAAATATTAGAAAAAATCAACCGGAAAAATCTTGTAATTGTTAGAACTGCTGCGGCTTTTAATCAAGGCATTGAGGAACTAGAAACCGCAATTTTAACCGCTATTAATCTGGGAAATATACAAGCAGCTAATCTTGATATTGCCCTGAACCAACGTCAAACCGCTGTGATTACTCAGGCCAAAACAGCCCTTGAGCGAATGAAAACCACTATCGAAAATCAACTTCCCCTTGATTTTTGGACAATCGATCTCAGAGAAGCCATTCAAGCATTAGGAGAAGTCACCGGAGAAGAAGTCACCGAATCGGTATTAGATCGGATTTTCAGTCGGTTTTGTATTGGTAAATAAATGCTCCTCACCTTCTATACAAAAAACCTGTTCAGGAGTATGGTGAAAATAATCAAAAATCACCATCTCCGTTCAACTATGAACAACTCAATGATCCACGTCCAACCTCCTCTAGAATTTATTCCGCCAGATTTTCAACCTTGGGTTTTGAAACTCTGTCAGTGGGGGTTTCCCTGGTGGATTCGTTTCCAAACACCCATTACTCAAATTGAAGCCGATAATGTCGAAGAATTAGTAAAACTTTATCAACAATTCCAACAACAAAAAATTCGATTTTTGATTGCTTTTCGTCATCCGAGTCCTGACGATCCTCTGCCAATTTCTGAATTGATTTGGCGAAAAATTCCCCAAAAAGCCAAACAAAAAAGCATTTCTCTCCAATCTCCCATTCATGCTCATTTTATGTACGATCGCGGGATTCCCCTGTGGGCTGGAAACTATGTGACTTGGTTATTTCCTAAACTGGGTGGAACATCAATATTAAGAGGAAAACTTGACCGTCAGGGATTAAAATCAGCCAGAAATCTCTTTGCAAATGGTCGCTTTCCAATGGCAGCCGCACCCGAAGGAGGAACCAATGGTTTAAACTACCAAGTTAGTCCACTCGAACCCGGAATTGCTCAACTGGGATTTTGGTGTGTCGAAGACTTACAAAAAGCAGAACGAAATGAGGAGGTTTTCATTGTTCCATTAGGTATTCAATATTCTTATAAACAAGATCATTGGGATGCGATCGCCAAACTTTTATCTGAGCTTGAAATCGATTGTGGCTTAACTCCAACTCAATCTCAACCCACCCCAAAATCACTCTATCCTCGTCTGATCCGTTTAGGAAATTACCTATTAGATTTAATGGAGAACTTTTATCGTGAATATTATCATCAACCGATTCCCAAAGACTCTACAGAAAGCTTACCGACTCGCTTACAAAAACTCCTAGATATTGCCTTACAAGTCGCTGAAAGTTATTTTGCGATTAAACCCAAAGGCAATTTAACCGAACGTTGCCGTCGCATCGAACAAACAGGATGGGATTGCATTTATCGAGAAGATATCAAAGACGTAGAAGCCTTATCTGCTGTAGAACGGGGGTTAGCTAGTCGAGTCGCAGAAGAAGCCAGTCTGCGAATGTGGCACATGAGATTAGTTGAAAGTTTTGTAGCAGTCAGCGGACAATATGTTCAAGAAAATCCAACATTTGATCGGTTTGCAGAAATTACCATTATTGTTTGGACAATGATTACTCGACTCAAAGGCCGAAACCCAAACCGTACTCCGTATTTAGGACAACGTCAAGTCAATTTTAGGGTTGGAGAACCCATTTCAGTTTCTCAACAATGGTCTGATTATCAAAGTAGTCGCCGTCAAGCTGTAGAAGAGTTAACCCAAACCCTACAAGCGGCTTTAGATAAATTGGCTCAGAACTAGAGAAGAATAATTGGATTTCATCTAGTTAATTTCATTATGAATATTTGTAGGGTGTGTCACTGACGCACCCAATCCCAAAATATCAACAATATTTAAACGACAAAGTTCTTCAGAACAGTTGATAACTGACGTAAGCGATCGCTAACTTCTAAATTGACTTCTTGAGCCTTTAAATTATCGGGTATTTCAGCCATAAGCAAGGGATTTTCTTCTAACCATTCATTCTGAGCAACTCCTCGCCAAGTGGCTTCTTTTTGAACAAAATTATCACGTAATTTATTGAGTTCTTGTAGACAAAACGGCTCAAACCCTGCCGCATCGAAAATAGCTGAACGCAAAAATGTAATTTTGCTGCGCTAAAGCGCAACTACCAACCTCAAACTTTTTTGAAACTCATATATAAGATTCTAGAGAAATCCGGTAGCACTACAACTTTAGCTTGAAAATATTCTTTTCTCTATATAGTGCTATTTTAGGAATTTTAGGGGCGATTATTCCAGCCTTGAATTGGGGCAACTTCTAAAATACCGTCCGGTTTCATCACAACTTCAAATTCAATCAAACTTTCAGATGAAACATTAGTTTGTCGTAATTTTTCTAAGGGTGTTTTTGTCACCCAATAAGAAGCCGCCGCGTTTACAGGTCGATAGCTGGCTACTTTTCCATCTGTTGTTACTTTCACCTGATAAACTAAGGTTTCGTTAAACTGAACGGACTGCCATTTCTGATCAATTGCCTGATACAACTGTTGGTTCAACTCTGCCATTTTTTCAGCATTCATCACCTCTGAAACTGAAGGTTGAGATACTTGTTTTTCAGGCGATTCTGTGGTTTCCTTTGTTTGAGGTTTCAAAGATGAATCAATTTGCCATAACTTCACCGTTTCGTCACCACTTCCACTGGCTAAAGTTTGACCATCCGGACTAAAAATTACTGACCAAACTGGCTTCTTATGACCCGTCCAATCACGAATTGATTGACCTGTTTTCGGGTTCCAAAGTCGGATGCTTTTATCATAACTTCCACTGGCTAAAGTTTGACCATCGGGACTGAACGCCACTGACCAAACCGCTTTAGAATGTCCGACAAGAGTATCTTGCAATTGTTGATTACTCAGTTGCCATAATTTAACGGTTTTATCCGTACTTCCAGTGGCAAGCGTTTGACCATCCGGACTAAACGCCACAGACCACACCGCTTGAGAATGTCCGGCTAAAGTATGTAGGGGTTTTCCATCAGTTACAGACCAAATTTGTACCGACCCATTTTCACTTCCACTGGCTAAAGTTTGATTGTCTGGACTGAAGCTAACAGAACGAATCCAGTCTGAGGTTTTGAGAGTTAAATGTTGTTTTCCCGTTTGTAAATGCCAGAGTTTAATGGTTTGATCTGCACTCCCACTGGCTAACCATTTCCCATCAGAACTAATCGCCAAAGTTTTAACATCTTCAACGTGACCTTTTAACGTCCGAATGAGTGTACCTGTTTCTAAATTCCAGAGTCGAACTCGGTTATCCCAACCGCCACTAGCGAGAATTCCATCAGGACTAATAGCTAGGGTTTGAATTGCATCAGTATGACCTGAAAGTTGATGAAGAAGTTGACCTGTTTTCAGATTCCAAATTTTGATTTGACCGTCATAACTGCCACTAGCAAGGTATTTATTATCAGGAGAAATCGCCACTGCATAAACCCAAGTGGAGTGTCCCTTTAAGGTTTGAGATGCAGGTAAATGTATAGCTTCTTCTACTCTAGCAGGCATCGGAATTGAGGCTTTAAATTGAGGTTTTGGCCAGGTGAGGCTAAGAACAACAGTAATGGTGGAAAGTGTGAGTAAAGTCGGGTATTTCCAGTTGTAAGGTTGTTGGGACTGTATCATTAGATTCTCCTTCGGTGGTCAATGAGCGATTCAGCAATTTTTCAGACTATAAACTCTATTTTGAAAGGGTAAAGAGAAGAAACCAACTCAGGTGTTGAACACGCAAAGATTACCAAGTAATAATTAAGATTGAGTAGCAACAGGCTTTTTACTCGCAATGGGCTGCTTTTTCGCCTTCTTCTTTTTATCCTGATTTTCAATACACCAACGAACGATAAATAAAACAGTTGTTCCACTCATTAAGGTCATGCCAATTGGAGTAACATAAGTCCAATGTCCAGACATTTTATCCCAAACGTGCCAAGTTAGGAGAAACAGTGCAATATAGGTTAATTGATGCAGTTTCTTCCAATTTTTCTTAAGTTTTTTGACACTCCAGTCATTAGAAGTTAGGGTGAGTAGTGCAAAAATAATGAAGGTAAATACACCCTGAATATAAATCCAAGATGTTTTTAAATCAAGAAAGTCAATATTCCGTTGACGTGCTAATAGAAATCCATGACCGACTGCAAAACCAAATGAGATAATTCCCATGATCCGACGTTGTTTGAGTAATAGTTTTGGAATTCCAGTTTTTCGGGTTTGAGGGAAGACAATTCTGAGTAATGTCGGTAAGAGTGTAATTACATAACAAATTAAAGCGAGAACTCCTAAAATATGCGCTAATGCAGGTCTGTCTAAGGTTAACATAATAGTTCTCCGATGAATAATGAACTAACGAATTAAATTTTTACGAATTGAGCAAAGTTGACGTACAGACTGTGGTTTTAGCATAAAATCATCCGTTTCGGTATCTGTTTTTAATTAGACCAGAAAGAAATCATTTGCAGTTAATCCCGTCGCATCAACGCCTTCTAAAATCGCGAGGGTTTCGACCCCAAAATTAACGACAGTATTGGCTCCACTTTGAGCAACGGAGAGGTCATCAACCAGTAAGCCGTCTAATTGCAGCGTATCAATACCAACTTCAAAATCCGTAATGGTATCGGTACCTTCACCTTCAGCGAGAATAAAGGTATCTGCACCTTCACCACCCGAGAAATCATCCCCAGTCAGAACGTCATTTCCAAAACCACCGCGAATAATATCATCGCCATCGTCACCCCAGATGCTGTCATTACCCTCATCGCCGAAGAGTTGATCATTACCACCTTTACCCCCAATGCGGTCATCACCGAGACCTCCGTGAATGATATCATCACCCCCAAAGCTACCAGGAGAACGATCATTCAAATCTCCTCGCAAAATGTCATCGCCATCGCCCCCGAAGATTTCATCATCACCTAAACCCCCTGCAATGGTATCGTTGTGAGAACGACCGTAGAATTCTTCATCCGCCTCAGTACCTACGAGTTCGTCTTCGTTGCGACTCCCAACAATAATATTCTGCTCTTGCCCGCCTTCGATGTAGAATTGAGCTTGTTCAAAGACTTCTGCGCCTACACCTTGTCCAAGTGTGCGACCGTTTTCGTCACCATCTTGAAAGTGAATACCACCGTAGAGGCGAGAGATACCGCCTTCGTCAGCAGCTTCAGAGAAAGTTTCCCACTCCAAGGTGACTTGTTCTTGAGGTGTTAATCCCGGTTCAAAGCGAGATTCTCCGGGTTCAAAGGTAACAGACGCACCAAAACTATCACTTCCTGTTAGTAATTCTAGAACTGTCGCCGCAGACGCACTAAAGGTACTATGTCCAGAAACATATTCTGCAAAGGGAGGAGAAGGATGATCTCCAGGTGTTTGATAAGTCAGGAACTCGGTTGCTAGAATGGTTTGAGTTCCCTCGTGTGGTACCCAAGCGTCAATAGCATAACCGCCGAGTTCTTCATTAAACTCTCCAATTAAACCCAGTTCACCCAAATCTCGAATTAGACGCACCGGACGAGTATAGTCATAGAAGGTCTTGGCTTCCCAGGTCGCAACCCCAGCATCAAAGACGGCATTTCCTAGTGTAAAGAAAGCTTTGGCATCTTCATCAAGAGAATGGTCATTTTCAGCAGAAGCAAACTGTCCGAAGGTCATCCAAGTTCCTGGCGGGAAGGATGTACCCCCGCCATCTTCCCAGAATTCGGCAATTAGTTTTTGTTCATCAGTAAGGTTCGCACTAAATTCAACAACTTGTTCGGCTTGTTCAATAAATTCAGGATTAATAATTGTTCCAATAATATCTCGACTAATTTCAACAACAGAACCATCTTCAAGGGTGATGGTACGCGCTTCAAAATCGACTTCTCCATCCACTAATAAGAAGGGTTCGGGGGCTTCCGGACGTAACTGTTCTCCAGACTCTAACCCAAAGGGAGTGACTTCACCCCACTGAGGCGTGAGAAACTGTTGCAGGGGAGCATCAGGATCATCGATGGGAATATGTTCGGGAGTCCAAGCAGCAATATCAATTTGTTCTTCTGGAGTATTAACTGCTTCGTAGCCTGTGGTATCGGCGTAGTTATTGAGTTGGTTAGAACCGTCTTGGTGGCGGAATTCCAGTAGAGTGTTGGCAGATACATTGCCAATTCCTGCGGGAGTTGTAGTGTCGGTGGTGCTATTGGCTGGGTCAAACCCCAACTCCGTCATAACTTGATCAAAAATCTCTGTTTGTTCTGGGAACAGATCTGTTAACACCCGATAGGCGGAATAGCTCATCGCCTCAGTTTTATTGGCATCGGTGTTTTCAGCTTCCGGACGTTGGAGGTCATCTCCAAGTTGAGTCGCGATCGCTGTAGGATCATAGGCAGCCCAAGCATCAAACATGGCGGTATGAACTATACCATAGGCTCTAGAGGCAACAGTCGGGCCAACGGCTGAGTCAATTACAGCTTGTTGAGCGGCGCGATCCCACAAGACAGAGGGAGTCGGGGAATCATCATTCACAGTAACCAGTTGGGTGTCAGGATTGAGGATGAGTTCGACGTTTTGTGAGTTGTTCATTGTCAGTTCGGGAAACAAGAATAAATTAGGTTTGGAAGTTCAAGCTAGAGGTGGCTCCCGTTTTTATCGGGTATCTACAAGGCGTGAAATTGAATGCTTCTTTTCTCGCTCAACTATACTTATGGCTGATCCTTAAAAGCTTATGCACTTTTTGCCGACTGCTGGACAGATTTACATATTGAATCTATTTCAACAATCTAGAGAATATCAGTTCAGACGGGACGAAGAGAGGCTGTTCCATTGATTTCAAGGCTGAAAAGTCCAGGAGAAGAAAGACTTTTTCGTCAATTTCATCGCGGCTCAATCATAACGCATCTTAGCTCAGGCTGACAAGGAATTTTTCCTTAATGTTGAAGTTAGACTCAATAGAAATTGAGCAGTTGAACTTCTGCGTTCTTAACTACATTGATAGATCTGAGTATTATAAATGATTACTGTTGCTTTGAGCGTCGAAAAAAGTCGCTATTTATTTCTGCTAATATTTTTTATTTTTCCGATTTTTTTCCACTGACTTATTCTTGTTTTTCAGGTATGAGCTGACAATGGAATGGTGAGGATACATTTTAAAGTATATCAAAAATTATATCCTTGATAAAGAAGATTAAACAAATCTACTAACCACCAATAGGACTCATCGTCTTGTCCTGAAAGCACTGGGATCTGAAAAACTCTGTTAAATTGGTAATGTCAGTATTCAATGAACGTCAAAAGATTCGTATTTTTACGGCTCCGAACTGAGAGGGGATTGAGGAAAACTATAGGGAATAATCCCAACGATTGGGGCTTCTGCGAGAACATAACCATGAACTTTGATCCAGCAACTCAAAATCAAAGAACTATCGGCTCTTCGAGTTCAGGCTTGGGGCTGATGCAACACTGTCTGGAACAGTTTCCCACACCGATCGCGCTGTTAGATGATCAAATGCGCTACATTCTTGTCAGTCAACGTTGGCGTCAGGCGTTGGGTTT
Organism: Cyanobacteria bacterium J06592_8; assembly: GCA_038530755.1. Classification (GTDB taxonomy): domain Bacteria; phylum Cyanobacteriota; class Cyanobacteriia; order Cyanobacteriales; family Microcoleaceae; genus Capilliphycus. Next base: position 39,709 of record JBCBCI010000025.1, on the reverse strand, counting down.
AGGTGAAGTTTCTCTAGTTGGGTGTGCTGTGGTAGAGACTCTGCCCATACTCGACAAAAGCTGGAACGAAATTCAGCAAGGTTGTCTGACAGGTCAACCCCAGACTTGGGAAATACGAGTCACAGACAGAGAATCTGAAAGTGAACTCTGGCAAGGTCAGGCACAACCCTGGTACGGAGAGTCAAAAAACGTTGAGGGGATTCTACTGTCCCTCGAAGAAAAAGTTAGAGAACAAAGCCCCGATCCCACTCCTAACCTCACTCAAGTTCAACGCGATCGCTCAGAATCTACCCATCAGCACCCAGAGAACTTTCAACAACTCCACAACCTTGCCAATAATGTCCCCGGAGTGTTGTACCAATTTCAGCTTTCTGCGGATGGGACACCTAGTTTTCCCTATATTTCCTCTGGATGTCGAGAACTTTATGGCATTGAAGCTGAAGTCGCCCAACAAAATCCGAACTTACTCTTCGTTGACTTTGTTCATCCTGATGATTTAGAAGAGTTACGAAGAACCATTACTCAATCTAGAACCACACTGAAACAATGGAAGTATCGATGGCGAATTATTAATACTAATGGACAGGAAAAATGGCTAAAAGGCATTGCTTTACCGAAATCTAAAGCTGATGGTTCGATTCTCTGGGATGGTTGTATTATTGATATCACCGAGCAAAAAGAAATCCAAAAACAACTGCAAGCCTCCCAAAAATTTTTAGAGTTAGTTTTAGATAATATTCCCCAATTGATTTTCTGGAAAGATCGAAACTCAGTCTTCCTAGGCTGCAATCAGAATTGTGCTGAAGTTGCTGGATTGAATTCACCCGCAGAAATTGTAGGAAAAACTGACTTTGATTTGCCTTGGAAACGAGAGGAAACGGAATGGTTTCGTGAATGGGATCGCCGCGTGATGGAATCAGATCAAGCCGAATTACATATTGTCGAACCTATACAAAAGGCTAATGGGAAACAAGCTTGGCTCGAAACCAATAAAATTCCCCTACATGATTTAGAGGGAAACGTGATTGGAATTCTGGGAACAGTCGAAGATATTACCGAACGCAAACAAGTAGAAGAAACCCTAAGAACACTCAATCAAACTCTAGAACAGCGTGTATCTGCTAGAACGGCTGCTCTAGAACGGTCCTTACGAAATATCTCAGATATTCGACTGGCTCTGGATCAAGCGGCGATTGTTTATACGACAGATACCCAGGGAAAAATTATTTTTGTTAATGAAAAATTCTGTGATCTTTCTAAATATACCCAAGCAGAATTAATGGGTAAAACGCCCCGAATTGTTAATTCTGGCTATCACTCCAGTGCCTTTTTTAGACAGATGTGGCAAACGATTAGTCAAGGGAAAATTTGGCGAGGAGAAATTAAGAACAAAGCTAAAGATGGATCAGAGTATTGGGTAGAAACGACTATTGCTCCTTTTTTAGATGAACACAGAAAACCCTATCAATACATTGCCATTAGCTACGATTTATCTGATCGCAAGCAAGCAGAGTTAGCCTTAATCGACACCAATAATAAATTACAAGCCCTAATTGCTAATCTTCCAGGTGCGGTTTACCATTGCTGTAATGATACAGACTGGAAGATGGTTTATTTATCTGATGAAATTGAGAATATTTCTGGTTATTCTAGTTCGGATTTTATTAATAACAATGTTCGCAGCTACGCCAGTATTATTTACACAGAAGATAGAGATCGAGTCAATCAAGTCGTATCTATGGCGCTTGACCAGAAGGAAGCCTTTGCTTTGGAATATCGGATTGTGTGTGCTGACGGTACGGTGAAATGGGTTTATGAACGCGGACAAGGACTCTTGAATGAAGCAGGAGAATTGGTCAATCTCAATGGCGTGATTATGGATATTAACGATCGCCGCCAAGCCGAACAGCAACTGCAAGAACAAAAGGCATTTCTACAAAGTATTTGGGATGGAGTGGACTACGGAATCTATGTCTTAGAAGTTGTTAATAAAGGAGAAGATTTTCGGTTTGCTCGCTTTAATTTGGCTCTGAGAAACCAAAGTCCTATTCAGGTTGAACAGTTATTGAATCGCACAATTAGTGAAACATTTCCTGATGAAACAGCCCAACTTTACCTGAGTCGATATCGCCGTTGTGTGGAGTCTGGAGAAAGTATTTACTTTGAAGAACAGCTCACGGTTGATAGTGAAACAAAATGGTGGCAGCTTAACGTTAACCCCTTACGAGATCAAAATGATCAAATTCATCAACTGATTGTCACTACAAGTGATATTAGCGATCGCAAACTAGCCCAACACCAACTTCAAGAGTCAGAAGCTCGCCTCAGACAATTATTTGAAGGATCTGCTGATGCGATTTTGATTTTAGATAATGGGCGTTTCACCGACTGTAATCAGGCGACTCTTCAGATGCTACGGGCAGATAGTAAAGCAGAATTTCTAGCATTACACCCATCTCGCCTCTCGCCTGAATATCAGCCCGATGGTCGCTTATCTTTTGAAAAAATCCATGCCATGATCGCGATCACGAAACAACGAGGTAGCCATCGATTTGAGTGGGTTCATCGCCGCATGGATGGAGAGGAATTTTGGGTAGAAGTCTCACTCACTGTAATTCCACTCGGAGATCGTCAGGTTTTACATACCGTTTGGCGAGAAATAGGCGATCGCATTGCCGCCGAACAGAGTATACGTCAGCACACCGCCCGCTTACAAGAGCAGAACCAAGCCTTGATGGAACTAACAAAGCATCCTGCTTTAAATCAGGGAGATTTAAACCTCGCTTTTCCTGTGATCACTGAAGCTGTTGCTGCTACACTTGGTGTTGAACGGGCAAGTATTTGGTTTTACGATGCCGAGAAAACAAGCATTCAAAGTCAAGATCTTTACATCCGTTCAGTGAACGAACATCAAAGCAACCTTCAGTTAAATGCGGAAGACTATCCAGCTTACTTTGCAGCTTTAGCTCTTGATCAAATTATTGTCGCAAGCGATGCTAAAACTGATTCTCGAACTGCTGAATTTAGCCCCAATTACTTGCAGCCCCTGAATATTGTTTCGATGCTCGATAGCCCGATTCGTTTCGGAGGAGAAACAGTCGGTGTCCTTTGTTTAGAACAAGTCGGGACTCAGCGAGAATGGTATCTCGAAGATGAAAACTTTGTCCGCTCAATTGCTGACTTGATTTCGCTTTGTTTAGAAGCACGCGATCGCCGACAAGCCCAAGCTGAGTTACAACAAAAAGAAGAACAATATCGCAGCATTTTTGAAGCCGTTAGTGACGCTATTTTGATTAATGATTTGGAGACAGGCAAATTAATTGAGGCGAACCCCGCAGCCTATCAAATGCACGGTTACACTCGTGAAGAGTTTCTGAAACTTTCACCCACAACCTATATTCATCCAGACTCTTTGCCAATCTTTGCAGAGTATTTAGAAGTGATCAAAGACGGGAAAAAATACACCTGTGAAGCTGCAAATCTTCACAAGAATGGTCGTGCCATTGAAATTGAGGTTTCAGGAAGCGGGTTTAACTACAACGGCAAACCCCACGCGCTGGGTATGGTCCGGGACATTACTGAACGCAAGCAAGCTGAAATCCGTCTCCAAAAATTGACTCAAAACCTAACAGAAGCCCAACGCATTGCCCATATCGGCAACTGGAACTACAACGGCGAAAGTGATAAACTCACCTGGTCAGATGAAGTCTTTCGGATTCTAGATCGGCCTTGGGATGCTGAGATTCCAGACATTATGGACTGGACAAACTGCTTCTACTCTCAAGATGCTGAAGCTTTACAGCAGGCTTTAAATCAGACCTATGTAAGTCAAGAACCGAGTGAATTAGAACTACGAATTGGTGAATCTGAAGCAACTTGGCGATACGTTCATCTCAAAATTGAAGCAGTATCTAATGTTCGAGGAGAAGTTATAGGATTGTTTGGAACGATCATGGATATTAGCGATCGCAAACAAGCTGAACTACAACTTCAACAACAAGCGACTGCTTTGCAAGAGACATTAGATGAACTCCAAAGCACTCAAGCGAAAATGGTACAAAGCGAAAAAATGTCAAGTTTGGGACAAATGGTTGCTGGGGTTGCCCATGAGATTAATAATCCAGTGAGTTTCATTCATGCAAATCTTCCCCATGCTTCTCGATATGTAGAAGATTTATTAGAGCTGATCGAACTCTATCAAGAATATTATCCTGAACCCGATTCTGAAATTCAAGAGATGATTGCTGAGATTGAACTCGATTTTCTCAAAGAAGACTTTACCAAATTAGTACAATCGATGAAAGTCGGCACAGAAAGGATTCGCGAGATTGTGCTATCTCTGCGAAATTTCTCGCGTTTAGATGAGGCGGAATTAAAAAGTGCTAACCTCCATCAAGGAATTGATAGTACACTAATGATTTTGAGTAATCGTCTTAAAGCTCAACCGAATCGTCCTGAAATTAAAGTGATTCAGAACTATGGAAAATTACCTTTCGTTCACTGTTGTGCTGGGCCGTTGAATCAGGTATTTATGAATATTCTCAGTAATGCGATCGATGCTCTCGAAGAAACCTTGAATGTCAAGGAGATCGACCCGCAAATTCAGATTACTACTCAAGTTATTCATAAAAATTGGGTCAGAATTTGCATTGCAGATAATGGCAAAGGAATGCCAGATTCGGTAAAAGCTAAACTTTTTGATCCCTTCTTTACGACTAAACCTGTTGGCAAAGGGACTGGCTTAGGACTATCGATTAGTTATCAGGTGATTGTTGATAAACATCATGGAAAGTTAGAATGTAACTCGACTCTCAATCAGGGCACGGAATTTATTATTGAACTGCCCATTCAGTCTCAACTCTGAATCTCTAGAGACTGTAACTGCTGCATCTCTTTTGGGTCATTAGGGTGATTTGAAAAGACCTCACAAGCAATTCATACAGCTATGAGCTTCCTTAATCTACCCAATCTTGAGTCAGCCTGTTAGTAGAGACAAATGTAACTCATGAGGTTAACGATGAACTGTGATCGATTTATCCGTGTATCTATTATTTGTAATAAATCTTCTGTTTTGAAGCGGTGTTCAATGCTTGGATTGACACTTTTTATAAGTATATTAACCGTTAGCTGTAACAGGACTTCATTAACACAGCAAGGAACTACATCCAGACCAGACGCATCGTTGTCCCAATCCGAGATATTTGATGGAGTCAATGTTAGCGTTTTGACCTTAACCAAGCCAGTTGGTGCAACTGTTGAAAAACGAGCGGCTGAATTTGAAGCGTTAACCGGTGCAAAAATTACGGTCAAGAGTGCTGATTATACTGAACTGTATCAAACGATTCTCAATGACCTGACAACGAGGACTAATCAATACGATGTCATGATCTTGAAAGCCAATTGGATGCCAGATTATATTGAATCTGGTTACTTGAAAGACCTGACAGATGATGTTAGTAACGATCCAAGTTTGGAATGGGATGATATTGCATCATTTTTTCGGGAATATGGGCACGTTTACGCCAATAAAATTTACTCAATCCCCATCGATGGTAACTATCACCTCATGTACTATCGGGCTGATTTATTAAGTGAAGCTGGATTTCAACCTCCCAATACCTGGGATGAATATCTTGAAATTGCCAAGTATTTTAATGGTAAAGACTTGAATGATGATGGGGAACCTGACTACGGTTCTTGCTTACCCAAAAAGCCGGGGAATGTTACCTACTGGGCAATGTGGTCAATTGCAGCTTCTTTGCTACAGTCCCAGGGAACCCAACAGGGAATTTTCTTTAACCCTGATACGATGGAACCGATGGTGAACAATGTCGCCTTTGCCAAAGCGCTCGATATTTACAAAGCAACCAATGAGTACGGTTCCCCCGATGAACTGGAGTGGGGGTTGAATGATGGTCGTCAAGCCTTTATCTCAGGTCGGTGTGCCTTAGCATTGGATCATGGGGATATTGGGACACTGGCACTATTACCCGAGTCAAACATCAAAGATAAATTGGGTACAGGTATAATGCCGGGTTCTACCGAAGTTCTAGATTGGGAGACTGGAGAACTGGTGAAATGCGATAAATTCACTTGTCCGTTTGCAATTAATGGAGTAAACTATGCTCCCTTTGCTGCGGCTATTGGCTGGGCTGGAACAATTAATGCGGCGGCTGATCCTGAAGTTCAGGCGGCTGGATACGCTTTTCTTTCTTACATTAGTCAGCCTGTGCGCTCGAACCTAGATGTGACGGATGGGCAATCCGGGTTTAATCCCTATCGTATTTCACAGTTTTCTGACTCAGAACCCTGGATCACAGCGGGGATGACTCCTGAAGTCGCGAGTACCTACTTAGGAGCGATTGGTGGCACTATTAATAGTCCCAATGTGGTTCTTGATTTGACCATTCCCAGAAACTACAATTATCAGAGAGAATTACTGGACAAAGCAGTTTCTGACTTTTTGGCGGGCAAGATTAGCCGGGACGAAGCAATGAGACAGATTGCTCAGGATTGGAACACTCTGACAGACCAAGTCGGACGAGAAGCTCAAAAGGCATCTTACCGAAGTAGCTTAGGTCTCGATCCTTCATCAGAGGAGGCGACAGATAATGCGTTGGAACCTCAGTAGTAAGTTGGTTATTGCTTATTCGGGGTTGATTGCCCTAATGGCGGGCGCGTTATCGATCACAATCTATTGGCAACTCCGAACATCACAGCAAGAGGCGTTGCAGGATCGACTGTTGGGGATAGTGAGCTTGGCGGCTCGTCAAATTGATAGTGATTATCACGCATTAATCAACAACCCCGAAGATGCTCGGACAGCTTACTATACCATTAACAAGCAGCAACTTAAAGACATTCAGGCCTCTGATACAGACATTGTTCGTCTGTATACGCTGCGCTTTCGCTCTGGCTATTACACTGTCGTTTTAGATTATGCTCCCAAGAGTGAAGGTCTGGCACAACCCTTAGCCAAGGTCGGAGATATCCGTCAAAATCTGCCCCCACGTTTGCAACAGCAGGCTGAGATTAAGGCTGCGGTTACTGAGACAAAAATCACCAACAATAGTGAAGGTCAACCTGTACTATACGGCTATGCTCCCATTAAAAGTGCCTTGGGGCGTTCCGATGGTGTGCTTGTGATTGAGATGGATGCGACTTCTGTGACTCAGAGTGCAGTACGGGCATTGGCTACTGCTGGAGGTATTTTCCTGATTGTGCTATTGATTTCATTGCCTCTGGTTTGGTGGTTGGGTCAATCGCTGGTAGTGCGTCCAACCTTACACCTCAATCGTGTTTCCCGTCGTTTGGCTGATGGACAGTGGGATGAGGTACTGCCGACAGATCGCGATGATGAATTAGGGCAGTTGGCGGACTCGTTTAACTACATGGCTCTACAGTTGAAAGCGTCATTCCAACAATTACAGGACTATTCCCAAAACTTAGAACAAAAGGTAGAAGCCCGAACTCGTGAACTGTCTGAGTCTCAACAATTGCTCAACCTGGTGATGAACAATATTCCTCAATCCATCTTTTGGAAAAATCGGGAGAATGTGTATCTCGGCTGTAACAGTAGCTTTGCTCAAGTCGCTGGCATGAAGCCACAGGAGGTTATCGGTAAAACTGACTACGAGATGCCTTGGTCTCAGGAAGAAGCCGAATTCTATATTGAGTGCGATCGCAAAGTGATGGAGTCTGGAATACCAGAGCTGGGTATTGTCGAACCCATATCACAAGCCGATGGCAAACAGTCCTGGCTAGAAACCAATAAAGTACCCCTCTATGACACTGAGGGAGATGTGATAGGAATCATTGGTATTTTTCAGGACATCACATCTTACAAAGAAGCTGAAACGGCAGCTAAACAGGCAAGTGAGGCGAAAAGCGAGTTCTTAGCCAATATGAGCCATGAACTCCGGACACCGCTGAATGGCATTCTCGGTTATGCCCAAATCTTAGGACGATCTAAGACCTTGCCAGACCCGGATCGTCGGGGTGTCGATATTATTTACCAATGTGGCTCCCATCTGTTGACGTTAATCAATGATATTTTGGATCTTGCCAAAATTGAAGCTCGCAAATTAGAATTAGCTTCCACAGAACTGCATTTACCCTCACTCCTACAAAGTGTGGTGGAAATGTGCAAAATTAAGGCAGAGCAGAAGGGGTTGGAATTTGTCTATCAGCCCAGTTCTCGATTGCCTGAAGGGGTTGAAGTCGATGAAAAGCGATTACGACAAGTTTTGATTAATTTGTTAGGTAACGCAATTAAATTTACTGAGCAAGGTTCAGTGAAACTGCAAGTGGATGTCGTTGATTTATCGGCAACTCAGGCATCTCTGTTGTTTCAGGTGATTGATACAGGTGTCGGTATTTCTGAAGCCGATGTTTCCAAGGTCTTTCAAGTCTTTGAACAAGTTGGGAATCAGAAAAAACAATCTGAGGGAACGGGTTTAGGGCTAGCAATTAGCCAACGTATTGTTCAACTGATGGGAGGTAACATTCACCTCAAGAGCCAATTGGGGAAGGGTAGTGAATTTTTCTTTACTGTTCAACTGCCTCTAGCTGAGAATTGGGCACAACAGCAAGGAACACTTCAGGGTGGTGATCGCATTATTGGTTATGAAGGCGAACGTCATCAGATTTTGGTCGTTGATGATCGTTGGGAGAATCGGACTGTCATTCACAATCTATTGAAACCTCTGGGTTTGACTGTGATCGAAGCTGAAAATGGTTTAGAAGGTCTCGAACAACTCGGCTCTGGACAGATAGACCTGGTGATTACGGATATCGCGATGCCTGTTATGGATGGGTTTGAATTCCTCAAGTGTATTCGCAACAGTGAAGTCTTGCAATCGATCAAAGTTATTGTCTCCTCTGCTTCAGTTGCTCAAACCGATCAACAAATGGCGCTGGATGCTGGGGGCGATGACTTTCTGGCTAAACCTGTAGATGCTAAATCCCTGTTCGAGACAATATCGACCCATTTGAACTTAACCTGGATTTACGAATCTCAAGAAAGTTTACCCTGCCAGACCGCATCCTCAACTGAGCTGGTGCCACCCCATAAGATCTTGAAAGCATTGCTAAAAACTGCTCAACAGGCTAATTTGAAAAAGTTACGAGGTCAACTTGAGCAATTAGTAAAGACTGAACCGATATACAGTCCCTTTGCTGATTCTATTTTGAAACTTACCAGCCAATTCATGGTGGAAGAAATTGAAGAGTTATTGAACCAATATTTAGCTGAAAGTCCAACCCATGAAGAATGATGCAAAAATCCTTGTTGTTGATGATACTCCCGCTAATTTGGAGGTGATCACAGAAACTCTATCCTCTGTTGGTTATTACGTTGTAGCTGCAATTAGTGGAGAACGTGCCCTCAAGCGTCTGCAAACTTACGTTCCCGATTTAATTCTGCTTGATGTACAAATGCCGGGAATTGATGGCTTTGAAACCTGCCAAAAAATTAAATCTAATCCTAATACGGCGGGAATTCCGATTATTTTTATTACCGCACTGACGGATACCCAAAGCATTGTTAAGGGTTTTTTCCTGGGTGCTGTAGATTACATCGGCAAGCCTTTCCAAGAGTCAGAACTTTTAGCACGGGTGCATACCCATTTACAACTCCAGTCTCTCAACAAAAGCTTAGAAGAACAGGTTGATAAACGGACAGCAGAATTAAAAACTACTTTGGAGGAATTACAGCAATCTAAACTGCAACTGATACAAAGTGAGAAAATGTCTGCTTTAGGAAATTTAGTCGCAGGTGTCGCCCACGAAGTTAATAACCCGGTGGGATTTATTGTTGGTAATCTCTCAGAAGCAAAACGTAACTTAACTGACCTGATAGAGCATCTCAATCTGTACCGTCAAGGCGCATCTGCGAATCAGATTGAAGACCATGGCTCAGAGATTGACATTGAGTATATTCTCGAAGATTTGCCTCACATACTCAATTCGATGACAGTTGGATGCGATCGGATTTTAGGTATTAGCACGAGTTTGCGGACCTTTTCTAGGGCTGACAAGGACTATAAAGTGCCGTTTAATTTACATGATGGTATTGACAGCACAGTCTTGATTCTGAAGCATCGCCTGAAGGCTAACAATCAACGTCCAGAGATTGAGATTGTGAATAAGTATGGAGACATTCCACTCGTCGAATGTTTTCCTGGACAAATCAATCAAGTATTTATGAATATCCTGGCGAATGCTATCGATGCGTTAGATGAAGTTGCACGGCAATCTTCTTTTGATGAGTTGCAAAACAAACCCCAACAGATCACAATTCGTACTGCGATTAAACCTGAAGATAATCTCGTTGAGATTCGGATTTGTGATAATGGTAAAGGAATGACAGAGGAAGTCAAAGCAAAAGTTTTTGACCAGTTATTCACAACGAAAGAAGTTGGCAAAGGGACTGGCTTAGGACTATCGATTAGTTATCAGGTGATTGTTGACAAACATCAAGGTAAACTTGAATGTTATTCGACGCTCAATCAAGGCACTGAATTTATTATTGAACTGCCTATTCATTCCGGTGTCGAGAATTGATTTAATCTAAGCTGGGTGAGCAATGCCCACCCTATTGAAATAGTTTTAAATTAAACGTTGTGATTATTATCTGGCAATCTGAAATCAGTTGTGAATTTTCAACAAGCAATAGGCTTGCACCATTAACTCAGGATGAGTTTTCACATTCTTGTCAGCACAGACACTTTCGTAATCTTCTCAGTCTCTAAACCCTTCAGTTCATCAAGATGTAACCATCCTTCTTTCACCAACCGAGCAAAGGTAAACATGAGTACAGACTCTCTGTTGTCATACTTGCCATCAATATCATGTCTTCTCGCACTTAAAAAGTCGTGTAGAAGCCAAATATCATCAAGTCTGGAAATTTGACCTGCTTGTTCTCGAACAACTTTCATTAAAGCTGCTATTTCTCTTTGGTAAGCTTTTTCAAAAGCTTGCCGAGCCAGTTCTTTCTCGGCACTAGACCACTCAATATCATTCACGGGATCGTCAAACCTAATATCTCTTCAATAATATATATTAACCGATTCTACAAGTTTTTCAAATAAGAGAGCGTCCTTCGCTTTGCACCCAGACGCTCATCCCAAATCATTGAGTATTTTATCTAACGCTATTTTAACGAGCTAAGTTTAATAGCTCCTTGGGAGAAGCTAACAAATCAATTGCTACAAAGAAAATTTTGTTTTCAGGGTTGAGTAAAAATCGCCAAGCAATATTCATCCCGACCTCTGCACCAAACCAAGGAGTCTGAACTTTACCTGTGACTTTGATTTGAGTGTAGCCATCATCCGCAGGTTCCGAAACACCTCGTTCTGGGATTAACTTCAGATTTTGACATTCTTCTTGGAAAAACCGAAAAACAGCTTCTTTTCCAACAATAGGTCGGCGGAACGGAGGCTGTAAGGCTCCATCGGGTGCAAATAACTCAATTAACGCATTGAAGTCATTGGCATTCAAATTATTCATGTATGCCAATACTGTAGAGTTAGTCACTCCTTCAATTTTGACCTGAGTTCGTTGTGCCATATCCATTGGCGGCGCAACAGGTTCAGCAACACGCTGATAACTTCCTAATTTACTGGTGTCAAATCCCATATCAACAACAGCATTTCGCAAAACGGTAATTTGTTGACCCGCTTCTAAAGTTCGGATAGCTTGTAACACCGCATTGGCATTTGCAGATAGCTGATACCCTTCAGGAATAGGAGCAACTTGTCCCTCATCCATCCATTGTCCGAGTTGATACCAGAAACCTAGCTTAATATTCGGAGACCAAGTTGCATAGGTGCGGTTAATTGGGGTGTCTATACGGTTAGCTAAATCACACATGGTTTGGGACTGCTCTTGAGGCCCCATCTGACGAATTTCGTTGAGGGTGATTTCTGCAAACTGCATATTTGCAGCTCCTGGAGCCGCGATGGTAATCGCTTTGCCCATTTCAAGGTAAGCAAACCAAATTAAAGCGAGTTGGTCTTCTGCACTGAGCTGGGTAAACCGAGCAATTGTAGCTGGGACAGCATCAGCCGCTAAGGTGTTGGGAAAAATATTGCGGGCTGAATCAATTGTAAATGGCATAAATTTACCTTTTTGAAGTCCAAAAACGGTTGAACAAAATGCTTGCGATCGCATTTGCGATCAAACCCATCCTTTAGAGTATGAGAAGATGGAACCCGCAAATATGAAGAATTGAAACAAGGGGGTTCAATAATTCTTGACTTGACCAAAGGTCGAGCGCAGGCTCCATTATTCCATTGTAGACTAATCTTCGACTTCAGGACTCACGCATAATCAAGACGGATATTTATCTACTAAGTTTGGTTGATTAATTGACAAAATTCATTAGTTGTAATACTGTTCTAGTTCAAATAGAGTTAGCATTTTGAGATTAGCTTTGCCACTGGTATGCTCGATGTCAATCGCCTCTCTTCACTTTGATTGGGAAATTAGTTACGATTAATCCGTTCAATAGAGCCGAAGCGATTCTTTAGGATTCACAGTTTAAGTCTTTATCTTTCTAACATTTTTAAAGCTTGAAAAGCGAGAAAGAAAAATCCCCCAGCTCCTATTAGAATTAGAAGGGGTTCAAGTACACCAGGTGTTAATAGTTCATCCATGATTAATTCTCCTAAGATAATAACTTGAAAAAGAGAATATAGACTGACCAAATTCAGAACAGTTAACCAAAATGCTCTGGCTCAAGTTAGTCATTAGTGTTGCTCCTCTTCTTTTATTATTTACGGTCATTTAGCCCTCGTCAAGCTCAGAGTTTCACCTAGACAGTCGGACAAAGAAATTCTCATAAATCTATAGATTTCCTATAAATGACCCCCAAGATACCCTACTAAAAATTGAGGATACGCGATCTATCCTCGCATGACACAGTGCGGATGAACTAAGGAACCTCCGGTAACGGGCAGGGTCGTTTCGTTCTAGCCCTAAAACTTGATTTGTGGGGAGGTGGGGAGGTCGGGAGGTAGGGAAGCTCGGGAAGATTTTTATTAACAAAAAGCTATTTTTGAAAGGAATTAAACCTTCTGGCCACCACCCCATCACCCCATCACCCTATCAACCCCGGCAATTTTTAACTGAGAATGAAACAGCCCTGCGGTAACGGGGGCTTTTTAATGATTTACAGTAGAGACTAATACCGAGAGAATGAAAAACATAGCTAATCACTTCCATGAGCAATGATTATGTCAATTAATTCAAATCTGGCACAAGAAATTCAAGAGCAACCCCAAGTTTTAAGACGGCTCTTGGAGACCCAAGCCCCACCTATCCAACAGCTTGCAGATGCCATTCGACAGCGAGGGATTACCCATATTGTGGTTGTCGCCAGAGGAAGTAGTGATAACGCGGCTCGTTATGCGCTTTACCTATTTGGAAGCATCAACCAATTTCTTATCACCTTAGCCGCACCCAGTCTCTACACGCTGTATAAACGCCCGCCTCGGTTGGGAAATACCTTGGTTCTGGGGATTAGCCAAAGTGGGCAAAGTCCGGATTTAGTGGCTGTGTTAGCTGAAGCCCGTCAACAGGGAGCCTTAACCGCAGCCCTGACGAATATTTCGGACTCTCCACTAGGCGCACAAGCCGATCATGTGATTAACTTAAGCGCAGGAGTAGAACGTTCGGTGGCTGCAACAAAAACCTACACGGCTCAGTTAGCAGCCTTGGCAATGTTGAGTGCTGAGTTAGCAGGTGATCCGTCTATGTGGGCCACCTTACGACAGATTCCGCAATGGGTAGAACAAACCTTTGAACTCAACCCGGATATTTATCGAGCGGTTAAGCCCTATTGTCAGATGAGGCGCTGTATTGTCATTGGTCGCGGCTACAATTATGCAACGGCTTTTGAAATGGCTTTGAAATTACAAGAGTTGACCTATACCCTGGTTGAACCTTACAGCAGTGCTGATTTTTTACATGGCCCTTCTGCTCTGATTGAACCGGGTTTTCCGATTGTGGTGATTGCGATTCCAGGGCCGATCTTGAATGAAATGCAGCAGCAATTGATGCCCCTTTTAATTGAACGAGGTGCAGAGATTATTGCCCTTGGAAATGATCCTCAAACGTTAAGCCAAGCTCAAACGACTTTACCTTTACCTGATGATATTCCTGAATGGTTATCACCGATTTGTGCGATTATTCCGGGACAACTTTTTGCGTTTCATATTGCCACTATGCGGGGTTATAATGTAGACCAACCACGCGGATTAAAAAAAGTCACAAAAACCCAGTAGAGTTTGAGTGTTGAAATCTATTACAATTTCTGACCGTAGTTGTACTTTAGCACCAGATTCAATACTAACTCAGCACTAAAGTGCAACTACAAACCGAATACTTTAGAACTAGATGAGATTTGAGATTGGCACTGATTCTGACCGTAGTTGTGCTTTAGCACCAGATTCAATACTAACTCAGCACTAAAGTGCAACTACAAACCGTAATATAAGCTGATCTAATATTTAGAAACTGGCATAGCCAAATGTAACATTAAATTTACGACACCAAATTCCCACAGACTGGAATTCACTGAGATCTAGATCATCAGGAAGTTCATATCCTTGAGAACCATCGAAAGTTTTGAGAGCAGCAAGGGTAATATATTCTCCTTCAGTTAGGTTAACAGGAACAGAATCTTTGCGATGTAAAATTACATTCACATCAGGGCCAGTTGCTGTGGTAAATGCACCATCAAATTCTAAATATCGTTTCCCATTTTTTTCTACAATTCGAGCGGTTCCTTCGGTAGGATGATCCTGGTCAACCGTAACGAAAGAGCCAGAAGCAATTAAAGTATTTTGAGTAATAACTTGACCGGAAGTAGAAACAGGGAATGCAGAGGCTATAGGAGAAGAAGCAACCTCAGCAATAGCTGTACTGAAAAGAACGACGGAAGCGAGACTAACTGTTTTTAAGGTGTTGATAATCATGGAACTTATCTCCGTTGGTTTTCGTTTTCCTTACACTCACTAAGATAGGAGGGTGAGTTGGGAACCAAATGATATTCACTATAGAGAATGCTGAAATTAAGTTAAATTGACTTCAGATTGTTCTCAGTATTGTCTCAGGCTGAGTCTATCACAAGGTCTTAGCCGATTGATATCTAGATGAAGGAGAGTTGTGACGGGTGACTGTGTACTGTCTACTGAAAAGACTGTTTCCCAAGATACAGTGTGCTGACATACAATTATTAAATCTGCTTAAATCGAGTTTAAGGGGGACATCACCGGATGTCAGCTACCTCAGAAGCTTGACGAAGGCGTGGTTCGGCTTCTATGAAGTCTGAGGAACCTTGCAACAATTCTTTACAATTGTTAAAAGTAAGTATGTACAAATCACGTCAATGCTCCCAGGCTCTGTGCGAATTTAAGCTGAAGGGATGATTCAGACTTACTAAAATAGATGATGTCCACCAAAAGTCATATAGAATCTCGAAAACCCAGATCAGATCAACGACCAACCGTTCCATTACAAGAAGAGGAGATTGGACGCTCTGTGTTCCAACGCTTAAAACAAGATTTAAAAAATGACCTGATAGCAGGTTTGTTAGTCGTTATCCCCTTGGCAACGACGATTTGGTTAACCATCACCATCGCAAGTGCGGTAATTGAGTTTCTGACAAGGATTCCAAAGCAAGTGAATCCCTTTGATGGACTTCATCCGATTTTAGTGAACTTACTCAATGTTGTCGTTGGGTTAGCAGTTCCCTTGCTTGGAATTCTATTTATCGGACTGATGGCTCGTAATATTGTGGGTCAGTGGTTCCTCGATTTTGGTGAAAATTTTCTCCAAGCGATTCCCCTTGCAGGTTCAGTGTACAAAACACTGAAGCAAATCTTAGAAACCCTACTCAAAGACTCTAACGATAAATTCCGTCGAGTCGTTTTGGTCGAATATCCTCGTCGGGGAATTTGGACGCTCGCCTTTGTGACTGGAAACGTCACTGATGAGATCCAAGCCTCAATGAGTGAAGCCATGATTAGCATCTTTATTCCAACCACACCGAACCCAACCAGTGGATGGTATGCCGTTGTTCCCAGTAGCGAGGTAACGAACCTGTCACTAACAGTTGAGGAGGCATTTAAAATTATTGTCTCTGGCGGTATTGTCAACTCCGCCGTACCCGTTAAATCCACTGAAACTCCCCCAGTTGCCAATGCTAGCCTTGATCGCTTAGTCTCCAACGAGAACTAGCTACAATCTGCACCCGGAACTCTGCATCCTGAAGTAAAGAAGAGTCAAAGATTAGCAGTGAGTTTGCAAAATCTGTACTAAATTAACGATAGACCAAAATAAATTAATCGGAAGGTGAGTGTCCGATACTCCGTTTGTCTGTCATTATTTCATATACACAGTAAAACTCACTGGGGAAATCTATGCAAGCTCGTCGAAGCGCACGTGAACTCGCTCTATTGGGAATCGGTCAGCTCCCTAGTAGTGCAGAAAAACTCGCGGATCAACAGATCCAGGATATCGTACTCGCAGTTGTTCGGACTCTCGCAAACGAAGGTCAAGAATCCTTAGAAACTGCTATGGCTGAGTTGCAACGGGGAAGCGATCGCCTGATGGGAAGTCAGTTTAGGGCTAGCGATCTCCAAAGCGCTCGATCAATGATTCAAGAAGCGATAGAACTGACGCAGAGTGCAATTAATCGTTTAGGGACTGCTTCTGAGTTTCCAGAACTAATTCAACTGGCTCGCACCGAAGAAGTTACCGCCTATACTATCGAGATATTAACTGAAGTTAATGCCCGCCGCACAGAAATTGATCAGATATTGAACGACGCGATGGTTGATTGGCAACTGAGTCGTTTACCTCGAATTGATCGTGATATCTTGAGGATAGCGGTGACAGAATTTATGTACTTGGGAACTCAGCAGCAAGTCGCACTCAATGAAGCGGTAGAACTGGCAAAACGCTATAGTGATGAGGATAGCTATCGATTTATTAACGGTGTTTTGCGGCGCGTCGTTGAGAATAATAAAAAAACAGATGCCGTTGCTCAAAATTAGTGTTGACTAAAACCAGGTAACTTAATTCAGGCAAGAATTCCATAAACTTTCTCGGTTTGCCTATCATTGAGATTTATTCGCTCTGTAATAAACTTAATCGGTTTTAAATATTCTTGTTTAAAATATTCTTAAAATGCTATTATCGCTGCGGATTGATAACTTTGCCCTCATCGATCATCTTGATCTAGAACTGGGGTTCGGTCTAAATGTTTTTACCGGAGAAACCGGAGCCGGAAAATCAATTATTCTCGATGCAATTGATGCAGTTTTGGGCGGCAAAGTAGATCGGCGGGCGATCCGTACAGGTGCCGAACGAGCCATTTTAGAAGCAACTTTTGAGGTTGAACCGCTAGTCTCAAGCTGGTTAGCCGAACAAGAAATTGATTTAGTCGATGGTAGTCTTGCTGTTTGTTCTCGTGAAATCACATTATCAGGCGGAAAACTGCGAACTCGTTCCCGTTTGAATGGGATTTTAATGAGTCAGAAACTGTTAAAAGAAATTCGCGATCGCTTTGTAGAAATTACCGCCCAAGGTCAAACCTTACAACTGAGTCAGCCTGAATTACAACGAGAATGGATCGATCTCTATGGCGGAGAAAATTTAATTATTGCCAAACAAGCGGTTGCGACTGCTTATACAACGGCTAAACAAGCCAAAAATACTTTGGAAAATCGTCGTCAGCTTGAACAAAACCGTTTACAACGACTCGATTTATTACAATATCAAACCCAGGAATTAGAAGCCGCAAACTTAACGGATGCTAATGAACTCGAAAACCTCAAACAAGAACAACAGCGTTTGAGTCATGTGGTAGAACTGCAACAACAAAGCTATAAAATCTATCAAGACTTGTACGAAAATGAGGAGGGAAAAGCTGCCTCCGATCTCCTCTCCAAAGCGGAGAATATATTAACCGATATGGTCGAGTATGATGCTGAACTCAAGCCCATATTAGGAATGATTGAAGATGCCTTAGCTCAGATTATAGAAGCCGGACGACAAATTAGCAGTTATGGTGAGCAATTAGAATCCGATCCGCAACGACTTCAAGACGTTCAAGAACGCATCCAACAGCTTAAACAAATTTGCCGTAAATATGGTCAAACTTTAGCAGAAGTAATCGAGTATTACGATAAAATTCAAGCCGAACTCAAAGAACTACAAACCGAAGAACAATCCCTAGAAGCTCTCGAAAAAGCTTATCAAGAAGCCTCAAATACTCTGAAAAATGCTTGTAAAAACTTAACTGAATTGCGTCAAAAAATAGCTATAAAACTCGAAGAAAAACTCGTGCAAGAGCTGAAGCCGTTGGCGATGAAAAAGGTTAAATTTCAAGTTGAAATTAATCCGATAGAACCAACAGTCACAGGGGCAGACAAAGTCGAATTTTGCTTCAGTCCGAACCCAGGGGAACCCTTACAGCCTCTCGGTGAGATTGCATCAGGCGGGGAAATGAGTCGATTTTTATTGGCATTGAAATCCTGTTTTTCTAAAGTAGCAGGTTCAGGAACATTAGTCTTTGA
This sequence comes from Cyanobacteria bacterium J06592_8, assembly GCA_038530755.1. Taxonomy (GTDB): domain Bacteria; phylum Cyanobacteriota; class Cyanobacteriia; order Cyanobacteriales; family Microcoleaceae; genus Capilliphycus. The sequence goes on along the minus strand of JBCBCI010000025.1, from coordinate 21,125 downwards.
TGAAATCGATGTTGGAGTTTCCGGAAAAGTAGCTCAAGCCATTACACAAAAATTACATCAACTCAGTCACCGTCATCAAGTTCTTTGTGTGACTCACCAACCGATTGTAGCAGCAATGGGCGATCGCCATTTTCATGTCGAAAAAAAAGTAATTCGCGATCGCATTTCTAACGGGAGTGAAGCAAACGGAAGTGAAGAAAGAACAGTCGTTCGAGTCAGTCAACTTGATAGCCGCCAAAGACGAGAAGAACTCGCACAACTCGCCAGTGGCAGATCGGCCCAAGAAGCGATCGCTTTTGCCGATTCATTACTCATACAAGCCGACTATCTCCGCAAAGTTCAAACGAATTAACCATTTTTCAATATACCATTGTAATTGGTTTAGGAGGATGATAGATGGGAGATTCTTCTAAGCCAGAATACTCCTTATTTTAGGGTAATGTAAATCTTCTGTAAAATACGCATCTAAACTCAAATTTTTTATCAATCCTTAACTTCAAATTAACCTTGAACCTGTAATCTAGTTTTTGCAAGTTGCCGATTTACTCATCTTGAATTCGGTTGTTTTTCTGATAGGACATCTTATTTCTTGATGATCTATCTAGAGCAACTATTCATTTATGGATTCAGAAAATAGTTTGAATCTAAATCAAGATTGATTCTGAGATTCAAATTCCGTTAATTTCCTGTTGATCAAAAGTATAAAATTTGGAGAGTACGAAGGAAAATGAGCGATCTAGTGATTACAGGTGTTGTGGATGGTCCTCTTCCAGGGGGTGTGCCGAAAGCCGTTGAACTGTTTGCACTCAACGATATTGCCGATCTGAGTGTTTATGGTGTTGGCTCGGCTAGTAATGGAGGAGGAACCGACGGAGAAGAATTTACATTTCCTGCTGATTCTGTAACGGCTGGAGACTACATCTACCTCGCAACAGAAAGCACAGAATTTAGTAATTTCTTTGGCTTCGCGCCAGACTATACAAATGGTAATGCTACGAACATTAATGGAGACGATGCGATTGAACTCTTTTTAAATGCTTCTGTCGTTGATGTGTTCGGTGAGATTAATATTGACGGAACTGGACAGCCTTGGGAATACATGGATGGTTGGGCTTATAGAGAATCAGGAACAAGCCCAGATGGTACAACGTTTACCTTAAACAACTGGACGTTCAGTAGTCCCAATGCGTTAGACGGTGAAACCAGTAACGATACTGCGACTACTCCTTTCCCAGTCAGTTCATTTAGCTTCACACAGAATAATGGTGAAGTGCTGAACGAACCTTTTGATGACGCTTCTCAATTCACAACCAACACATCTTTCTTTTCAGATGCAGGTTCTGACTTTTTCGGGATTTCCGATGGATCAGGTGGAGGGGATTTTGATGGAGATCCTCAGCCCAATGGAATCAAAGCTTATACTGGCTTCGAGGGTAGTTTCTTAACAGGTCAAGACTTGAATGGAGAGGGCGCAAGCTTACCCATTACAGTTACCTGGTCTGGTTTGGATATCAGTGGCTTAAACAATCTAGAATTTAGTGGTGACTTTGCAGAGTTCTTTGACGATCCAGGTGATATAGACGCAGCAGACTCTATTCAACTAACTTATCAAATTGATGGCGGAACTTCCCAGAATCTCCTCTGGTTCTCCGGAGCAGACTTTTCCAGCACTAGCAGCCCTTCTAATGGTGTTTTCCGTGAAGATACTGACTTTGATGGAGTTGGAGATGGTACAGCATTAGGTGATGCGGCTCAAACCTTCACGGCGGCAATCAGTGGAACTGGCTCTACACTAGATTTACAGTTGAGTCTCAACTTGGATTCAGGTGATGAAGACTTTGGAATTGATAACTTCATTATTGCTGAACCATCAACAACAGGACCGAGCCTGAGTATTGCTGCTACTGACGCAGTCAAAGCAGAGGGAGATGCAGGAACTACACCGTTTACTTTTACAGTAACTCGCTCTGACGCAACAGGTACAACTTCTGTAGACTTTGCCGTTACCAGCAGTGAAGCGGATGCGGCTGACTTTGGCGGTGTATTTCCGTCGGGTACAGTGAACTTTGCCGATGGTGAAACGAGCCAAGTCATCACAGTTGATGTTTCAGGTGACACCGATCCTGAATTCGATGAAAACTTCACCGTTACCCTTTCTAATCCCTCGGGTGACGAAACTATTACCACTGCAACAGCTAATGGCACAATTCAAAACGATGATGGTGTAGCAATCACACCAATTTCAGCGGTTCAAGGCAGTGGTGCAGCTAGTCCCATAGAAGGTCAAACTGTCACCATTGAAGCTGTTGTTGTCGGAGACTTCCAAGATGGCGCAAGCGGAACGAATGGAGATTTAAACGGTTTCTTTGTTCAAGAAGAAGATGCAGACGCAGACGCAGATCCTTTAACTTCTGAAGGTCTTTTTATTTTTGATGGTAATAATCCTGCGGTCGATGTCAATATTGGAGATGTCGTTGAGGTTACAGGAACTGTCACTGAATTCAATGGTTTAACCGAACTGACCAATGTTACAGTTTCCATTGAAGGTACAGATACTCTACCCACTCCTGCTACTGTAAACTTCCCGGTTACAGCAGTTGACGACCTAGAATCTTTTGAGGGAATGGGAGTGACCATTCCTGATACTCTGTTTGTGACTGAATATTTCAACTTGGATCGTTTCGGTGAAGTTGTATTATCCTCTGATGGAGCCAGCAACGAACCGGGAACGGATGGTCGTCTGGATCAATATACGGACTTCAATACACCAGATCAAGCAGGTTTTGCTGCTTATCAAGAGGAAATTGGCAAGCGGCGGATTGTTCTTGATGATGGTCAAACCGTTCAGAATCCTGACCCGATTATTTTAGGTCGTGGCGGCGATCCTTTGAGTGCAACCAATACACTACGAGGTGGTGATACGGTTGATAATCTCTCTGGTGTTCTCAGCTTTGGCTTCGGTGACTATCGAGTTCAGCCTGTTGCGCCTGTAGATTTCCAACCCACGAATCCTCGTCCAGAAACTCCCGAAGATGTCGGCGGAGATCTTAAAGTTGTCAGTTTCAATGTTCTGAACTTCTTCACAACTTTAGACGAAGACGGTAATCCTGGCAGTGGGCCTAACGATCTAGAACCTCGTGGCGCGAATAGCCAAGCTGAATTTGATCGCCAGATTGAAAAGTTAGTCACAACTTTAGAAATTATCGATGGGGATGTTGTTGGTTTAATTGAATTAGAAAATGAGTTCGGCGACCAAAATGGAGATGGTCAGTTTGCGATCGGTACACTCGTTGATGAACTCAATGACCGAGTCGGTGCTGGAACCTACGCCTTTGTCGATCCCGGTGTTCCTTTCGGTGATACAGGTGATGCCATTACCGTTGGTGCCATCTACAAAACTGATACAGTTCAAATAGCGCCAGATACTACTGTTGAATTCCTCACCGACTCCGATTTACCTGCTCTTGGTATTAGCGATACAGGAGTATTTGATGGAGTTAGCACAAACCGCGCTCCTCTGGCTGTTACCTTTGAAGAAATCAGTACAGGAGAAGTTTTCACAGTCTCTGTGAACCACTTCAAATCGAAAGGCGGTAATGGTTCTGGAGATAATGCTGATATTGGTGATGGTCAGAGTAACTTTAACGGGACTCGTGTACGCGGTGCAGAAGCAGTCGAGACATGGTTAGAGACTGACCCGACTGGAAGTGGTGATGACGATTTTCTCATTATCGGAGATCTTAACGCTTACGCCGAGGAAGATCCGATTACTTTCTTAGAAGGAGAAGGTTATACCGATCTCGTTGAAGAATTTGTCGGAAATGATGCTTCCTCTTTCGTTTTTGATGGTCAGTTCGGCTATCTCGACTACGGTTTAGCAAATCCTGCACTGCTACCTCAAGTTACAGGTACAACTGAATGGCGTATCAACGCGGCTGAACCGGATGCCTTAGACTATAACCTCGATATTTTTGTTAATGGTGAGCCAGAACCTCGTAATCCAAATTTATTTAATGGTCAAGAGCCGTTCCGAACTTCTGACCACGATCCTGTGATTATTGGCTTAGATTTAACCTCTCCTGAGCCTAACATCATTAACGGATCTCGCAATGATGATAATCTACCAGGTACACCCGATCAGGATATTATCTCTGGCAACAACGGTAACGATACCATTAACGCTCGTGGCGGTGATGATACTGTTGAAGGGGGTCGCGGTGGTGATATCATTCGCGGTGGTGGCGGTGATGATGTTTTAGCGGCTGATCGCGTTGACCGTTTCCAAGACTTTGATGGTCAAGTCAGTGAACTCCGAGGTGGTGCAGGCAATGACCTGATCTTCGGAGGCAGCAAAGATGACCTCATTATTGGAGGAGCAGACAATGATACACTTCTCGGTAAAAACGGTAATGACGATATCCGAGGTCAGAGCGGAGATGATATCCTCAATGGAGATGTGGGTAATGACGTTTTAACTGGTGGCGCAGGCAATGATACCGCAGACTACTCTGACCTGGCAATTAATGGCGTATTCGGTACGATTGCCGGACTTGATGCTAACCTGCGGACTAATCAGTTCCAGCATTCTAGCACCAATAATCCTCTGACTTGGACGGATACAGTTCGAGGAGTTGAGAATGTGACGGGGACTCAGCGTAATGATCGCTTCATCAGTAATGGTCAGAATAATATCTTCGATGGTCAAGATGAGGTCGGTCGTCGCGATCGCGAAACTGAGTTTGTTGACCTTCGTGGTAATCCCTACACGGTCATTGGTGATGTTGTTGAGTATCGTGCTTCGAGTAATAATTTCAGCTTTGCTCAAGCAGGTGATGACCTGATTGTCACTGGAGCCAGTCAGCAAGACACTCTCATCAATATTGAGTTTGTGAAATTCCGTGATGGCTTATTTACGACTGATGAGCTGATCGAGATCTAACAACTTTTCTGGAGAATTAGCCATTGCCTGCTCATTATCTCAGCTAAGGCAATCGCACTCTAGCTTTATCCTTAGAATCGGGCAAAATGTAGCAGTCGTTATGTTTTGCCTCTTTCTTAATCAAGTGTTAAATTTTTGCCGGAAAATACTTGACACTTTTCCCGGTAATGCTGCTATAATAGTAAATGGTTATGTAATGGGGCGTCGCCAAGCGGTAAGGCATCGGGTTTTGGTCCCGACATTCGGAGGTTCGAATCCTTCCGCCCCAGTTAGTTATTCAAATTAGCCAGAAAGGTTGTATGCAGACAAGTACAGCCTCAAAAGCATTTATACATTTAACACAATTCATCCATGTGGGTGAAGTCTGCTGAAAGCTGTATTAGATAAATTAAAGATAGCCAAACAAAGCGCTCCTAGAACATCCCCCAACGACACAAGGGGGATTTTTGTATATTAACAAATTCAAAAGCTTTTTCTGTTGCCGACTCCCTAACCCAAAGCTATATAACTGAGTGATTTTATCAAGTGGATATTTGAGTAATTGAGCTTTGTCCAATTTTCTAATACAAACAAAAACGGGAACGATGCAATACCTGCCGTCCCGTCTGCCGATCCTTTGAGAGGAGAACACTAGAACTTAATATAAGCTTATTGAAAAAATTTGTCAAGTATTTGGAGAAAGATTTCAGAAATTCTTGGGGAGACTCCGACAGAGAATCAAGAGAATTTTCTCAACTTCAGCAAATCGGCAACCCTGTCGAGGTATGATAGTTGAGGACTTCCAGCAGACCCAATCGGCTCATGGCTTTGCAACTGCGTATTTATGTTCCGCCCCATCCTCTGATCAAGCATTGGCTTGCAGTGGCTCGTGATGCTAACACACCATCAGCTATTTTTCGATCTGCAATGACAGAACTAGGACGATGGCTGACTTATGAAGCGGTGCGAGACTGGCTACCCACTGTCGAAACAACAGTGCAAACTCCCTTAGCTGAATGTCCAGCTACCTACGTTAATCCTCAAGTTCCCCTGGCGGTGATTCCGATTTTGCGGGCGGGATTGGCTCTGATGGAAGGCATTCAAACTGTTGTTCCGCTAACGTCTGTATATCATTTGGGTATGGTTCGCAACGAGGAAACCTTAGAGTCTAACTGCTATCTCAATAAACTTCCTGAAGCCTTTGATCCTCAGACTCGTGTTTTAGTCAGTGAACCGATGTTGGCGACAGGTGGAACCATTATGGCAGCGATGGAAGAATTGACAAAGCGGGGTGTAGATCCTGAGTTAACACGAATTATTTCAATTGTAGCGGCTCCTCCGGCTTTGCAGCAGTTGAGTCAAGTTTATCCGAATCTGAAGGTTTACACCGCGATTATTGATGAAGGGCTGAATGAGAATGGCTATATTGTACCCGGTTTGGGAGATGCAGGCGATCGCACTTTTGGGACCTAGTGGGACATAGTTAAGCTGTTAGTTGAGAAGTTCAGCAACGATACAATATAAATATTGAGAAGAGAAGACGGTATATGAGTAATCGAGAAGGGTTTACGAGCGGATTGATCATTGGAACCACTTTGGGGAGTCTAGTCGGTGGAGTTTTGGGCGTTGTACTCGCATCACGACTCTCCAACGAGAACTCAGGAGGTCAACAGTTAGAGGGAAAGACTGGGAACAAGAAGTTGAGTCAACCGGATGCGGAGAATATGGAACTGGCTCGTTTGAGTTTGGAGGATAAAATCGCTCAACTCAACCAGGCGATTGATGATGTTCGTCAACAGCTTGGCAGTGTTAATGGTAATATCTCTCCTGAAAATTCAGAGTCCTTGCGAGAAGATGTCTGAGGGTCAATTGAGCTCAAACTTTACAACAGCTCGGATGTGATAATATATCATTGAATCAGGTCAAATTGATTGTTGAGTAAAAAATCAAAAAAATTCTATGAGTTCCCCAATACTACTACTGGCTCAAACCGTAGCGCAGTTTCTACAAATTTATATGGTTCTGATCTTCGTTAGAATCTTGTTAAGCTGGTTTCCGAATGTAGATTGGAGTAATCCTTTCTTTTCTGTTCTGAGTCAGTTAACCGATCCCTACTTAAATCTATTTCGTTCTATTATTCCGCCCTTGGGAGGAATCGATTTTTCACCGATTATCGCCATTTTTCTCTTACAATTTGTTGCTGGAATTATTCCTCAGCTTTTGTATAGCCTTGTGTAGTCAAAAAGATGAAGTTAGGTTGGGCGCGGAAGATTCCTAACCCAACCTGAATTTAGTCGAAAGAACTCAACCCAAATTGAAATTCAGACATTCAGTTAGTTTTTAGCTAATTTAACGACCGATTGGATTTTTAAATCCAGAAGCCTTAAATTTTTTCAGGCTAAACGGAGGTTTAAGGTTAGTCGGAATAGAAATTCTGATCTCGAAGTCAGTCTCACCAGGAGGAACTTCGCTAATACTTCCAAAACGAGTTCGATTTTCCATGACTCGATTTCCATTCACGTCATAGATCCGACCAAAGACATCAGCATCTACGATATATTTTCCAGAACTGTTCTTGGCTTTTCCGACGATCATATAACAGTTCGCACCTTGGGAAGAGAAGCTGGAAATCATCCCTTCAGAGAGTTCAGGCGGACAGTCTTCCAGGCTTAAATCGGAAACTTCTACAGGAATCAAGGCTAAAGCAGGCGGAGTCCAGACCCAAGTCAGAAAACTAATTAAACCGACAAGTAAAATACTGGGAAAGATTCGCGATCGCATAAATCTGACCTTCTCAATTTGAACTCTAGCTTACCGCAAATCGGCACTCCCAGCCGATAAAATTTAGTAAACTGTTGTCTCGTCGGTATCAGATGTCAAGGATTAAAATCTCTACATAGGGTTTGAGATTGACTGAATTTGTGAACCTGTTGTTATTTTACTTGATTTTAAAATTATACAATGGCGGCGAGGGCGATGGATAATTCCACGTCGTTCTAGTTTCTGCATCATGCGAGTCACACTCACTCGCGTTATTCCAATCACATCTGCAATTTCTATGTGAGTCAGACGTACATCAATTAATAGTCCAGATTCGGTTTCAATTCCAAACTTTTTCCCTAACCAATGCAGGAAATTCAATACCTTTAAATCAGTGCTTTGAGTTTGAACAATACTGTGAAGTTCCTGAGCTTGTTGGATATGAGAAAGAATAGAATCCAACTCCTGTGACCACTGTTGAGGCGGAATCAAAGTTACACTGACAGGGGTCAAACACTCAATTTGAAAAGGGTCGAGTCGTGATAAAGGTTGACCAATCACATCTCCAGTCCCCCAGTATCCTAAGCTGATTTGGTTTCCTTCCTCATTCCAGGTAACAGTCCGAACAATTCCAGTTTCTATCTTCCACAAAGTCTCAGGCCAGAGTGGAATCAGATCGCGCTTACCAAAATCACGGGATTTTGTATGAGAAGGAAGTATAGCAAGCTTAGAGATCGTCACGATAAGACCTTTGTGAATGCTTACACCTTACCCTACACCTTTGAGGTTAAATAAACATTTAGCTTGGGTTAAATTTTGGATAATTCAATTCAGGTTAAATGTAATGATTCTATTATCGTAGGACTAAAACCGGACAAGGAGCAAACCGAATGACTCGTTCGGTGACTGAACCCAGCATAAATCGACTAATTCCTCGGCGTCCATGAGTGGGAATTACAATTAAATCGGCGCTTTTTTCTTCAGCAAAGTCAACTATTTTTTCGGAAGGATGTCCAACTTCTATATAAATTTCCATCCCTTCCCACCCAGACGCTTCTAAAATTTCCTCAAACTTTTGACTCACATTTTTCTTGCGCGTTTCGTCATCTAAGGTCTTCCAAATCATCGCTGGATCGCCGGGAGAGAGAGCGTCTAATACATGAATAAGATGAACTTGATTAGGAGAGTTTACATATTCTAACGCAGTTGCGATCGCCTTGACACAGAGTTCTCCAAAATCAACCGGAACAATCACACAGTTTTTCTCGATAGCACTCATTTTTCAGGTTTTGAATACATTCTCGGACTTTTAATCATCTCATTGAACATCTCACTTTGATCGCGACTCTACAAAAACTTAACATTTCCTCAATTTTCTATCAGTGGATTCAACAAAAACTTCAACAAACATAAACTCTCCAGTCGAAGCAGAAAGGGCAATGTACTCAATTGAGCGCGATTTAGCTTCGTGACGACTCGGTTAATCTCGTACCTAAATAAAATTTGAGAGTGATTTGATTTTAAGTTTTATTTTCAGGATTTGAGCAAAATTAGTCTAGAAAAGCTTGATAATTATTTGTATTTCTAATATTTATAGCTCTGAGCCTGAGTGCCTGAACGAACAATGACTTGAAAAAATTAAGGTTCAGAGATTTTGGTGTAACTGGATACCTTTGGGTGACTATTCCATTTCCGCACAAATCCCATGTAGAATATTACACTATAAGTAATTGTTTAGAAGTCACTTTTGGGTTAGGAGGGTCTGAATTTTGGATGAACTCAGAGGAGCATTAGAACTGGCAACCGAAGAGGAGTTAGAGCAACTAACCGAACTGTTGTTCAGCCGTAGGTTTAACCCCTTAGACTATTTCAATACCCCTCAACCCATTGACATCCAAAGTCGTGACCGTGAGGCGTGGTTAGATGCACTTGAACAACGATTTCAGTATTTAGCCGCAGATGGGTTAACGGTACTGCGAGGACGCACTCACCAAGTCACCTATCGTCAAGCCCTAATTCAAGTCTGTCGCTATCTGAAAATATCCTATTCCAAAACGCTCTCTACAACAGACTTAGAGGCGGAAATCTTTCTGTTTTTGCTCGGTCGAGCTTGGAAACGTTTACCAACCTCCGAACAACAAGCTTTAACTGAACGCATTCAAACGGCTCTGGCTGAATCTAAATCTCCACAACCACTCCCTTTATTGGCTCAAAAAGATCCGCTCGGTACTCTATTTAAAGCCGGAAGCGCGATCGCACTGAGCACTATTGTACAACCGATGGTACTGCAACAACTCGCTCGTCAGTTTGCACTACATTTTGCAAAATACCAAGTCGCTAAACAAGCAATTGTTCAGGGTGGAACGACCGCAGCCACTCAGTTACAAGGTTATGTGGCGGTTCAGATGGCAAAACGAGGAATGGCTGTAAACGCCGCCCGTTATGGTGCAACTCGCAGTGTATTTGCCCTTCTTGGCCCCATGTTGTGGACTTGGTTTGTCGCCGACGTGGGTTGGAAGACCATCTCAACAAATTATGCTCGAATTATTCCAACAATTTTTACCTTGGCACAAATTCGCCTGACTCGTTCAGAGTGGGCTTGGGAACCCATAATTTAGAAAAACTGCTGTGTCTGTTCTAACGCGACATCCTGAACCTAAACTCCAAGGGGCTTGGAATTGTTTTCAAGTCGGATTATTTCTGTTTCCGCTTCTCCCGACCTGGGGAGGACTAACGATTATTTTTGCGAGTTTTCTAACTTGGGTCAAAAAGCATCAATTTATTATTCGTCAACCTGTTCATCAAGCCTTAGCTATTTTAAGTCTGTTATTGATTGTAACTGCCAGTTTTGCTAAAAATCGAACAGATGCTTGGATTGGACTCTCAAATTTTATTCCTTACTTTTTAGTCTTCGCCGGACTTGCAACTCTGATTCAAACTTGCTCTCAACTTCGTCGAATTGCTTGGATTTTACTGCTCCCCTCTATCCCAATTGTCATTTTAGGCTTAGGTCAATATTTTCTCGGATGGTCAGGAATTGAACAACTCAAAGGATTTTTCGGTTGGGTTATTGTTCTCAATGGCAGTCCGCCTGAGCGAATGTCTTCTGTATTCATGTACGCTAATATTTTAGCGATTTATCTTGTGATTGTCTTAATCTTAGGATTAGGATTATTCATCGAACGGCTTCCAATTTGGCGGGCTAAAATTGAGGCTAAACCTGAGACTAAATTTGAAACAATTAACCCAAAATTCAAACCTCTGGTTGTTCTGGCTACGGCTTTATTTGGTGTTACCATTGCTTTAATTTTCACGAACTCTCGTAATGCTTGGGGACTCATGGTGTTTTCGGGAGTCGCCTACGCCGTCTATTTAGGATGGTGGATTATTTTAGCCTTAGTTATTGCTGCTGTCGCTGCTATTTTTGGTGCTGCATTTGCCCCCTCTCCCCTACAAAACGGCTTGAGAGTGGTTGTTCCCGCCTATTTTTGGCAAAGACTGACCGACCAAAATTTTGAACGTCCCGTTGAAACTCTCCGCGTCACTCAATGGAAGTTCGCCTGGAATTTAACCCAAGAAAAACCCTTCACAGGTTGGGGACTCCGAAATTTTACCGCCCTCTATGAAAGCCAGATGAACGTTTGGATGGGTCATCCTCACAACCTATTTTTAATGATGACAGCCGAAGTGGGAATTCCGGCGACGTTACTCTTTTTTAGTATTGTTGGTTGGATTTTAGCTCAAGCAATTAGGGTTAGCCTTCAACAAAAGATTTCCCCAGAAGACCGATTAATTTTCTTTAGCTACGGACTCGCCTTTACAGCTTGTGTATTGTTCAATTTATTAGATGTAACCCTTTATGATTTTCGGGTGAATACTTTGGGATGGTTGCTACTCGCTGCAATTTATGGGAATGTTGTTCAACGAACAGTTTTAACAGTAAACAGTAGACAGTATACAGGGAATAGGTAAGAGAAATTATTTACAATTCCAAGCGGAGTTGTTCTCTAGCAGAGAATAACATATTTGATAGGTGTGCTAAAGCGCAATTACGAATCCAAGATGTAACTGATCACTAACTAACTAGGGCCTCTATCTGTCCGTCCGGGGTCATCAGGTTCGATCTTTTCATCAGAAGTTGGGCCTCGGTCTACTTTCCCTGGACTTCTCGGTGTGGGTTGTGAGGGACCTCTATCTGTCCGTCCGGGGTCGCCACGAGATTGAGAAGGTTCTTCTGGATTTGGATTGTCTTGATTGGATTTTTTTTCGTCTTCATTCATCGTAGAAATCGCACCCGATTTTACCTAAACTTTTAGTATTCTACTACAATTATTCTTCGATTGCACCTAATGCTTTCAACGCGACTTTCTGCGCCGACGTTAAACCTGTTGTTCCGGTAATATTCAAGCCTTCGTAGGGTCGATCTAATCTCATTGTATTTAAACATTTTCCGGTTTTCATTTCCCACAATTTAATGGTTTGATCGTCACCGCCGCTAGCGAAAATTTCACTATCTGGACAACAAGCCACAGACCAAACGGTTTGGAGATGTTCCTCGCAAGTATGAATACAGTCTCCAGTTGATACGTTCCACACTTTCACGGTTTGATCGTCGCTGCTACTAATCGCTAGGCTACCATTATGATTAAATACTACCGATCGCACAGGTTGTCGATGTCCCCGCAAGGTTTGCAAACAGTTTCCCATTTCAACGTACCATAGTTTAACCGTGCGATCGCTTCCTGCACTCACTAACATTTTCCCATCCGGACTAAACGCCACCGATAACACCCAGTCGGTATGTCCTTCAAAAGTTTGTACGCAATTTCTCGACTGAATATCCCAGAGTTTGAGGGTACCGTCATCACTGGCTGAAGCCAATATTTTTCCATCGGGACTAAACGCCACTGACTTGACTCGATGCAGATGTCCGGTAAAAGTGTGCAAACATTCTCCCGTTTCGATATCCCAAAGTTTCACCGTTGTATCGCGGCTTCCTGTCGCTAGTAACCCCTCACAATTAAAACTAACAGAATGAACCCAACTGTCGTGACCCCAGAGTGTTTTTAAACAGTTTCCCGTTTCGATATTCCAAAGTTTCACGGTACTATCATCACTCGCCGTTGCTAACAGTTTCCCCTGGGGATGAAAAGCAGCTGAGGAAACAATATTGGTGTGACCTATTAAGGTTTTCTCACAAGTTTGACTCGAAATATTCCAGAGTCTAACTAGACCATCTTCACTACAACTAACGAGAGTTTTACCATCTGGACTAAACGTCACAAACGAAACCCAATTACTATAAGCATCTAAGGTTTTTAAGCATTGACCTGATGAAACGTGCCAAAATTTAACGCTTTGATCTTGACTCGCACTGACTAAAGTTTCACCATCGGGACTAAAGGCAACCCACCAGACTAAATGACGATGTTCTTGTAAAGTTTTCAGACAGTCACCCGTGCGAATATCCCAAATTTTTATCCTATGGTCGTTGCTTCCAGTAGCAAGTTTTTGACCATCTGTACTAAAGGCTACCGTCCAGACTCGTTCTTGATATTCTGCTAAAGTTTGCAGACAATTTCCCGTTTCTACATCCCAAAATTTTACCGAATTTCCATCACTCGCTGTTACTAATATTTTACCTTCTGGACTGAGTGCCATTGAGGCGGTCCAATTCACTTGTGTTTCTAAAATTCGTACACATTTTCCCGTCTCAATTTCCCAAAATCTAACAGTTCCATCGTCGCTACTACTAATGATTAATCCTTGAGATAAATTAAAGGTAATGGCTAAAATTCGTTGATGATGTCCTTCTAAAACCTGTAAACAGTCTCCCGTTTCAATATCCCAAATCCGCACAGTTTTATCATTACTTCCACTGGCAATCATTGTCCCATCTTCACTAAATACAATAGACTGAACCCGACTGTTATGACCGCGTAAAGTCTGCAAACATTGTCCAGTTTCTCTATTCCAAAGTCGAATAGTTTGGTCATTACTTCCACTCGCTAGTAATTTATTGTCCGGACTAAATACAACTGCCATTACCCAAGCTTTGTGTCCGGATAATATCGATAAAGATCGACCTTCTTGAGTTTCCCAGAAGACAATATCTTGGTCAATTCCAGTCGCTAATAATTCTCCATTTGGACTGAGGGTAATTGATAAAACACCGCCAACGGTTTGAGTAAAGACACATTGATTGAGAATTGAATGAGAAAAGTCAACTTGATGTAAGTTTACACCTTGTAGATAAGCTTGTAAGATTGTTAAATTAGAGAAGTCAAGAGTATTAAGCGGTAATTTTAAGTGAATTAGAAGATTGAGAAGATTTCCGGCTGTATATCCGCGTTTTTGAGGAGAAGCTAAACGCAAGTTTTCTAAGTGTTGATTTAAGCATTGATAAACGGCTTCTGGATGAGAAAAATAACTGAGGAGTTGTTCACTAATCGGATTAAGAATCAGACGAATTTGAGCCGTTCTTAAATAGTCTTTAGTTGTGGCTTCTATTAACGCATGAGTTTCAAATAGATGTAATTCTCCAGTGATGAGTTCTTGAACAACTTGCTCAATGAGTTTAGCTATGATATACTCCATGACAACAGGTTGCTGAGTCAACTGAGCGGATTGTTTCTCGATCAGCGATCGCTGTTGCAAAGATTGTAAAGCTTCGAGTAAATCTCGTTGGGAAACAGTTGTGACTAAAGCTTGTTTAATTTGAGACAAAGACATCCATTCTTGATGAATTGCTAACCCGTACATAATCTGTTGTTCAAGCGCAGATAACCGACTATGTTGTTGATCGAGTAAATCAGCAATATCCCCGAAAATAATCGTTCCCTCGGCTAAAAACTCAGCAATATCTCCTGCAAAGAGTTCAGAAATTGTTGTAGAGACAATCTTCAAAGCCAGTGGATTTCCACCGTAAGAATTAATTAAAGTTTGGGCATCTTCGGGAGAGATTTGAAAGCCTTTTTGTTTTAAGATTTCTTGACCGCCCGTAGATTTTAAGCCTTCGAGTTGCAAAGATTGGATGGGTTGATTGTTGCCTTCTCGAAATCCAATTCCTTTTGGTTTTTCTCGACTGGTTAACAGCAAGCAACTTTGATGTTGAGTTTCGCCAATACTTCTAAAAAGTTGTCCGTAGCGTTCATAGCCTTCTCGATAATTTCCTGTCCGTTTCTGACTATCTAGAATTGATTCAACGTTATCTAATATCAGTAAACATCGAGTGTTTTGAAGAGATTGAATTAATAGGGAAATTTGCTCATCTACAGTTGTGGGAAGTTTCGCCCCCCTCGCCCCCCAATTCTGGGGGGAATTAGAATTAAAGTCTTCAGAATTACCCTTAATATTGCGGGTGACGGGGCTAGGAAGATTTAGGAGAAATTGTAAGAATTCTGCCAATATTTTTTCAATGGGAGGTGCATTACGAAGACTGCGCCAAATTACACCAGAAAATGCGTCTTGAATATCGTGGGCGAGTTTGACAGAAAGTGCGGTTTTTCCCATTCCGCCCATCCCTAATACGGTGACTAACTGACAGTTTTGTTTGAGAATCCAGGTTTTGAGGGTAGAAAGTTCTGTTTCTCGATCATAAAACTCTGTACAATTTGGGGCTTCTCCCCAGTCTTGACGCGATACAACTAACGTCACGCTTCGCGATTGCAGTTGACTTTCGCTATGATCATTTTTATGATTATTATCAGGTAAAATCTCAGGAGTTTGTGTTGGTGAAATTTCCTTTGTTACCTGTTTTGATTTCAGCGATCGCCGTTGTTCCCATTGTCGATCAAATTCAGCAAAATTCTCGATCAGATCAAATCGATTGTGCCATAATTTGATTGTAAAATGCCAATTTTCCGATCCTTGAGTTGAACAGCGATTATCTTCTAATATTTCCAGAAAATCTTGGAGGCGTTTGAGACTTTCTTTAATCTGGGTTGAACTTAACTTTTCTTCTGTAATAGTTTCAGCAATCAAGGCTTCGAGATATCTCACCTTCGTTCGGACAACTAATTGCTTCTCGGTTTGCCAGTTTACCCGAATTTGTGACTCATATTGATAGCCATTTTCAAATTCACCGTTAGCATAGGCGACTAAGACTTCCAGAACACGTTTTGTGCGTTTTTTCGACTGAGGGCCGTAGTTAGGTCTTGCCATAGATACATCCAGTTGTTGAAAAATATTTCAACTTTTAAAGTTTTAATTATCCCAGAAAAATCAGAGTCAAGTTTAATCTTTAGGATATCAAAATCCTCTAACTCCGACATTCGCTAATCATTGCGTTTTGTTACGTGACGTTTGTTGTCATCTCAAGAAAAGTTCGGGGAACCCCCGAAGTTCAATCACTTCCCCCACCACTCTACCTCAATGATAGTGAGAATTTCAGTCTTTATATCTTCAATTTGCTTGTTTATAGTTACTCTCGATATTCTCATACATAAATGGTTATCTTCCGGTTGATATTCGTGATTTTAAAGATTTAGGGTCTTTAAAAGTTTGTGCGTATACAACTTGGTGGCAAGCCTCAATAGTTGATTTGAATAGTCAAAATTCTGCTAACGGAATCAATCAGGATTTACTATCCTAAATCTATTCTACTCAAAAATAGGCTCGAAAATTATTCTGGCTATTTCTATCTAGGGAAGGAACGCCATCACATAAACGGCGATCGCTTTTCTCAAGCTCAGAATTATTCTTTAAATAGTCCGATATGCGATCGCATCCCTTAATCAGTAAATCGTCTAACTGGCCAATTTTCCATAATTTGGCGTAGCCATCCTCACTGATCGTTGCTAACATACTGCTATCAGGACTCAAAATCACGCTTTCAATTTTACCGTCATGATCTTGAAATTCTGCCATCTTAGTCCCGTCCATATACCATAGATGAACTGTGCCATGGGTTCCGACAAAAGCAACTAAACTCCCGTCATCATTAAAACTGGTGTCGGAGATTTCAACCCTTCTAAGACCTTCGGTAAACGTTTGGAGTTGTCGTCCTGATTCTAGATCTAACAAGACAATACTTCTGTAAGCTCTAGTCATTTGATATGGACCGGCTAATATAATTTGGTGATTTGAATACCAAATCAAGTTTTTATCAAACATAAATTGAGATGAAGGAAAATCTTGAACTATCTGACCTGAAGACACATTCAAAACATAAACTTTCCAACCATCCTCATATCCAGTGACTGCTAGCTTATTGCTATCAGGACTGAAGCTTAGGTGACTTTCAGAGTTATATTCTCCACTAAATTCTCGATATTGCTGATTCGATAGATTCAATATACCCACCGTTCCGTCTTCACTGAGAGTAGCCAATTTTTGGTTATCTGAGCTGAAACGTAAGTTCTTGAAAATGGGGTATTTCCCATTGAATTTCTTCACTAATTTTCCGGATAAATCTAACAAGCGGATAGTCCGATCTTCTGATGCTTGAATTGCCACCAATTTACCATCCGAGCTAAAGGTAAGACTATTAACCTTATTTTGGATAGGTTGGGATTGACTTAACGGCTGATTTTCTAAAGTCCAGAGTCGGAGGGTTCCATCAGCACTCACACTGGCAAGAACTTCACCATCGGAGCGAAAATTAAAATCAGCAATATCACCTTGATGTCCCTCAAGTTGAAAAGTTCTTCTAGTTTCTAAATCCTGCAAGTGTATCGTTCCTTCATTAAACCCTGTAGTCGCTAGCTTTTTACCATCTGGGCTAAAATTAATGCCAGTACTTCTAGCAGGCAGCTTTCGTAGAAAATCTTGCCGCCATTCCCACAACTCACTTTCACTTCCGGCGACGCTTCTCCCTCCTCCATAGGTAATAGCTAATTTCTCACTACTCTCACTAAGGAGAACCCCATCAATTGACATTGGAAACGGCTTACTTTCACTTAACTTTTGCAAAGAGGAGTTAAATACATTGACTCTCCTCTCTGAATTGGTAGTGACCAGTAGTAATTCATCATTGGGTTGAAAGCCAGCAGTTTTGATTTCATGTTGAGGAATTTTGAACTCTCGATATCGGTTCCTCGATAAATCCCACCAACGGGCAATACCTTCGTTTACGCTTACAAGTTGGCTACCATTCTGACTAAAATGCAGACTTTCAATCCAACATAAATCTTGGCATTGAAGTTGTTGTAGTATCCTTGCCTGTCGTTGGCTTTCCCAATCCCAGAGTAGAATAGCACCTCTTTTCGTACCAATTGCAAGCTGACTACCATCGGGACTAAAACTCACCTGCCAAACTGAGTCCTGACTTCCGGGTAACTCAGCTAATTTTCGAGCTTGTCTATCCCAGACTTGAACAGTTCCGTCCTCTTTGGTGCTTGCAATGAGTAACAGACCCTCTTTTTCCCAAAAAATATTTGCAACTCCACTTGGAAAACCTGATTGTTTATAGTATTCCCGAACGGTATAAACTGCTTTTCGTAGTGTTTTTACAGCTTCAATTTTATGGCTTTCTTCGGGTGGATAAAATTTTAAAAGCCAGTGATTTTTAAAGAAATCTACAGCCGAAACACCATCTATTAAAGCATCTAAAATGAGTTGATTTGACTGCAAATCTCTTTCAGCCGATTCACGATTAGTCAACATTTGGTTGATTGTTGATTGTCTAAGGTTAATTAACGACCAGGTCGTCAATCCGCTCAGTCCTGCAATAACTGCGATCGCAATTCGCCACCGCCAGCTAACATTTTTTCGCCTTTGCAAAGTGCTTTGCTTGACAAACTTAACTTCTGTTTGATTCAACCAATTCTCTTTTGAGTCTAATGTTTCATTCAATACATTGAGATAAGGATTCCCATTCCACAAAAACTGTTTAGATTTCTCGCTCGATGACTTTTGTTGATCATCTTTCTCTTCGGAAGACTTTTTTTGATTCTGCAATTGCCCCAATACTTGAGATAATTGAGCCGGAATTTCATTCACTTTGCTTTCAATAGTCAAAAGTCGTCCATCTAACCAATCTAAGACCGGAGCAGCTTTGTCTAGAATTCCTTTCTGTGCTTCTTCGGGCTTATTTCTTACTCGCTCATCCCATTCTTGAGCCGCCACAGTTAATCGCCGTTGCAACAGTAAACTTTCCTCATACTCCTGCTTCCAAATTAATAACTTTTGCCATCCCGAGACCAAAGCATCATGAGCCGGTTCTACATAATCTTTCTCTTCGGAATCTTTTCCTTTCACCAGTAACCGTGCTGCTGTAAAATTATCGATGACTGCATCAACTAACTTTTGTTTTTCCGGTGGATATTCTAGTTCGGATAATGGCACACGCCGACGGACTAATTCTCCTCCACCTAGAGCAATCATTCGCAGCATAACATGACGAATTATTTGCTCGTAAGCTGAATCTTTTTTAATTAATTTTTGATATTCTTCATCCGCCTTTTGAGTCAGAGATAGAATCACTCCTCCTAATTCTTGATAATCTTCTTGAATCATTGTCCGCTCAATGATGATTCCATCAATTTTTGCCTGTCGTTGTCGCGCTAAATACTTGAGATACAGTTCACTCAAGGCAAAAGAAAGTAGAGGTAAAGCACCCGGCATATCCGCCACTTCATCAACAATTTCCTCGACCAGTTCTTGGGGCTGAAAAAACATTACCCGTGCTTCTGCGGGTTTCTGAATGGCTTCGCGCAGTTCTCCTCTTGTCATCGGAGAGACCATAAATCGTCCGTTTTTCCAGCGATTTTTAAGCTCTGTTTGCTTGACGCTATAGCCTTGAGGAATAAACTGAAAACCTACATCTCGAACTTGGGGTTCAAAGTCAGAGCGCAGAGAGAGAACAACTCGTAATTTATCCCGATGAGTATCAATAGCTGTCAGTATTTGTTGGAAAAATTGTTTACGTTTTTCCTCATCTTGACAAAGGGTAATAATTTCTTCGCTTTGGTCAATAAAGAGTAATAGCTTTGTATTCGGGTTGTCTTTCGCCCAGTTCTTAATACTGCTTGCCAAACTTTGCTGTGGATTTGTAAATATTACTTCTAGAAAATTAGCTTCTGTCAACGCATTGTTTAAGGCAATTAAGGGAGTTTCACCGGGACGAATGGGAGGCAAAATACACCATTTTTCAGTTTCATCTTGTCGTAATTTAGGAATTAATCCTGCCTTGACTAAACTTGATTTCCCTGAACCCGAAGCACCCAGAACAATTGAGAGTGCCTTATCTTTGATAAACTCCTGTAATTTTTCGATCAACTCAGTTCGACCAAAAAAGAGTTCGCTATGTTTCTCATCAAAAGATTCCAAACCTCGGTAGGGATTGTTCTCTGTTTTGAGTTCTGGAGCGGGTTTTAATTTCTCTGGTACAAAACCAGGTAAAGTAAAGATAAACTCTCCTCGGTCATGCTTTTGTAACGGCCACAGTCCTGCTGTTTGTAATTCACTCAAGCCATCTTTATCCATCAAACTATCGCGCAGATATAAATAAAGTTCAGGAGCAGTAATCACACCATCTCCAGTTAAATCTGCTTTGAGATCTTTTAAGCCATTAATCAGAGCTTTTGCAAAAGGTGAATGCTGAGAATTGGGGTCAATTCCTCGCTCATCAGTATAATCTAAAGCTTCTTGATTATGAGCGGCGGAGGTAATCGCTTGCCAAGCCGGATAGCGAATAAAGCGGTCATAATGTTCTCGGTGAATAGTTTCTAATTCTGGAATTACATTACGATGACTTGACCACCGAAAGTTCCCCGCAAAACAACAATCTAATACCACTAATAAATGATGGCATTCAAGTTGAGAAAGTGCCTGATTTAGCTTCTTCATTGGGAGATAAGTTTCCCACTGTCCTAACTGAGCGTCTTGAGGAATCATGGCTCCAGCTGGCCCGTCTTCACTATTACGAGCAATGCCATGTCCAGCAAAATAAAATAAGAGGCGATCGCCTTCTGTTGGCTTGATTTTTTTAGGTAATGTTTCAAACAAAAGTTGATTGAATTCGGCTAAAGTTGCTTCACAAGAATCTTTATGTTCACCTGGAAAGAGACGAATAGTTTGATATTTGTATTCTTGCTCTAAAAGATTGGCAATGGCTTCGGCATCATTAACAGCAGTTTTTAGGCGATGAATTCCATTTTGATAATTGTTGATGCCAATAACAACGGCGATGTTTCGGTTGAAAGTAGTTCGGCTTAAACTCCAAGTCATGGCTGCACCTCTAAATAAATAGCTTAATCTTCAGGAAGAAAAGGGCATCTCAAAATGCAAAGTTTATCTAAAAAATAAATTGAGATGCGCTTAAACTCAAAACTGACTGCAAGGCAACTTTCAGTGTTTCTTTTAATGACTTACACCTTTTTTGACTAAAAGTGTTACCTGTTCTGTTGTCCATTCTTCACTCGCATAAGCGGCAGAGCTAACATTTTTTGTGGGAGGAGCATCTTCACTGGCTAAAAAAGTTGCTAAGAACTGGGCGAGAGGAGTG
>JBCBCI010000024.1:0-78434 GCA_038530755.1 Cyanobacteria bacterium J06592_8 | reverse complement strand
GAAGACTTTGGAGGGACACCAGTATTCAACAACTGCCCCTGGAGGTTCCACAACTTCACCGTGTTGTCATTACTTGCAGTTGCAATCATCTCTGCATCAGGACTAAATGCTACACTCCTGACATCATTCTCATGCCCCACCAGAGTTTGCAATAATTGTCCCTGGAGGTTCCACAACTTCACCGTGTTGTCATCACTAACAGTTGCAATCATCTCTGCATCGGGACTAAATGCTACACCGTTGACATCATTCTCATGCCCCACCAGAGTCTGCAACAGTTGTCCCTGGCGGTTCCACAACTTCACTGTTTGATCACGACCAGCAGAAGCAATCGTCTCTCCATCAGGGCTAAAGGCTACGCCATAGACTGAACTCTCATGTTCCTCAAAACGATTTAACTCTCTAAACTCCTCTTTATTGTGGTTGTAGACTGCGGCTCCGAGAGCATCTGTCACTTTGCTAGCATCACCTATGGATTCAAATTTAGCATCCATTTGTTTTTGCCTAACTCTCATCGCAGTCATCAGCCCCTCCCATCGTTCACCTGACATTGATAACGCTCTCGACTCATTTGCCTGGGCAATAATCGTTTGTCTTTCTGCTCGTTTACTTTCCTTTTGTGCTTGCAAACCAAATATTGTCATCCCCACTGCTAATACCGTCATCACCAACGAAGCCGCAACTGAACCTCTAACCACCCACTTCCGCAACTGCTGCCGTTTTTTCCGTTCCTGTTTTAGTTCTTGGAGTATTTCTGTTCCTTTTCGTTGTCGAATAAAACTCACTAAATAATCATGGACTAACTGATAACGCTCTGTAGGTTTATCTGGTAACAAAAACACTAACCCAGAATCCACAAAAATCTTTAAGACTAACTCTAGACTTTCCTGATGAAACTGAATATCTTTCACTAACTCAGCCTTAGTTCTCAATGGGCGAGTATTATTTTCATCGGTCAAGAGTAGCAATACTAACCAGGCTAATTTTTCATTTTCTTTACCGCAGTCTCTCACCACTTCTGCTAAATATCGTTCGACTAATTCGGCTTTGGGGTTATCGCCGAGTTCTTGATACTGTTCAACGGTGGTAATATTTTCAGCTTGAAGTTGTGACCCGACTATTTGTAACTCAATGGGTCGAATTTCTCCCAACTCCTGCGCCAAGTCTTCGACTAATTTTTCTCGGAGGTCTGCATTGATTTTAAATTGAGAGTTTTGAGTCAGTTCTTGAATAATTGAGTTTGTCTGTTCTGGGGAAAAGTTACCTAAATAGTAGAGAATATTTTTATTTAAAATATCATGGCTAATGGTGTCTAGATTTCCTAAGCGATTAAATTCTAAGAGATAGTGAATATAGTCTTCCCGCAGCGACAAAACAATTTTCATAAACGGAATATTCAAACACGTCTGAAGAAACTGAGCAAATTCTCGCTTGTGTCTGGGTTCGAGGTTCGCAAAGAAAAATTCTTCAAATTGATCGAAAATAATCACCGTCAGCAAATTCAACTCATTATTCTGTTCCAATTGAGTTGCTATTCCATCAATTGAGTTCAGATTTTTAGGATTAACCTCTAACTTTTGAGTTATTCTTAGTCGTTCGGCTAGACGTTCTCCCAAGCCAGAAATCCAATTCACATAAACTCGCTGCAAAACGACAACTACATCACGAGTATCAATAGATTTATGGTCTAAAATTGGAATTAAACCTGCTTGTAAAATCGAACTTTTTCCAACGCCCGACTGTCCATGAATGACAATCAGTTTATAGTCAGGGCGACTAATTCGTTCTAGTAATTTTTCCACATCAAACTGTCGCCCCGATGCAGATAGTTCTTGAGTAATTTTTGATTTGTTTTTTTGTTGATTAAAATAAGGTAAAGCGGGATTTAGATTAATTTTTATATCTCTTAATCGATTCGCCCCAATAAACGCCTGAAACCCAAATTCCTGTTTAATTTTTTGTTGTTCTTGCTTGAGTTCAAAGGCTTTAATATAGTCTTTTTGTTGATAATAAATATCTTCTAATGCTTTCTGGATAGCTAAATAAAGTTCTGGATCGTATTCAGGCTTGGTTTCTGTATTTGCCAGTTCCAGAGCCTTAATTGCGGTGTTGATATTCCCTAAACCTTTTTCAGCTTTTGCCACAGCGAACAAATACCAGCCCTGATGATAAAAATGTTCCCAGTCTGCAACAGATTCATCTTCTTTTTTACTGAGATTTAATAAGGAATTAACCAGAATTTTTAGTGCTTTTTGAGCGAGTTTTTTAGCTTGCTTGTAGTTAGTATTTGCCAGTTCAACTTCTGCAAGAAAACCATAGGCGCGAGCTTCTCGAAAAGGATCAACATAAGTTTGATTCCAATTAACAGATTTATTGGCAACTGTTTCTAACTCATCCCAACGTTCTAAAATTTGTAAAACTTCTCCCCAAGCATTAATAAATTTTGCAGCTAAGTCCAGACGATTTGCTCTCTCAAAGGTTTCAATTGACTCCTGAAAATAGACACAAGCGCAACTACAAGCTTTTTCTTTTTCAACTCGATGTCTAACCGCATAACTGCGCCACCATAACCCTAAATAATAATTGGTGTGAGCAATTCGGACTGGATTATTAAGCTGTTGCCAATATTCGAGACTATTTTGATAATGTTGAAGTGAAACCTCGCTAGAATGAGCAGCAACTCGACCTAAAGTAAACTCTAAACTTGCTTCTAATTCAGGTTCTAATCTAATTCCTCGTTCCTCTAATACTTGCCATGATTCGGTTAATTCAGAATAAATATATTCACTCAAACCTAAAGCAATATTATCTAAAAAGACTCCCGCACCTGTTTCTAAAACTTGCTGATAAACACTATCACAGGTTTGCTGAATGAAATCCACTAATTCATCAGTTGAGGTTTCAAATCTTGTTAAGCTCGTCCAGTTTTCAAAGTCTGGAATTAACCGAATAAATTTACGAGAAATATCACCATCAACCCATAAAATAATCGGAAACTGACAATTTTTTCTAAATTCCTCTCGCACAAATCCAATCGAAACCAGCAATTTATCAATATCTTTAACTGCCTCTAAGCCCCAAATCATCAAAGCATCTGGCGGTTGAGTTTTGAACTGTTTTCGGATGGTGGCGTATAATTCCTTTGTTGACTCATCAAGCTGCCATTCTGCCAAGTTTCCCGAAAAAGAGTCTCGTAGTTGTTGAATGAGGCGATCGCGTTGACTGATATAATTACAACGAGCTAAAAACAGCCGGAATTCTCCTTGAGACATTTCTAGCGCAAAGATTAATTCCTCTAATAATTCCTCGTTTCTATTCAAATCTGCCATAATTCACAACCTTCTTAACGCTGAGTCAAGTTAATTCTGTTGCCTCTAATCTCTAAATTTTAATTCGGGATATTTATAATTTAATCGGCTTCTGGTTTGACCTCTCCCCCGACCCCTCTCTTAGAAAACTATCGTGTATACATAAGTGTTCAGTTGACTATTATTGCCCCCTAAATCCCCCAATTCTGGGGGACTTTGAAATTTGGGGATAGTTTTGCTGGACTTGAAGATTCGGGTTCCCCCCAAGTTTGGGGGGCGGAGGGGGGCAAAGTACAGAATTTTGATATTCAAGTCGAGATGTCTATACACAGTAGCTTAGAAAGGGAGGCGTAGATGGAAACGGTAATTAAATCTCTAATTCATAGGAATCTTTTAAAATTGGATTAACATCAAACCAAGAGCCTTGAGCATCTCGATATTCATAAACAAACATACTCCGAATTAACTTTTGATAACCATCATCACCTGTAACTTTTTTATCTTTAGCCACTCGACGCAACAACTCTAACTCCTGATCATCTATTGCTAAAATGCGTTCACTACGGAAATTTTGAACCACCTTATCGAGACTTTCACGAGAAATAGGCAACCCTCTTTCTTTCTTAATCGCCTCACTCAGCATTCGCAACACATTCCGTACATGACCGCCACTCATTCGACATAAATAGTCTAAAGTTTCCCCGCTATCAAAAATTTCAGTTATTTTCTCCAGACGTTCTTGTTCCTCTAAATCTGGAAATGCCCTCGCCAAAACTAACTGTTTGAGAAGTGCCATTCCTTCTTCACATTCGCGACCATCCCTTAACTGTATTGGCACCATTGGCAATACTAGGGGCGTAGTTTTAAAGCGTTGAGTCAGGGTGCCGTAGTCGTTAGAAAACCGTAGGGCTAAAGGCAGAGTATAGATGAGATGACAGTGGAGACTTCTGAGTTGTTCACCTCGGTCAACAAACAGATATTCCGGTTGAGGTCGTCCCCAGGATTTCGGTGAACTATCGACTTTTTCGAGGTTATCAACAATCACCACTAACCCACTTTTGCCATACTGCTTTAACTTCTCGTTAGCAGGTTCTAGCAATTCTTCGTTAATGGTTTCGATAACTCCACTGGTACGAGGGCCGAGATATTCTCTGAGTTTACTGCGGAGTTCGGGGCTAGCTTTGGCTTGGGCGCTAATTTTACCAATTCCCAACGCCAAAAATTCTAATCCTTTCTCCGAGGCTTTGACTTGACCCACTCCCGGTAAACCGACTTCGGCGGAGAACGAACCCTCAGTATTTGCGGCAACTTTCCCTACTCCAGGAATTGTGCCTTCGGCGGAGAGTTCAATTTCCGTTTGTAATAATTTAGCCACCCCCTGAAGTAAACCTTTTAAGCCTTTGGGTTCAGGCAAGTTCAGCTTTTCTAGCTTCTCTAAACTTTCACTAACCTTCTGGGCGATAGAAAGAAAAATATCGCTGATATCGATATCTCCCATTTCCAGGTTTTTGTCAGACTCGAAGTAGACGACATGAAAACCTTCTTGTTCTAACTGTTCTTGGAGTCGTCGCAGTTCTGTAGACTTGCCACAACCAATATGTCCAGTAAACAGTTGACAGGTGGGTTCATCTGGCGACCATAATGTAATATTATCTCTCAAGTCTTCAATAACTTGTCCACCTCGTACAGAAGAAAAGTCAATATAATATTTTTTGTCAATCTCTTGACCATCTGCAAATAGGGTTTTACCGGGGTTTGTTGCCTGAAAAAAGGCTTTGACATCTACAGCCATCAATATTAATTTAAGGATACTCTTCTATTTTAAGCTCAAGAATTTGATCCCAGATTGACTAAAAATACAGCTTTTCAGTTAAACTCACCCGTCAAGCGCGATCGCATATAGAGAAAGTTCGGGTCAATTACTGACAAGGTTGAACCTCAAATCCTTGATTCTTACGGACGTCTACCGAACAAGTATGTTCAATTTTTCCGGTTCCACTACCAGTATTTCCTTGAATAATATTTCCACTACCGCCTGCACTGGCTTTCGCAATAATATCACCGCTAACTTGATTGTTAAGAACTTTCACTGCTTTCATTGGATAGGGACGATTATTAGTATCGGCGAGAACTAAAATATCAGCATTATTGACTCGATTATTTTCAATGGTGACATTTTGCATTTCTTGCACTTTGTAGAAGCCGATATAAGCATTTCCTTGATTATTGCGAATTGTCGCCCCGTTAACGAGAGTACCGCCACAACATTCTTGAATCAAAATACCCTCACCATCGACGCTTAAATATCCCGTATCTCCGACAATATGACGATAAACTTGATAATCATTTCCTTCAACTAAAACATCCCAACCTGACCAGTCAATGCCTCGATTTTCTAAAGTCACAGCCCCCGTTGCTTCTCGCATTCCGGTTGGATATAGCCACCAACGTTTGTTCGCTTTGTCTCTAATTTGATTGTCTTTAATGATTAAACCTTGACCGGAAGCATGAATAGCAACTCTCATCGTATGGTAAACCCAATTGTCTCGAATCATAACACCTGGTCGAAATAATCCGGGTTCAGTTTGAGGAGTTGCGGCGAGTTGAAACCCTGCGCCTCCTTTTCCAAAACGGTTGACAACAATACCATAATGATTCCCGTAGTGAAAGATTGCTTTTTTGCCGTCTGCGTAGGTGATAACTGACTTTTTATCTCGTGTTTTCAGTTTATATCCGGGCTGTTCAAAGTTATCAGTAATTTGATCATTAATTCGATTATTCGCAACTAAAATATTCTCAGAAGCAGTGAGTTCAATATTAGCAGCGAAGCGATAACTGTATCGTTGCCAAGGTTCTTGAAAGGAAAGATCGGGAACTTTTGGATCGGGTTGGGCTACGTTATTACTGCGAACACCAAATACCACAATATTTTGACTGGTTTGAGTGTTCATATCTCCTAAAATTGAAATAGCTGCACGATTAATGTCTAAATTGATTAGCCCAATATTACTATCTTTTAATGGATTTTGGGTGGAGATTTTCTTAAAAGCGGTTTTGTTGGGTGTACCATTCCCAGACAGCTTAGGTTCGTATTTCGGAAAGATTAATTTAGAAGGTGGAGAATAGGCTGAAGATTTCGCGTCTTGAACAGAAGGTGTTTCTCCTCGCAGAACCACACCGTCTTTGAGTTCAATATTCTCGGTAAATTGATAGGTTCCAGCCGGGAAGTAGACAACGCCACCTCCATTTGCTGCGGCTGCATCTCTAGCTTTATTGAATTTTTGAACTAAACTGGAGCCGGAGAAGTTATTAATATTATAAACACAGTTCCACTTGATTTTATTACTCCAAGGATAAGCACTTTTTCCATAAAATGATTCAATGATATTATCTGTCGGTTCTCCGGACTGAGAATTACACCCCGATGAACGATTGATTTGAGAAAAGAGTGGAAGTTTATTAGAGTTAGATTGATTCGGTTTAGATTGTTCTTGATTTTGTTTTTTTTGAGGATTCAAGTTAGAATGTTCTGCGGAAACAATAGTTTCAACTGGATCTTGACTGGAAGGTGAATTAATCGTAGAGTCAGCAGACACAATGGTAAAAATTCTAACGACAGCATAACTGGAAATGGCTAATCCCATGACCCCAATCGTTCCCAGAAAAATTATCCAGAACTGTTTCCAGCGAGAGTGAATTGTTCTACGTTTATTCATCGAGATCAAGAGCAAGTTACATACCTAATTTTATTGTAGATCTAGATCGGGTATAGGACACTTTTGAAAGTGTTCTCTGAATGCAGAAAGGAAAATCCTCAAAATAGGTATGTTTACGCAAATCCGGATTGCTATTTTACGTGACGATTAACAAACTGTCATACTCAAAATAATACTCCTCCGGAACCAAATCGGTTTCTTGGTAGAGAAAGGTGTGTAGCGAAGGTCAGACTCTCTCTATTGTACTTATCCGTCAATTTGGAAAGTCTGAATACCCTTTCAAACAAAAGTGAGTCATCGGTTCCCTGGTGATGATCGCTGGGGTAAGCCTCGGACCACGTGCTGCGGTCACTTTTTGACTCGGTGTATTACTGGAGGTTTCTGAAAATTTGTTGTCAGCGACCATTAATCATTGAGGTGTATTTTTTAGATGGAAACCAACGACCAAAATTTGAGCTTTTCTCTGAGCAACCCTTCAAGAGCATTCATTAATTTACTCCAATCACAAATCAACTTTTGCCAATATTTTGTGGGTTGGAGTCCAAGAATCACTCTAGATTTTTGAATCAAGAAAAATCCAAATGTTACGGGTGAAGAAACCTGGCCAAAATCATCTCTATTCTCTCCAGAAACAGTAGGTGTTTGTGCTGACTTTCTTCTCAATTCACCTCCCCTGAGTTGATTAGGGGAGATTAATCAGATGCAATTTCATAGAGAATGAGCAGTAGCCGTTTTTATCAAATAGAACGACTACTTATTAATTATGTTGTCATTGGATTAATTCGTCATGTCAAGTTAAAAATTTTGGGCGATTTTCAACTTCATTGACCGTTAAATGTTATCTTTATTTTTTTTTAATTCCATTAATTAACGAGATATTTTTTACCTGATAAATCAAGAAAAGTTGTGCATATTTTTATACATAAAAAACATCTTATGCCAACAATTTAACTGGCACAAAAACCATTTTGTAAATTCTAATAAACCGTTTAAGATGAACGTGTTCTTAAAAAACATTTGATGCTTTTTTATACCGCATTAAATGAACAAAAGAACACCGTTTGTACCAGTGAGTGAAATAGTAGTTCTCCCAAAAGGCTATTATTAATCTCCGATTTTTTCTGAAACCAAAAACTCAAGCTTTTTTTCAACCACAGGGAGCTTCTACCGAATCAATCCATACACACACAGAAGCTAATCATGGAAAACAACACATTTGAAATGGGAACCAATCTCAACGGAATTGCTGATTGGTCTACTCAGTATCCATTCATGGATTTTTTCAAGAGTTCACGAGATTGGGTAACTAATTCTGATGTCTGGAATAGTCAGGAGTACGATAAACTTGACCTCGATGAATATGGTTGGCCTAAATCACTTGAAGGTGGAGAATTTCACAGTGTCGGAACTGCGCTACCTCGACGTCCGGAAGGCGGTCGGTTCTTCGTTTCCTACGACGGAGAAGGTACCATTGAGTACAAACTAGGTACGACTAAAGATGAAGCGGCTTCCAAACCCGGGTTAGATGTTGTTGATGTTGAACCCGGACGTAAATTCTATGTCCAAATTACCGAAACCGATCCCAATAGTACAGGTGACTATATTCGCAACATTCGTGCTATTCCAGAAGAATATGCGGGTACTCCTCAAGAATTTGAAACCTTTAATCCCGATTTTCTCGAAAGTTTAGAGGGTTTTAAAGTTCTGCGATTCATGGATTGGATGGATACCAACAATTCTGAACAGGGAGAGTGGAGTGAACGTCCTAAAGTCGATGATGTTGATTATTTCGGTGAAGGTGTTCCGGTAGAAGTTATGGTTGAATTAGCCAATGAAACCGGAATTGATCCTTGGTTTACTCTACCCCATAAAGCCACGGATGAATACGTTGAGAACTTCGCAGAATATGTGAAGGATAATCTCGACCCCGACCTCGATGTTTATGTTGAGTATACCAACGAAGTCTGGAACTTCAACTTTGTTCAGGCACATTACGTTGTAGAACAAGGAAAACAGGATGAGGAATTCTCAGATTTAGACATAGATGACTATTACAAAGGACGTTACTGGTATGGAAAACGAACCTCAGAAATTACTCAAATCTGGGATGATGTTTTCGGAAATGACAAAGAGCGTGTGACTGGAGTTCTTGCGGGTCAAGCGGCGAATCCCGGAAGAGTAAACCGGTCTTTAGAATACCTCAAATCCACTGGATTATCTTACGAGGAACTTGGAATTGATGCGATCTCCCCTGCACCTTATTTCGGGAATTATATTGGTCGTCCTGAGTATGAAGAAGAAGTCGAAAGCTGGACAAAAGAACCCGATGGCGGTTTAAATAAGCTGTTCAAAGAACTTTCTGAGGGGGGTGTTCTTAAGAATGGGCCCGAAGGAGGAGCTTTGGAACGGTCTTACCAGTGGATGGAAAACAACGCCAAACTTGCGGAAGAAGAAGGTTTAGATCTAGTAGCTTACGAAGGTGGACAGCATCTTTCCGGAGTTCGTTCTGTTAAGGATAATCAGGCGATTACCGATTTATTGACTGCGGCGAACCGAGATCCTCGCATGGGTGAAGTTTACACCGAATATTTCGAGACCTGGGAAGAACTCGGTGGTGGTGCGTTTGCACACTTCAGTGATGTTGGAACCTTCACGAAATGGGGAAGTTGGGGTTCTCGTGAGAGTATCTATCAAGAAGGCTCACCCAAGTATGAAGCGATTCAAGAATTTTTGGATCGGGATTCTGGCTCTGGATCTAATAATGATGACAAGAACGACGACAAGAACGACGACCAGACTGACGACCAAACTGATGACCAGACTGACGACCAAACTGATGACCAAACTGACGACCAAACTGATGACCAGACTGATGACCAAACTGACGACCAAACCGATGATTTATCTCCAATCACAATTGAAGCAGAAGACCTCGACCTAACCAACTATGGCATTGAGTCTAATCCCAATTCGGGTGCTTCAGGAAATCAATATCTGTCCTTGCGAAAAGCAGGCAATAAAACGGGAATTGCGTCTGGAACCTTTGAAGGTGATGCCGGAACCTACAAGGTTGAACTGCATCACTTCGATGAAAGTGATGGTGTTTCTTCTGTCAATGTTACTGTTGCTGGAGAAAGTAGCAGTTTCGAGTTTGACCAAGATTTACCTGCATATGGAGCCACACCTGCATCTTTGACCAGTCGTGTCACTCACCAAGCGGTAGAATTAAAGCCCGGAGATAGCTTTGAAATTTCTGCTCAACGGAATAAAGGTGAATTTGCTCGTATTGATGCGATCGAGTTTACTCCCGTAGATTCTGCTTCCGCTCAAACAGATTTGTTAACGGGTGACTCTCTCCAAGCGATGAGTAACAGTGCTATGGCCTCCAATGTTGCAGAAGAGAGTACACAGGCCCTAACGCTCACTCCCAACTCCGATAGCTTATTGGTGCCAGACTTTGTGGATGGTCAAGATATCATTCAGCTTGACGGCGGTTTAACCGTTGACCAGTTGGCATTTGCTGGCTCTGGCGACAATACTCTCATTCAATTCGCACAAACTGACCAGCTCCTCGCAACCCTCGAAGGCGTATCTGCAAGTTCTATCGATAGTCAGGACTTCGCGCTCGTGTAATCCCTAGTTTAGTTTAGAGCTCTAAGTCGTCATATCCTTAAGGATTAGTGGGATGGGCATTGCCCATCCTTTTTCCAGATCAGACTAAACCTAACCCGGTTCTATGACTCTGGGAATAGAAAAATAAGTTGAATCCCTCAAATCTGTTGTGAGGTAAATTCATCAACTTCCGTCAAAAATACTCAACTAGCCTGTAGAATTAGTGGGCAGTCTGAATCAATCTCAAAGCATGGATCAATCCAAATCCAACACTCGATGGCTAGAGCAGTTTGCCGCTCTTTTACTGATCATAGGAATTGCATTTCGATTTGTCAATTTAGGACATAAAGTTTATTGGTATGACGAAGTTCATACATCCTTGAGAAGTTCGGGTTATGTGTTGGATGATGTGATTCCCCAAGCTTATACAGGTCAGTTAATTCGGGCTGAGGATTTTGTGACGATGTATCAATATCCAACGACTGAAAAAAAGTTGGGAGATGCTTTGGAAATGTTTAAACAACACCCGGAACACTCCCCCTTTTACTATTTTTTGGCTCGGTTTTGGATGCAAACATTTGGTCATTCGATCGCCACGATTCGCTGTTTATCTGCCCTCATTAGTTTGTTGTGTTTTCCGGCTATATATTGGCTGTGTTTTGAGTTGTTTCAATCCTCAACTGTGAGTTGGGTTGCGATGGGGATTTTAGCGATTTCTCCCTTTCATGTCTTGTATGCTCAAGAGGCACGTGCGTATAGTTTATGGACGTTTACAATTTTGTTTTCGAGTGCAGCATTGTTGAGGGCTTTACGAGTTAGTCAAACCCCAAAATTAATCCGTTCAAAACTTTCAGCTTGGGGACTGTACACATTAGCTTTAACTCTAGGATTGTATTCTCATCTATTTGCTATTTTTGTTTCTCTAGCTCATGCTATTTATATATTAGGACTAAAACAGTGGAGAAGGTTTAAGTCTTTTTTTCCAGCTTTAGGGTCGATTGTATTAAGCTTTGTTTTCTTTTCGCCCTGGCTAATGATTATTTTGACAAATTCTCAAGACTTTGTTGATAATACTAGCTCTCATCGCGTGACTCGACCCGGAACGATGCTATTTTGGGGATTAAACTTAACTCGCCTTAGTTTTGATTTTAATCAAGGTTATAGCTTGCTTAATCCGATTTTATATGTCATAATTTTTATAACGATATACTCAATTTATTTTTTAATTAAAGAAACATCAATTAAAACTTGGTTTTTTCTCGTTTCACTTATGGGAACCATGGGAATGGCTCTGATTTTGCCGGACTTGCTCTTCGGTGGACAACGATCTACCATTGCTCGTTATGGAATTCCCAGTTACTTGGGTTTGCAAATTACGCTGGCTTATCTATTGACCCGGAAAGTTAGCAATCGATCTCTAAACTGGAAACAAAGCCAACACTGGAAATATTTATTTCTGGGACTAGGCATCAGTGGAATTTTGTCCTGTTTAGTCAGCTCTATTCATCCGGTTTGGTGGCATAAAAGCTATACCCGCAGTCGTTATATTCCGGCGGTCGCTGAAATTGTCAATGCCTCCCCTTCTCCTTTGGTCATTAGTGATTCAGAACCGGGAAGAATTCTACCCTTTAGTCATCAACTCAAACCCAATGTTTATTTACAACTGGTCGTCCAGTCTAATATTCCCTTTATCCCGGAGCAAAATTTTAGTGATATTTTTTTGTATCGTCCCTCTGAGGTTTTGATTGAAGGAATCGAAGAAATTTACGACGCAAATCTAGAAAAAGTCTACAAAAAGGGATGGCTTTGGCGAGTTGAACTTCCCAGCGAGAATCAATCGAATTATAACCGCTCAAACAGAATATCAGCAATTAGCATTGGTTTTTTTTATAGATGGGCGTTTGATCGACCGTTAGCGGGTCAGGGTGATGAATACTTTCTCTCTAAAAATCTTAGTATTGGAGTTGACGTGTTACAATAGTTATAAAGATTGAATATCGGTAGCAGTTTTTGCTTTCAGCACAAAGAACTTTGTCCTGTTCCTCATCGCAAAGCTCCTTCTCCGAAATATCTATCTTTTATGTCCGTCTGATTTTGGAAGAAACGTATGTCGATTTACATCGGTAACCTAGCCTATGAGGTTACAGAAGATGATTTAAGATCCGTATTTACAGAATACGGAGCTGTCCAGCGAGTTAGTATTCCAACTGACCGCGAAACAGGTCGCCCCAGAGGGTTTGCCTTTGTAGAAATGAAGGAAGACACCGAAGAGGATGCGGCTATTGAAGCCCTTGATGGTGCAGAATGGATGGGACGCGATCTCAAGGTCAATAAAGCACGACCTCGTGAAAAGAAAAATAATTCATTCGGGGGAGGAGGACGCGGTAGACGCGATTCATATTCGGACAATTATTAGGTTTTTCCTATGGAATAAAGTCTCTCTATCCCAATCGCTTTATGCAATTAATCAGGTAGAGGAGATCTTTATACATCATAGTGTCCGACTCAAGAGATTATACAATTAGCAAGGCTTAAGAGCTTGACTTTGAGGCGCACGTCTAGAGATTCGGCTAGTACGTGCCTCATACTTTATATTGGTGTACATTCATTGGTATTGAGAGAGAAAATTAGTCATCACTTGAAAGAGAAAACTTAGACAACAAAAATATCTATACCAATGGTTAAATCTTCAGTGAGACCTGAGTTTTGTTGAATAAAAGCGATCGCAATTTCGTTCCCAGACCCCACATCACCGCCACGAATATCATAAAGAATAATACCAGATGAACTCCCAACAGAAGTCAAATCACTAATCTCCAGAAATTCAGGACTGATTCCAAAAATCAGGATTTCATCTTCACCGAAAGTAAAATCCTGAATGGTATCAACGAAGTTAGGATTATTTGTCGGTGTTTCTAGCAGTAAATCAAGGATAAATTGATCTTCTCCGTCGCCACCTGTTAATAGATCAATTCCTTGATCACCATGAATCACATCATTACCGCGATCGCCAAAAACCTGATCGTTTCCTTCTCCACCTCTAACAATATCATCATCTCGACCCCCAAACACAGAATCATCTCCCTCTTCACCATCGAGAACAAAATCATTTCCTAAATTTCCAAAAATTTGATCGTCGCCATCTCCTCCAGAAATATCATCATTATCTTGTCCTCCAAACAGAATATCTGCCTCCGTATTACCAATTAATAAATCATCTCCTTTATTCCCGACGACAATCAATTCTTGATTTCCAACAGAAAAAGTTGAACTATCGAACAAATCATCTCCATCTCGAAGTAAAATTTCCAGTTCGCTAGCATCGGCATTTGCCGTGAGAACATTTCCCATATCATCTCGAAGTTCAATCGGAAAAGTAATATTATCATCTAAGAGACTACCGATGACAACAAAACGACTGGTATCAACAGAGCCAAACAGATTTATTTGAGTTAAAATACTGGTCATAATTGGAGTCCTCTCCTAAATTCTTGTAATGAAAGACAGCGTTAATTCTAAAATTTGTTCCTTAATTGGTTTAAATTTCTGATCAAAATGCGATCAATTGCCATTTTAAAAATCGGTATGTTATCGTATCATCACCCCAGGATCTCTACGTTATCGTTAGTTGATTCTACAGAACTTAACCTATGTCTTCCCCCATTATAAAATTTATTGAATTTCAACTTCGGGTTCGTAATGACCATCCCGCCTTGTTAGAGGGCTTAGAAGTCTGGTTAAACTTGGGTTTACTCTCAGATCAACAAGTCCGTCAACTCTGTCAACAACATCTGACTACACCACTTCCCCCTCAACCCCAAACTGTAGTTGAAATCTCCCCATCACCCACATCTGAAGATAGTTCTCGCACAACAGAATCTGTTCAAGTCCCTCAACCTGAAAGCCGTCCAAGTTCTACGCCTTTAGCTTCCCGTCTTTTCCAATCGTTTAAAGCTGAATTTAGCGTGCGATGGCTGCTATTTTTGGGATTATTTATGGTGTTGGTTTCTTCGGGAGTTCTAGTCGCAAGTCGATGGCAAGAATTACCGACTTTAGGGCAGTATGGCATTTTATTTACCTATACATTAGGCTTCTGTATTGCTACAGTTTTACTCCGTAAAAATGGCCGCTTACCACTAACAGCCGAAGCTTTACAATGGGTAACGTTACTCTTGATCCCACTCAACTTTTGGGCAATTGATGGCTTAGGAGTCTTATATTCAAGCCCGATCATTAGTATTCTTTTTAGTTTAATTTTAACTGGAATTACTATTTTTATCAACTCCCGTTTATTTTATCGTAACTCCCAAAATATACAATTACAACGATTACTCATTCTCAACCAATTGGGGCTGAGTTATCTACATTTAGGCTGGAGATTTCCGAATATTCCCTTAATTGCGATTTATCTCGGTATTATTGGGACAGGACTTATCACTTTTTATCGTCGTCAACAAACCGAGCCGACAAATATAATAAATATAACAAATTTAACCAACCGCGAACAACTTCCTCTCATTTTTTGCTTAATTCCTGTCGTATTTCTCTGGTGGCGAATCGTTTCTGTTGTTAATCTCGATTTTTCTCAACTCGGACTCGCCTTAGCATTAACGGGCGGATTATTACATCTCTATTCATCAGTGTGGTTAGAACGATGTACTTATCTCTTACTCGCTTTGGGTTGGTTGGTTTCAATTGAAAATAAACCCGAACAAGCATTAGCAGTAAGTGGTATAGCCCTCATCCTTTTCGGACTCAATTTAAAACAGTTTTGGCGCAGACGCGATTTCACTTTAATCTTTGTGACAGGGTTACAATCATTATGGCTCATCTGGCGTTTAATCCCAATACAGAACCAACAGCAAATCCTTCAGTTTTCTCAACAAATTCCACAATCTCCTAATCAAGCTTGGACGTTATTAAGTTTAGTTGGATTAATCTATGCTGCTTTTATTTTATTACTGATTGATTGGGTTGAACAGACTCAACATTCTCAACTCGCTAGATTTGGAGAACAATTAACTTTAGAATTTAGTGCAATTTTAGCAATTGCTTCACTTTTTGATCCAGTTGTGCGATCGCTCTACTTTCTTGCTTCTACTTTTATTTTAATCCTTTATACGATTCGTCGTCAACCGCTGCGAGCTTTTCTTATTTATTTAACTCATATTATTGGTTTACTAGCGTTAGCCAGTTGGATTGACTTATTATTTTCTTCACTCAGTTTAGAACAGTGGGGAATATTATCTGTAATTCTCATGCTTGGAGAATGGTTATTCTACAGTATTGGAACAAATCAATCGACCATTTCGATTGCTGATTCTATTCTAAAAAGTACCTGGTATATTGGACTCGGACTTGCAACTTTAAGCTACTATTTTTTCTATAGTCATGCCATCTATAGCACCAGTTCGTCCTGTACAACTTTGACGTGTCAAGGTTTAAGTTCATGGGGAATCACATGGTTAATAACTCCGATGGCGTTAACAGCAATTGCTGGCTATATTCCTCCTCGTCGAGAGTTAGCCAGTGTATTGAGTATTATCGCCGCAGTAATAATTCAACTCTTAGTGTTTAGAATTCCCGGAATTCGGCTAATCAGTTTGGGTGTATCAACAGGATTAATGGTTTTAAATACTAACCTTTTACAAAATCAAATTTCAGCCGCACTGACAATAGGTTTCGGACTCGCATTTTACGGATTTCTAGTTGGGGAAATTGTTCCTAATTTAAGTTTAGCAGGGGGATTAGTTTTGATCGCGATCGCTTTAAATCTCCTCTGGATTTCTCAAATAAGACTTAAGCAATTATCCAGTTCTCTCGCTTCTCTCTACACCAATGCGATTGATGACTGGGCAACGATTTTATACTGGATTGAAGTGGTAAGCTTGACTGTATACGCAGTATTAATTTATTGGCAGTTTTTATCACCTAATATTTTAGCATCATTGGCAACAGTTCTGTCTATTATTGCCATCACCATTCGGAATAGGAATGATTCTACCTCTGAAAATGCCGAAAATACAATTCAGTTCTTACGAATTTATGTTCTCGGTTGGCTAATTGAACTTTTAATTGCCCATGCTTTAAGTTTTACTGAAAATTCCTTATTTAACTTATCGATTGCCAATCTTGCTTTAGGACTCGGAATGCAACTATTTGGCGATTATTGGCGACGGAAAAAAAATATTCATCATTTATCCAATCCCTGGCAAATCTTACCTTTATTTTATGGGATTTTTGGCACAGTTTTACGAGCATCTGGAAATTTTGACAACTGGACAGGTAGCAGCTTATTTATTCTCGCGTTTATTTTAATTGGAATCGGGCGACGTAGTTCAGCACTAAAATATCTAACCTATATTGGGATTTTTAGTATTTCTCTCGCAGCTTATCAACTCCTCTTTTATAATCTATCCTCGACTCCGATTGCCGAACAACTTGTCGCCTCTGCGGGTTTAGGAACAACTTTCGTCTATGTCTACCGTTTATTATCACCTCAGCTAATTCGATATCTACATCTCAATCAAACAGAAATCAAAACAATTGCCCATCTTCACTGGGCGATGAGTAGCTGCTTTTTAATCAGTTCTCTACTATTCCCTTCAGAGAGTAATCCATTCATTAGTTTAGGAATTGCTGTCTTTCTCACTGGATATGCTATTTTTCAAGGACGTTATAATCCGAATTCTGTAGCCGCCGAACTGTGGGTTTATATGGGTTGCTTAGAAGCTACTGCTGTTGGTTACTATATTAGCGACCTTTTAAACTTGCAAGAATTCATCATCTCCTGGGGAGGTGCAATTGCTTCTCTAGTTGCCTACTTCATTTACTTTTTGCCTTGGGAGAGTTGGGGCTGGAGTTTGAAGCCTTGGCAGCGAATTGCCATTTCAATTCCAATCTTAGCAGTGATCTTAACAGCTATTTCTAGTCAATTTAATCTAGACTTTAGGTGGTACTTTTCGACTTTTATTGCCATTATTTTATATTTAGTTTTAGCGCGATTCTCTCAGAAAATTAGATTCACTTATTTTAGTCTTGGGCTGGCTAATTTTGCTTACTATAACTGGCTATTCTCAAGCGAATACAATCTCAATGCCTTGGGAGATGCACTCCTTCCCGGATTATCTTGTTTATATTTTGCTCAAGTCGATCCTGATTTGCAATATTCCGAACAAAAGCAACTCCGTCATTGGATTAGAATATTTGGACTTGGAATGATTTGTGTCGCTGCATTACTCACCAGTCAATGGACTGGAATTCTACCGGGTTTAATTAGTTTGATCGCAATTTTCATCGGTTTAGGCTTAAAAATTCGAGCTTTTTTGTACGTGGGTACTGCAACATTCTTAATTAATGCCGTGAATCAACTTTTGATTCTAAATTCGATTTATTCCTTTTTTAAATGGATTGTTGGTTTTATTGTCGGTTTAGTTTTAATTTGGATTGCGGCTAACTTTGAAACTCGACGAGAACAAATTATTACTGCCTTGCAAAATTGGATTGCCGAATTAAACGAATGGGAATAAATCAGTAAACAGTTTTTACACTAAGAACAGTACATAGTGCTTTCTGAAAGCAATGAAACTCATCTATCGCGGCATTTCTTACACCACCGACAACGCAGCAGTTGAAACCACCACGGAGTCTAAAGACTGGGGACAGACTTACACCGCAACTCAGACCCCCACAACTTACACTGAAATTTACCTGAACAAAACTGAAATTTACCTGAATAAAACAGGATTGTTTCTGCTGGAGACTTCAGAAATAATGAAATAGTGAAGGAAAGAGAACAACTTCTTTCAACACAAATAATAAACACTAAATTATGGGGGAATAGAAGCATGAGTAAAGCAATAAATAAATATACAGGCAGTGAGCAAAGACCCAACTGGTTAGAGCCGTCTATCTATAGTGGTTTACCACCTTGTTCTCAACTGGAGTCAATGATTATAGAAGACATAGAATCCATGATGCAAGCGGAATTTGAACCCGAAGCTCAACACCAGTCCTCAAAAACCCCTCAAAATGGACGACTTTATTGCTTGTGTGCCTTAACCACGATTGCTCTATTAGGATTATCCCTATTCTCTCAATTACCTCAACTATCTCGCGCCTCTACTGAAGTTCAACACTCCGTTTCAGCAGAGCTTTTGCGCTTAATGAATTATTAGAATCATCTGTGCATAAAATGCATCTGTATTAAGTTAGTATCAGTTAGTAAAAGTCAAGACATCGTTATATATTGGGGAAAATTTGCAAATGCAAAAGGTTGTAATTATTGGAGCTGGCCCAGTTGGATTATTACTTGCCCATTATTTACTCAATCGAGGGGATTATCAGGTTGAGATTTATGAGCGTCGGCTTGATCCTCGCTTAGTAGAACAATCGAATCAGCGTACCTTCCCCATTGCTCTACAGTCACGAGGCTTAAATGCTATTGAGCAGATTCCGGGGTTGAAAGCAGCTTTAGCCAACAAAGGAGTGTGGTCTCAAGGCGTTTTAATTCACGGCAAACAAGGCAAACCTCGCCAGATTAACCGGAAGACGCCTGTACTACTCATTGACCGCAATCAACTAAATTTGGCACTATTAGAATATTTGCTAAAGCAGCATAGTCAAGAGTTGGTGACAGTTAAATTTGATTGTTCCTGCATTGGCATTAATCCAGAAAGTCAAGAGGCAATCCTCCAATCTACCCATGGAGAAAAGTTTATAACTCATTATGACCGTCTAGTCGGAGCAGATGGAGTCCGTTCCCAAGTCCGGGAAGTCTTGAGTGCTAGAGCAGATATCCACTGTCAACAAGATTTCATCCCAGATGTATACAAATCATTATACGTTCGCAGAATTGCGCCTGATCAAACAGTAGAGTTAGCAGCAAACTATCTTCATACCGCAACTTTGAGCAAAGGAATCCGATTAGTTCTGGCTCCTCAACCTGATGATTGGCTTCATGGAACGCTGATCTTTCCTCCTGACAATAATCCCTTGGAAAATTGCACGACTGATGAAGCCGTTTTAGCCTATTTTCAAGAGAATTTCCCCTTTCTCAAGCCTGTGATGCGCTTAGAAGATGCCATTACCCTTCAACAAAAGCCTGTGTCGAAAATTTTGACAGTCAAGTGTGACCGAATGCACGTTGGGGATCGGATTTTGCTGGTTGGTGATGCTGTCCATGCCGTTTCCCCATCGATTGGACAAGGATGTAATGCTTCACTCCAAGACGTGCAAGTGTTTGCTCAATGTTTAGATCAGTACGAGGACAAATGGGAGCAAGCTCTTCCAGCTTTTACCAACCAGCGGCTATCAGATGTTCATGCGTTGCGAGACCTATCAGATTATAGTTTTCCCCGGTCAAAACCTATGATGTTAGAATTCATTTTCCGCTTGACCATTGGTAAGAAGCTAAGACCTTGGTTTCCATTGTTGACCAATCCTCTACCAATGGAGTTAATCATGGAAAGTACACTTTCCTATTCTGAAGTTCTGAAACGAACTCAAGGCTGGATTAATCGAGTCAAACAATCAATGCAAAAACAGACGAGCTAGACCGCAAATTCTACTTTCTTGTCAATAGAATATTAGAGTTTAACTCGGAGTCTCGTCCGAGAACTCTAATATATGCTGTGAACGTTCAACCTTGGTCAAGAGCATCACTATATTCTTCAGTCTTTCGATGCTCCCTGCCCAAAATATTATTTATTGGTCTGAAGAACTTATAGAATGTGGGTTTGATGTTGCAACTTGAGATTTGTCTTCAAGCTGTGCATCAAAATTTTTGTTTGAATGTAGTTATCATTGCAATCGAAGCTACAGCCAGAAGACTTGATAAATGATTCGGTTCAGGTACAGAAATTGACCGAGAATCAAAATTATCAAATGTGGAATTGTTGGGATCACTAAAGTCAGGGAAAGTGAGCTGACTAATATCTGCGGCTAAACCCGAAATTCCGGCAACTAAAGGATTATCTGTATCGACTGCACTGAGACTAAATAACTCAACATCACCTGTGGCATCAAAGAAACGACTGGTTAGTTGATTTCCAATTACTTCTAGCTCAATTAAATAAGGTTGATCGAGTGCTGGCAGTATATTCAAAGCATCAGCTAGGACAGTCACCTCACCACCAACCGTTTTACTTAATATTAGTCTGTTTAGTGCAAAGTCAATGGCTGCATTATAGCTGTTGAGAGTAGATAAATCTCCTCTAGCAAGCACAGCTACCTCATCGTTACTATCTCCTGTTAGGTTCACTACAGCTGAGACTTGAACATCTTCAAAAATATAGGCTGTATTTGCAAACAAGCTAGTGGCAAAACCTCCTTCTGATGCCGCAAGTTCACTGCTTAATCGCAAGAAGCTATTGTTATCGAGAGTCTCAATACTGGGAAGAAATGGAACCACTTCACCATTAGAGTTAATACCTGCTGAAATAACTGAGTTGGGAAAAGGAGTATCAAAATCAAAAAAGAAAGCAGCATTGGCAGTATGGACAGTGGCACTCAGTAAACTGAATGCTGAACCACAGGCTAATAAAACTTGACACAAAAAGGCTTTCATTTCTATTTTCCTAATGCTTGAGAACCGAAAAAACACTCAGACCCAATCTATAGAAAAAAGCTGTTCTATATTCAAGGATCAAATACCTGATTGACAAGCTTTCTCCTCGAAATGGATTCGCGATTAAACCTATCAATTGGATTGGATACAAGGTTATCAAACCACGCTCTGCTCATTAGAAACAAGTCACTTTTGTAAAATTTTAGAGATTGAATGTAAAGCTTAAGTAAATAATTCAGTTCTTTGAAGAATTGTAAACTTTAGGACAATAACTTTCTTGCTATCAAACATTTGAGATTACTTATAACTGAAGTTCCCCGTTGACAAAAAGGCACAACCTGTTTAGAGCAAGAGATAGCCGTTTTTTCATCGGTCAGCTACTGGGTAAAAATAGCAGGGATTTTAATCCCTAACATCTTTGACAGTACACAGTTTTGACAGTACACAGTAAACAGTGTTTTCAATTTGAGTTAAATTAACTTAGTTCTTTAAAAAGGACTTCAATTTTTAGACAGGTATTTTAATCCTCGATATTGGTATTGAAATTCTCTACTGCAAAAATTTGACTCTCATTTTGAAATGATTTAAACTCTAGGACATTCCCACTTGGATCTTTAATGAATAGCGTTGCTTGTTCTCCAGCTTTTCCCTGAAACCGAATTTGAGGTTGAATAATAAATTCGATATTTTGATTATTTAAACGTTCAGCAAGCTGATGCCATTGATTCCAGTCTAAAATTACTCCGAAATGACGAATCGGAACCTTTTCTCCATCAACAGGATTCGTTGAGACTGAACTCTGGGCTGATGACTGTAAGTGAGCGGTAATTTGATGTCCAAAAAAGTCAAAATCTACCCAAATCTCACAACTTCGTCCTTCGACACATCCTAATAGACCTTTATAAAAATTGCGAGTTTGCTCTAAATCATTAACGGGAAAGGCCAGATGAAAACGAGGATAAGAAGGATTTATCATCATTAATTTATGACTCAATTCTTTATAAGAATAACATATTTTTGAAGTTGAGCCAATTTTAGCTAATTTCTCTGGTAACGCATTCCAGGTAACTGAGAAACTAGCCCCAACAATTCTAACTGAAGTAACGCGCTTGAAACAATTCCCGGTTCTAGCTTGGCCTCTTGAACAATGAGATCAAAAACGGTGGGTTCAGAGGGTGTTACTTGCAAAACTTTTGCTAAGTTGGGTTCTAGGTTCAATTCTATATTAGGTTTTGGTTCTATATTTGATTGTGAATTTAATTGTAAACTCGGTTCAGATGCTGAAGAGTCTCTCGTTGTCGGTAATGATTCTAAAAGAGATAACTGCTGCGGTGTATCCAATGGCGGAATTGCCCCTAACTGTTCTAATAACTCCTCTAAATTAATCGGAATTAAACCCGCCCCTCTATCAATTAACTTTAAACACCCCTGAGACTTTTCATCATCTAATCGTCCCGGTAGAACATAGACATCTCGACAAAATTCATTGGCAATATTTGCGGTAATTAATGCTCCTGATGTTTGTCCGGCCTCCATCACAAAGATAGCCCGACTTAACCCAGCGATAATCCGATTTCGACTAGGAAAATGTCGAGAATTAGGCTTAGTTCCGGCTGGATATTCACTCATCACTAACCCCTGTTGAATCACTCGTTCAGATAATTGACGGTTATTTCTAGGGTAAATAATATCAACACCCGTGCCAAAAATGGCTAACGTTCGACCCCCCGCATCCAAACAACTAGAATGGGCTTCTGTATCTATTCCGGCTGCCATTCCTGAGACAACAGTGAACCCACTTTTCGCCAGAATTGTGCTAATTTTCCGCGTCCAACGTCGCCCATATTCAGAGGGGTCACGAGTCCCGACAATACCCACACAGGGTTTAATTCCTTGATTTTCTTCGGGTTCAATTTTGCCTCGATAATACAGAACCGGAGGAGGTGTGGGAATTTCTAAGAGTAAACGCGGATAATCTGGGTCAACAGGAGTCCAAAAATTCGGATTTTTTTCTTGATGGGTTTTAATAAATTTAGCACAGTCAAATTGCGATCGCTGTTCGGTCACTTTTGTCGCAGTTTGTCGCCCAAAGCCTTCTACTTTTCGTAACTCTTGAGAGGAGGCTG
This sequence comes from Cyanobacteria bacterium J06592_8, assembly GCA_038530755.1. Taxonomy (GTDB): domain Bacteria; phylum Cyanobacteriota; class Cyanobacteriia; order Cyanobacteriales; family Microcoleaceae; genus Capilliphycus. The sequence goes on along the minus strand of JBCBCI010000024.1, from coordinate 55,105 downwards.
TCCATGCTGTTGAAAGTGTCCCGAAATGCTGACAAAGACGTTGCAACGAAATTGGCCCAATCCCTGAAAGTTGTGACCAACAAACCCAGTAATCTCGTTCTTCTAACACATCTTTAATCTCCAATACACCCGAAGATTGTGATCTCAGTGTAGCTCACAGCAGAAACTGGCTACGACTTTGAGGGATAACTTAGGAGCGAAAGCTTAAAAGGAGACTCTGTCACTTTAAAAAGTCGTAACATAAATTTATAGTACGATTCGTACTCTAGGAAACTTGGGTGCAACTCTACCAATCCTTTCAGAAAAGAGTCCAATTTATATTAAAATCTTTTTGAGCTATCTCTGAATTAGAGTAATTATAATTTATCCTTATATTATTAGTTATTCTAATCGGCTCTGAAAAGAGGGTGATACAGGCTGTTAAACCCCTGTTATCAGGAAAGCTAAAGCCTTAGCTGTCAAGTTTTTCAGGGTTATGAAGTCCGGAGTCATCTGATTGGATTATTCTTAGTTCTCCGGAAAAAGAGTTCAAAATGATGATGATCTTTTCAGTAAATTAAAGTTATACTGTGCCAACATTGAGACACCAAAACCTTAAGATTGTGTTACATTTTGAAATAAATCTTAGGTGTGGTGACAGGAGGGCAAACTATGTTTCTCAGATTAGCAGAACAACACCGTAAATTCGTACAAGACCTCGTGATGAATCTTCAAGCTTTGGCCATTGTGCTGGAGCGTCAAGGCTATTTAGCCTCCTGCTACACCTGTGGTGGCCAAATGAACAGTGCTTCCTTCATGGTGAGCTTGGGAGAAAATCATCTGATTCGTTTTCTTGTCTCGGACTACGGAATTACCTGGACAGAAATGCGAGATGACCGTGAATTGATGAAGCTGGAAGGGGCTGAAGCTATTAACCAATTGCAGGAATTGGCCAATTTGGTGAAGTATAGCACTGAACCCTCTATGACCTTACCTCGGCTGGTATAATTCATCAGCCCGCAGTCATCAAGGCTGCAAACCACTAATCTATTAAAGTTAAAAAAGTTTATCAGTGGTGTCTGACTTCTCCGAATGTTAAGCTGGAGTTAAAGAACACTGCTTTAAAATGTTATGCCTATCTGACAAGGAGGGCAAACTAAAAGCAGTGTTAGGTATTAAAGAAAAACGATATATGGCAACAACATTGGCATCTGAGTGGCAGCATTTATATGTAGAAACCAATAACATTCGCTTACATTCGGTCACTCAAGGTGAAGGAGAACTCGTAATTCTTTTGCATGGTTTCCCAGAATTTTGGTACTCCTGGCGTTATCAAATTCCAGCACTTGCTCGTCATTTTAAAGTCGTTGTTCCCGATTTACGAGGATATAACGATTCTGACAAGCCAGAAACAGGTTATGATCTCGATACACTCAGTGCTGATATTCAGGGCTTAATTGAGCGACTGGGCTATGTAAAGGCTCACATCGTTGGACATGACTGGGGTGGGACGATTGCATGGCATTTGGCTCAGAAATTTCCCCAATGCGTTAACCGTTTAGCGGTTTTGAATGCTCCTCCTCCTCAACGGTTTGTTCAGGAGTTGATGAGTAATGTAGACCAACTGCGACGGAGTTGGTTTGTTCTGGCGTTTCAGGTTCCAAATATACCTGAATGGTTAATCCAGCAAAATTTGAATAACTTTGTCATTAATTTACTACGAGGTCAAGCCATTCGTAAAGGTGCTTTTAGTGCAGAGGAAACTCAAATTTATCAAGCGGCGCTGGAAAAACCCGGTGTGATTGCATCTGCATTGAACTACTATCGCCAACTGCTGTGGCCACCGAACTGGATGGCAAGTACAATGCGATCGCCACAGAAAGTTGAATCTCCAACTCTGGTATTATGGGGCAAAGAGGATGAATTATTTAGCCATAAGCTGGTAGATGGCTTAGACCGTTTGATTGCAGCCCCCTTTAAACTCAAATTTATTTCAGATTGCGGTCATTGGATACAGCAAGAAGTTCCTCAAACCGTGAATCGAGAATTATTGAGCTTTTTGCGAGATTAAGTTATGACAGGCGTGAGAGGCGACAAATGGTTTCTACTCCTGATAGTCGTCTCCCTCACCTCATTTACTGTTTATGCGACTGATTCAGTTGCAGAGAGTTCTCAGCCACAAGAAGCCTTTTTACAATCACTCCCAGAGTATAACAGCAATCTTCGCGATCGCCGCAGTCGCGGCACTAGCCGAAGCAATCACACAAAACAGACAAGCACTACAATAAAAGGGAGTAATGCACTCCCCAACATTCAATTGTGCTTTCGTTGCCTGACGGCTCACCCTTCGGTTTTACAACAATTAAACGCAATTGTTCAACTCAAAGGCTTAAATTTCCCTCCACCTCGCACCCAGGGACAAGCTACTATTCCCTTGAAACGGTTAGAAGCCAGTCAAGTTTTCACCCTCAAACTCACCGTCGGAAATACATCCGGTGAATTTCTCTTTGATACAGGCGCTTCGACAACGATGCTATCAACATTCATCGTTCAGCAGTTGGGGTTAATTGGAGAAAAAATCTCCAGCGAACAGTTAACTTCTGCGGTGGCGGGGAAAGATTGTCCCGAAATGAGTGCAAATGTTCATCAACTTCCCTCAATTGCTGTGGATGGCGTGCGAGTTGAACAATTAAGCGGCTTAGAGTTTACAAATACCTTAATTCCAGATGGACTGTCAGGAGTTTTGGGGATGGATTTTTTACGACATTTTGACCTGAAACTCAACCCAAAATCTCAACAACTGCAACTCTTAGCGCCATCTCAACTCAACGTTACCTCAACTCAAAACGCAATTCCCTTAGATAGCCGTTTGGGAGTAATGTTAGCGAAACTCGAAATTAATCGTCAAGGGCCGTTTACCTTTATGTTAGATACAGGCGCGGATACAACGTTTATTTCACCTCAGCTTGCTAATACTTTAGAACTCAATCAAGCTAACCGTCAACCCATTCAAGTGATTGGGTTTTGTGGTTTAGAAATGGCTGAACGTTCGACATTAGAACAGATTAAAATGGGAGAGTTTCAGCAAAATAATTTAGAAGCAGTTATTCTATCTTCGCCATCGGTATTAGATTTATTAGAGGTTGACGGAATACTCGGACAAAACTATTTGAATGCTTATCAACAACATTGGCAGTTTAATTTAAGTGAGGATTCTGACATCTTGAATGGAAGTTTAATCTTATCACCGATTCAGAAAAAATAAATTCTAATCTAGGTTGGGTTGAGGTAAGGAAACCCAACTTATTTTTATATAGGTGTTGGGTTAAACGAAGTGCAACCCAACCTACTTGCTTGCAAAAAAAACAAATTTATGTATCCTGTAAATTATAGCAACGAGCGCTCGTGTGTTTACAGATCTAAGTGACCAATAATCGCGAAAACTATAGATGTAACAGGGTTTTTTAGTCCCTAACACCTAACACCTAACACCTAACACCTGCGCGCAGCGCTATAGATAGAGTTTTGAATCATGCAATGAATGTTGTTGAATTTTTTCAATTGAGTCAATGTCCATCTTCTCTATCCATTCCGTTACAGGCGTTGTGGTATGACCATCAGGGAGATTGGAACAAAGCGCATATTTTGGTACAAGATGAAAGCAATATTGAAAGTGTATGGGTTCATGCTTATCTGCATCGAAAGGAACGAGATATAAGTAATGCACGGTATGGGTATCGGCGCAGTCAACAATCAGAATTTTCAGGAAGTTTACACGCTGAAATTGAGGGGAAGACAAAGGATTAGATATTTTATTGATATCGGGTTAGCTGAACTCGGTATCGTTGTTTTTTCGTAACAGCAACTTCTCCGACTTCTAGCCGTCCTTTTCCGCGAATGGCGATTAAATCTCCGGGTTTTACCTGATAGCTGGATTGACTGATTTCTTTCCAATTTACGCGCACATCACCGCCATCAATTAAACTCACCATTTTACTGCGAGACATTCCAAACCCTGCTGACGCGACTGCATCTAACCGCATCGAGGCTTCAACAGTTGTCATTTCTTTTTTCTTAGGTGGACGGATTTTTAATTCACTCAGTTCAATGCGTTGAGTTTTCACGGGAACTGAACGAACTTGAGTCAAACTCATCTCTAGAAACTCGACAAGTTCTGGAACCACAACCGCTTGTGCGCCTCGTTCTCCCAGTACAATAATATCACCTGTTTTTTCGCGGACAATTCCCGTTCCGAGCATCGACCCCAAAAAGTCTCGATGAGTGGCGGTATCAAAGAGAAAATTCCCGGAAATATCAACAGCAGCAACTGCTAAACTAGAATCATCAAGAGGAAGTTCAGAACGAGCGATCGCAATCCGTTGACGTTCGGCTTGAGGATAGCCGCCTCCTGCTATTAATTGTACCTCAGTTAGACGGCTAAAAATACGTTGAGATTCGGCAAGTTCCGGTGGAGAAAGGAAGTCTGTATAGGTGACTTCCCAAGTTCTAATTGCTTGATCGGCTTGATCAATCACACGCGCAATACAATCTCGATTTTCTACACTGTTTAAAAGTTCTTCTCTCGGTAGCATTCGTTATTTTTCAGCGTTTTAAATTAGAGTTTATGAGAATTTTTTATTAGGTTTAAAAAGGATTGAACTCTCCGCCCTTACAATGGACTTAGCTCGGTTGAGTATACCCTTGAATCGTTTCAGGTTCAAACTGACGTAAAATATTGGTCGCCCTACGGGTTAAAGTTTCAGATCCTTCCACAACAATCAGATATTTTCCAGCATTTAATCGATTCCGATAGGGTAGAGCATCACCGCTACCCACGATTAAACCTGTACCGCCGCCAGCAAGAATACTTCCTAATCCGCCGGAAATAGCACCGAGAACTCCGCCAATCGCATGATCACCGATTTCTCCCGCCCAGGAAAAGGTATTTAATCCCGTAATCAAACTAAAAGAGTAACCGGAAACAAATCCAAACGGAATTAGCCAAAATCCCATAAATTTAACTTGTTTCCAAGCCTTTTCTTTCGGATCGATTAAGCCAAACTCATCGGCACTTTTATAACCTTGACCGAGAATAGAGATTTTGTCGATGGGTAAGCCTTCTTTTTCTAACGCTACATAAGCGGCCTCAGCCTGAATGCGATCGCTTAAGACGGCGATAAGATAGTTCATAGATGCAAGAAAGATGTTTAACTGCTAACTGCTAAATATTTAAAAAAAAATAGCCATTTATTATTTTACCTGATTTGATCTGCTGTCAACCTTTTTCTTTTCCCTACTGCCTACAGCCAGATTGACTTTTACACAGAAAGCTTAATTTTTTCCAATATTCAGTGCAGTTCAGCCCCCGATAGCAGGTAGAATAACGTACTGCGGTACAACAACCGAAAAAGAAATCTGATTGAACAGATTCTCTGATCGGTTCAGACCCCAATCCATCACGGGGTAATATTTTCCGCCCTACTGTTGCGAATATTTGCATGATTATGCCTAAAGTTCTTGTATCTGATTCAGTCGATCAAGCTGGAATTGAAATCCTATCCCAAGTGGCGCAAGTCGATGTGAAGACAGGTTTGCCCCCAGAGGAATTAGTCAAAATCATTCCAGAATATGATGCGTTAATGATTCGTTCTGGTACTCGCGTCACCCAAGAAATGATCGAAGCAGGCACTCAGCTTAAAATTATTGGTCGCGCAGGTGTGGGAGTCGATAACGTTGATGTAGCCGCGGCCACTCGCGCTGGAATTGTGGTCGTAAACTCTCCAGAGGGAAATACCATTGCTGCGGCTGAACACGCCCTGGCGATGATGGTGTCTCTGTCTCGCCACATTGCAGAAGCGAACCAATCGACCAAAAGTGGAAAATGGGATCGTAAAAAGTTTATCGGGGTTGAAGTTTACAAAAAGACTCTGGGCGTTGTTGGCTTAGGGAAAATTGGGTCTCATGTGGCAACAGCCGCTAAAGCAATGGGAATGAAACTGCTGGCCTTTGATCCCTACATTTCCCAAGAACGGGCTGAACAACTCAGTTGTCGCTTGGTAGACTTGGAACTATTGCTGCAAGAGTCGGACTACATTACCCTACATATGCCGAAAACAAAGGAAACGTATCACATGATTGATGCAAAAGCCTTTGATTTGATGAAGCCCACCGCCCGGATTGTTAACTGTGCGCGTGGCGGTATTATTGATGAAGCGGCTTTAGTTGAAGCCCTCAAACAAGATAAAATTGCGGGGGCAGCTTTGGATGTTTATGAGAATGAACCGCTAGAGGAGGACTCAGCCCTCAGAGAACTCGGTAAAAAAATCGTTCTCACTCCCCACTTAGGCGCTTCAACCGAAGAAGCCCAGGTGAATGTGGCGGTGGATGTTGCCGAACAAATTCGAGACGTTCTGTTGGGTTTACCTGCCCGTTCTGCGGTGAATATTCCGGGCTTGTATCCCGATGCCCTCGAAAAACTCAAACCCTATCTTCAGTTAGCTGAAACGTTAGGAAATCTTGTCAGTCAGTTAGCAGGCGGACGGGTTGATTTCTTAGATGTTCGGCTTCAGGGTGAACTCGCAACCAATAATAGTCAGCCTGTTGTGGTCGCATCTCTCAAAGGTTTACTCTCTCAAGCCCTGCGCGAACGGGTAAACTATGTTAATGCCAGCATCGAAGCCAAAGAACGGGGAATTCACGTCGTTGAAACCCGCGATGCCTCTGCCAATGACTATACCGGATCATTACACCTAGAGGCGAAGGGATCTCTCGGTACCCATTCTGTCACCGGGGCATTACTCGGCGCGAGCGAAATGCGAATTACCAATATTGATGACTTCCCGATTAACGTTCCTCCCAGTCATTATATGCTGTTTACCTTACACCGGGATATGCCGGGAATTATTGGTAAAATTGGCTCTTTGTTAGGGAGTTTTAACGTGAATATCGCCAGTATGCAGGTGGGCCGCAAAATTGTTCGCGGTGAAGCGGTGATGGTTCTGAGTATTGACGACCCCTTACCAGAAGGTCTTTTGAGTGAGATTATGAAAGTACCTGGAATTCGGGACGCATACACTGTTACTCTATAAGGCGAATTGACAGTAAAAATAATTCGGGTTCGGACGGTGTGACTTACATGAATTTCTCAAAATAATTTCTAAAAGTTTTCGCCTCCGAATTCCGAATTCCGAATGTTGCAGGACTGAACCATGAATAGTTGGTGGGAAATTCAAGTTTTATGCGATCCCGTTTCAGAAGAATCTGTCTTCTGGCGTTTGGATAGTTTTGGTTGTCGAGGAACAGCAAGTCAAAATCAAAATAATTCCCGCCTGGTTTCAGCTTATCTTCCTGAAGAAGAAGCCCATCTCCTAGATTTAGCCGCCCTCGCCCTCTGGCTGCGTCAAGATGCACTGTGTTTAGAAGCCGCTTCTCCTGTCGTTCAATGGCATCTTATCGATGAACAAGACTGGGCGAGTAGCTGGAAAAAGTATTGGGAACCCACAGAAATTGGTGATTGCTTTTTAATCTATCCGGCTTGGTTAGAACCCCCTGCGGAGTCCAGCCGAGTTCTGTTAAATCTCGATCCCGGAGTTGCCTTCGGTACAGGTGCCCATGCCACAACTCAGCTTTGTCTAGAGTCGGTTGAAATGCGACTGAGTATTAAGCCAGAAAATCTGGTTGTCGCTGATATTGGCTGCGGTTCCGGGATTTTATCAATTGGGGCGTTACTCTTAGGCGCGACTCAAGCTTATGCGGTTGATATCGATCAAATGGCGGTTCGTTCTGCCCGTGACAATCGTCAACTCAACCATCTTTCTGAGGAAAAAATGGTGGTTGAACAAGGAAGTATTGATGAGATCATCCAACTTGCAAATCAGCCCGTCGATGGTATTTTTTGTAATATTTTAGCTGAAGTTATTATTGATTTGATTCCGAAATTTAATGCGATCGCTAAACCTCAAACTTGGGGAATTCTCAGTGGGATTTTACTCGATCAAGCCAAACCCATTGCAGACACTCTCGAACAGCATGGATGGATCGTTGCCACCCTCTGGAAACGTCAAGAATGGTGTTGTTTTAATATTAGGCGTTCTTAAAACTATAGGGTATAGTATTACACTGAACGATTAGAACATCTTACCTATTCACTGTAAAGCTGTGTCCAGGGATTAAAATCCCTGTCTAAAAACTGAAGTCCTTTGAAAAGGACTAAGATTGACATAGTTAAACTGTAAACTCAAAACACTGTTTACTGTCAAACTGCTCACTGTATTATGACTTCTCCCCTGTCCTCTCCGCCAAAGTCCTTATCTTCCCGTCAAGTCTTCTGGAGTCGTGTTGTTATTATCGCCACTTTGATCTCAGCCCTACTGGGTGCAGTTACAGCAACAGTTTTCCCCAGTGATGAAAATGTCCCCGATCCGGCGTCTAATGTCCTCAACCAATTCTGGCGCGATCGCTTTGGCTACAAACTCTCTCGCACCGTTAATATATTGGTGATGGGAATTGATAGTACAGAAGACACCGAAGCCAACTCACCGGAAAGTTTTCAAGGACGCAGCGATACTATATTATTAGTTCAATTTGATCCGACAGAAAAGTCAATTCATTTATTATCAATTCCCCGTGATACGGAAGTTAATATTCCAGAGGTAGGAATCGGAAAAATTAATGAGGCAAACTATTGGGGCGGAACAGACTTAGCCCTAGAAACCATTCGAGAAACCTTAAATGATATTTCGATTCATCGCTATGTGCGCGTTAGTAGTGGTGCATTTAAAGAATTAGTTGATTTATTAGGAGGTGTCGATGTCTTTGTTCCCAATTCCATGTCTTATATTGACAATACTCAACAGTTAAAAATCGATTTATCTCCGGGATGGCAAACAATTAATGGAGAACAAGCCGATCAATTTGCCCGGTATCGTAGTGATGGTTATGGAGATATTGGCCGTATTCAACGACAACAAGCTTTAATGCAAGCGATTCAAAAACGATTACAAAATCCTAAGATTTTAGCCCGTTTACCTCAAATTATTCGGGTCATGCAAAAATATGTGGATACCGATTTAAGTTTTAATGAGATTCTCAGCGTAGTTAAATTAGGCTTAAATCTCGATTCGGAACAGTTGAAAATGGTGACATTACCCGGGCGAAGTACCAGTGAAGAAGAAGCCTACAGTAGTTATTGGATTTTGGATCTAGAAGCACGCGATCGCATTTTAGCCGAATATTTCCAATACGATCCAGATGCTAATTTTACAACGGAATTTGAGTCGAATTCCGAAGCCTTACCCTTTGATCTCAAGATTGCCATTCAGAATGCGTCAGGAAATCCTCAAATCGGTGAAAAAATTGCTGACTCTCTAGCAAATGAAGGATATTATAACGTTTATCTCGTTCCGGACTGGCCAGACAAACAACGCCAAACACAAATTATTATTCAGCGAGGAAACTTATCGAGTGGAGAAGCTTTAAAAAACAAGTTAGGTTGGGGAAAAATCGAAGCGTCTTCAACAGGAGAAATCGGATCAGACTTAACCTTGAGAATTGGAACAGATTGGGTCAATCAACCCTAAAGTTGAGGAATTGCGATCGCTTTTGCAGTCCCAAGGGTTTTCAAACCGTTCATTGGAACAGTCATCAGCGGACTCAATCTGATTTGTTAAGTAAGTTTACTTATTATAAAATTAATCTGTTTTGTGTTGTGTTTTACATCACAATATCTTAGTGTTCTAATTCATTACCGGATTCTGAAAAAAATCACAGTAAGTTGTAAATAGATAGGTCAATATCACAGTATGACCACATTAACTAAGATCTATGATCTCTCAATGGGATATCACTATGAAGACTTGTGAAAAACCCCTGAAGTCCAACCCCTTTACCACCTATCGCGATCCTAAAACTGGCCAATGGATCGTAATTCGAGATCAAAGTCCTTCTCCGACCTCTTCTGAAAAAACAGCCTAAAAAGTCAATCCTACAGAGAATATTGATTTCTGAGCAGCCTGGTTAAGATTGCTCTATTTTAGTATTAGGAGCGACGAAACAGGTTATCCTTATATTAGTAAGCTGATTTTTTCCCATGATGGATTTGAGTATTTTATCTTATATTAGTTGATTTGATCAACATTCATTTAAGTTACCCTTAAAAAGCGACTGTTATTATTTGAGTTAAAAAAGTTAGATTGAATAGTATAAAGGTTGCAGAGATTCTTTCTAAAGTCAGAAATAAAATTACAACCTTTACTTTAACTAAATTTAGGAGAAAAAACAACCATGACTTACACGCAAGAACATCAAAACCACTGTGAATGCGAGTTTACAATTCCGATTAAATTGAATGTTCCGATTACCATCAATTCTCATGTTTACATCAATCAAGTACCTGTAACAAAGCAAACATTACCTGTTTTTATTCAGCCTGACTTGATGCTAGAACCGGAAGTCAAAGCAAAAACACCTGTGTGTTATCCGCAAAATGGCTATAAAACTCAAGTTTAGATGAACTTACCCCTAAGTTATCGAGTTCATCTGAATCAGATAATTATCAGGGTCAGTAACCTAATTTTCGATCTAAGCTGCTGAACACAGTACCCTCTAAACGGGCGCATGGTAATGCGCCCTACAGAATTTTTGAATTTTACTCGTGTTAAGAATTGCTATACACAACAACTGTCTGTGTTTTCCATCACAATATTTTAGTGATCTAATTCATTACTGGATTCTGAAAAAAATCACAGTAAGTTGTAAATAAATAGGTCAATATCACAGTATGACCACATTAACTAAGCTCTATCTTCTCTTAATGGGATATCACCATGAAAACCTGTGAAAAACCCCTAAAGTCCAACCCCTTTAACACCTATCGCGATCCTAAAACTGGCCATTGGATCGTCATTCGACATCCCAGCCCTTGTATGACTTCTTCTGTAAAAACAGCCTAAAAAGTCAAGCCTACAGAGAATATTGATTTCTGAGCAGCCTGGTGGAGATTGCTCTATTTTAGTATTAGGAGCGACGAATAGAATTTTTATGCACTTTTTCCCAAAGCCTGGGTTGATCAGACTTGAACTCAATCCTCCTCAACAGGAAATAATCAATCTCTAGATTTGTGAGAATTTTGATCGGGATCTCCATCGTCTACAATAAACGAATCTAATTGAGATGTGAGGAGTATACCTGTGACCCTAACGGAAAAACCTACTCAGTTTTTAACCGGAATTGTTATTCTCGGTCTTTTTTTCATTTCTGGATGCGATCGCCTTTCTCGTTCTGACTCCGCAGTTCTAGAAGAAACCGCCCAAACTACACCTGTTGAACCGCCTGAACCCCAGCCCTACACTCGCGAAGCGAAATTAGTAGCGGTTGGGGATATTATGATGCACGGTACTCAGATTAAGTCAGGATATAATTCTAGCACAAAAACCTACAATTATGATGAATTTTTCACTGAGATTAAAGATATTATTTCTCAGGGAGATTGGTCAATTGGAAACTTGGAAACCACGTTAGCAGGACCCGAAACTGGCTATACAGGCTATCCTTTATTTAACGCACCCGATACCCTAGCCGACGCGATTAAAAATGCGGGATTCAATGTTTTAACAACAGCCAATAATCATTCTCTAGATCGTCGTGAAGCTGGACTTTTAAAAACCTTAGAAAATGTTCGCAGTCGCAGCTTAGAACCTGTAGGAACGGATGCTTCAGCAGAAGAAGCCGAGGAGATTTTAGTTCTTGAAGCCGAGGAGATTTCGATGGCTATTTTAGCCTATACTTATGGAACCAATGGCATTCCCATCCCAGAAGGTAAAGATTATTTAGTTGCTCTAATTAATGAATCTGAAATGATTCAAGATATCCAAGCCGCCCGTCAGTTAGGCGTTGACGTGGTAACAGTAGCTTTGCACTTTGGGAGTGAATATCAACGACAACCGAATCCAGAACAAAAGAGACTGGTCAGAAGCTTAGTGAATGCAGGTGCGGATATTATCTTGGGGAGTCATCCTCACGTGGTTCAGCCCTACGAAATTATAGAACGAACGGAGGAGTCAGGAGAAGTTAAAAAAGCAGTTGTGATTTATTCAATGGGGAACTTTATTTCTAACCAACGCGGAAATTATAAAGATCTGGGTGTGATTTTCAAGGTTAATATTCAAAAGTCATTTCCCGAAGAAACCGTTGAATTTACAGAGATTGAAGCCGTTCCAACTTGGGTTCATCGTTATTGGAAAAATGACAAATACAAGTTTCGGATTTTACCGATAGAAGAGACAATTACAACAAAAGATGATCCGCTGCTTCCGGAGAGTCAATATTCAGTTTTATCTCGATATTTAGAAGATATGAATCGTCATATTCATTCGTTGAACCCGGAACAAAAAGCCGCTCAAGTTTCCTCAGAAAATTAGCGTTACTGATTCATACTCACCAAGGCTTGTAGTTGCGCTTCAGCGCAGAATAGAAATAAAATTTCGTGCTAAAGCACAACTACATCGCTTATTAAGCTTAATTTGAACGCTTACGTTTGAGAACCAAACGACCTAAAGCACCTGCCCCTAAAAGTCCTAAAATTGTACCGGGTTCGGGAACTTGTTCAACACTGTAAATCGTTGTTGTTCCGCTAACTTCGTGGGTTGCAACTAATAAGGCTTGTCCGTTGGGACTATCTTCAGGGTTAATAAAGAGTAATCCCTCTGGGCCTAAATCACCCACTGCGGCGAGTTCTTCATCCGTCGGGTCTGGATCTCCCTCATCATCTGTACTAAATTCAACGGAGAAGTCTCGGCTATTTTCGTAACTGACGAAGGAAGGGTTAAACGGATCGGTGACATCATAAACCATCACACCGCCAATTCGTTCTAAACCGATGAAGGCATAAGTCCGACCGAAATATTCACCAATGGCGACACCTTCAGGTTCAGGGCCTTTATTATCACTGCGGTTATCGAAGTTGTTTTCGTCATTGGTGGCGTTGAAGTTTTCCGGGAATATTTGGGCAGTAATTTGTTCAAAATCATCGCCGCTATCAAAAACAATATTACCCTCTTCATCTACAATCGAAAAACTACGTCCACCAAACGCATAAAGTTCATCAAACTTACCATCGCCGTCGCTATCACCCAAGGTATTGGTTACAGTTAAACGACCGAGGTTTTCATCCTCCTGAATCTCTGCGGGGAAAGCATCGGGGTCAAGGTCTAAATCTTTGACTCGAACTTCTTCGCTAAAGCCGTCAGAGTCTCGACCTGAACCTTCGTTGGCGATGACCAGATAAGTTTTACCATCCGGACCTGTAAAGGAGGCGACTTCGTCAGGTTGAAACATTCCCTGAACAGGCCAGTTGGCAATATTAATCGCATCATCTCGGTCACTCGCATCTAAACTGTTACCCGGGAGGCTATGGTCTTTGAACCCCAGTCCCACAATTTCGGTAAATTCTTGGGTTTCGAGATCAAGCAAACCAATTCCATTATTTTCTTGGAAGGTTACGAAGGCTTGAGTGTTATCTTCGGATACTGTGATGTACTCCGGTTCCAGGTCTTGGGCAACAGTCGCACCGGGGCCAAAAATCCGCAGGCCTTCACCTGTGAGTTGGTCAGCTTTGGGACCGCCTTCATTAAAGTCCGTTAAACCAATGGTTGTGGCAGTTGGGGCCAATCCTGCAAATAGATTGTCAAGATCGATTAAACTGACTGAACCTTCGGGATCAACGGTATACTCATCGTTGGCTTCCCCTTCATTGGCGACTAGAATTTGAGTTCCGTCGGGTGTGAACGTGAACATATCCGGTAAGGGGCCTGTTAAAACGGAGGAATTTTCTAGGCTGTGATTAAAGAGCGTACCATCCGCATTAAAAAATAACAGACTACCGTTGTCTTGAGAATTAACATTTTCGACACTAACGGCGAATAAACTCTCCGTTTCATAGCTGAAGGAACGGACATGAAGAACGTTGTCAAACTCCTCGGAATTCAGACCCGGAATATTGATCTCGCCAATTTGAGAAGGGTCTGTGGGGTCAGAGAGATTGAGAATATCAATAGACTGATTGCTACGATTTGTTACAAACAAATGATCGGTAAAGGGATCAAAAGCAGAGATGAAAGCCGCTTCATCATCAAAGATTCCCGTAGAAAAGCGACCAATCTGGTTAAGTTCAAGAGTGGCAGCCGTTGCTGAAGTCGAAAGAAAACCGAGTAAAAAAGTTGAAGGAACAGTGGAAACTAGAAAACGCTTTAAGCTGGGATAGCAGATGCGATTTCCCCAATCTAACTGATTCATTTAACAAACCTCCGAGTACAAGTTTACTGTTCAGAAAGACACCAGGTTTAATGTTGTAAAACCTTGCAAGAAAAAAAAATAAATCTCTTTTCCAAGTTGTGGGTTGTAGAAGAGTGATTTCATTTCTAACACTTCTCAGATTTTCACAACTTTGACTCAAAAACACCCCTTACAGATCTGATGCAGTTATCTGTCTTTCAAAAACAGATGCCCAGAAAATATGACATTATATATCTATCACTAACTGTATAGGTACACTAACGAGAGAATTAGCGTTTATGTTGATCCGTAGACATACAAAATTTTTGCATTTTTACAGTACAAATGACAAGCATTTATCGGTAGATTTACTGAATTTTTACTAAATCTTTAACAAACGACTCCGAAAATCCGCTGATTCAAGCCGCTATGTAAAGAAAATTTTGCAACACTAGAACAAATTGATAAGTCGAGGCTCTGCTAAGATCGCTCTATGAACAAGCTATGATTTACTGTGTTGCCCTGTTCAGTGTCGGTAGTAAACCTCGCGATCTTTTTAAAATTCCCATTTTGTCGGGGATTTCTTGTGTAGAAATTTCTCTGCATCTACTTCCCTTAATCGCTAACCCAACATTCTTTGAAGCGAGTGCCATACTTGAATTAAAGACCCGCCCTGAACTCACCCCTACAGGAATGAATCAATGTTGCGTACCTTCTTTAGAAACACTTTACTGGTGGGGATTGCAACTCTTTTGTTTAGTTGTACTCCAGAAACCCCAGCCTCTGACCCAACAACCTCAGAACCTGAAATTGACCCAACGTTAACTGGAACCATTGTGGTGGGAGATGTCACCAGTCAACCCGCTAAAAAAATCAAGCGTTTTCAACCGCTTGCGGATTACCTTGCCGCAAATTTAGGAGAATTTGGCATTGGAGTCGGAGAAGTAAAAGTGGCTCCTGATGTCGAAACCATGGCAAGCCTACTTGAATCTGGCGAGGTGGATGTCTATTTTGATAGCCCGTTTCCAGCCATGATCGTCAGTGATCTCTCGGGTGCCGAACCGATTCTCCGTCGTTGGAAAGGAGGTGATGCTGAATACTATACCGTCATTATTGCGATGACGGATCGTGGATTTACGAGCCTAGATGATTTAAACGGCTACAAGATTGCTTTTGATGACCCGACTTCGACCTCTGGCTACGTGTTACCGATGGTTCACATGATGGAAGCGGGGTTGAATATGCAAGAAAAACAGTCAACCAATGAAAGTGTCGCACCCGATGAAGTCGGTTATGTCTTTAGTCAAGACGATCAAAATAATATTCAATGGGTGATTAGTGATTTGGTGGATGCTGCCGCTATCGATCATCGCAGTTTCTTGAAAATTCCTCCAGAAAGCCGCAAAGCCATGACCGTTCTCGCTGAAACCGAAAAAGTGGCTCGTCACGTTGTTATGGTTCGAGAGGGACTCGATCCCGAAGAAGTAGAACAGATTAAAAAAATCTTACTGGCGATGGATCAATCTCCTGAAGGACAGGCGGTTATGGAGAAATTTGAAGAGACAACAAAGTTCGACAATTTTCCGACTGATGGGGATATTGCCAGAATGCGAGAATTGTACGAAAAAGTAAAAGACAGGTAAGTTAATGCGTCTTTTTGGGATTAAACGGGTGTCGCTCGCAACAAAGTTAACATTGGCCATGACAAGCTTGGTCATTGTTGCTGTGGTTAGCGTCACCTGGCTATCCCTGCGCCGCGAACAAAAAAACTTTCGTGTAGAACTTCAACAACAAGCTGAGATCCTACTCGATGCTTTAGCCGTGACTACGGCTGATTCTCTCTATTTACTGGATGCGGACTTCATGGAAGAAATTATGGAGCAACTCGGAGAGGATCAGGTTCTTTCTGCGGGACGAATTTATGAAAAAAAGGGCCGAATTGTTGCTGATGCTTATAGTGATAGTGTTTTGGTACATCGGGTTGAACCGGATTCTTTGGGTCAAGAACTGGTTAATAGCGATCGCACACTGTTTATCTGGGAAAAAGATCAATTAATTGCTGGGAAAGCTGTTAAAGTTGGTCGTCAACGCTTGGGTGCAGTCAGTGTGGGTTTATCAATCGCACCTTTAGAAGCCAAAATGGCAACTGTTCGCAATCAAGGATTAATCGTAGCTCTCACCGCAGCAACAGCAGGAACAGCTTTGGCGTTAGTTTTGAGTCGTTCAATTACCGAACCGCTTAAACAAATGACAGCCGCCACTCAACGGTTAGCAGAGGGAGATTTAACTCAAAAAATTAGCGTTCAAAGTCAAGATGAATTAAAGGTACTCGCAGATTCTTTTAATAGTATGACCGAACAGGTGCGAGAACTGATTGAAAGCAAGGAAAAATTAATTCTTAGCTTAGAACATCGTGCTGATGCTCTCCGTCAAAGTGAAGCTAAAAATCGAGCCTTACTGAATGCGATTCCAGATTTAATGTTTCGTTTCAGTCGAGACGGAATTTTTCTTGATTTTAAAGCCTCCCGAAATGGCTCTTTGCTTCAGTCTTTGAGCCAGCATCTTCATAAAACCGTCTATGATTTGTTGCCGAAGAATGTTGCCCAATTATACATTGATTATGTGAAAGCAGCTCTGGAAACGCACCAAATCCAGATTTTTGAATATGAATGGTTTATTGAAGACAAGCGACACCATTTTGAAGCTCGGATTGTTGTCAGTGGACAAGATGAAGTTTTAGCGATTGTTAGAGATATTACGGATAGTAAACTCGCTCAACTCGAATTACAACAAGCCAAAGAAGCCGCCGAAGCAGCGAACCAAGCCAAAAGCGAATTTTTAGCCAGTATGAGTCACGAGTTACGGACACCTTTAAATGCCATTATTGGCTATAGTGATTTACTCCGAGAAGATGCTGAAGAATATGGTTATGATGATTTTGTTCCCGATTTACAACAGATTAGAAGTTCAGGTTTACATTTGCTCTCTCTGATTCAAGATATTTTAGATATCTCTAAGTTAGAATCGGGAGAAATGAATCTTTATTTAGAACAATTTGATATCGCCACTTTAATCAATGAAGTTCAAGCGATTGTGCAGCCGCTTATCCAAAAAAATAACAATCAATTCAGTATAGAGTGTGTGAGTTCGATTGGGTTAATGTATGCCGATCGCACCAAGGTTAAACAGGTTTTATTAAATCTTCTCAGTAATGCGGCGAAGTTTACCAAAGAAGGACGTATTACTTTAAAAGTGATTCGCAGTTCGATTTCTTTTCTCAATGGTCATAGTTCTCCCGATCTTAAAAAACCCATTATTTATGCTCAAAACTCTGTGGAAGTCTCGCCAGAAGATTGGATTATTTTTTCAGTTTCAGATACTGGAATTGGGATGAATTCCGACCAGGTTGAAAAGGTTTTTCAGCCTTTTGTACAAGCCGATAACTCAACCACTCGTCGCTATGGCGGAACAGGTTTAGGACTCTCAATTAGTCAGCGTTTTTGTGAGATGATGTTGGGTAAAATTCGAGTCGAAAGTACACCGAATGTTGGGTCTACTTTTACCATTCAACTTCCTGAATATGTTCCTGATCCTTTGCCCAAAAAAGAGCGAAAGAAATTAGCTTCTCGTTGAGTGAATTAATATAAAGTTTAGAAATACACTTAAAATTGAAATCAATGTTATGCTTTAGCTCAAAATAATCAACTGAGTGGGTGTGTGCTTAAGCGCAACTACAAACCTAGACTTGATTATTCAGACTGTTGCTGAGACTGAACTCCCCACTCGTGCATTTGTTCAATTAAAGGTTGAAGACTTTCTCCGGTTGGGGTTAATGAATACTCAACTTTTGGGGGGATTTCAGGGTAAACTTTTCGATGGACTAGACCATCAGCTTCCATTTCTCGCAGATGTTGTGTTAACATTTTTTGAGTAATTCCAGTTAGCGATCGCTGAAGTTGATTGAACCGCTTCACTCCTGAAAATAACTCTCGCCAAATCAACAATTTCCAGCGTCCACTAATCATTGCTAAAGTCATCTCAGCCGGACAAATTTCTTTCTTAGACTGTTCTTTGGGAGCGTGCATAGTTACTTTTTGGATACTGCCGAACATTAAAGTGTCTACTTCACAGTTTACCTAAATTTGTTCTATCCTCAAAATAGAAAGATTTATACTCGTTAATTTCAGGTATTTTAAACGATGATTACTGTGCGGAAATCGCAAGAAAGAGGACAAGCAAACTTTGGATGGTTAAAAAGTCAGCATACCTTTTCTTTTGGTTATTATTACAATCCAAAATACCAAGGATTTCGATCGCTACGAGTCATTAACGAAGATCATGTGAGTCCAGGTTCCGGGTTTGATACCCATGGACACCGAGATATGGAGATTTTAACCTATGTTCTAGAAGGTACACTTGAACATAAAGATAGTACCGGAACAGGGACAATTATCAAACCTGGAGAAGTTCAACGCATGAGTGCAGGAACCGGAATTCTGCATAGCGAGTTTAACCCCTCTTCTCAAGACCCTGTGCATTTTCTCCAAATTTGGATTATTCCCAACCAAACCGGACTGACACCCAGCCACGAACAAAAAGCATTTAACCTTCGAGAAACACCGGGTCAATTTCAACTCATCGCGGCTGCTAACACAGAAAATGGATCGCTGACAATTCACCAAGATGTTAATCTATACGCCGCTATTGTACCCCAAGGCGATCGCATTTCCCATACTCTCACTCCTGAACGCTATGCCTGGATACAAGTGGTTCGAGGTACACTTCTACTCAATGACATCACCTTAACATCCGGGGACGGAGTGGCGATCAGCGATCAAAGCCAGATTACCCTAGAAGCGACGACAGAAGCTGAAATCTTGCTATTTGATCTGGCTTAAAGCAAATGAATGTTTGAGATAAAGGTGAGCAATGCTCACCTTTATATACTATACCTCTGGCAAAAGTATTTTTTGATACCGTTTTCATCAACGTTAATTCTTCTTCCCTATTCCCTGTCACCTGTCCCCTACTACTGACTCCCTAAACTCAGAAAAGTTTTTTAGGTATTCTCGCTCAAAAAAATAAGTTTTTTAGGAAAATTTGAGACCCGATAAAATCATTTATAAAAAGAAAATAAAATTCTTAAATCTATGAAATAAAAGCTCTTCAATACTTCTAGCTTTTGAGGAAATTTCTTTCAATAGAAAAACATATTTTTGCTTTAAAATCTGTACTTTCAAACACAAGTAAATAAGTATCCTAGACTACTAGAAAGAAATGAATTCAATTCTAAAATAAACGTAAACCGAAGCAAAACCAATTGCTAAATCTCTGACCCAACCCATTTTCCACAGATTTACCCTATTAAACCATAGGAGAGGATTTCCATGTCTCTAGACAGCATTACAACCCAGTCTCCTCATCATGTTGTGATTATCGGTGGCGGCTTTGGCGGACTCCATGCCGCTCGTGAACTTGGACGGGCTTCATCCGTTAAAGTCACACTCATTGACAAACGAAATTATCACCTATTCCAACCTTTACTGTATCAAGTGGCGACCGGAAACCTATCTCCCGGTGATATCGCCTCTCCCATCCGGGGTGTTATCGGCCAAAACAAAAATACTCAGGTATTAATGGGGGAAGTTGTCGATTTAGATCCGGCTGAAAATAAGCTGTATCTCAAAGACGGCGAACTGAGCTACGATACATTAGTTGTTGCCACGGGAGTAACACACCACTACTTTGGAAACGACAGTTGGGCACCGGTTGCTCCTGGACTGAAAACCATTGAAGAAGCTCTAGAAATTCGTAGGAGAATCTTCTCTGCCTTTGAAAAAGCCGAAAAAGAACCTGATCTCGAAAAGCGCAAAGCATTATTAACCTTTATCGTGATCGGTGCTGGCCCAACTGGAGTCGAACTCGCGGGTGCCTTAGCAGAAATGGCGCATCATGGCCTAAAAGACTGCTTCCACAATATTGATCCGTCTGAAGCCACTGTACTTCTATTACAAGGTGCAGACCGCATCCTACCTGCCTTCCCCGAAGATCTGTCCGCAACAGCCAAAGAAGAACTTGAAGGCTTAGGCGTGACCGTGCGAGCCAGCACTCGGGCGATGGATATCGACGCAAATGGTGTAACAGTCAAGTCCAAGATAGATGGTCACGTCGAATATATTGGGGCGACAACGATTCTTTGGGCTGCTGGCGTCCAAGCTTCCCCAATGGCAAAAGTGCTTGCTAACCGTACAGGTGTTGCCCTAGACCGTGGCGGACGAGTCATGGTTGAACCCAACCTCACCGTTGCTGACCATCCGAATATCTTTGTCATTGGAGATGTGGCGAACTTCTCCCATCAAGGTTCGGAAGCTTTACCTGGACTCGCTCCAGTGGCTCAACAAGAAGGGGTTTATACTGCTAAACTGATCCAGCAACGCTTACAAGCGCGGACCCTGGCACCTTTCCATTATGCAGATAGCGGCACCTTAGCAATGATTGGGCGAAATCAAGCCGTTGCTAACTTAAAATTCGGTAAATTCTCTGGTTTTACCGCCTGGGTCATGTGGGTGTTTGTCCACATTCTGTTCCTGATTGAATTCGATAACCAATTGTTGGTGATGATTCAGTGGGGATGGAGTTACTTTACTCGTCAAGGTGGAGCAAGACTCATTACCAATCGGACTTCTCCAGAGGAAACTTCTGTTGATCAAGAATCGGCAGTTCAAGTCTAAATATAGACTGAGAGATTAACTCGGTTTCTCAAAAAATTTTGAGAGCAAAGAAGCCGAGTTTTCTGATTATAACCACCGCTTAATGACGTGCTGTGTACCCGGTATCATGGCACGTCTTTTAGTTGTTGACTCTGAAATTTTCATAAATTGGAGAATTATTCAAGTGAACGAAGAGAGTTTTGTCGGACACGGTATAATCAATCAATACTGGGTCAAGGACGTTCTATGGTCGGTCAGCTTCTAGACGGGCGCTATCAAATTCTTAAAGTTATTGAATCAACGGAGTTAGGAAGAACCTATCTCGCAAAAGATACTCGTCGTCCAGGTGAGTCGCTGTGTTTTGTGAAGCATTTACACCTTGTTGCTGAAGATCCAGACTTTGTTAATATCGCTCGACGTCGCTTTCAACAAGAAGCTCAGACCCTAGAGAAACTTTCCGAACACGATCGCATTCCTCAACTCCTCGCCTATTTTGAGGAACATCAAGAATTTTATCTGGTTGAATCCTATATTTCTGGTCAATCTCTCGCCCATGAAATTATACCGGGTCATCCTTTAGCCGAAGACGCAGTCATTCAAATTCTCATAGAAGTTTTAGAAATTTTACTCTTTGTTCATGGACATGGGGTAATCCATCGAGATCTTAAACCCACAAATTTAATTCGCCGCGACACGGATCAAAAAATTACTCTCATTGACTTCGGGGCCGTTAAAGAAATTAATCTTAATCAACATCATAATCCCCCAACTGCTCGAATTGGTACTCTTGAATATATGCCTGTTGAGCAGTTTGATGGGAATCCCCATTTCAATAGTGATATTTATGCGTTAGGGATGATTGGAATTCAAGCCTTGACAGGAATTCCGATTTTTGAACTTCGCAAGCTTCGGGAAAATCATCAATCGAATCAAAATGAATTAATCTGGAGACATCTAGCAATTGTTAGCCAGGAACTCGGTGATATTCTCGATAAAATGGTGCGTTACGATTATCATAAACGTTATCAGTCAGCCGGGGAAACTTTAGTTGCGTTGAGACGATTAGATGAAGGCTCTCAAAGTCTACTGGATCGACTCGATATCTACCGTGAAGAAGTTCAGCAACGTGCTGATCACCGAGGGGATATTTCTATTATTGGACGGACAATATTAGACGAACTGCGTATGAGTTTAGAACTCACTAAAGAAGAAGCTGAAAGTGTTGAAGATGAGATTTTAAATCCCTATCGAAAATATCGTGAAAAAGGCGAACGCTATGAACAAGCCTTGATGGAATCAATGCAGCAAGAATATCCCTTTAGTCCAGAAACTAAAGAGGAACTGCAACGGTTACAACAAGTTTTAGGGATTAGTGATGAGGATGTCGCATTTATTGAACAGCAAATTTTACCTCGTTCATTTCAAGAGAAAATTTTCGGATTATTATCACGGTCTAATATTATTAAACCTAAGAAAGCGGGGGATAATACTCGCGTAGATTGGCAACAGTTTACCCGGAGTAATTCGTCGCGGTTATGGATACTAATTGGGTCAATTATAGCAGCATTAGTTGCAATTTTATTTGCTATTTTGATCTATCAAAAATGGCAGCAAGATCAAGTGCTTCAAGCTCAAAGACGACAGTTAGAACAACAAAATTTGAATAGAATTGCCAGTATTTTTGAGCAAGGAAACTATGAAGTTTGTGTAAATGAAGCTGCCAAGGTTCCCAAAAGTTCAACCCTGTATCTACAATTTCAGAAACTCCAGCAACAATGTAGCGATGGCTTAAACTGGAGAGAGGTTAAAGTTCAAGATTTTGCTCAACATTTAGATGTCGTTACGGCGATCGCATTTAGTCCAGATGGTCGCAAAATTGTCAGCGGAAGTGATGATCAAACGGTGAAAGTCTGGGATGTCAGAACCGTTCGTTTACTGCAAAGTTTTGACGGAGATTTATCTGCAATTACTTCTGTTGATTTCAGTCTGGATGGAGAAGAAATTGTCGCCGGAACTTTCTATTGGCGAATTTTAGAATGGAATTTGGAAACAACAGAACTATTTCTTCCCCTCGAACATCAAGATATCGTCTGGTCGGTGGTATTTAGTCCGGATGAACGTACAATTGCGAGTGGAAGTAGCGATCGCACAGTCAAAGTTTGGGATCGACAAACTGGATTTCTTTTATATGACTTTCTCGAACATACAGATGCAGTCTATGCAATCGATTTTAACAGGGAAGGAACAAAAATTGTTAGCGGTTCAAGAGATACAACTTTGAAAATCTTTGACTTAGAAACGGGAACGGTTCAGAATACTCTCAAAGGACATACCGAGGATGTGCGATCAGTTGTATTTACTCCAGATGGGACAAAAATAGTCAGTGGGAGTTCTGACGATACGGTGAAAATTTGGGATATAGAGACGGGAGAATTATTAGATACACTGACAGGTCATCGCGGAGATGTTTTATCTGTTGCTGTTAGTCCAGATGGGCAAATTATTGCCAGTGGAAGTCGCGATCGCACAGTTAAAATTTGGGATTTCCAAACTGGAGAATTACTCAATACTTTCAGCGGACATACTAATGAAGTTCATGCTGTTGCCTTTAGTCCAGATGGTAAAACTATAGCCAGTGGGAGTAAAGATAGAACCATTAAACTGTGGAGAAAATAAGTACAATTAAATAGTCTTTAGCTTTGAGTTTTTACCTCTGACTCCCTGCGGCTAATTGCTAATCGTTATTAGGGATATGTTAAGGTATATTTATGTAATCTGAAGAGCGAGGTTATGCAGATGGTTTCACCCGTTCAACCCTCAACGAAAGCTCCCATTTTTTATCCTGAAGATGATGGTTTACCGATGTCCGATAATACCAAGCAATTTCGCTGGATTACCGTTATCCAGTACAATTTAGAGTGGCTTTTTGCCGATAATCCTGAAGTGTTTGTAGCCGGAAATCTCCTCTGGTATCCCGTTGAAAATTATCCAACTATTCGTCAAGCCCCAGATGTGATGGTTGCATTTGGAGTCGAAAAAGGCGAACGGGGTTCCTACAAACAATGGGAAGAAAATAATGTTCCTCCACAAGTGGTCTTTGAAATCCTTTCTCCGGGCAATACTTTGACAGAAATGAATAAAAAACTGTTATTTTATGCCCGTCATCGAGTCGAAGAGTATTACATCTACGATCCTCAAAAAAATGATTTGAGTGGATGGATACGCCAGAGTCAGGAAAATGAAGAATTTTCTCTTTCTGTGATTGAAGAAATTGAGAATTGGGTCAGTCCTCGTTTACAAATTCGATTTGTTCCGGCTGAGGAAGAATTACAGATTTATCTCCCAAACGGAGAACCCTTTGTAAGCTATTCAGAAGTTCGGACTCAACTCGAACAAGCACAAGTTCGGGCAGAACAAGCACAAGTTCGGGCAGAACAAGCACAAGTCCGGGCAGAACAAGCTGAACAAAAATTACAGGAAATGGAAGAACTACTCAACCGATATCGACAACAGTTTGGAGATTTATCGGAATAACATTGCTAGCGTTAAAAGCTGTGAGGTGGGTGATGCCCACCTCGAAAAAAATCAATCATTTTCAATGAATTGAATAAATCTGTTTAAGATTTCTGGATAACGTTGTCCAGCAACCTCTAATACATCATTATGGTTCGCCCCCTCTACCCAGAACGCCATTTTGGGTTCATTGGCTTGATCATAGAGTTTTTGTCCATGCCAAAACGGAATCACTTGATCTTGATTTCCATGTATAACCAGAACTGGACATTGAACTTGGCTGATTTTGGTGAGATTGGGAAATTTATCAACAGGAAATAGCGGGATGCCCGTCACAACTCGAAAAACACTAATAAATGAACTTTCAATGACTAGCCCTCCAACAGGTTGACGAGAGGCTAAATCTACGGATGGCCCTCCGCCCACAGAACGCCCATAGACAATAATTTGACCGGGCGATATATTTAACTCTTGAGTGAGATAGTCGTAGGCTGCATCAATCGCGTGATAAGCCCCTTGTACAGAAGGTTTTCCGGTACTGGTTCCATAGCCTGGATAGTCATAGGCTAAAACAGAAAAGCCCATCGCCTGGAGTTGTTGTAACCGAAACCGAATCAGTCCCAAATCTTCAGCGTTGCCATGACTGTAAAGGATTGTATACCGGCTTTGAGGGTTCGGCAAATATAAGCCCGTAATGCGATTAGGAGTTGACTGAAGCTGGATAAATTCCTGAGTCTGGGTGTAAGTTGCGGGGGGCGGAAGAAAGATCAGGCGATCGGTCCCAAAATAAGCCCAAACGCTGAGACTAACATAGATAAAAATTATAGAGGTTAGGAAGCGACGGGGTGACAATTCCCCTATAATGAAGCGTCTGAGAGTGACTTTAATCATAGTTCTGGCATTAATAGCTGGGATGATTGAGTCGTTTCTTTGCAGTGTAAAGTTGAATTGTTTTCAAGTTGCGAGGAACAGTTATGACGATTGAATATCCAGAGGATCTAAAGTACACTGAAACCCATGAGTATGTTCGACTCGACGGTGAAATTGCTACCATTGGGGTCAGTGGCTTCGCTGTCGATCAGCTGGGTGATATTGTGTTTCTAGAATTGCCCGGTGTCAACGATGCCGTTGAGAAAGGTGAATCTTTTGGGACAATTGAGTCGGTTAAAGCAGTGGAAGATTTAAAGGCTCCTCTAAGTGGAACCGTCATTGAACGCAACGATGCTGTGGTAGAATCTCCTGAGCAGTTAGGTGAAGATCCCTACGGCGAGGGATGGCTGCTCAAGGTTCGTACTGATGATGTTGATGAGATGGATGATGCAATGTCAGCCTCGGAGTATCAGCAGCTTGTTGAAGGTGAATAGAACTTAGATGATTGGGACTAGGAACAAAGCATCTAGAACTCACTACTCCTTCATAATCCTGAACCTTTGAGACAGGCTGAACAGCCTACTGCTAGTCAGTCTTGTTAACAGCAGGAACTATGAGAATCGTCTTAGGAGTAGAAATATTTTAATGTCAGAGTGTATCACAAGTAACGGTTCCTAGTTCCCTTTTGAGAGAATTTGTTACAAATGAATAAGGAAGCTGTACACTGAGTTAATCTGGGCTAATTCATCACCTCTTGTTGGGTTCAGAATTATGAGGTGAGGCGTACTCTTCCAATAGATAAACGGACAAAAAGCAACTTTAGTGTGCATCTTTCTGGCCCGCAAATCTCAGACCTCTCCTATTCACTTTTAAAATACAATCAACATTTCATGCTAGATTTTCATTCGACATCCAACGCAGAGAAGACCAATTTTTCACCTACGGGTAGCGAAACCTATCAATCATCTTCAAGTTCTGCTACTTCTGAAGATCAATCTTCACCCTTGAGTCTGACTAATTCTTTTTCCAAACGACATATTGGCCCGAACTCTGCTGCTATCCAAGAAATGTTAGAAACCTTGGGATTTTCGGATCTCAATGAACTTATTGATCGTACTGTTCCAGCTTCAATTCGTCTCAATCGTTCTTTAAAATTACCCAACCCGAAAAGTGAATATGCAGCCCTTGCACAATTGAAAGAAATTGCTTCAAAAAACCAAATCTTTCGCTCATTTATTGGCATGGGGTATTCAAATTGTATCACACCGCCTGTCATTCAACGCAGTCTTTTAGAAAATCCCGGTTGGTATACAGCCTACACACCCTATCAAGCGGAAATTGCCCAAGGACGTTTGGAAGCTTTGCTGAACTTTCAAACGATGGTTATTGACCTGACGGGAATGGAAATTGCTAACGCTTCTTTACTTGATGAAGCTACAGCCGCAGCCGAAGCCATGAGTATGAGTTATGGCGTTTCTAAAGCGAAAGCAGATGCTTTTTTTGTCTCTCAAGATTGTCATCCTCAAACGATTGATGTACTCAAAACTCGGGCAATCCCATTAGGAATTGAGATTATTGTCGGGGATTTTAAAACCTTTGAATTTGACACCCCAATTTTTGGGGCATTATTACAATATCCAGCGACAGATGGGGCGATTTATGACTACCGAGAATTTATTGAAGTCGCCCATAATCAAAAGGCATTCGTAACCGTCGCTGCCGATATTTTAAGCTTAACCTTGTTAACACCTCCTGGTGAATTTGGGGCAGATATTGTTGTCGGAAGTACCCAACGGTTTGGCGTTCCTCTCGGTTATGGTGGGCCTCATGCTGCTTATTTTGCCACCAAAGAAACCTATAAACGACAAGTTCCGGGACGCTTGGTTGGTGTGTCAAAAGATGCGAATGGAAATCCGGCTTTGCGTCTGGCTTTGCAAACTCGCGAACAACATATCCGCCGAGATAAAGCCACCAGTAATATTTGTACCGCCCAGGTTCTTCTGGCTGTAATTGCGGGAATGTATGCCGTTTATCACGGCCCCGATGGTTTGAAACAAATCGCCCAAACGGTTCATCAGTTAACAGCAATATTAGCAGAAGGACTGCAAAAGCTGGGTTATGAAGTTAGCCATCAATCCTATTTTGATACGCTGCGGGTTAAGTTAGGATCTCAACCCTTACAAGAGATTTTGGATGATGCGAAAATTCACCAAATTAATCTGCGAACTCTTGATGAAACAACCATTGGTATTAGTTTAGATGAAACTACAACTCTGCAAGATGTAATTGATTTGTGGAAAATCTTTGCCGATACCGATGAACTTCCTTTCTGCCTTGATGAACTTTCGGGTCAATCGACCTTACCTGATTCTCTCAAACGAACCAGCGAATATTTGACTCATCCGGCTTTTAATTCCTACCATTCGGAAACGGAATTACTCCGGTATTTGCATCAGTTGGAAAATAAGGATTTGTCTTTAACAACATCAATGATTCCTTTGGGATCTTGTACGATGAAGTTAAATGCCGCCGCCGAAATGTTTCCCGTGACTTGGCCGGAATTTGGTAATATTCATCCCTTCGCCCCCAAATCTCAAACCGTTGGCTACCAAGTGATGTTCCAACAACTCGAAAACTGGTTAGCGGAAATTACCGGATTTGATGCCATTTCTCTCCAACCGAATGCAGGTTCACAAGGCGAATATACAGGTTTACTCGTGATTCGTCGTTACCATGAAGAACGGGGCGAAGCCAACCGAAATATCTGCTTAATTCCAGAATCCGCCCATGGTACAAACCCCGCCAGCGCTGTCATGTGTGGCTTGAAAGTGGTTGCAGTCAAGTGTGATTCTGATGGCAATATTGATATTAATGACCTCAAAACTAAAGCTGAAAAACACAGCCAAAATTTAGCCGCCTTAATGGTCACATATCCGTCTACTCACGGCGTTTTTGAAGAAGGAATTCAAGAAATTTGTGACATTATTCACGACCATGGCGGTCAAGTTTATATGGATGGGGCGAATATGAACGCCCAAGTTGGTTTGTGTCGTCCGGCGGATTTTGGGGCGGATGTTTGCCATTTGAACCTACACAAAACCTTCTGTATTCCTCACGGTGGCGGTGGGCCAGGAATGGGGCCAATTGGCGTTCAGTCTCATCTCGCGCCCTTCTTACCGGGACATTCAGTGGTAACGATGCAAGATGACAATCCTCAATCTCTGGGGGCGGTTTCAGCAGCGCCTTGGGGAAGTCCGAGTATTTTGCTGATTTCCTGGATGTATATTGCCATGATGGGCGCAGAAGGATTAACTGAAGCCACAAAAGTCGCGATTTTAAATGCAAATTACATGGCGCATCGTTTGGAGTCATCCTATCCCGTTTTGTATAAAGGAAAAAATGGTTTAATTGCCCATGAGTGTATTTTAGACCTGCGATCGCTGAAAAAAGTAGCCGATATTGAAGTGGATGATATCGCCAAACGGTTAATGGACTTTGGGTTCCACGCCCCAACGATTTCTTGGCCCGTAGCTGGAACGATGATGGTTGAACCGACCGAAAGTGAGTCCAAGGCTGAATTAGATCGGTTCTGTGAGGCGATGATCGCAATTCGAGGTGAGATTGCAACGATTGAGTCCGGAGACATGAACGCTGAAGACAACCCCTTGAAGAACGCCCCACACACCGCAGAATCATTAATTGTTGATGAGTGGAATCACCCTTATTCTCGCCAACAAGCTGCCTATCCCGCTCCTTGGTTAAAGAATCATAAGTTCTGGCCTGCGGTGGGACGTGTTGATAATGCTTACGGCGATCGCAATTTCGTTTGTTCCTGTTTACCGATGGATGCCTATTCTGAAAACTAGAACAGCTAAAAAATTAGTTTGAGGCTGTAGGGTGTGTCAATGACGCACCCAATCGATATCCTTGGTAATAACGGTTCTCAAAGCAGGAGAGGGAAAGGGAGAGGTGGGACTATTTATTTGATGGAGAGGTTTGGAGACGGGTTTTTTATTCTTCGTCAAGGTTAATGTTTTTCGGTATTAAGTTGTGTTTCCAGTTTCCGACTTGCTAGAGACATCAGATAACAAAATAGCCAGTAGAGAATCCCAATAAAAATATAAACTTCTGAGTATCGTCCCAAGAATTTTGGATTTGCTAGAATTGAACGACTAATTCCTAATAATTCCACTAATCCTACAATCGCCAATAGCGTTGTATCTTGAAATAAACTGATAAATTGACCAACAATTGAAGGAATTGAAATTTTCAACGCCTGCGGTAAAACAATTAATCCTAAAGTTAAAGGTGTATTCAAGCCAACAGCCCTTGCCGCTTCAATTTGACCTATCGGAATTGCTTGTAGTCCGCCTCGAACGTTTTCAGCTAAATAGGCAGAACTAAACATCGTTAAACCGACAATCGCCCGTAAAATTCGGTCAGGTCGCATTCCTTCCGGTAAAAATAAAGGAACTAAAACTTGACCCATAAATAAAATTGTAATTAAGGGTAAACCTCGAATCACCTCAATATAAGCAATGGAGAGAAATCGAATGACCGGGAGATTACTTTGACGCCCTAAAGCTAAAATCACACCAATAGGAAAACAAAGTAAAATACTGATAATTGACATCAGCAAGGTTAGCATTAATCCGCCCCAAAGGTTACTCGAAACGGACTTGAATCCCAAGCCTCCGCCAATCAACCAAACCGTAACAATTAAGAGAATAAACCAACTAAATGGCAACCATTTCGCCAATTCGGGTTTAACTTGACCGACTTGCTTTCCTCCCCACGCCGCCGCTACAACCAATAATATTAATCCAATGAGTAAAATTCGATAGAAAATTGGCGCAGGGATAATCGTCATTAGCAAACAGGCTAACGTCAGAACAATGATAATATTTTGACTGAAGAGAACCGGAACATTTCGGGCTAATATTCCCCAGGTTAAGCCGGCAAGAACAGCAATAAGCGTTAGGACAATCCACAAACGCCAATATTGATCCGAGGGAAATCGACCTGCAAAAAATAGAGGTAGGTTAGCCGGGATAACATCCCATTTTGCTTCTGTTCTTGCCCAGGTCAGAAAACCCGACAATATCCACAGTAAAAAGCCGACAATCCCAAAGGTGAGAAGGGTATTATACCACGTATTAAAGAGATTTTTTTGTAACCATTCACGAGGCGTTACGGATTCCACAGGAGATACGGATGGAGTTTTAGGGGTTGTCGTTGTCATCTTTCTTTATAATGAATTCATAAAAAAATAGGGAAATTGCTTATCTTTCCCGCAGTTGAACCGCTTGATTTAATCCATTCATTGCAAGTGAAATCAATAGGTCAATACTCAGATAAGTTGCCATAATAATTAGCATCACTTCTACCACTCTTCCACTTTGGTTAAAGGTAGTATTGGCAACATTATAAATATCAGGATAAGCTACAGCGATCGCTAAACTAGAGTTTTTGGCTAAGTTTAGATATTGATTGTTTAAAGGCGGAATAATCACCCGTAATGCTTGAGGAAAAACAACCAGTTGCATGACTAAACCTGATTTGAGTCCCAACGATCGCGCCGCTTCCCATTGTCCTTTCGGAACAGACTGAATTCCCGATCGCACAATCTCGGCAATATAAGCCCCAGTATAAACGCTTAAACCCACAAGTAACGTTGTAAATTCAATCGTCATTCGCAGTCCCCCGTCAATGGTTCGACCATTTTCTGCGGGAATTGGACGTTGCCAACCCAGCGCAAACATAATAATTAAAAGAGCAAAAAATGCAATAATTCCAAGTATAATGAGTTGCGGTTGACCGGATTGTCCTTGTTCGACCATTACTTGGGTTCGCCATCGCCAAATCAACACAGAAGCGATCGCACTAATGAGTAAAACCCCTAGCCACAGCCAAACCGCATTCCCCGACGGCCAAGGCATAAAAATACCCCGCTTATTTAAGTAGATCAGATTTAAAAAATTAGCCGTTTCTTCAATTCTTGGGAGTTGGAGAAAGACCCCATACCAAAAGAGTAATTGTAAAAGTAAGGGTGTATTTCGGACGACTTCCACATAGGAAACTGTAATTTGATGCAGTAACCAATTATTAGAAAAATAGGTCACTCCAGCCAAGATTCCGAGAAATGTTGTCAGGATAATTCCGAAAAACATTACCCGCAGAGAGTTCAATAAACCTGCGAGTAAAACCCGACTATAATTATCAGTGGCTTCATAAGGAATCAAACTCTCACCAATTCCAAACCCGGCGATACTATCAAGAAAATCAAAATCAAAGACAGTTCCTCCCGTTTGCTGAAGGTTACGGGTGAGATTAGTTCCGAGAAGCGTAAATACGGAAATCACCGCAATTAAAACGATGATCTGAAGCGCGATTTTCCAAAAGCGATCGTCTCGCCAGAGGGGGATTTTTGGGGTTGAGTTCGTTGTCATTTGAACTGAAAAAACTGATAACTGTTTAAAAACCGTGCCTGAATTTTAACAAAAAAAGAGGCACGGCAAGATCAGAAATGGATGAATTTTTACTCAATTTAAAGAGTTAATCGATTTTGAACAGATCGGTTGATTGTTTGAGAATGAATCTATCCATATTCTACGGTTTGAGTTCCGCGATCAGATTGCTCTTTGCAATCAACCCAATTAACGGAAAGGCGGTGAATAGAGTAGACCGCCATCTTTCCAGAGTGCGTTTTGACCGCGTTCGAGTTTAAATTGAGAACCTTGTCCTAAATTCCGCTCGTAAATTTCGCTGTAGTTCCCCACCTGTTTGATGACATTAGCAGCAAACTCGTTATCTAAGCCGAGTCCCTCGCCCAAGTCTCCTTCAACGCCTAAAAAACGTCGAATTGTTGGATCTTCACTACTTTTAAGTTGATCGATATTTCCTTGATTAATGCCTAGTTCTTCAGCCTCAATCAGGGCAAAAGTGGTCCATTTGACCACATCAAACCAGGTTGAATCATTATTAATTGTCACCGGACCCAGAGGTTCTTTTGACATTGTTACCTCTAAGAGAACATGGTCATCCGGATTCGGTAAGGTACTGCGACGAGCAATTAACTGAGATTTATCAGAGGTCATCCCCTCACAAGCCCCCTCTGCATAAGCCGCGTAAGCCGGGTCAGCTTGTTGGAAGGTTTTTGTCTCGAAGTTAACCCCTCTTTCCCGCATATTATCGGTTAAATTCAGTTCTGTGGTGGTTCCCGCTTCTACACAGACGGCTCTACCTTCAAAATCTTCTAAACGGGTAATCCCGCTATCTAGACGTACCATCATTCCCTGACCATCATAAAAGGTTGTTGGGGCAAATTCCATCCCAACTGATGTATCACGAGTAATCGTCCAGGTGGTGTTCCGAGAAAGCATATCAACTTCCCCAGCTTTCAAAGCTTCAAATCGTTCAGTTGAGTCTAAATTTCGATAGGTTACGGCGTTTGGATCGTTAAAAATTGCGGCGGCTACTGCTTTACAAACATCAACATCGATCCCTGAATATTGACCCGTTTCATCAACAAAGCTAAATCCAGGAATTCCACCATCAACCCCACAAATCAACTCACCCCGACTCTTAATTGTTTCTAGACGACTTTGGGCTGCGGCTCCGCCTCCGCCTTCACCATCTCCACCAGCCGTATTGCTGGGTACACAAGCCGTTAGAGGAATTACCAATAATAGAGTAGTGAGTAGTGAAGAACTCCATTTACGCATAGTTTTTGATTGCAAATTCATTCAAAAAGGCAAGTACATTCTCTTCAAGAACTGGAGCCAGTTAACTTCAGTTCTCTCAAATCTCCTTAAGATTACCTTAATTTGGTTCAGTTCAACGAATTTTGATTGTACTATGCTTTCTATGAAATTGTTTTGCTTACCTGAGAACTGATTCCTTTAGTCCTATGGGTCTGTTTATTTCTACAACAACAGGAATAACTGCTAATTAGAGACCTAGAGACGGTTTCACTCTAACAGCAAAATTTCATTATAAAATTGTCCAATTTAATGGCCAGAATGAGTCATGGAATGGCCGGGAGCGATCTTTTAGGCTGAAAAATACCTGATGACTCAGAATAATTTCTCTGCGCTTCCTGTATTCCCATCATCCCCATCAGTCAACTTTCCTCTGACTCGGAAACAGCCTAGCATTAGTGGCCTCCTGCTATTCGAGATTCAGCTAAATCTCTAATCAATGTCAGTTTGGAGTTGAGGTAGTCGTTAATCACATCGCAATCTGAGTATTTAATCGTTGACTTGGTTTGAAGCTGCTTGAGCAACATTTGCACGAGGTCTGTATCATCGAGAGAAACAATCAAAGATGCTTGAGTCGTTTCAACGAGGGACCAAAGTTGACGGAGCAGTGTAGGACTCATAAAACCTCCTGATTGGGAACAGTCTACTTTCAGAGTTCACCCTGAGAGCTAGTTTGCGCCTACTAAGCTGTTATTAGCTCACGAGGGATATATTCTATAAATTTTAGATTTTCTTTATATTTACACAATAACTGACTATAGCTATATCAGATCTTCAATCAAACAAGATGTCACATGAGCTACAAATTTCTTAACTTAACATTATTAAACTTTACAACTCTTGTTCGTTGAGTTGATCGAAAGATTCTGCATTAATGTAGAGATTAGAATTAATCGGTTGAGGAGCAAACACTGCGATCGCCTTGGGGATCACCCGAAAATGAGCCGGAGTAGAGACCGTTAACTCTCCATCGGTATTAATGGTTTGAGGCTTACTGGTTAAAACTTCAAACTCTGCTCCAGAGAGGGTTCGAGTTCCCAATTCCGGGCGATGTCGTCCAGTGCGAATGGCAACAATCACAGTAAAAAATTGCCACCATTTCTTGATCTCTAGGCTGTAAAGGTCTAGGCGTTGGTCATCTATTGTCGCATCGTGAAGAATTTTCATCCCGCCCCCGTAGTATCGGCCATTACCGACCGCAATTTGAAAGGTTTTCACTCGTTTGCACTGATCCCCGAAACGAATCTCCGCCACAAAAGGGCTAGCTCTGAGAATCGCTTTCGTCGCCGTGATTAAATAAGCGAAGATTCCCCAGCGTCGCTTGGCTTCACGGGTCAGTTTGCGGGTAATATTCACACTCAAGCCTAAACTCGCCACATTGAAAAAATGTTTCCCATTCACCCAACCCAAATCAATATACTGTCGATTTCCTTGAGCAATCACCTTACAGGCTTCTGGGAGGGAAAGAGGGAGATTGAGAGTTCGGGCTAAATCATTCGCCGTTCCCATCGGTAAAATCCCTAAAGGTAAGCCTGTTGTGACCAACCCATCAATAGCCGCGTTGAGTGTACCATCTCCGCCACCGACAATCACTAAGTTCACCCGATCTTGGTAACTTTTAATTAAAGTTGTAAAATCTAGAGGGGATTTGGGAAACTCTTCGATAATCTCTAAGCCCAAGGCTTTTAACTGAGTAGCAACTTTTGATGCCGAGTCCTGATTCACTTGACGCGCCTGGGGATTCAGCAACAAGAGTGCTGTTTTCGGGTCGGGCTGCCGATGTCTAATGGACATGGATGAACTTAATGAGTAGTTTGAGTTAAAGGACAGTTACCAAGACTGAAAGCAGGGACTGAAATAAGGCGATTGGCTTCGCCACTGACGTCATGCACGTTAATCGCACAATATAGATTGAATTGATCTCCGTTCTGAAATTTTAGACTAGAAAGATCTGCATTTTCAAATCAGTAAAGAATATTAAACGAAAAAGCTGATCTAATCTATGAGCTTGATTTTAGGGTCTCCAACAACCCATTTCCATAAGGGATGACTCGCCCCTTGTTTGCGAATATACCAAACCCGCTCCTCTAAACGTTGTCTATATTCTGGAGACATTCCAAACAGGATATTGTGACTTTGCCAAACCAAAACCGCGACCAACATCCCAATACATAGACTTAAACCCAAGGCAGCAAATCGATGATGGGCTAATCCATAGCGCACCGCAGTCCAGGTAAAATGGTCAATCCATAACCGGATTTCTAAGTGTAATCGCCATAAACTTAAAGGAGCAACTGTTATCCAGAGAAATCCCACGACTAACCATCGACCCCAGACTGTCAATTCGTGCAGCTTCTGCACTTGAGCGAGGAAGATTGCATCATTGGATTGAGGTTCAGGGCCGATCACAGGTGTTTAACCCCTACGGAAATTACAGTTCGTCATAGAATTTGATACCTGAGCATTCTAAAATCTAATCCGGTAACTATTGTTGATCTTCAACAGCTTGAGGATTCTCTACGGAAACGATCGCGGGTGTTGGGGGCTGACGATTTCGCCACCAAGCCAGCAAGGTACTGGCAATAAAAATACTAGAGTATGCTCCTGCCGTAAAGCCCACTAACAAAGCTAAAGCAAAATACTTTAGGGTTTCTCCCCCAAACAGGAAAATACACAACA
This sequence comes from Cyanobacteria bacterium J06592_8, assembly GCA_038530755.1. Classification (GTDB taxonomy): domain Bacteria; phylum Cyanobacteriota; class Cyanobacteriia; order Cyanobacteriales; family Microcoleaceae; genus Capilliphycus. The sequence goes on along the minus strand of JBCBCI010000024.1, from coordinate 19,326 downwards.
GCGGTAATATCGTCGTCAGAGTCGTATTGATGGAACGAGCGACAGTTTGATTAACGGCGTTATCGACCACTTGGTTAATGGGGAGAGCGGGATTTTTCTCGATTGTTTCACGAATGCGATCGTAAATCACAACCGTATCGTTAACGGAAAATCCAATAATGGTTAGCAAGGCGACAAGAAACAGACTATCGACTTCTAGACCCAAGACTAAGCCCAAGATTGAAAATACCCCCATTGTCACCAGAACATCGTGAAACAGGGCGATAAAGGCAAACACAGCATAATCAAACTTAAACCGGAACGTCAGATAAACGGTAATTCCCGCAAACGCCACTAATAACGCTTTCAGTCCAGAAATAAAGATTTGACGACCTAATGTCGGGCCAACCGTATCAATTTGAGTCGATTCTGGGTCAAAAGTCCCCACAGCTTCACTCAGACTATTTTGTAACGCTGTTCGTTCGTCAACATTGAGGCTTTGAGTCCGAATCGAAACAATTTGTCGATCTTGTTGCAGAGGATCTTTATCGAGGAGTTGAATTGAACTATTTCCCAAGCCTTGATCCGCGAGAACATCACGAACAGCATTCAGGTCGATTGGCCCTTGACAATTATCCGGAACCGAACAATCAAGTTCGAGTTGTAGTCGAGTTCCGCCAATAAAGTCTAAACCGGGGCGCAGCGGTGCCCCAATATCTGGACGAGTCCAGGAGATTGCCATCGCCACAATACCTGCGAGGATGACAGCACTTGATATAATCCACCACAGCGATCGCTGTTTAGTTACACTAAATTTCATCATTTCACTGCCAAGACTGTATAACGGTTTTCTACGTGCTTTTTCGGGTTGGAACTTGCTTTAAGTTGGGGCAAAATAGTTCAGGTTTGCGTAATTCTGGAGAGTTAATAGCAGTAAACAGGAGTGTTCGACTACAGGTAACAGCCGTAAACATACTCAACGCGACACCTAACCCCAGAGTTAATGCAAATCCTCTAACTAAACCTGTGCCTAACCAGAATAAAGCAATACAAGCAATTCCAGTAGTCAAGTTACCATCTAAAATACTGGTGAACGCCCGATAAAATCCTGATTCTACGGAACGATATAAGGTTTTACCGGATCGTAATTCTTCACGTGTTCTTTCAAAGATTAATACGTTTGCATCTACTGCCATCCCAATACTGAGAATAAATCCAGCAATTCCAGGTAAAGTTAAGGTGACACCCAATAGATCAAATAGAGCTAAAGTGAGTATCGTGTAAACAATCAAAGCAATATCTGCGATTAATCCCGGTAGGCGATAATATAGCACCATAAAAATCAAGACCAAAATTAATCCACCGAGTCCTGCATAAATACTGCGTTGAATACTATCTCGTCCGAGTGTCGCCCCAACAGTACGGTTTTCGACAATTTCGACAGGAACAGGTAAAGCACCACCCCGCAATTGTACCGCTAAATCATTAGCCTGTTCTGCGGTAAATCGTCCAGTAATCACGGCACTTCCACCTGTAATTCCAGTTTCCACAAAATCAACAGGAACAGTTGGAAAACTAATCAATTCATCATCGAGAAAAATCCCAATGGTTCGTCCAGTTCCGGCTAAATTTTTAGTCAGTTCAGCAAATTTATCCCCGCCCTCATTAGAAAAACGCAGCGCAATATTCCAGTTATCGCCTCCGGCGGGTTCAGCATAAGCATCTCGCAAGTCTTGACCTCGTAGAATTGGGGGTTTGTAGAGTCCCGCGATCGCCTGTTTATTTTTCTCTAAAGAGTCAAGGGTTTTCTCAACTGCGGCTTGATCGCCCTGTTGTTTCTCAAGTTCGAGTTGAATTTCTAGCTGCTGTTTAACCTGGGTTTCGGCGAGGAGTTGATCTTCGCTTCCGGGTGATTGTTCTCGAAAATCGAGTTGGGCGGTGCCGCCTAAGACTCGTTCGGCTTGTTCAGGGTCGCTGACTCCGGGAAGTTGAACCAAAATTTGATCTTGTCCAATGGTTTGAACCACTGACTCTGAAACTCCCAAGCCGTTCACCCGATTTTCAATTACACTCTGAACGGCATTGATCGTTCGTTCGTCAATTACGGGGACTTCTTCTGAGGTTTTTAATTGAATGGTTAATTGCGATCCGCCTCGCAAATCTAACCCTAACCGTAGGGGAATCGTGGTTAATACGATGATTGAGGAAATAACCAGAATTACAATCAGAATCAAAAGTGAACGTTGCTGCTGTTTTCGCATATTTGCTTAAGAGAAATCATAGGTTAATAGTCAAGATTAGCATTGGGGCTACTAAAGTAACGTGAGTTCAATGACCTCTCCCCAACCCCTCTCCACCTCGGGCTACTCCTCTCACCTCGGGCTACCCCTCTCACCTCGGGCTACCCCTCTCACCTAATAGGGGCGACCGTGTATACATAAGTATTTAGTTGACTATCTTTGTCCCCTAAATCCCCCAACTTTGGGGGACTTTGACTTCGGGTTCCCCCCAAGTTTGGGGGGCGGAGGGGGGCAAGATACAGGATTTTGATGTTCAAGTCGAGATGTGTGTACACAGTAGCCTGATAGGGGAGAGGTTTGGAGAGGGGTTTTTTATAATTACCGAATTCACATCCAGATATCAATTTCAACACTAATTTATTTAGTTTATCGCTAATTAAAGTGCAAAAACCCAGCTTCTCTTAGAAACCGGGCTTTTTATTTGAAATTGGGTGCTTTAGATTTGGTTTCCGACCATCTTTTCAACCGCCTCAACAATTTGTTCGGGTTGGACAATGGTTAATCGTTCTAGCATTCCATTGTAGGGAGTTGGAATATCTTGAGAGGACAACCGCAACACAGGTGCATCTAATTCATCAAACAGACGTTCATTGATAGAAGCCGCTAACTCTCCCCCAATTCCCCCTGTTTTCATACATTCTTCGACAATAATCACCCGATGAGTCTTGCGAATTGATTCCCCAATGGTGTCATAATCGAGGGGTTTGAGAGAAATCAGATCGATCACTTCCGGGTCATACCCTTCTTTAATCAGTTGGGGAACCGCCTGCATAACGTGATGACGCATCCGAGAATAGGTCAAAATCGTCACATCTTTTCCAGTATGAACGATTTCCGCTTTATCAATAGGGAGAATATATTCTTCTTCGGGTAAATCTTCTTTGAGGTTGTAGAGGAGAACGTGTTCAAAGAATAAAACCGGGTTATTATCTCGAATGGCAGCCTTGAGTAACCCTTTAGCATTGTAGGGAGTTGAACAAGCCACAATTTTTAGACCCGGAACCCCTTGAAAATAGGCTTCTAGGCGTTGGGAATGTTCCGCCCCAAGCTGACGACCCACTCCTCCTGGCCCCCGAATCACCAGAGGCATGGTAAAATTTCCTCCAGAGGTATAACGCAGCATCCCCGCGTTATTGGCAATTTGGTTAAATGCCAGAAGCAGAAACCCCATGTTCATTCCTTCAATAATGGGACGGAGTCCCGTCATTGCCGCCCCAACTGCCATTCCAGTGAAGCTATTTTCAGCGATGGGAGTATCAAGAACCCGCAGTTCTCCGTATTTTTCGTAAAGGTCTTTTGTGACTTTGTATGAACCGCCGTACTGACCGACATCTTCTCCTAAAACAAGAACAGAGGAGTCGCGTGCCATCTCCTCATCTATAGCTTGACGAAGTGCGTTGAAAAAAAGGGTTGGTGCCATTCTGTTATTGATCTCTAAAATTCAGCCGAATTTGACACTCCCCACGAATGAATTCGGGGGATTCTTCGTTCTACGACTCGACTTGCTGAAACAGGATTTCTCCTGCCCCAGTAGAGGTTGAATCTCCCGAAGCGTTTGGATCTTTGATCCAAGTTCCGGTATGCCCTACCGTACTCAAGGCAGAATTCAAAATATTAATTGCGGCATTATGGTCGCGATCAAGCACGCATCCACATCGACAAACATGGGTTCGAGTTGATAAAGATTTCTTGACTATCGTTCCGCAATTTGAACATTTTTGGGAAGAGTAGGCTGGATTAACAGCAACCGTTATCCGACCGAACTTATTCCCAAAATACTCCAACCATTTCCTGAATTGATACCAACCTGCATCTGAGATTGACTTGGCGAGACAATGATTCTTAACGAGATTCTTAATCCTCAAATCTTCGTAAGCGACCAAATCGTTAGATTGGATTACGCAACGCGCCACTCGTTTGGCGTGTTCTTCACGTTGCCTACTTATTTTGAGGTGTTTCTTACCAAGTCGTTTAATGGCTTTTAATCGGTTGGCACTGCCTTTCTTTTTTCGAGAAACTCGTCTAGTACAAAACTTTAATTGTTTCTCGCTTTTTCTGTAGAACCTGGGATTGGGTTCAGTATTGTTGTTGCTATCGGTGTAGAATTCTTTCAAGCCCACATCTAATCCAATGGTACTTCCAGTTGGTTGCGCTTCAACTTTCACGTCTACCTGAATACAAAACTGAACATAGTATCCATCAGCCCTTCTCACCAGTCGTACTCGTTTAATCTTCTCAACTCGATAGAATGCCAGATCCCAAGTTCCAATTAGCTTGAGTTTTCCAATCCCTTTTTTGTCGGTGAACTCAATATGTTTAGAGCCTAGCAATTTCCAACCCGATGTTTTATATTCAACCGAGCGGCTACGTTTTTTGAAGCTAGGATATCCCTTCTTTCCAGGAATATTTCTTTTGCAGTTCTCAAAAAACCTAGCAATACTCGACCAACACCGTTCCACAGAAGCCTGACAAGCATGGGAGTTTAAATCTTTTACAAAGGGATACATGGCCCGAAGTTCAGTGTTGTAACGATACAACTCTTTTCTCCCTAGCCCTTGATTATCCATCCAATAACGCAAGCATGAATTTCTGATGAATTGGCAGGTACGAATTGCTTCATCAATCCCTTTGTATTGATTTTGTTTTCCACGCACCTTAAATTCGCAAATAATCATAGCTTTAACGCTGGCTTGCTTGGCGTATATGGATACTAACACAAAAATTGTTGTTTATGTGAGCGGTAGACTTACCCAGTAGATGAATCAAGGGGCTTGCGTCTACCCCTCACGCTCCCCAATTTTCGGTCAATTGAGAACCGTCTTTCATTATAACGAACTGAAATAACAATCGCACCCGGACTGGTATAAATGAATAATCTTATTAAATTAGCATAACATGATGTCGCTGTAAGACTTAATCACTGTTCGCTGTTGCCAGAGATTGAAATCCCTATCTGAAACCTAAAGTCCTTATTCAAAAGACTAAAAGGATGCGCGTTGAACTCGCTATCTTCTGTAACCTGTCCCCTGTAACCTGTCATAACGGATCGCAGCGAATTTCAATAATAAAGCCGTCTGGATCGTAAAAATAAATTCCCCGTCCAGTCGGACGACTCACCGGGCCACTCTCAATCTGAACTTGATTTTGATGCAACACTGCAACCGCACGATCAAATAATTGCGGTTCTATATCAAAAGCCAAATGATTGGCACGGGTAAATGCTTTCTGGGGGTCTTGATGAGGCGGTTGCAGATTCGGTTGGGCGAATAGATCGATCACCGTAGCATCCGGTGTGACAAAATTCGCCACCTCACCCGCTTCGACCATGGATTTTAAGGTACTGGGAACTTCATCACCCGTGAGTTCATGCAAACCGAGAATTCGACCGTAGAAGTGGCGAGAAGCCTGCAAATTTGCGACATAAAAGGCAATGTGATGAACACGACGCAGACTTCCTGGCTTGAGCGAAGATGAGACTTGAGTAGAAGACATAAAAACTCACTGAACCGTTTTACAGTCATCAGTTAGCCGAAGGGCGCGAGTTCGCACCGCTTTTGACTTTGGACTTTTGACGAACGCCTAGCAGCTTAATACCCTCCCGGTTCTTCCTCATATTCGGGCATTTTCTTCTTCTCTGGAATATTCACGCGAGGCGGTTGATAAGGTTTCGGTGCTTCATCATCTGCCCACGCATCAGATTCTACATCGTCCTCATATTCGTACTGATACTCCTTGGCGTAGCGTTGTTCCTCGTAGGGTTCTAGGGGAACATATTCTCGCTCACTATAACGCTCATCATACTCATCCTCATCAGACCAGTTATCTTCTTCGTAGTCATCATAAACGACTGGTTCAGGCTGACGTAGAGGTGGAGGTGATGCCGGTTCTTGCCATTGGGTTTGCTCTTCCCAAACTTCCTCAACAACGGGTGCGGTTTGCTGGTAGCCCCGATTAGAATTGGTTTGAGGTGTGCCTTTCCCTAATTGGTTGGCGGGTTTAACTGTCGGAGGATAATACATTCCTTCCTCGTCTTTTTCCCAAGGGGCTTCTCCTAACCCCATCCGTTCCATAACGCCGACGCTTAACTGTTGAAGTTTTTCTTCAGCCCGTTCAAACACAATCAAACGGTTAGGCCCACTACTAACAATCTCATCAACTGAAAGTTCGTAGGTGCTGATAATCTGATCGGGAATTTGAGGAATACCAATCGAAGCAATAATAATCGAGATGAGCTTACCATTTAGAGGATCAAATTTAAAGCCTCGGACTCGACCTAAAGGTTCTCCTGTCTCGGTAATGACTTCACTGTTAATCAGGGTACTGTAGGCATCAACGTCTATGTCGTCTTCGAGGACTCTTTCATCATCCACCAAGATCACATCGCCGATTTCACAAACACTATTGAGATACATATATTTTGGCAAACCAGCGACTGCCAAATAGTTATCTCGCAGTCCAATCGCTACAATTTCACGCTGGTCTACATCTACCCATAACTGACTCACAATACCGAGACGCTTGCCTCTATCACGGGTAATCACTTGAGTGCCGAGAAGCTCGGAGCGTTGGCGGATAGTTTCAAATGTCATGCTTGGCCAATTCTAGATGCAATTAAACATACATATTACTCTACACAACCCGCAAGTGGTAATCCTGAGTGACTGATTTTTCTCAAACTTGATTTTCTCAAGCTAGATTCTGAATGCACTGATATCAAAAAACGGGCAGCTTTATAGCTGTATTCCTAATACTTGTGTATAGGCGCCCCGTGCTTGGGTCACTCCAATTGTCCGCTCGGATGCTTCCATCATGGGTCGGCGCAAACTAACAACAATAAATTGAGCTTGTTGTGCTTGCCTTTTTATCATTTTAGCTAATCGTTCCACATTTGCCCCATCTAAAAACATATCAACCTCATCAAAGGCATAAAAGGGCGAGGGCCGATAACGCTGCAATGAGAAAATAAAACTGAGGGCGGTTAGGGATTTTTCGCCTCCGGACATGGATGCTAACCGTTGGACAGGTTTCCCTTTCGGGTGTGCTATTAAGTTTAGACCACTATTGAATGGGTCTTCGGGATCGTCAATTTGTAAATAACCGTCCCCATCGGAGAGTGTAGCAAAAATCGTTTGAAAGTTTTCATTAACGGCATCAAAGGCTTCTTGAAACGCCCGTTGTCGGAGGGTGGTAAAGTTTTCGATTCTTAATAAGAGTTCGGTCCGTTCGCCTTCGAGGGTGGCTAATTTCTCGGAGAGTTCTTCTAAACGGGCTTGAGTGCGTTCAAATTCTTCTAGGGCTAACATATTAACGGGTTCTAAGGCTTCCATTTGTTTCTGTAATGTTTTCAATTCTCGTTGCAAGGAAGCGAGATCTAAATTATCGGGAATTTCGGGTAACGGTTCACTCAGTTCTGCTTTTTGAGTCACTAACTGTTCTTGTTTAATTACCAATTGTTCTCGTCGTCCGCTTTGGGTTTCTTGTAGTTTTTGGATTTGCCATTCTAATTGCTGTTTGGCTAAATGTTGTTCGCGTAAATTTGTCTCGACGCGATCACGTTGTTTCTTTTCTTCCCCTAAACGCCCTTCAACTTTCAATACCGATCCGCGAGTTTGTTTAATTTGTTCTTCTAAATAGGTTTGTTGTTTTTTGAGTTCTCGAACTTGATGGTTTTGCAGTTGTTGCTGTTGCTGATAATCTTCTATTTTCTGTTGTCCTTCTTCTATTTTTTCCTCAATTCGTTCCTGCTGACTATCCAATTCTATTAATCGCTGCTGAACTTGTTGCAGGGCGGCTTCTTGGGTTTTTAAATCGGCTTCTTGCGTTCGCAATATGGTCTGTAACTGCTGCCATTCAGTATGGCTGTGGGCGGCTTCTAACTGCGCTAGAGTTTCGCGATCGCGTTCTAATTGCATTTCCTGTGTCGGAATCTCTAATTCTAAAACTTGTAATCTGTTATGGGCGATTTCCAGTTCTTGGGTATTTTGCTTATATTGTGTTTCTGAAGTTTGTAACTGTGTTGTTAAGCCCTGGATTAAAGACTCAATTTGACTGACTTTTTGTTGATTATCTCGCAAAGTTTGACGGGCTTCGATTAACTCTTGAGAACGTTCTTTCACTAAAATTGTTCCATCCGAAATACTTCGCATACACCGCTCTAAAATCCGTTCAATCTCCTCTAAACGGTCATTTAAAGCTTTAATCGCTTGACTTTCGGAACTGGTTTCATCTAAAGTCCCAAAATGTAGAGTCGAACGAGAACTCTGACTCCCGCCTGTCATCGCCCCGCTAGTTTCTAACAACTCTCCATCTAACGTCACCATCCGATGTTGACCAACATAACGCCGCGCAGAACTGAGGTTACTAAACACCATTGTTCCACTAAAAACGTAAGCAAAAATATTTTCATATTGGCGATCGCATTCTATCAAGTTAACCGCCAAATCAATAAAACCCTCAAGCGATCGCATGGTTGCAAAGTTCCCCATTCCGCCTCGGTTGGGACGAATTTTATTCAAGGGTAAAAAGGTGATTCTCCCCGCTTTTTGACGTTTTAATAATTCAATTCCCGCCGCCGCCACGCCATCATCTTCTACCACTAAATGTCCTAAACGTCCACCCGCCGCAATTTCCAACGCCAGTTGATACTCCGGTTCGACTCGCCCTAACTGACAGACTAACCCACACACACCGGGAAGCCCCGACTGAACAATCACTTTTGTCGCGTAGGTTCCGGTTGCTTCTTGTTGGGCTTGTTGTTGGGCTTCGAGTTTATCGAGTTGACGTTGTTTTTCCCGTTGTTCTCGCAGCAGTCGGGCTTGAGTTTCCTGCTGAAGTTGCAATTCCTGTTCGGCTTGTGCGACAATTTGACCGAGAGAATCGGCTTGTTGACGAGCATTTTCTCGTTTTTGTTGGGCTTGTTTGAGTTCAGTTTCCGCCGTTTCTAACTGTTGTTTAGACGAAATAATTGACTCTTGCTGTTCGTTAATTTGGCGTTGAAGTTGATTAACTCGTTCTGTTAATTTTGCTTGTTCTGTGCGTTGCGGATCGAGATTTTTTTGTAAGGTTTCGATTTTACGGTGAAGATCGGTTTGTTGCTGCATCCAGGCTTCCGCTTGTTCGGCGACTTGACTGGCGGCTTGACGGTTTTGGTTGAGGCTTTGTTGAACTTGATCGCGTTCGGTGGTGCGAACTTGGAAATTGTGGGTTTCTACTTCCCGCTGAGAGGCGATAGTGTCTAGAGTTTTGTGATAATTTTGGCGTTCTTCTTGGGTTTGTTGAATTTGACTTTGAATATTTTTAATACTGGTTTCGGTTTCCTTTTGTCGTTGTTGAAATTGTCGATATTCGGCTTCTTGTGTCGCTAAAGTCGATTGTAAATCAATCAATTCTTGTTCGCCCATTGCTTTAACACGGGCGTTTAACTGTTCGAGTTCGGTTGTAGTTTGTTGAATTTGGGTGGTTTGTTGCTGTAAATTTTCATTCAACTCATTTAAACTGCGATCGCCTGCTTCTATTTGTTCTCGCAGTTTTTGGGTTTGTTTTTGCAGCGTTTGATAATTGAGAACCGCTTCCCATTCCAGTTTGCGTTGAAACTCATCGCGCAATTTTTGATATTTTTCGGCTTTAACTCGATCTTTGTTGAGGCGATCGCGTTGGTTAATTAATTCTTGTTCGACAATTCGACTGCGTTCTTCTCGTTCTTTAACTGTGTCTAGCTTCTCTTTCGCTAAGGAAATTTTACGATCAAACTGTGCCACTCCCGCCAACTCATCAATAATCTCCCGACGTTCGCGGGGCTTCATCGTGATAATACTGGTCACGTCCCCTTGCAGAACCACGTTATATCCTTCTGGGTAGATCCGCAAATTATTCAGTTGTTCGTGAAGTTGAGTCTGAGTGCAGGCTTCCCCATTCATATAATAGGTTGAGGTGTAGGTTCCCTGCTTCGTTACCCGCAGTTTCCGAGTCACACTCCACTCCGGCGTTAACATTGGGGTTGGCGGTTCTTCTGTTTTAGGGTCGGGAGAACCATTGCCATTTGTTTGGGAAGCGAGATCAGACTCCAGTTCTTTGAGTTCTTCATCTTCGTAGAACTTGCCATTTTCCTGCATAGAGGACCATAAATGACTATCCTCAGACAAATCAAACGTTACCGTCACACGGGCTTCAACAGTTGTTTTGCGACTTTGATTATTATTAACGAGATCTGGTAAACGTTCCGCCCGCATTCCCTTCGAGGAAGACAAACCCAACGCAAACAGTAACGCATCGAGGATATTCGACTTCCCCGAACCATTAGGCCCAGAAACCACTGTAAACCCCGGTAACAAGGGAATGTCCGTTGTCCCGCCAAATGATTTGAAATTCGTGAGTTCTATGCGTTTGACGTGAACCATGTACGCCTGAACTGAGCCTGTCCCATTTCATGTTTATCCTCAACAGGGTAGCACAGTCACGATCCAATCGTGTATTCAGAACAATAACTTGGCAAAAATCAAAAAAAAATCCTCCAACCGAAGCCAGAGGATTATTGATCAGGGTGCATCTACTGATTTGATGTTTCTATGCAGGGTGAGGAGAATCCGGATTAATTTGAATATTTTCAGCACTCTACAAAAATCAAAAAAAATCCTCCAACCAAAGCTAGAGGATTATTGATCAGGGTGTATCTACTAATTTCTGTGTGTTTAAATTTGAATAGAATCTGAAGTTGAGACGAACTCACTCACAGAAGCTGCTATCAAGATCCATGCTTGACCGGGAAAGTTCCCTTTAATAATTTTACCAAAAATTTATTTTATTATTGTGAAATTTTACATAACCCTCTGATTTTCTTGAATGTTCAGAGTATAAGATTAAACTGCTGTAATCACACATATTCACTTCTAAGATTCTATGATCAAACAAAACCCGCACATCACTTTCTTGAATCTGATAGTTATAGTTTCCTACAGTTTAGTAGCCGGGATGTATGAACCCGCTCATGCTGCAACGATTTCACTTCAACCGAATAATACCTTTGAAGTGATTGATGGCGGTTTTGAGAGAGAATTTGATGGTTTGGGAGACGAAGTTTTTCCAGGAAATTTTGATACGGTTGTACAGGGAAATATAGGAGAAAATAGTCAATTTGCAGAATTTAAGCTTCAGAATCTACTTTTACCTGGCAATGAAAAGATTGTCAGTGCTAGATTTCAAACTCAAATTTTTACATTTCAAGTTTCTGGATTTGGTGTGCCTTTCGGTACAAACCCTGGAAGCTTAGGGATTTATGGTTATCAAGGAAATGGTCAGGCTGATGCTAGTGATTTTGAAGCCGGGATTTTATTAAATACTGTGGATATCTCCTCAGCTCAAGCCGGGGATATTTTAACATTTGATATTACGAATTTTATTCAACAGTTGGTACAGAATAACAGTGATTTTGCTGGATTGGGAATTCAGGCGGAAAATTTCGGTGGGTTAGCATTAACAAATTTCGGGGAAGCCATTCCCCAACTCACAATTACAACGCAACCGTCTAAACCTGTTGCTTCTGTTCCTGAACCAACGACTACTCTGCCTGTTCTGTTCATCGGTGGACTGTTTTTAGCCCTGAGAAAAAGGTTGACATAGGGCGGCTACGATTAGTCTAAACTTCGTAGAACTCTACAAAAATCAAAAAAAAATCCTCCCGCCGAAGCTAGAGGATTATTGATCAGGGTGCATCTACTGATTTGATGTTTCTATATAGGGCGAGGAGATTCCGGATTAGTTTGAATATTTTTAGGACTCTACAAAAATCAAAAAAAAAATCCTCCCGCCGAAGCTAGAGGATTATTGATCAGGGTGCATCTACTGATTTGATGTTTCTATACAGGGCGAGGAGATTCCGGAGAATTTTGCAGATTTGAGAATCTCAATTGATCGATGCAGTTAACGTAGTTGGGTATAGGTTCACCTGCGATACGACAAGCTTCTCGATCTACACTAATTAAATCTTCTCCCCAAAACACTTTTCCGAGTTCTATAGATTCTCCTTTGTCCGGTTTCCAGTCGCGACTGATGAATTTGCAAGTCCCATCGACAACCCCTCCATCAAATAGATGTCCAATACAAAAATAAATATCTTGTAGAACCAGGGGTACTGAGGGTCGATGCAATTGTCCGCGAGAGTTCGGACTTCGCGCTTTGTATTTGCTGCGGGGAAATAAGCCGTAAAGGTTTTTGAGAGACGCAGAAATTAGGGGTTCACCTTTGAGATGAGTGCGTTTGAGGGCGCCGATACTGATGCGACAGTCTACCTCTTTGAGAATTGCTGGAGCTTGCATTGAGGTAAAGCGTACAGGTTGCGGCGAAAGATTGGGATACTCTATTAAAGGGAGTTGATCTGCGTCTAAAAGCTGAACTCCATCGAGAAATAGATCTGATAAACCGTTGCGTTCAATGATCTCCGGGAGAGAGACAGGAGAACAAACGCCCTCAACCACTAAAATTTCTGCGGTTGGGTTGGCGTGTTTGAGGCTTTGTATGACCCCAGCTAATACTCTTTTACTGATGGTTACAGGTGGCCCGACAGGATACCCTAAATTTGGCTTAATCAAAATGCGTTTTGCTTTTTGAGCGGTTTCGGGGGGTCGGTAAACAAAATCCTCAGTTGTGACAACTTCAACAGAATTGGCTCTCATCGCGTCTATTTACACAACATTTACAAAAAATTTACAGAATATTTACATGGAATTAAAATTTGAGAATGCTTCAATCAAATCCATTTGATAGAATGTTATTCAGTAATTATACGGAATTTCTAATTAACATAGTATTATAGGAAGACTCGAAAAGCATAATGAAGTAGACCCCTTGCTTAAGTGTGATAGAGATCACTCCAGAAAAGGCGAGATATCACCAGCAGAAGATGTATTCAGTCACGGTATAGTCGGGTAGCATAAATAATACTTGAGATCGTAAAAATCATACTCCGGTTATGGATCTATCTTCTGCTAGATATCTAAGGGGAAATAAAAATGTTATCAACCAAACAAGCTCAATTAGTTCAGTTTTTACGCTTTGAATTGGCGATCCCTGCCTCGTCAATCGCAATGGCTCTCCGCCATCGAGAACAAGAATGTGGTCAGCTTCCAATGATTTTGTGGCAATATGGCCTGATTAGTTTGGAACAGTTGGATCGGGTTTTTGACTGGTTAGAACGATTTGGGACTTCTGTCGAAACAAAGCCCAAATCAAATGGGGCTGATTGCGATCGCGAAACCCTGAATAAATCTATCGATCTCTCTTCAAACTCATTGCTAGCTTGACAGTTAGAGTCAATTGGATTGATACCATTAATTTAAAATGACAGAACTCGCTTTCAAGATTTTGATCAAACCCGAAAGCCCAATCGAAATTTCATATTAATTCTTAATCATCAATCTAGAGAAAAGCTGATTTTTTGATCGAAAATCGAGAATTAGGTTTAACGATCGCTTGAATTTGTCTAAACTGCTATAATTCCTCTAAAATAGAATTAAATTAATATCAGTCACAAATCTCTTGTCATTCAGTCCAAGTTCCTGTTGAATCAGGTTACTCGTCTCAAAAAAGAGAAAATGTTCAGGTAATACTGAAAGATGAGGCTGAAAGCGTCACCGATGTTATGAACTTTGAAGAGGTACTGAAACTCACAGATGCTGTCGTTTTTGAAAAGACAGGTAAACACCTGAGTGATGCTCAACGGGCTGTCATTCAGGGAACTTGGTCTCGTCAAAAATATCGGGAAATTGCTTTAGCTTATCGCTGTACTCCTGAATATCTCAAACAAGATGTTGGCCCTAAATTGTGGCGTTTACTCTCTGATGAGTTTGGAGAACGGGTTAATAAAAATAATTTTCGAGCGGTTTTTGAACGACGAAAGAGTTTGCAAATAGTCTCTGATCGGGTTGAACAAACACCACAACCGACTCCGGTTCCTCAACCCCACTTTCCTTCAGCAAATAACTCTCGAAATGGATCTCAACAAACGGATTGGGGAGAAGCAACTGATATTTCCCTATTTTGTGGTCGTTCTCAAGAACTTCAGCAACTTGAACAATGGATTGTGGTTAAGGGATGTCGGATTGTCACGCTGTTGGGAATGGGTGGAATTGGGAAAACGTCTTTATCGGTTCAACTCGCTCACCAAATTCAATCTCACTTTCAATATGTAATTTGGCGATCGCTACGAAATGCTCCACCCCTCGCTGAAATTTTAGCAGAAATTATTCAATTTTTATCCAATACAGAGCCAATTGACTTTCAATGCGATATCCATCGTCAAATTTCTCAGCTTATTGATTTAATGCGACAGTCTCGTTGTCTGGTGATTTTAGATAATGGGGAGTCCATTTTACAAGAAGGCGATCGCGTTGGACGCTATTGTGAAGGCTACGAAAGCTATGGTGAACTCTTTAAACGTTTAGGAGAAATCCGCCATCAAAGTTGTCTGATTCTAACCAGTCGAGAAAAACCCCGTGAAATCGCTGCGTTAGAAGGAAAAAACCTCAATGTTCGCTCTTTACAATTAACAGGTTTAGAAACCACAGATTGTCAATCTATCATTCAAGCTAAAGGAATTTCCGCTTCCCCCGAACAATGGCATCAATTAATCGCCCGCTACGCTGGGAATCCCCTCGCGATTAAAATTGTGACGACAACAATTGAAGATGTTTTTGGTGGGGAAGTCAGTGAATTTCTTGAACAAATCCAACAGGGAACAGCTATCTTTGGAGATATTCGAGATTTACTTGAAGAGCAGCTCGGACGCTTATCTAAATTAGAGCGAGAAATCATGTATTGGCTAGCAATTAATCGAGAACCGATTTCTTTAGCTGAATTGCGAAAAGATTTGCTCTCCGTTGTCTCTCCTGCCGAAGCTATTGAATCTCTAGAATCTTTGAGGCGGCGATCACTGATTGAAAAAAGTTATCCGGGATTCACTCAACAACCTGTTGTGATGGAATACATAATTGAGCAGTTTATCGAGAAAATTTTTACCGAGATCCAATCGGAAACAATAGATGCTCTGAATCGATACGCTATCATCAAGTCTCAATCAAAAGATTATGTTCGAGACAGTCAAATTCGTGTAATTCTCCTCCCGATTGTTCAACGGATCTTAGAATGCTATCCGCTCTCTAAAGAACTGCCAGATAAATTTCAGAACCTCCTCGTCAAAATCAAAAATAAAAACCAAGAAAAATCGGGATATGCAGGCGGAAACCTGATTAATCTCTGCCATCGCTTAGAATTAGATTTAGCCAATTATGACTTTTCAAATTTGGCAATCTGGCAAGCCTATCTTCAAGATGCAAACCTGCAAAATGTTAACTTTTCTGGGGCGGATTTGTCTCGTTCTGTGTTTGCTGAAACTTTGGGAAATACACTGACGGTTGCTCTTGGCCCTCAGAATCAATTAGTCACTGGAGATGATGACGGAAAGATACTGCTTTGGAATAGTGAAGATGGTCAAAAATTAGGGATTTTTCAAGGAAAAACAAAAGGCGTAAAATCCATCGCATTTAGTCCAAACGGTGACTTAATCGCTAGTGGGAGTGAGGATCAAACCGTGAGAATCTGGAAAGTGAGTACAGGTGAATGTTTAGATCGATGGGTGGGTCATCAAGACACGATTCAATGTGTTAATTTTAGTTTAGATGGTGATTTAATTGCCAGTGGAAGTCGCGATCGCAGTATCAGGATTTGGGACGTTCATTCCGGTCAATGTCTACATATTTTAAACGGACATCAAGATCTGATTCGGACGGTCGTTTTTAGTCAGGATCGGGCGATCCTTGCCAGCAGTAGTGAGGATCAAACAGTCAAACTTTGGTCAATGAGTACAGGTGAATGTTTACGAACGTTTACCGGAAACTTAACTTGTAATTGGACAGTTGCACTCCTAGAAGTTCTGGATCGAGAACCCTCACCCAAAAATGAAGATTTAAAACCTGTAGGTTCGATTAATTCTCAGTCTCAACAGGTTAAAACTCGATGGATTGCGAGTAGTTGTGATGAGAATACAGTCCAACTTTGGGATATTGAGTCGGGTCAATGTTTCCAGAGTTTAAATGGTCATCAAGATTCGGTTTGGGCGGTTGCATTCAGTCGCAAGGGTCAACTTTTAGCCAGTAGTAGCGACGATCAAACCGTCAGACTTTGGGACGTCGAAACGGGAACCTGTCTGAAAATACTGAAAGGATTTGAAAGTCAAGTTTGTTCTGTTGCTTTTAGTCACGACGATCAAATTCTAGCGACGGGTAGTCAAGAACAAATGGTACAACTCTGGGATGTCGCTACAGGTCAGCGCCTAAGAACGCTACGAGGACACAAACATCAAGTCTGGTCATTTGTTCTCAGTCCAGATAGCAAAACCGTGGCGACGGGGAGTGATGACAACCGAGTTCGACTCTGGGATATTGACGCAGGTCGATGTGTCAAGCGCTTGAGTGGACATTCGGACTGGGTTTGGTCGGTGGCGTTTAGTCCCGATGGTCGGATATTAGCCAGTGGAAGTTATGATAGTACCGTCAAGTTGTGGGATCAAGATACAGGAGAAACCCTGAAAACGTTGCATGGTCATCGCGATCGCATTGAAACGATTACCTTTAGTCCCGATGGCAAACAGTTGGCGAGTGCGAGTGACGATCATACAGTGCGAGTTTGGGATGTACACACCGGAGAATGTTTACAGATTTTAACTGGACATAGCCGTTGGGTTGGTGTTGTCGCATTTAGTCCCGATGGTCATATATTGGCAAGTGGAAGTAACGATCAGACTGTGAAACTTTGGGATTTGCAGACCGGAAATTGTCTACATACTCTCGAAGGACACCTGCAAAAAATTCATCTGCTGGCTTTCAGCCCTGATGGTAAAGTTCTAGCAAGTAGTAGCCCCGATCGGATGGTGAAACTTTGGGGGGTTCAAACTGGAAAATCTCAAAACAGCAGGTTGATTAAAAGCGAATATCTTCATGCTTTAAGCTTTTGGGATGAAAACCAACTTTGGGTTGGGGGAAGTAATGAAAGCGAAGTGAAATTTTGGGATGTAAAAACCGGGAAGTGTGTTAAGATGTTGACGACTCAAAGTCCAGTTTGGTGTCTGAATATTCATCCTTGTCATCAAATTTTAGCGAGTGGTAGCAATGACCAAGTTATTCGGGTTTGGAATCTAGAAACAGGCGAATGTTTGCAAGTTCTCAGAACAGATAAGCCCTATCACGGCATGAATATTACTGGAGTTACAGGAGTCACAACGGCTCAGAAGTCAACACTCAAAGCACTAGGAGCGATTCATCTCCATAGCAATGATTGAAAAGTTACTTTACAAAATCTTTACAATTAAAAAATCTATTTTGACCAAGACTTTACAATAGAGACCGAAACTTTCTACTAGACTGTAGATGTATAGATAAATATACGCCTCGTTTATGTTGGTTTCTTAGGTTGAATTGAAGCAAGCTTCGGTATACTGTTGTGTAACTCCTGAATATTGTAGATTCAACTGTTGATTTGAAAATCAAAACATTTGTTAAGTTACAGATTACTGCCTCGTTTTACGGCGGAACCTACTGTAACCATTGGTAAGCTTAACTTTTTTCCCTATGGTGTGAAAAAGCGAACTGTGATTAACTCTATGGATTTCAACTCCCATCGTTCTTGGGATGAGCAGAAACTATATGCTCATCTACAACAGTGTGCCGAAACTGAGTCACCGCAACAGTTAATTCAACGGTTTCGCAGCTTATTTCTGGGTGAAGTTGAATATCGAGATCCAGAGATTTGGGCGGCGTTGAGTCGAGTTGTTGATGCAGATTTTGCTCAAGAAGAGTTTCCCCATATTCTTAACCGTTGTTGTTATATTCTGATTAACCGTTGGCTAAAGCGTCGTAAGCTGCAATGGGCAATTTATGAGTTGGTTGAACTGTTTGAAGTTTTACCCACCGGACTTCCGCCCTGCTGGACAGCCCAACGTTTGCGATCGCTGATTCGATACTTTCTTCAGTCGGAACAATATCAGGCTTTACGTCGTCTGGCGAGAGCTTTTAAAGAATCTAAAAATCCTGAGTCGAGTCAAGCTAGTAGCCTAGATTCACTAATTATTCGATATCCTTATTTATACGAACATTTTTTTCTGACCGATAACAGTACCGATGAACATCGACAAGAAATTCGCATGATGCGCGATCGGAGTCAATTGCTATTTGATCAAGATTTATATCAATATTTGAGCGATCGCTCTGGCAGTTCCGAACAGGGAAGTATTATATTACCGACTAAAAATCCTACTTTACTGCCTGATAAGAAATATGATTTTGCCGTCAATCATTTTGCAAGTAAAGTCGATGGCTATCATACCTATCCCGAATTAGCTAAACAGTTTATTCAGCATAGTCAGAGAACTCGTTCCTATCGAACCTTTAAAGAAGAACTGTATGAATATATTAGCAGTTCTATTGATTCTAAATATGGTAGAAATCGATTTAATCAACGTTTGTACCAAGTTTTACAAGAAACTTTGAGTCACAATGATAGTCAGAGGCTTAATGATTCTTTGCTGACTGGAACTTGCCGAAAAATATTTAATTTTATGGTCGTTGAAAGCTTGCAAAAGCCAACTCACTTTGTTTTCTTAGATTTATTAAATAACTTGGGAGCAACTTCTGTTATCGGATCTTTACTGAAGTTAGTTCTGATTTGTCGGAAGGTTAAAGGCGATTTAGAAAAACGGTTCTCTGTTCTATTTAATCATTATTCTGCCTTTCCAAAAGATAAAGTTTTTTGGTTAATTGAAGCTTTAGAAAATGTTAACATCGCTTTTAGCTTAAATTTTGGTTCAAAGAAATTTATATATTAAAAGTCAAGAGTGGATTACATTGACTCTTCAGTTTGTAGCAATATCCTAATCAATTCTTGTAATACTCCAATTGTCTAAGGATAGCAGGAGTGTGTGTTGTTGGGTTGACGTTGAACTCCCGTTTTTGTCGGGTCATATCCGACTAATATAATTTCACCCTCTGCGGTTCGTATCCAACCT
>JBCBCI010000023.1:0-81510 GCA_038530755.1 Cyanobacteria bacterium J06592_8 | reverse complement strand
TCTAAGGCTTGCTTCAAGAGGGGTTTGGCTTCCTCATATCTTCCTTGGGATGAGTAGAGTTCCGCTAAATTGTTCAGGCTTAAAGCAACATTGGGATGCTCTGGTCCCAATAGCTTCTTATACATCTCTAAGGCTTGCTGATAGAGGGGTTCGGCTTCCTCATATCTTCCTTGGGATGAGTAGAGTAACGCTAAATTGTTCAGGCTAGTAGCAACATCCGGATGCTCTGGTCCCAATAGCTTCTTTATCATCTCCAGAACACGTTCTGCTATTGTTATGGCTTCGTTATATTTACCTTGTTGATAGAGTTGAATAACTTGTTGTTCAAGTCGGTTAGCTTCTTCGAGTTCATCTGACTGTTGAACAATAGCAGAATTAGCCTGTCCGCTAACAGGTTGAGGTGTTCCTGTTAACAGTCCAGAACATCCAACCAAAGCCGTTAGCCAGAGAAAGGGTGTCAGAGAAGTTCGCTTCATGGAGTAGATGCTAAGAAACAATACATTACCACTTATGTCTGAGAGGTGTTGAGTTATGCAGTCTTATAGTTATCAGTAAACCCTTCGACGTTGCTCAGGGCAAGCAGTAAGCAGTGTTTTGAGTCAACAATTTAGTCCTTTTCAAAGGACTTCAGATTTTAGACAGAGATTTCAATCTCTGGCAGCTCTGGAATCCTTTACCCGTTAAAATAATGAGAACTTGAAGAATTGCATCTGTGGGGAGTCGAGGCAATGAACCTGAATATCAAGAAAATCAGCAGTGCATTCCTATCTATACTCGCGGTGAGTGTCGTCACTTCCCAACAGGCTGGGTCACAGAATATTACCCCCGCACGGGATGGAACTGGAACCATCGTTACTCCTGATGGAAATCGCTTCAATATTCAGGGCGGTTCTGTTTCTGAAGATGGACGGAACTTATTCCACAGTTTCCAACAGTTTGGACTTGACGCCGGACAAATTGCCAATTTCCTCTCAAACCCGCAAATTCAAAATATTTTGGGTCGAGTGGTGGGCGGAGATGCGTCTTTTATTAATGGACTCATTCAAGTCACAGGCGGAAATTCAAACCTATTTCTGATGAATCCCGCCGGAATTATCTTTGGCCCAAATACTCAACTGCAAGTCCCGGCTGGTTTTACCGCCACAACAGCCAACGGGATTCAATTTGGAGAACAATGGTTTAATGCAGAGGGGATTAATAATTATCAGGCGTTGTTGGGAAATCCATCGGGTTTTGGGTTCACAATGGAACAACCGGGCGTTATCCTCAATGCAGGCAATCTCGAAGTTAATCCCGGTCAAAATTTATCCCTTCTGGCTGGAACGATTATCAATACCGGACGACTTTCGGCGTCGGGAGGTCAAGTCATTATTACGGCGATACCGGGAGAGAATTTAGTTCGCATTTCTCAAGACGGACAGATTTTGAGTGTGACCATCGCTGTTCCCAGTCTGGAGAGTCGTCAACCCGAAGACTGGCGACAACCGATTTTTACGCTGTATGATGTACTTTCTCAGGTGGGAGAAGGGGCGGAACTGGGATTGATTGTGAATGCAGATGGTAGCGTTCAACTGACGGACTCAGAGGTGAAGATACCGACAAATACAGGCAATGCGATCGCCAACGGTAATATTAATGTATCAGGCGAAACTGGGGGAAGTGTCGGAATTTTTGGTGAAACGGTTGATATTGTCGGGGCGGAAATTAACGCTTCTGGAACCAATGGCGGCGGAACCGTGCGGGTTGGAGGCGATTATCAAGGTCAAGGAACGGTACCCAATGCAACCCAAACCACCGTCAGCCGCGACTCAACCATCTCCGCAGATGCAACCTTGAACGGAAATGGTGGGAACGTTATCGTTTGGTCTGAGGAGAATACACAAATTGACGGACAAATTAGCGTCAGAGGTGGCTTGAATTCCGGAAATGGCGGATTTGTCGAAACCAGTAGTCGAGGCGTTCTTTCTATTAGTCAAGCGCCTGATATTTCGGCGGTGGCGGGTTTGGGTGGAACGTGGTTAATTGACCCGCAAGATATTGTGATTGTGGAAACTCTCGATACTGAACCTCCAGAGGGAATTTCTCAAATCGAAGCCCAACTTATCGAAGACGGTTTAGCCAATTCTGGCAATATTATTATTGAAACTGACCTCAATGAATCCGGAGAAGGAAATATTACCTTCAATGCTTCCCTAGAAGTGAATGAAACCAATCCTTCCGG
The DNA here is from genome assembly GCA_038530755.1 of Cyanobacteria bacterium J06592_8. Classification (GTDB taxonomy): domain Bacteria; phylum Cyanobacteriota; class Cyanobacteriia; order Cyanobacteriales; family Microcoleaceae; genus Capilliphycus. Next base: position 79,289 of record JBCBCI010000023.1, on the reverse strand, counting down.
AGAAGCCAGCCTCACTTTAAATGCTGCCAATAATATTAATATTCAAAATCAAAGTATTGTCAATGCGGTTCCCGACACTCTCAATTTAGATGTGACTTTAAATGCAGATATTGATAATAATGGTACGGGTGATATCAATATTAATACAGCCACGATTACAACAGGCGGCGGAAACTTCACGGCGAGGGGTCGCAGCGTTAATCTCTCGGAAGCTAAAATCCTGTCGGGGAATCCGGGAGAAATTCGCATCACGGGAACAGGTAGCAATTCTGATGGTATTTCTATTGTAAATAACAGTCAATTACTCTCAACGAATGCTAATATTTTTCTGTCTGGAACAAGTCGCGGAAATTCAGGGACTTTCATCAATGAATCCTCAATCACCGTTGAAGGAAATGGGAATCTTTCAATTTTCGGGAACAGTAATAATGGTGATGGGATTGCGATTGGAAATAACAGTGTAATCGAAACTCAGAACGGGAATATTTTCTTACAGGGAAATAGTCAAGGATTAGCTGGAAATAATCATGGCATTAATTTATTCTCAGATACCGGAGAAAATATTATCCGAACTCAAGAAACAGGCGGAATTACCCTACAAGGAACCAGCAGTGGAAATGCTGGAAATAGTGACGGGATTGTCATCGGGAATGGTAGCCAAATTGATGTCGTTGGGAATGACAATATTCTATTAGAAGGGAATACTCAAGGAAGTGGAAATAATAATGATGGTATCACCATTGAAGCGCGAAGTATTATCAGAACTCAGGGCGTTGGAGATACTAGATTGATTGGGAGAAGTACGGGAACAGGACAACAAAGTGATGGGATTGTTAATGCAGGTCAAATTCAATCAGGAGGAAATATTGAGTTTAGAGGTAATGGCGGAACAGGGCGAAATAGTTTAGGAGTCATTAATCTTGAAAATAGTCGTCTCGTTCTGACTAATTCCCTCACCCGTCCAACCGGAATTCAGATTACTGGAATTAGTGGCGGTGGAAATCCAAATAGTGTAGAATTTCGTGATAATTCTGAGGTAGAATTCTTGAGTCGAGGTACATTCACGTTACGAGGAAATCGCAATATTCTGCTTCCTTCTATCGATATTAATAGTGGTGTTGTTAACGTCATTAGTGAAGGGGGAAATATTACCGCAACCGATGGAATTAATGTTTCAAACTTAGAAGGAAATGGCGGGTCGATTTCTCTGAATGCACCAACAGGAAGAATTTCAACCGGAAACCTAACCGCAACCGGAAGAACAGGCGGAAATATTTTTCTAGAAGCAGGAATCGGGATTGAAACAGCTAGAATTAATTCAAGCGGTGTCAGTGCCAATGGTGGTAATATTACATTAAATGCGATCGGCGATATCGAAGTTCAATCTATTCAAGCCGAGGGAAGTCCTTCCGGAATTGGCGGAAACGTATCTATTCGGTCTAGAGAAAGCTTCTTCCGCGCTACTGGATTTATTAATACTAACAACAATTCTAACAATATTACAACCAGTATTTCCACTGTTGGCGGAGTTGGAGGCGGTACAATTACCATAGAACACGCAGGCGGTTTACTGAATGAACCCGTTGCATCTTTTCAAGTCGGTAATCCCACAATTAATGGAACTCAAGCCGCCATTACCACTGGTGAATTTAGTCTCTCCGTTGGGGAATCTTTTCCTACTTCTGAAAACAGAGGAAATATTACTGTGTTGACCGATGATCGAACCGATAATTTATCCGATAATTTACCAAGCGATCAACCAAGATCTTCTTCGCTGTTAGATAGAATTCCAGACGATCTCAGAGACGAAGTTAATCAAGAAGATATTAACCCTCCAGATGAAATTCCACCTCCTCCACAGAATATTTCTTATGCCTTTCATAATTCTATAGTTTCACAAATCGAGGCAGAATATACAGCAGAATTTGAAGACTATTCGGGTATTACTCCTCAGAAACCTGGTATTTCTTTGCTTGAAACTCAACGGTTATTAGCAGAAATTTCAGCAGCAACAGGAATTAAACAAGCATTAATTTACACTCGATTTGTAGAAGATCAACTCGAACTGGTATTAGTAACTGCATCCTCTGCACCTATTGTTGAACGTCCAGGCGTTACACGAGAAGAAATAGAACCCGTTGCGCGTCGGTTTCGAGAGGAAGTTCAAAAGCCTAACCGTATTCCATTTAAAGAATCAAATCAACTTTATCAATGGTTAATTCAGCCCTTAGAACAACATTTAGAAAAATTAAGCCTGGAAGTTGAAGACAGAAATCTAGGGATAAACTTAGCTTTTATTATGACTTCAGAACTCCGAAATTTACCCTTAGCCGCACTTCAAGAAGATGATGAAACTTATATTATCGAAAAATACAGTATTGGGTTTATGCCTAGTTTAACCTTAACTGAAACCAGTTACTCCGATCTCAGATCTGGTGAAATATTAGCAATGGGTTCGGATACCTTTGAAAAATTCCCAGATTTAGGAGAAGTGGAAAGTAGCAGTCTCTTTGGTGCAGAATTTAGTTCACAGAAAATATTAGAATTGTGGTCACAGCAAAGAGGAGTTAATCAACAACCTCAAGCCCAAAAAAGTCAACTCTTACTCCGAGAAGAATTTACCAGCCAAAATCTATTTGCAGCCCGTCAAAACCAATCTTTTAGAATTATTAATCTCGCAACTCATGCGGCTTTCCAAGACAAAGACGATGCTTATGTGCGAACCTGGGACGAGAAATTAACGTTAGAGACAATGCGGGAACTGACCCGAAATAACCCTCTCGTTAAACTCTTAGTTTTGATTGCTTGTCAAACTGCAAAAGGAGATAAGAATACAAATTTAGGGTTTGCAGGAGTCGCTTATAATACCGGAGTTCAGTCGGTTCTAGGGAGTTTATGGAAAGTTCCCACAAATGAAAGCTTACTATTATTTATGATAGATTTCTACTATCAACTGAGTCAAGGAAACATTAAAGCAGAAGCCTTGAGACAAGCCCAAGTTAATCTTTTAAAAGGATATACAAGAATCGAAACTCAAGGCGAAAAGTTAGTTTTAATCATCTCAAATAATCCCGATGAACCCTCAGCATCTAGCCCTGAACCGATTGAAATTCCCGACGCTTTACGTGAAAGTGCAAACCTAGAAATCACAGATAAAGAAGGATTAACCCCTTATAGTTGGGCTGGATTTACACTAATTGGTAGTCCTTGGTAAACTTTAAGTTCGTAGTTGCGCTTCAGCGCATAGAAGATCTCAACTCTTATAATTAAGCTGAGAACTTAAAAACTCAGTTGATAATTAACCCCAAAATACAAACCATCATCCTGAATATTATCTCCTCGGTCATTCAAATCAATAATAGGAAAACCGTAATCTAATCGCACAATCAAGTTATCAATACCGAGAAAATTATTCCAGAGAAATCCTACACCCGCACCCGCTAAAAACGTTTGTCTTAAAAGTCGATTTGGATTATCATCAACGTTCCAGACGGCTCCCATATCAAAGAACGGAGCAATTTGAATTTGAGAAATTCCTTCACGATCTCGCAGAACTGTAATTCGATCTTCTATCGAGAACCGAAACCCATTGTCACCAGAGCGAACATTTTGACGATAACCTCGTATAGAACTTGCTCCTCCGATGACAAATTGTTGAGCCGGAAGTAAGCTATTTCCTGTTAGTTGTAAATCGGCTTGTACAATCAGTAAATTATCATTATTCAACTGATGAATTCGTTGAGTTTGAGTTAACCAACTGAAAAATTGCCCATCTGGAACTGGAGGCGAGTTTGTTGTCGCGTTGAAGATATCTACACCAATGTTAACTTGAGATCTGGCTGTCCATGCTCCTTTCGGATCGCGTTTAATATAGTTTAAACCCAGTTTAAAGGTACTGGTTCGGCTAAAACCATCTTCATCTGCACCACTTCCAAACGGAAATTCTTCATCAAATAAAAAGGTTTGATCTTCTTGAAATTCAAAACCAATGAAAGCGACTAAATTACGCCGAATCGACTGAATTAAAGGTTGCTGATAACTAACTTCGTAAAGTTGACTACTCCGACGAATATCAAACTCATCAAACGGAGCCTGAGTCACTTCTTGTTCATAGGGAGCGACTCTAAATTGAAGTGTATTATTTCTAGCACTTAAAGGAACTCGATAGTTAAAATTTAGGCTATCTGCTCCGCTTGTGGTTGAACGGGAGTAGGATGCAAAAACTTCATCTCCCAACCCGGTTAAATTCTGATAGATAAAACTTGTATTTGTTCGCTCTGAGCCAATACTGGGTGGAGAATAATTATCAATACCCAAGCTGATAGTAACGGGGTCAGCTTCTTCAACTCGCACAATTAAATCAATCTCATCAGTCTCTTGACTCCGAACAATCAAATCCGCTTCGATACTTTCAAAGAGGGGATTAATTCGTAACAGCCTCAGTTGCTCTTCTAAATCAATTGTATTAAATGGAAATCCTGTACCCAGTCGAATGCGATCGCAAATATAAGATAGATTCAGCCTCTCTCGTCCCTGGATTTTTATGTTTTGAATCCCCTGCTCAATCACTTCAATCTCTAAGATATTTTCTGTATAATTTTCACTAAAATTAAAGTCATTTACACCTTGAACTTTGGAAGTAAAATATCCTCGATCTAAATACAGTAAAGCTACATATTCTTTTAAAAAATTATAGAGCTTAGTTAATCGAATATCTTGATCTGAAGGTGACTTTCCTTGTTCTAGATTGAAGAAAACGGATCGAATTTCCGAATCATCGACATTGTCTCGAATATAATTAATAATATCATCACGATTAAAGATTCGACTTCCAACGATTTGAATTGTAATCAAACGCTCCCCTTGTTGGAATGAAATAATCGGAAAGGAACGAGGTTCTGTTCTCGGTTCCGGCTTGGGGCAAAAATCAACCTTTGTCTCAAGATTATCTATAGGCTCTGAAGCAATTACAAGAGATAAATTCCCGATCAACATCAAAGGTACAGATAAACCCAATGAGATAAGGCGATACATGATAGATTTCCCGAATTGAGTAGCCTTTAAAAAGCCATATCGCTTCTTTTACAAGATTGATAACCTTTAAACACCTCTGATAGCATACACGATTATGAAGGACATTCGGAAGGATTACGACAAACTCAATGATTCATCTAAAGTTAAAAGACAGCAACAGCGATTAAACTGTATAATGCAACTCAAAAATTAGAGCGCATTAAATTAACTCGCTATCTTACCCATATCAACTAGGCTACCAACAAAAAGATGATTAGACAAATAATTGAATCTGACTGGAATTGTATTGCTGAAATTGAAAATCTTGCTTATCCTGTCATAGAAGAGTCTACTGGTATTTTACGGACAAATGCAGAGTCTATTGATGTCCTACGTGCAAAAAATATGCTTTCTCCTGAAACCTGCTTTGTATTTGAAGCTGATTCTATAGTTGTGGCTTTTTGTTTATCACACCCCTATCCAGCCAACTCTGCTCCCCACTTAAATAGCAAGATTGATGCAGTAATTCCAAGTTCAAATTTGCTTATTCACGATATGGCTGTTAAACAAAGTTATTCTGGACAGGGTATTGCCACCAAAATGTTTAACCATCTCTTATCTATTGCGACAAAACTCAATTATCGTTCTATGTCTCTCATTGCCGTCCAAAATGCTTCTTCTTTCTGGGCTAAATTTGGTTTTGAAATTGTCGAAAACGTTTCTGTCGGCTCATCCTATGACGAAACATCGGTCTTAATGAAATTAGAAAATCTTGCTTAAAAACGAGGACGTGTCTGGAAATTGAAGTTGAGATTAAGCTACGCATAGGATTTCTACTTGGGCTTTTAAACGGTTAGATTCAGTGGAGTCAAACTGTTAACCTCGAAGGATTTCATATTATTTGGGTTCATATTGGTTACAGTCTGAACAAGGGGCACTGGGATTAACTGCACAACGTAGAAATGCAGAATCTGCATTATATTTACACGTTTTCTGCTTATCAATTTTTTTGGACAAAATGCGATGGCGTTGTTCATGGTACTCTAAAATACGCTTAATCTGCTTGTGAGACTGTAGGCGCATCCGATTCAGACCGATATTATTGCTCATCTTTTTGCCTTCCCAATCTTGACAACTCGTGTGAAAATTGATGCTGATCTTTGAATAAAAGTTAAGTTTGAGATGATTTTAACATTTTTTCAGAATTGAGTTCAATCCACTTGTTGAGAGTAGCACGGCAAATTTTGCGGCAATTTGGCACACCGACCTTCGATATCGGGCTATCTTAGTTCTTAGCAATCTGTTAGCCTTCTGCCAACTCATCTGGGGATTCCCCCGAGACATCTTGTTGAATAGAGTGAAAGCAGAATTCTAAAAAAATTGATTCAAGTTAGTCTATAGCTCGGGTCGAGTTCTGGGGATGATTAGAATTTCTAATTAGACCTGAAAGCGTAAAAGATTTAAAGAGATAGAAGTCGTATGTAGCAAATGCTGCAATACTGAAAAAGTAGGGTAACTTGATTAAAACTCAGTACAGAAAACCGCTTACTTTTATACCGACGATTATCTCCGTAACTAATTATATCGTATGTTACGAATCTCTATCTCCGAACATCTTTCAAAGTCGTTCAAAATCATTACGACTCAAATTCTGCAACCTCAATCTTCTAGACGTCTTGCTATCATAGAAGCCTGCTTAATTGGTTTGGTTTCTGGACTAGCAGCATTCTTCCTCCGAGAAGGAGCGGGATGGTTAGGGTCATGGCGTGTGTATGGTTCTTTGAATGCTCCGATGCCCATCTGGATATTTCTACCGGGTGTGGGGTTGATTGGTGGCTTTCTCACCGGATTTTTAGTCGAACGTTTTGCCCCCGAAACCACAGGTAGTGGAGTTCCTCAAGTCAAAGCCGCCTTAAGCGGAATGCCAATTTCTCTAGATTTGCGAGTGGCGATTTCTAAACTCCTCGGCACCATGTTCACGATGGGTTCTGGCTTAACACTGGGACGCCAAGGGCCAACGGTTCAAATCGGTGCCGCTCTCGCCGGATGGATTGGGCGCTGGGTGCCAACTTCTCCGAATTATAGCCGCCAAATTATCGCTTGTGGAGCCGCCGCCGGACTCGCCGCTGGGTTTAATGCGCCTATTGCGGGAGTTTTATTTGTAGTTGAAGATTTACTCCATGACGTTTCAGGCATTACTCTGGGTCCAGCGATTATTGCCTCTTTTATCGGGGCGGTTGTTTCCCGTCTCCTCGAAGGTCAAAACCCAGACTTTGAACCTCCAGTCGCTGAAATCCTCGACCCATCTTACCAACAGTGGTTAATTGAACTGGGTGAGATTCCATTTTATATTCTGTTGGGTATTCTCGCGGGTATACTCGGAACACTATTTAGCCGAGGGATTGTTTTCTCGCTCAAACTCAGCCGTAGAAGTCTGCCGTTAGGACTACCTGTACGAATGGCATTGGCTGGGTTTTTGTGTGGATTAATTGTATCTGTACTACCGCCGGAATTTCACAATAATGCAGGTTTGCGGGAAGTTCTGCTCAGTCAAAATCCGGTTTGGACAGTAACGGCATTAGCTTTTGTTGCTCACTTTATCTTAACAACGATCGCCGCAAGTTCCTCCGCACCGGGTGGATTATTTGCACCTTCGTTAGTTTTAGGAGCTGCTTTAGGTCAACTGATTGGGATTGTAGAATTTAATCTTTTCAGCTTAGAACCGCCGACAACTTTTGCTTATGCAGGCATGGGAACGTTCTTTTGTGCCGTCTCTCGAACTCCAATTACTGCGGTTGTAATTGTATTTGAAATTACCCAAGATTTTAACTTGGTTTTGCCCCTGATGATTAGTTCAGTTGTGGCTTATTTTGTAGCAGAAAAAATTGATAAACGCTCTCTATACGATCGCCTTCTCAAGCTCAGTGGTATTGAGTTAAAAGAAGCACAATTCGATGGGGAAGCGTTGAATAATCTACTCGCACAAGATGTCATGCGCCGCACTGTCGAAACCCTATCAAGTCATTTAACGCTTGGACAAGTTAGACAGGAATTTTCTCGCTCCCAACACCGAGGATTTCCAGTCGTTGATCAAGGTAAACTGGTTGGAATTGTCACTCAAAGAGATGTGACCAATACCAGCCAACAAAATTTCCCAGAGGATACGCCATTATACAAGTTTATGACTCCGAAACCGATTACGGTTCGTCCTGATGAAACGCTGACTCAAGTTCTCTATCTATTAGGTAAATATCAACCGAGTCGTCTCCCAGTGGTTGAAGGTCGTCATCTGGTCGGAATTATTACTCGCAGTGATATTATTAAGGCAGAATTAGGGCTGTTGAGTGGCGAAGAACAACAGGTTGGGCGACATTATGAACCCTCCTACGTTGTTTATCAAACCCGCGCCCCGCAAGTCGGTAAGGGACGAATGTTGGTTTCGCTTTACAACCCAAAAACCGCTCCCGCATTATTGGAAATTGCTGCCGCGATCGCCCGTGAACGCAATTATGAAATTGAATGCGTTAATGTGATTACAGTACCGCCTCATCGGTCTCCTAGCGAAACACCCGTTAAAATCAGCAAAAGCCGACGTTTAATGCGACAAGCTGAACAAATGGGACACGCCTGGAAAATTCCCATTCATACTCAGGTGCGAGTCACCCATGATATCGCTCAAGCCATTCTGGAAACAACAAAAGAGCGACATATTGATTTGATTTTAATGGGTTGGCAAGGGAAAGCTTCAACTTCTAATCGTATTTTTGGTAATGTTGTTGATGTGATTATTCGGCAAGTTGCCTGTGAAGTGATTCTGGTTAAATGGCCTCATCAAGTCGATCCGTTTAATACCAAACGGAAGTTACGCTTACATTCTTTACTGGGTTGGCAACGCTGGTTAGTTCCCATTCGCGATGATATCAAAACCTCTGTTGCCGTTCGCTTGTTACCGGCTTTAACGAATTTAAGTTATCACCCCGAAATTCGTTTATTGAAAGTTGTCAGTGACGGGATTTCTAATTCAGAAAAACAAGTTTGGGAGGAGACGTCTAAAGAATTAAGTTTGGCGTTGAATTCAAATGTGAGAATGACGGGTATCACCTCTGAATTTGTCCCGGATGCGGTGATTGATTACGCCTATCGAGAACATTGTGATGTCGTTGTTTTGGGGGCGAGTCGGGAAGGAATGCTCAAACAAGTGATTCAGGGAAATATTCCCGAAGCGATCGCACGTAATTGTGATTGTACTGTTATTTTAGTTCGTCCGGCAATGGCTCATACCGAAGAGATCAAAGGTAGTTAGATTCTCAAAGGTTTTCAGCTTTTGTATTTGTTAATACACGACTCACGAACTATTATATCTTTAAAATCATTAGGGTAGGCTCAAGCCTAGCCTCTTTTTTATGAAGTTAGTATTCAAAAGCTGAATTATTTCTTAACTCTCTCTGGAAGTTGAGTCTGGTCAGGAAAAGGTGTAATCTCGTTGACTTTAGAAGTCATATTCTTTTTAACATTCTGTTATTAAATTAGTATAAACAAATTAAGCGTGATACGCCTAACGGCACACTCCGTGAACGCAACAGCCATCAACTCAGCAGTATTAACAACAATTAACAATACTGAAACCAATCTTCGCTGAGTATGTGTAGAATAGAAAGAGTTTGTCAAAGTTGAACTTTACCGTGTCAGAGTCCTTGTCTTTTCTGCCTGCATCTTCATCAAATATTCCCAACCAACGATGGCAAATTTTCCCACCCCATCCGGAAAAAGCCCAGCAATTGGCTGAAGTCACAACACTTTCTCCATTGTTAGCACAGGTTTTAATTAATCGAGGATTTGATACCGTTGAAAAAGCGGCTATTTTTTTAGATCCGGAAGCTGAAGCTTTACCTGCACCTATTAATGAACTTCCCGATCTCGCCAAGAGTGTAGAACTCTTACATGATGCGATTATCTATAATCAAAAAATTGCGATTTGTGGAGATTATGATGCGGATGGAATGACAAGTACCGCTTTATTAATGCGATCGCTTTCAACTTTAGGTGCGACGGTTAGTTATGCAATTCCGAGCCGCATGAAAGAAGGATATGGGATTAATAATCGAATTATTGAAGATTTTCATCAAGACGGAATCAGCCTCGTTCTCACCGTAGATAATGGCATTTCTGCCCACGAACCCATCGCCAAAGCGAAAGAATTAGGATTAACAGTCATTATTACCGATCATCACGATCTACCACCAGAACTTCCGGTTGCGGATGCGATTTTAAATCCAAAACTGATTTCGGAAACTTCTCCCTATCGCGGTTTAGCCGGTGTAGGAGTCGCTTATGTTTTAGCGATTTCTCTGGCTCAGAAAATGGGAAAAGTTCAAGGAATAGTCAATCCTTTACTGGAACTGTTTACATTAGGAACGATTGCTGACTTGGCAGCTCTAACGGGTGTGAATCGTCGTTGGGTTAAACGAGGATTACGACGATTAGTACAGTCAGAAATTGAGGGCGTTCAAGCCTTAATTGAGGTAGCGGGATTGAGTGATAAAAGTCGGAAATCAAGCTTAGATTCAAATTCAAAAACAACAAATAAAAAAGAGATTAAACCCGAAGATATTGGCTTTCGTTTAGGACCCAGAATTAACGCAGTTGGACGCATTGCCGATCCGCAAATAGTGATTGAATTGCTGACAACAAAAAAGATGGGAATTGCTCTAGAACGGGCGATGCAATGCGAACAAATTAATCAGCAGCGACAACAACTGTGTGAACAAATCGAACAAGAAGCGATCGCCTGGTGCGAACAGGGTAAAATTGACTTTAAAAAAGAACGAGTTTTAGTGATTGTTCAACCGGGATGGCATCATGGTGTGATTGGAATTGTGGCGTCACGGTTACTCGAACGGTACGGCGTTCCGGTGTTTATTGGTAGCTATGAAGCGGAAACCGAAGGTGAAGAAAATGAGTGGGAAAATGAGTCAGAAAAAACGCCTTTAATGATTCGCGGTTCAGCCAGAGGAAGTCAAGAATTTCATGTCTTTGAAGCCTTACAATACTGTGCAGATTTACTGGGAAAATTCGGGGGACATCAAGCCGCCGGAGGATTTTCTTTAGCAGCAGAGAACCTCGATAAATTTCGCCAACGGTTAAGTGAATTTGCTCATCAACGCTTACAAATTGAACATCTCAAACCCCTAGTAAAAATCGATGTTCAAGCGAATCTCAAACAGATTACTTTTGACTTACATCAGCAAATTGATCGACTTCATCCTTGTGGAATGCAAAACCAACCTCCGATTTTTTGGACTCCAAATGTTAGAATTGTTCAGCAACGATTAATCGGAAAAGGTCACATTAAACTCACCCTCTCTCAAGACTCATCCGAACCCAAACTTGCTGCACTCCCGACAATTGATGCGATCGCCTGGCGTTGGGGAGATTATTTTCCCTTACCCACTCATCTCGATATTGCCTACAAATTGGGGATAAATGATTGGCAAGGTCAAACTTCTTTACAATTAGAAATTGTTGGGGTACGACTTCCTGAAAGTGTTTCGATTATTCCTAATTCGATGACTCCCCAATCACCAAAACTGGGTGAATTTTATTACAAAGATCGTAAATATATTTGTAGTCTCTGTGAACAAGATTCGGGAACTGAACTAAGAATTCGTAATAGTGAAGGTAAAGTTCTCGCCATTCAAGCCGGACAGAAGACAGGTTTACTCGGAAAAAATCGTGACTCTGCTAAAATTGTAGATATTTCTCAACCTTTTTATCATCATTTAATTCGAGCCGCTTGTCATGCTTTAGGAATGGGAGATGAGTAAATTCCAGGTTTTATAGAAGCATCCACTCAATAATAAAATTATAAAGCCTAGCTCATTTCTCGGTTCAGGAACAGATTCTGTTTCTTGTAATTGTGCTAACGCAAATTCTGCTAAGACAGCATGAGACGCTGTAGTTGGATGAATACCATCCCAAAATACAAATTGATCGGGTTGATCGCAAACCGTTAATGTCACACCTTCTGGGGGCGTAAGATTGGGAAAAAATGAAGGATCGGGACTCAAACAGGCTTCTGATACTGTTGTAAACCCAAATTGTTCAGGATTATTAATGGTTTCATTGAATAACGAAAAAACATCTAAAGGAATGAGATTGATCTCAGGTAAAAGGCTTAAATTATTCAGAGCATCAGCTAAAAGAGTATTATGAACTTGAGTGATATCAGTTAATTCTGGAGAAGAAACAGGAGCTAAAGGACTCAAAGCACGAGGCGTTTCTCCTAAATCTGGCATATTAGAGACTAATATATTTCGCGCTCCCCAATTGTACAAGCTTTGAATGGCGGTGACAATATTACCAACAGTTTGTTCAGGATTTGGATTTGGATTGGTTTGGTAGTCATTAGGTCCAGAAGAGACAATATAAAGAGCCTCTGAATCGGCTAATTGATTGACGGATTCTAAGTCATTGATAAACCATCCAACCTGTGTTAATAAACCTGGAATTCCTGGGTCAGGTGTGAATCCAGTTTCAGCCCCTCCAAAGGCAAAGTTAATACTTTCAGTCGCAGTTAAACCATTAAAAAAAGGACTGATTATGAACTCGCCACTACTCGGATCAACGGTTAAAACAGATTGTTCTTGAGAACCGGAAAATAAAACTGATAATTCGGTGGAAGCAGTAAGAGTTAATCCCAGTTCTTCTGCTAAATAATCTACCCAAACTAAACCATTAGAAAATCGCCCATCTTGATCGTAGGGAGGAACAGTCGGTGTAACAGGTGGAATTTCTAAACCCGGTGGAATTAATTCGGGTGGAATTTGATTGAGGGCGGTTGTCAGATTAAAAATATTTCCCGGACTACCTAGACTTTCACTGAAAACATACAAATTCTGAAAAGAAGCTGCATTAGCTGGGTTGGAAATGCTAAGAGAAAGGAGAGTAAACCCAGATGAGAGGATAACTTTTTTCATGGTAATTTTTAAAATAAGCCGAACTCTAACAAATCTTGGCGTCGCTTTTCAATTTACAAAGGCAAAGATAGAGAGTCGCTGAGATTCTGATCAGACGATTACCCTAAATTTATCTGACGATGTTCTGAAAACTCAAGAGGGTTTTGTAAAAGTCTGTGTAAAGTTTCGGTAAAGATCAAATTCAGAATATGGCGATTGGCTACGCCAGTGCGCTAAAGTGCGATCGCATTTTGATACTGAATTTGTATAAGAATCTTTCTGTGTGGTAGGTTAAGGTCAAAAAACCTAACCTACCTTTAACTCTTAATTCTGATAGTATACCGTTCCATCAAGATGTTGAGCCAATTTCTATAAAATCGTCAGCCGTAATTTGACTCGCATCAACTCCATTCAGGGTTGCGAACAGTTCGTCTTCGACTCGAACTAAAGTCGCAGTATCGGTTTGTTCAAAGGTTAAATCTGAGAAGGTTAAACCTGTAGTTAAACCCAATAAATCTTCACCTTGGGTAAAATCTGTAATCAGATTAGAACGACTTTCTGCATTGAGAATAAACCGATCTTGACCGCTTCCCCCCGAAAAAGCATTACTTCCCAAGTCTCCAAATAACCAGTCATTCCCTTCTCCCCCAACTAAGCTATCATTATCTTCACCGCCGTAGAGGGTATCATTTCCGGCTTCTCCACAGAGAATATCTTCTCCTAAATTACCGCTGAGGATATCATCACCTTCATCCCCGCAGAGTTGATCAGATGATCCGGTATTTCCGACATCGCCGAATAGGGTATCATTTCCTGCATTTCCTCTGAGGGTATCTCGCCCTTGATCTCCGAACATTTCGTCATCTCCGGCTTCTCCAAATAGCAAGTCATCTTCGGTTCCGCCTCGAATTTCGTCATCACCTTCACCGCCACCGAGAGTATCCTGACCTTCGCCTCCGTTGACGGTATCATTCCCAACTCCACCCCAGAGAACATCCTCGCCACTCTCTCCAAATAAGCGATCGTCTCCTAAATCTCCAAATAAGCTATCATTGCCTAAGTCCCCTTCTAAGAGGTCATTGTCTTTCCCTCCATAACCAAAGTCATCATCTTTCCCGCCATAGATAATATCGTTACCGGGACCTGCGTGAAGTAAATCGTTCCCCTGATTTCCGAAAATAATATCCTGTTCTAGACCATCACCTAGAAAATCGTCTCGACCTGGATCAGCAAGTAAGGTATCATTATCTAGATTTCCAAATAGGGTATCGCCGCCAGCATCTCCATAAGCCAGGTCTTCTCCTTTTCCGCCATAAAGGATATCATTACCTTCATCACCACTGAGACTGTCGCGATTTTCGTTTCCTTGTAGGAAGTCATCCCCTAAACCTGCTATTAAGAGATCTTCTCCATTAATATCAGGATTAGCAAGATCGTTCGTTCCGCCAAATAAACTATCGTTACCGTCCTCTCCATCTAAAGTATCTGCGCCAAACCAACCCAATAAATCATCATCATCGCTTCCGGCTTGTAGAAAATCATTACCCTCTCCACCATCAAGAGTATCATTTCCCGCCTCAGCCAAGAGATTATCGTTACCTTCAACTCCATCTAAAAAGTCATTCCCACCAAAGCTTAAAATATCTTCGGGTAATGCAGAACCGACTAAAATATCATCGTCATTGCTTCCGGTGAGAGTCGCTTCTGTGATGTTTCTCTCCAGATTATCAAAATCGGGACGTTCCGGAAGGGAAATTGCAATCTCTTCAAAGGAAGGAAGAGAGGGAAAATTGTCACAGAGTCTGGCGAGAGGGTCATCAGGAGGGTCAATAGGTGTCCCCGTTGAAACCACAGGAACGATAAATAAGCCAGGTGTTGGGTCTTCGAGTCCTTCATTATCAATTGCAGCTACACGAAACTCTGAGAATCCCTCAAAATCTAAGTTAGGAGTAAACTGCAAATTTTGGGCTTGTTCTGGAGAGAGGGTTTCATCACGGTTGACGGCTTCACCATTAACAAAGAGTTGACCCTCATCCGGTAACTCGGTAATTCGGAAACTGACAACCTCTCCATCGGGGTCTGTTCCCGTTAAAGGAAGTAACGGCGCTTGCTGAGTATTGCGTTCAATCTCCGGATTGATAATATTGTCTGTATTGGGTGGTTGGTTGATATCCGGAATAATCGGCGTATCGGGTGGAACAACCGGAATTGTAAACAGCGCGGGTGTCAGGTCTTCGAGTCCTTGATCATCAATTGCTGCAAAACTGAAGTCAGAAAATCCGTCAAAACCAACATTCGGGCTAAACTGTAAATTCTGGGCTTGTTCTGGCGATAGAATTTTCGTTGTATCGTTAAATGGTTCGCCGTCAACAAACAGTTGACCCTCTGCGGGTAACTCGGTAATTCGGAAACCGACAACTTCTCCATCGGGGTCTGTTCCTGATAAAGGAATTAAGGGCGCTTGTTGAGTATTGGTTTCAATCTCCGGATTTCTGAGATTATCGGTATTGGGTGGTTGATTAATAATCTCTTCAGGTGGAACAACCGGAATTGTAAACAGGGCGGGTGTTGGGTCTTCTTCTCCTGCATCGTCAACCGCTGCAAACCGGAAGTCTGTAAATCCTTCAAAATCCAGATTGGGAGTAAACTGTAAATTCTCGGCTTGTTCTGGCGATAGAATTGTGGTTGTATCGTTAAATGGTTCGCCCTCAACAAACAATTGACCCTCGTTGGGTAATTCGGTAATTCGGAAACCGACAACTTCTCCATCTAGGTCTGTTCCCGTTAAAGGAAGTAAGGTCGCTTGTTGAGTATTGGTTTCAATCTCCGGATTTCTGAGATTATCAGTATTGGGCGGTTGATTAATAATCTGTTCGAGAACAATGATATAGTTTGCAGGTAACAACGCCTCCGCCCCATCATCATCAGTCGCGGTATAGTCAAAGCTAGCTAAATTAACCGATAAGTCTTGAGTTGGTGTAAATTCGAGTTGCGTTGCTTCTGTGGGCGAGAGATTCTCAACTTGAGTGAGATCCGTAATCTCAACACCATTAAGGAAGAGTTGACCTGCATCCGTTGAGGGTAAACGAGTAATGGTAAAACTCTCAATCTCACCATCAACATCAACCCCAACTAATGGATCAAGTTCGACATTCGTTTCATCTCGATCAATAACTCTTGGGAAGATAACCTCTTGAACTTGGGGCGGAATATTCGTGGGGGCGGTAATCGGTAAAGTAATCGTAGCAGGCGTGGGATCTTCAAGTTCTTCATTATCAACGGCTGCATATTCAAAGTCAGTATTTCCAACAAAACTCGAATCTGGAGTGAACCTAAAATTTGTAGATTCATCAGCGGTTATTAGTTGAGGAAGTTGATCTAATTCGGTGATTTCTTCGCCGTTAAAGATTAGAATTCCGCTCTCTTCTGAAGGTAAACTGGTAACTCGAAATCCCACGACTATTCCATCACTATCAGACCCTGAAAATTCAGGAATTTCGGCTAGAGTTGTTGTGTTTAGAATTGAAGTTGAAACTAAATCATTCGTCGTTGGCGGTTGGTTAGCGGGGATGACGGAAATAGTAATCAATGCCGAATCTGTGGAAGTAGCCCCATCGTCATCTGTTGCGGTATAAGAATAGCTGGATGTTCCGACAAAGTTAGAGTTAGGCGTGAAGGTTAATTGACTGGCTTCTGTCTCGTTGAGTTCAGAAACTTGATCAAGATTAGTGACAGCTTCTCCATCCAAAAATAGTTGACCGTTCCCTGATAACCGAGTAATTGAGAAGAATTCGATGTCTCCATCCGGATCATCTCCATCTAACATGGGAATTGGGAATTGTTCAACATCATTTCTAATCGGATCATCGAGATTAATATTAAAAACAACTGGAGGAATATTTGTGTCTTCTTCTCCTATAACGGGAATAGTTACCGATCCGCGATCTAAAGAGCGTAACCCTTCATTATCTTCAACTGTATATTCAAAGGAGGCTGCCCCCACAAAGTTTTCTGCGGGCGTAAAACTGAGTGCATCTGCTAGTTCAATATCCAGATCTTGTACATTGTCTATATCGGTAATAACTTCTCCATTTAAGAAGAGTTGACCCTCAGTTTCCAGCGGCAGTTCTGTAATACTAAAATTCTCAACCGTACCATCAATATCAACTCCACTTGGCGGCGGCTGAATGGGAACTTCTGAATCTGTATTTTCAATAGTTTCGATAATAACAATATCGGCAACAGGTGGAAAATTGCCAATCGTTGGAATCACGTAAACCGCAGGCGTTGGGTCTTCTAGGTCTTCATTATCAATAGCCGCGTATTCAAAGCTAGCAGAGTCAAAAAATTCAACGGTATTCGGCGTAAAGGTTAAGTTTCCAGCTTGTTCCGCCTCAATAATTTGATCGATATTAATCGTTTCATCATCTAGAAATAAAGTTCCCCGTTCTGGTAGTGTCGTAATTCTAAAACCTTCAACTGTCCCATCACTATCAGTTCCTTGTAGGGGTAAAATTGAGGCTTGAACTGCGGTATTTCGCACTAAATTGGTGACGACATCTTGAGTCTGTGGCGGCAAATTTCCTTCTACAATCGGAATACTAAACGTTGCTGGACTCGGGTCTTCTGCCAGGTCATCATCAATCGCAGCATAATTAAAGGTTGTTGTTCCTGTAAAATCACGACTGGGTGTAAACTGTAAATCTTCAGCTTGATCAACTGGAATTTCTGTGCTTGTATTGGTAATAGCGTTTCCGTCAAAAAATATGGTGCCATTGAGAGGAAGATTCGTAATTCGGAAACTGATAACTTCACCATCCGGGTCACTACCACTGAGTGGAGATAAAGTCACTAAACTCGCATCATTGCGAATCGAATCATTTTCAACATCATCGGTAATCGGAGGACGATTTTCAACTATTTCCTCCTCAATTTCTATTGTGGTTATGGCTTCATTACTATCAAACCCACCGTCTCCCAAATTATCCCGCACAATTGCAGTAACTTGACGAGGTGTTGTATCGATTTCATCTGCGATATTATTGTAGAGAATTCCATCAATAATTGTGGCATAATTTTCATTACTCGCCGAGCCTTCTATTTCAATTTGGCTGCCATTTTCTGTTAAACTTAAATCGAGATTTTCAATCAGAGTTAAAGTCTCGTCCGTTAAACCTAGACTTTCATCTTCTCCATTTAAAGGATTTTCTAAGGTAATCACAGCCCGCGACATTTCATCATCGTCGGCATCCACAATCACCGTTTGATTAGAAATCCCAACAGCCGCTTCTCCCTCTGTGAAAGTCGTTTCAAAATTAACACTCTCTTCATCACTGCTATCGAGGTCGAGAACTGGCGGTTCTTGCAGAGTATCAACTTCCAGGTTACTAATTTCGTGTATATTCGTTCGACGACCTGTAGAAGCCGCAAACCCAAATTTAAACGTTTCTGGAAATGTATTGCCATTGGCTGCTACAACATCAAAATCCTCAATAACGGTTTCATCCGGTTCCAGACTACCATTAAGATCGAGGTCAAGAAAAATCGTCAGTAAACCTTCTTGTGTGAGTAAAATTTCGACTCGACGACGGGCTTCTTCTCGGTCTTGAGTATCTGTATTATCCAGACTGACATCTAAAGTTCCACTGGTGGTCAGAAATTTATAATCTTCTTCTTCACTTCCTCGTACTGTTACGGCGTCCGGCGTTCTTCCGGGCCCCCCGACTCGTCCTTCTGTGGGGTTGGCAAAGTTCCCAAATTCATCAAATCCAATTCCGAGATAACCGCCTTCTAAGCCATCGATACGTGTAAATTGTGCATAACCCAATGAACCTCCAAAGCTACCACTCTTTTGGGGAGAGGCTTCCCCATCAATGAGAAAGAAACTGATACCATCACCTCCATCACCTCCATAAATATGAAGGTCAAATTCGATATCTAACCCAGCATCAGCACGAACGGGAAAGTCGTAGATAATAAACCCCGTTTCATCATTAATGGCCGAGGTTAGTTGCAAAGCCCCAGACCCATCAGGGTCAGGTGTGAAATCTTCCAGAACTCCGGGAATTCCTCCTTCTTGAGGGGTGCGAGTCTCTCTAGCCGTTAAAAAGGGATTTTCAGGGTCATCCGGGTTATCAACACTTTGGCGAGTTCCATAAATCCATAGCAGTTCATCGGTAAAGGGTTGTTGGGAGAGTTCAGCATTGTTAAAGCCTTCATTAATTAGTCGGACAAGAACTCCAGGATAAGCCGCCAACACTTTAGGTTCAAACGGAGGAGGAGATTTCACCTCACCAATTGTCACGTCTAAATTCCAATCTCCGCCTAATGCTGCATTTCCAACCCGTCTACAAGAAGCTGCAATTTTGGTTTGGGTGAGTTGGGCGAGATTTTGGATGAAGCGAAGACCGTTTCCTGCCGCAACATTACAACTATATATTAGAATTTCTCCATCTGGCTCGAAAGCTTGTCTCCATTGGCGAATCTGTTGAGTATAGCGGGATAAATTGCCCAAATTGAGTTCTAGATTGCCCAGTTGCAGACAGCCTGGACTTCCATGAGTGAGAAGATATAATGATTGGATCGAGGCTAAATTTGCGATCGCTTCTGTAATTTGGGTAATCCCATTTTGAACCTTGTTGAGAACAATTATTTTTGTTTCGGGTAAAGCATGATTAATCAGGTTGTGATAACCTTCAACGTGAGAATCAACACAAATAACTGTTTTATAAATCATAGACATTTTAAATGCACCTCTAGTCAAGATAGCCTGGGAGAAATTTGTTGAGAAAGGCTGAAATTAAAGCACCTTTGTTATATCACAATCTATACTGTTGTCACTAGAGTGCTGTCAGTTTTAATTTTGTGTTTATTTTTGTGAATCTCTGAGAATATAGGAAGCATTGTAAAAGGGCAAAATCTGATCATCATAAAGTCAATCCCGAAAGTTCACCTGATCGGGTGATGTCATGCAGTGGAAAGTCACAGATACTTATAACTATAATCACAAATTAGAAAATATAACCAATTGAAAAATGATGAATCAAGTCCTTCCAAAGCTAAAATTTTCTAAATATCAAGTCATCAACAATACAAAGCTCGGTGTAATGATGGCTGTCACAAAAATCTCTTTTAATAAGCGTTTTAATCAATATGTCTATACACTTGCTGCTGAAGGCTTAGAGCCTCTATTGAAAGGGGTTACAGAAGCAAATTTAGAGGAGTGTAAAATCAAAACCTGTGACGCAAAAAATAAGTCGAACTGTAATGCTTTTGACTGTCCTGTTTGGAAGTCTGCCCATGAAAAACATGACTTAGTCTTCACTAAACAACAAAAATATTTTTCAAAAATTGCAGGTTAAAATTAATGATTTATCTGGCAATTTAATGAATTAGAAATGGCTAGATTAAATCGCGATTTAGACTCATTAAAGACTGAGTGTAGACTTCTGTTGCTTACTTCCTTTCACATTCTACTAAAATCCTCACAAAATCAATAAAAAAATGTAGAAATCAATCAACTTTCAAGTCTGTTATTCCATCAGCGCATCTTGAACTTTCTCAACAACACGATTAAGTTGAACGGAATGGGAGGCTTTGAATAAAATGCGATCGCCGGGTCGAATAAATTCAGTCAATTGTTCAGCGACTTGTTGATGAATATTGTCAGATTCCATCTTGTGTACTTCCAAAACCGACAACCCTTTTGCTCCAGTTGCCATCGCTTCGGCTTCTTCCGCATCCGCTAAAATAAATAGAGCATCTAGATTCAAATCATAGGCTTTTTTCCCGACTTTTTGATGAAATTCTCGCGATCGCTCTCCCAACTCTTTCATCGTTCCCAGTACCGCAATATGACGCTGACCCGGTGTTTGTCTCAATAAATCCAAAGCCGCGATCATTGACTCTAGCCCAGCATTATAAGTCTCATCTAAAATGATAATATCATTGGGAAGATCGTAACGTTTCGCTCGACCTTCGGGAAGCTGAACTGATAATCCCTCCTGAAACGGAGCTAATATTTTTTCATCAGATGAATTTTCACCTAAATTCTCACCCTGAATCACTTTCAAAACCGCTAAAGCGGCTAAAAAATTAGACGCATTATGGTATCCTGGTAAGGGTAAAGGTAAATCTAAACCTGCAACCCGGAGAGTCTGAGGATTGATTAATTCCCCTTGTAAGTCTCCTCCTTCTAAACCGTAGGTGAAGGTTTTTCCCTGCCAAACTGTAGCCGCAGTGTCAATTAAACGGCGGTTATCGTGGTTGAGGATCGCAACACTGGTTTCAGGCATTTCCGCCAGCAATTCGCATTTGGCTTCCGCGATCGCTTGTTCTGAACCCAGTCGCCCAATATGAGCCGTTCCGACATTGGTAATTAAGCCAATTGTTGGGCGAGTAATTTGGGTGAGTAAAGCAATTTCTCCTCTCGCTCGCATTGCCATTTCAATGACAGCAAAATCATGGTCTAAAGTCAATTGTAAAAGCGTTTTAGGAACTCCAATTTCGTTATTGTAATTCGCCTGAGTTTTGTGAACATTTCCCTGGGTTTTGAGAACCGCAGCAATTAACTCTTTTGTTGTGGTTTTCCCGACTGAACCTGTCACCCCGATCACCGGAATTTGACACTGTTCTCGCCACCAGCGAGCGATTGCTTGATAAGCCGCTAGCGTATCTCGAACCGTCAACAGCGGTAAATCTGTCCGATCTGGGGTAAAATTTGAGTCAACAATCGCACAAGCGGCTCCCTGAGCGATCGCCTGTTCAACAAACTGATGTCCATCAAATCGTTCCCCTCGTAACGCCACGAAAGCCTGATTGGGTTGTAGAGTACGGGTATCTGTCGTGATACCAATCACCTGAACTTTTTGGGGGGTGTCACACTGCGGGGGTGAAATAACCGCTATAATTTGAGAGAGTTGAGTGAGTGTAATGGGGCTAAACATTTGAGAAGCATCTACCACTAGATTCAAGATAGCCTTTATTATTTCAGAGTTTAGGCACTTTGATAAATCTCAAATCAACTTTTTGAATCTCTCATACATTTTTAAGAATAGATCGTAGGCATCTAGGAGTTGAAACAAAGCTGATATAGCAAAGAATCTAGCTCGCACGCTTTTATGATAAAATTGTAAACTAAATACACGATCATTCTCTAGCATTAGATATAGCCCAGTTGTATTTTGGGGTGAGCGTTACATCGGAGCAAATATTCTTCTAAATCTGTGCAAACCTTGAAACTTGTTCCGGTTGAAGCAATCTGTCCTCTGAAAAAATATGATTTAAGGTTAATTCGTGATTTCAAATGAATAAATCGTTGGTCAGTCGTTATAGTCGATTCATTTCTCCAGAAGAGCAACAAATCTATGATCATTTGTTAGAACAGGTAGAAATTGAAACGCCTTCGGAGTTAATTGAACGCATTCGACTCTTATTTGTAGAGGGTTCAGGATATCCTGATCGCCAGATATCTTATGCTTTAGAAAAAATTTTAAGCCATAAAGAAGTTGAGGAAGATTTTAACTTCATCTTAAACCGTTGTTGCTATATTTTAATCAACCGCTGGCACACACTCTCGAATCGCAAAGCCGCAATTAATGACTTATTACAACTCTTTGATAAACTAGCGGAAAAAACTTTCAGTCATTACACCATCTCTCGACGGATGCGAGTTTTAAGAGAACTCACCCAAAAATTCGCTCAAAGTGAACAATATTCAGCCTTAAAGCGATTTGCAGAGGTTTTAAGTCAGTCCTCAAACTATAATTCCCGCTCGCTTTCGAGCCAACCGCTGAGAACACTCATTCCTCGCTATCCCTATCTGTATACTCACTGTTTACTCAGTGATTATAGCTCCTACGATCATCAACAAATGATTCGGACTATTAAAGCTCAAAAGCAACGCAAATTTGAACTAGATTTATCTCAATATTCAGCGCATCAATTGCGACGACTTGAAGTTGCAAAAATCTCATTAGAAGCCGCCAGAAAGATTCAATCTCCCATTAAAAATCCTACTCTTTTAACCAACCGAGAACTCTTTTCATCTCTCAGACAATATGTGGGAAAAGTTGAAGGTTCATACACTTACAGTGATATCGCAAAACGCTTTATTACCAACTCAAATTCGACTCCAACTTTCCGAGAATTTAAAAATAATTTTTATGAGTATCTAAATCCAAGTGGATTTGGTTCGTCCTATAGTAAGCGTCAATTTAGCGATAAACTCTATAGACAGCTCCAGCTCACGATTCCTCATAGTAATAATGAAGCCTTTGATGAGTTTTTACTGCTGAGAACCTGTAGTCAACTCTTGAATTTTCTGGTAATTGAAAGTCCTCAGAAACCCAATCATTTTATCTTCATCGACTTAATCGCCAATGTCGGGCCAACCTTTGCAGTCGGCTTGCTCTTAAAAATCGTTCTGGTTTGTCGTAAGGTTAAACCCTATCTTGAAAAACGATTTTCGATTTTGTTCAATCATTACGAATCGAGTTCTCAAGATGGAGTTCAATGGTTAGTGAAAGTTCTCGAAAACCTAAATATTGCCCTGACCACAAATTTCGGACAAGTCGATCTCTCGTTTATTCGTTAGGGACTTTGTGAACCTTCAGATCCGCTTTCTGCTACAATACATTCTTGCGTTCAGGCAAAATTAACGAAAGTGAATGTTTTAGTCGTAGGAAGTGGGGGACGTGAACACGCTCTAGCTTGGGCATTATTGCGATCGCCCAATGTTCAACAGGTGATCTGCACGCCTGGAAACGGAGGAACTGCAACATTAAAGGGTTGTCAAAATCAACCTGTTGCGGTGGATGACTTTGAGGGAATTAAGCGTGTAGCCCAAGAATACAACGTTTCTCTCGTGGTTGTTGGTCCAGAAGTCCCGCTAGCATTAGGAATTACAGACGATTTGCAGCAAAACAATATTCTGGTTTTTGGCCCAAATCAAGCGGGGGCGCAACTCGAAGCTAGTAAAGCCTGGGCGAAAGACCTCATGCAGCAAGCCCAAATTCCGACAGCCCAAACCGCCGTTTTCACAGATGCAGAAGCGGCGAAAGCTTATGTCAAAACAGCACCCATTGTTATTAAAGCAGATGGGTTAGCCGCCGGAAAAGGCGTGACCGTAGCGCAGAGTGTAGAGGTTGCTCATGCTGCAATTGAGGCGATTTTTGCTGGGGAATTCGGTCAAGAGAATCAAACCGTTGTCGTCGAAGAATTCTTAACAGGTCAGGAAGTTTCTGTTTTAGCCCTCACAGATGGTCACAGCATTCGTCCATTAATTCCGGCTCAAGATCATAAACCGATTGGCGAAGGAGATACAGGCTTGAATACTGGGGGAATGGGGGCTTACGCGCCGACCCCGATGATTACAGCGACTTTGACTGAACGCATTCAGACTGAGATTTTAAACCCAACACTCGCCACCCTACAACAGCGAGGAATTGACTATCGGGGTGTGATTTATGCGGGGTTAATGATGACTCCGGATGGAGAACCTAAAGTTCTAGAATTTAACTGTCGGTTCGGCGACCCAGAAACTCAAGCCGTTCTCTCTTTACTGGAGACTCCCCTCGATGAACTGTTACTCGCTTGCTGTCAACAACGGTTAGCAGAATTTCCGCCTTTAGTTTGGAAGCAGGGATTTGCAGTTTGTGTGGTATTGGCATCTGGTGGATACCCTGGATCTTATCAAAAAGGATATCCGATTACAGGTTTAGACGCCGTGATCGCCACTGGAGCAACGGTATTTCACGCTGGAACAAAATTACAAGGCGACCAAGTGGTGACGGATGGAGGCCGGGTGCTGGGGGTGACGGCTATTGGTTCAACCTTTGAACAGGCGATCGCCAAAACCTATCAAGCAGTAGACTGTATTCAGTTTGAACAGATGTATTGTCGGCGCGATATTGGTTTTCGCCTTGCTCAATTTTAGGAGAAAAGTAGGCTTTCTATGCTAGCAAAACGAATTTTACCCTGCTTAGATGTTAATGCAGGTCGAGTTGTGAAAGGGGTGAACTTTGTCGATCTCAAAGATGCTGGAGATCCGGTGGAACTGGCTTCTGTTTATAACGAAGCGGGGGCGGATGAGTTAGTGTTTCTGGATATTACGGCGACCCACGAACAACGAGGAATTATTCTAGATGTGGTTTATCGTACCGCCGAACAGGTGTTTATTCCCTTAACGGTGGGTGGCGGGATTCAAAACTTAGAAATTATTAAAAAATTGTTAAGAGCCGGAGCCGATAAAGTCAGTATTAATTCAGCCGCCGTTCGCGATCCAGAATTTGTGAGTCGGGCCAGCGATCGCTTCGGGGCGCAGTGCATTGTTGTGGCTATTGATGCTCGTCGTCGCCTCGATCCAAAGAATCCAGGTTGGGATGTGTATGTACGTGGAGGCCGCGAAAACACAGGGATTGACGCGATCGCCTGGGCGGAAGAAGTGGCGCGAAGAGGGGCGGGTGAACTGCTGGTAACGAGTATGGATGCAGATGGCACACAAGCAGGTTATGACTTAGAATTGACTCGGACAATCGCAGAGAATGTTGAAATTCCCGTGATAGCGTCCGGAGGCGCAGGTAATTGTGATCATATCTATGAAGCGTTAACAACCGGGAAAGCGGAAGCGGCGTTATTGGCTTCCCTACTGCATTACGGCCAGCTTAGTGTGGGAGAGATTAAGTCTTACCTGAGCCAAGAGAATGTTCCAGTCCGAAATTGTTAAATTCCCCTAAACTCAGAGATAGTCGGATTTGAGCAGATCTTCCTTATGGGATCGGTTAGCAAGATTAATATTTGCCTCGAAACAGTTACAAAACTACTGTTAGAATAGAAGAAATGTTACGAAACGTAACTTATGCTGATTCCTATTCTAATAATTGACGTCGCTTTAGTGGCTTGGTCTGTACATTTAATGAAGCAAGCCGCTCGTTATCGCGAATTTTCCTTTGTGTTGGCAGGTATTTTGGTTGCGCTGTCAGCGATGGCGATGATGCTAGTCTACTTTTTGATGGGATCTTGCATCGGTCATCTTTATCAAATGTCACACCACGCCTATTCTTACTCATATTTCTAAGAGACTTTGAAATGAGTACCCGTAAATTAGTACCCGAGACAGCTTGACAAATAGGTATTAACTTAGCTACTATGAAGAATAGTGCGAGGGGCTATAGCTCAGTTGGTAGAGCGCCTCAATGGCATTGAGGAAGTCAGCGGTTCGAGTCCGCTTAGCTCCATTCCCTGAAATAGAGATAAACAGCTCTAGCAACTGTTTGTGTGATGCAAGTACAGATAATACTTTTTATTTGTACAGGACTTGCCCAAGAGTTGTCAATCTCTCAGGTTGATATAATCCTTTAAAAATCAGTTAAATAGACGTTAAAAATCGCCAACAGGAAATCAATTATTTGAGCTTGGCGATAGGCTTAGTATTGTAAAATTGTAAAATGCCAACAGGTCTTCATATCCGTTGAAAGACCCATTACTCAAACCGAAGCGAGAGTGTTACTCATACTTGATACAGTCTCAACCTAACCTTGAGTGAGTAGAGAGAGAGTAACCACAGAATTGGGGTATTAATTTATTATTCTACAATCAGTTTAATTTAACCCCAGCCGATTTGCATTCATTTATCAGGAGAAGTTCCATGTCACAACAAGCCGTTGGCGCACTCGAAACCAAAGGATTTCCAGGAATTCTAGCTGCCGCCGATGCCATGGTGAAAGCTGGCCGTGTTACCTTAGTGGGTTATATTCGTGCGGGGAGTGCGCGTTTTACCGTAATGATTCGGGGGGATGTCTCCGAAGTAAAAACGGCGATGGATGCAGGAATAGCTGCCGTTGAGAAGGTTTATGGGGGAACGCTAGAAACTTGGGTGATCATTCCTCGTCCCCATGAGAACGTGGTTGCAGTTCTTCCGATTGATTTTGGTGAAAATGTTCAAGAGTACCGTGCAGCCGCTGAAGGTTTCACCCTTCCGGGAATGCCCAACGGTAGATAAGCGATCATTGAAGAGGGAATAGGGACAAGATATAAAGATTTTAATCGGGAATTTTGTCATATTTAGATCTGGGATAGCAAGTGAAAATCTTGAATTGAGTGGCTTTGGAGAGATTTGAAGTCATCTAAGTCTATTGATTTTCTGATCATGCTTTTCAACTGTCCCTATTCCCTACGTCCAGAGTTGGTTGCCAGGTTGCCAAGATCCTAGTTAGCATAGAGCAGGTCAATAAATATCAATCACTTTAAGGAGAGATTGTTAGAAGATGAATTTACTTGAGAAGATGTTTGGTGTTCAGGATATAGACCGTCGAACATCCCTATCTGTAACGGAAGCTTTTGCAGCGATAGCAGTAGCAGCAGTCTCTGCTGATGGCTATCTCACAAATGAAGAACGTCACCGCATTGTCGAAGTTTTGTTCCAAGTCGATCTGTTTCAAGGATATTCTGAACATCGCTTGACTGAACTATTGGAAAAACTGTTTAATCTGCTCTCAGTCCGAGGACTCGATCCTCTTGTGGCGATCGCGAGAGAATCCTTACCCGCAGAATATCAAGAAATGGCTTTCACCGTTGCAATCGACTTAGTTCTCGTTGATGGTGAGTTAACGCCGAAAGAAAAAAGCTTCTTAGTCCATCTGTGGAACATTATGGATATCTCCGTCGAAACGGCTTCTCAAATTTTAGATCTGAAAATAGAGGAGTATGACGCGGTTGAAGTCGCCAATCAAAGTTAACTCACTCACCTCTCCTCACTCAACGTTCTTCTCCTCTACTCCAAAAACAGATGAGTCATAGATTAAATCGATTACCAAGAATTAGGGTTTCTCAATGGAACGCTCAAGGTACAATCACCATTCAACCCTTGTCTATGTGGATCAACTCATCCGTTTTTTGAATCTAAAATCTGTTGGTAAGCTTGAATGGTCGTCGTGGCGATCGCATCCCAACTGTAACGCTCTGTTGCTAATTTCCGGGCATTTTCCCCTCGCCGTTGCCGTTCCGCTTGATTCTGTAAAGCTGATTCAATCAGAGACGCAATCTCCGAGACCTCACACGAACCAACCCAACCCGCCTCTGCTTGTTTCACCTGTTCCCAAATTTGCACCCCATTAGAAATAACGACAGGTACACCCACCACTAAGGCTTCGGCGACTGCAATGCCAAAATTTTCATAATATGAAGGTAAAACAAACAAATCTGCCGTTTGTAACAATTTCGCTTTGCGTTCTCCCGTTACAAAACCTGTAATGGTTGTGCATTCACCCAGAGGAGAGGCTTGAATCTGGTTTTGAATTTGGGTTTCGTAAGCCGGATCTTGAGGATTTGATCCCGCTAACACAAATTGAAACTGACATCCAGCAGTTAAGAGTTGTTCGAGGGCGGGAATTAAAATATCCAGCCCTTTTTTCGGTTCAATCCGAGACATGAACAAAATCACTGGCGGATGATTCGGTTCTGTGGTGTCGTTCATCTCAATCGGAGGATTTACGCCCAAGGGAATCACCAAATCTCGTGTTGAGACCCCAAACCGTTCAGAAGTTGTCGCTTCTAGTTCGCTGGTAAAATGTATAGCCGCCGCCCCCGCAATATTGGGTCGTTCGAGTAGGCTGGCATAAATTCGTTTTAACTGTTTCTTTTTCTGCAAATCTGTAGGATCGAGTGTTCCTAAAGGTCGCAAAATATAGGGCAATTGACGACTTCTCGCGATCGCGGCAGAAGCACTACTCACCGGAGAAAATAAAGCATGAATATGAGCTAAATCAAACTCACGGGCATTTTGCCACAGCCAGTTTAATAATTGCAACGAAAACTTATAGCGTCGGAACGGCGAACAGCGAAAATAACGAACCGTATAACCCTCTTCAGCCACTGGTTGATTCAGGGGGACATCCAAGGGCGGTTGACCCACATCTCCATTAGAATCTGTTGTGAGAATAGTCAGATCGACCCCTTGCGCCGCTAACGCCGCCGACAATCCCCGCACCATTTGACTGGGGCCACCATACACCAACGAAATGGAAGGAACAATTTGAAGAATCCGCATGGGAGTAAAGTTAAAAAGGTTTAGAACTTCAATCGTTGTCGATGATTGGCCACAGACTGCACCAGTCCAATGGCAATGAAATTACTCAACAATGCCGAACGACCATAACTCAGCAACGGTAATGGAATCCCAGTTACAGGTGCTAACCCGATATTCATGCCGATATTAACAAAAACCTGAAACACCATCATACATAAAACCCCAATGGCGATCAGAGAACCAAAGGTGTCTTTAGCGGTGAGGGCAATCATCACCAGACGCCAACATAAAATCCAAAATGCGACTAATACACAAACACAACCGATAAAGCCGAGTTCTTCACCAATCGCAGAAAAAATAAAGTCGGTGTGTTGTTCTGGGATAAAGTGTAATTGCGTTTGAGTTCCTTGATGGAGTCCTCGTCCGTAGAGTTGGCCTGAACCGATCGCAATTCGAGATTGAATTAAGTGATACCCCGCACCAAGCGGATCTTGTTCGGGGTTGAGAAATCCGGTTAGACGTTGTTTCTGATAATCTTGGAGCAAACCCCAGAAGACATTTCCTAGTTTTCCCGCCCCTAAATTCGCCAGGAGTGCCAGTGGGCCAGTCAGCCAACGGACAGGTAAACTCCACCAGCCCACAAACCCCATCGCAACCGCCCAGATAATCCCAGCTTCTTCATAGACTGTGAATAATATCACCGAAGCGATCGGAGCCACTAATAATATTAACCAACCGGGATGAACATTTCCCCAGTACAGCATTCCCAGTGTAATCGCACCGAAAATAAGGGACGTTCCTAAGTTAGGTTCGATAAAGACTAATCCCCAAGGCACTGCTGCTACTGCCAACATTCTAATTACGTCTGGAATCGTTGGAGTAGTGCGTTCATGGAGTAATGCTGCCAGGGTGATAATAATCCCGACTTTAGCAAATTCTGAGGGTTGAACGTGAAAGCCGCCAATATTAATCCAGCGTTGCGCCCCTAAAGCCGTTGTTCCGATAAATTGAACGGCGATCAGAGAAATAATTGTGGCAATATAAATGACCCATTTCCAGCGCAACAGATGTTCATAACGGCAATAGGCGATCAGCAAAGCCGATGCCAAGCCGACTCCTCCCATTAACCAATGTTGCCACCAATCCGTTAAGCCTTGATTCAGTTCGACACTGCGGATCATCACTCCGCCTAAGATTGTTAAGCCAATAGACAGGATAAATAGAAGATAATCGACCTGTTCCCAAGCCGACAAAGGGGTTCGCCGCTGTTTCCCCAGACGCATTCTTTCTATCATAGTTCGGGATCGTGTTTTACAAGTGGTCTCTTTTATCAGGTTACGCGCAAGACAGTAGGCAGTCATTGATAGGGACTTTTCAGCTTTTACCTATCAAACACCTGAATGTGTAGTGCCATATCTACTGTTTCCAATACTTATAGCCAAAGTCGGGAGTTCCTGAGAAACAGATATAGCAGTTCTTACATGGGTAAGGCCTGAGTTCAGGCTTAAGACAAAAGGCAGAATTGGAGAGGAGTTGTAAAGTGCTTTTAGTGTAACCTGATTTAGTCTCAATTAAAGAAGCAGTCTAGACACGAACCGACTGATTAGGAATCTTTAGGTAGAAGGGGTTGCAGGTTCGTAGAGATACTCAAAGGAATTGCCATCGAGATCTCGCCCATAGAAGGAGGCGGTGCCATCTCGGTGTTCGTGAATTGAACTGACTTCAACACCTTCGGTTTTCAATTGTTCGTAGGCGGTTTCCATTTCAGTGCGATCGCTAAATACAAACCCAAAATGAGGCCCGGCTTGATCGTAACCTGGACTGAGGAGGGCTAACCCATCTTCTCCGGCTTTGAGATACGCCCAGTCTGTATCTTTCCAAACCAACTTCATGCCTAGATTTTTGTAGAACTTCGCCGCTTGATCAATATCCTGAACACAGATTGCGACGTGTCCGAGTCGTTTGAGTTTCATTGTAATAAGAGTTAATGTACTGTCTTGTTGATTATTTTAAACAAAAAGGGCAGGCGATTAGACCTACCCCAAAAATCTCAAACAACTACTCAAGCTGTCTCAGAGTTAAAGCAAAATTTTAGTAGTCGAAGTCGCCGCCCATTCCTGCGCCCGCAGGTGCGCCCTCTTTCGGTTCTGGCTTATCAACCACAATACATTCAGTGGTTAGAACCATTCCTGCAATTGAAGCTGCATTTTGCAGGGCGGAACGAGTCACCTTCGCAGGGTCAACGATACCCGCTTCAAACATATCAACGTATTCATTAGATGCGGCGTTGTAACCGACGTTAAAGTCTTTCTCTTTGACTCTTTCAGCTACAACTGCACCATTTTCTCCAGCGTTTTCAGCAATCCGCTTCAGAGGAGCTGATAATGCCCGTGCTACAATTAGCGCACCTGTTAAGGCTTCACTGGAGAGGTTGCCTTTTGCCCATTCTTCTACTTGAGGAGAGAGGTGAGCCAAAGTTGTACCGCCACCCGGAACAATTCCTTCTTCAACGGCAGCTTTTGTGGCGTTGATCGCATCTTCTAAACGCAGTTTGCGATCTTTCATCTCAGTTTCAGTGGCTGCACCGACTTTGACAACAGCAACACCACCACCAAGTTTAGCCAAACGTTCTTGTAGTTTTTCTTTGTCGTAGGAAGATTCAGTTTCTTCCATTTGACGGCGCAGTTGCTCACAACGGGCTTTCACCGAAGCTTCATTCCCTTCGGCAACAATAGTGGTATTGTCTTTGGTAATCGTCATGCGGCGGGCTTTACCCAGCATATCGAGCTTGGCGTTTTCCAGCTTCAAGCCAGCATCTTCAGTGATAACTTGACCGCCTGTGAGAACGGCGATATCTTCGAGCATCGCTTTACGGCGATCGCCAAATCCAGGTGCTTTCACCGCAGCGACATTCAAAACACCGCGCAGACGGTTCACAACTAAAGTCGCTAATGCTTCTTTCTCGATGTCTTCGGCTAAGATTACCAAAGGACGACCGGAACGAGCGACTTGTTCAAGAACAGGAACTAAATCCTGAACCAGAGTAATTTTCTTATCGGTTAACAAGATAAAAGGTTCATCAAGAACAGCTTCCATCCGTTCGGTATCAGTCGCGAAGTAAGGAGAGATGTAGCCTTTATCAAAGCGCATCCCTTCGGTGATTTCCAGTTCAGTGGTCATGGACTTCCCTTCTTCGAGAGAAATCACCCCTTCTTTACCGACTTTATCCATCGCGCTCGCGATCATTTGACCGACTTCTTCGTCGTTTCCGGCGGAGATGGTTCCAACTTGAGCGATCGACTTAGAATCTTCAACCGAACGAGCGTGTTCAGCGATTTTATCAACAAGGAAACCTGTAGCCTTGTCAATACCTCGCTTCAGTTCGATGGGGTTTGCGCCTGCGGCAACGTTGCGTAGACCCTCTTTAACAATAGCGTGAGCGAGAACGGTTGCAGTAGTTGTCCCGTCTCCTGCGGCATCATTAGTCTTAGAAGCCGCTTGACGAATCAGGGAAACGCCCGTATTCTCGATGTTATCTTCTAGATCAATTTCTTTAGCAATGGTGACTCCATCATTAACAATTTGAGGAGCACCAAATTTCTTTTCGAGTACAACGTTGCGACCTTTCGGACCGAGTGTTACTGCAACAGACTCTGCCAAAATGTCCATACCTTTTTCTAAGGCACGACGAGCATTTTCGTTGTAGATAATACGTTTAGCCATAGTAGTGTTGGGTTTGTTCGCCTAACTTGTGAAGTTGAGTTGCAAAATTTGTCAAGGAATAACAAGCCAGTCCAATCTAGACTGAGGAACTAGCTGACAATTGCTAGGATGTCTTTCTCTGCTAAAAGCACATATTCATCGCCGCTGAGTTTAATGTCGGTTCCGGCATACTTGGAGTAAAGAACTTTGTCTCCGACTTTGACTTCCATTTCAGCGCGAGAACCATCATCGTTGCGCTTTCCTGGGCCTGTGGCGACAATTTCTCCGACTTGAGGCTTTTCCTTCGCTGTGTCGGGAAGTAAGATTCCACCTGCGGTCTTTTCTTCAGACTCACTGACTTTGACAAAAACGCGATCACCTAACGGTTTAACTGTAGATACATTTAAAGCGACAGCAGCCATACGCTAACCTCCTTTGATAAAGCTCGCACATTTAAGAATTGAGCGAATACACGATTATGCGAGGGAAGGTCTTAATCAATCTCCCTCCTGATTCAGAATGGAGAGTTAGCACTCTCAATTCCTGAGTGCTAATTTAGCGAACTAGCCGATCCAATGGCAACAGATAAGTCAGTACGGGTTCCCGAACTTTTACCGGGAATAGGGAATCGGGGACAGGTTATAGGGAACAGTTTCTCGGGGAATCAATTCCTCGTCTGAAATCCCAAGTCCTATCCACGAGGACTTTTATTACTGAGACCGAGATTTTAATCTCTGGCTTCATCTGGCTTTTATAACTAAACGAGAAGAGGGAATATTTGCAGGGGTCGGTTTATGATGATGAGAGAAATTTAACTCAATTCGACTTAATGCCTGAGTGAGTGCTAAGTGATTATGACAAACTCTTCTCTATCTACCTCTGGATCTTCAGACTCTAGTTCTGCTGAGACGACCGCCGATGTTAAACTTACCGATACATCAGGCGCAATCGCAACTGTTGTTCAAACGTTAGGACTCGAAACGATTAGCCGCCATGTCTTCCTGTGTGCAGATCAGACCCTACCCAAGTGTTGTTCAAAGCCGGCGAGTTTAGAAGCTTGGGATTATCTCAAAAAACGGTTAAAAGAACTCAACCTCGACGGGCCAACACCTGAACGTCCGAGTTGTATTTTTCGGACGAAAGCCAATTGTTTACGGGTCTGTTGTGATGGGCCAATTTTGGTGGTTTATCCGGAGGGTGTTTGGTATCGCGCCGCTAGTCCTGATGTGATTGAACGCATCATCCAAGAACATTTAATCGGTTCTCAAGTCGTTGAAGAGTATGCGTTCGTGACTCATCCATTACCCGATCCGCAAATTCCCCAAGATTTAAAAAGCCCTAGCCCTGATAACGGTATAAATACCAGTGAGTCAGAGTAGGCGTATCGTTAAATTTTTCGATATGATCGGTATAAACCCTGTGGCTATAGGTATAGATCTTAACAAAAATCGTAACATTATTTCAGACTCTATAAAAATTGCACATCATTGTTCATCTTGTATTTGTAAGATTGAATGGCATCGCTTAAATTATATTTTTGAGCAGAACGTTGGAGAGGGGTTAAGCCCGCACTACCTCCTGACTGATGATCGCAATTCCGAATCTGTTGCGGGATTTCTCAAGGTAAAAGTTCAAAATGACCGAGACTAAAACTGAAGAAACAAGACGATTAATGCTCGTTGATGATGATCCGAACCTAGTTCTATTGGTTCGAGATTATTTAGAGTTTAGAGGCTATGAAGTGAGTACCGCCGAAAATGGAGTCAAAGCACTCGAACTCCTGGAATCAAAGCTTCCCGACCTGATTATTTGCGATATTATGATGCCAGAAATGGATGGCTATACACTGGTTAAACATATTCGTGAAGATCCTCGCACCGATTGGATTCCGGTCTTATTCTTATCAGCTAAAGGTCAAAGCCAAGATAAAGTTAAAGGACTCAATACTGGGGCTGATGTTTACATTGTGAAACCGTTTGAACCCGAAGAATTAGTTGCTCAAGTTGAATCTTCTCTCAAACAAGCGTCACGCTTGATTAAATTTAACAGTCATCAAGGCGGGGGACAACCCACGCTTCAAGCCCGTCCGGGTGTAGAATTAACGCCCACAGAGGTCAGAGTTGTACAGTTGGTGTCTCAGGGAAAGGCAAACCGTGAAATTGCTAAAATTATGAAGGTAAGTCAACGCACGATTGAAAGTCATGTGAGCAATATGTTGAACAAAACTGCACTGCACAATCGGACAGAGCTAGCACGTTGGGCGATAGAAAGTAAGAAGTTTTAGCGAACAATTCCTATTGCCAATCCGATCAACCTGTTGCCGAAAGCGGTATACTAGAAAAAAGTCATATTGTACTCATTATTTTATAAAGAAAGCCAATTGTTCTTGAGGTTCTCCACTCAGGCGGAATCGAAGGTAAAGTTGATCGCAAAAAACTAGCTGGCATCGTTGTAACACTCTCTGTTAAAGAGAGCGAGTTACTCTATTGAGCTCGATTAATGTAAGTTAGCAATTTTTTGATTGCGATTAAGCCCGATCATCTTAATTGACACCTCTGCTGGAATGACTGAGGA
Organism: Cyanobacteria bacterium J06592_8; assembly: GCA_038530755.1. Taxonomy (GTDB): domain Bacteria; phylum Cyanobacteriota; class Cyanobacteriia; order Cyanobacteriales; family Microcoleaceae; genus Capilliphycus. The sequence continues at coordinate 44,021 of JBCBCI010000023.1, read as the reverse complement.
TATTGTTGTTATTGTTACGGCATACACTCAGAAACAGCATCAGAAATCAAAGCAATTTTTCTCAGTCGTGTAACGGTAGTTTTCCTCGACTTTCAGTCACGAACTTCCCACTCGGTTCGGTTTTTCGCTAGTTTTTGAAATATTTATTGATGAACAGGACTCCGTGACTTCCGGATCGAATAATTCCCCTCGATCAATATCGAGTTTATCTTAAAGAAAATGTACTCAAATCTAAGGCTCAGAGGAGAAATACACAGTCAGACTAGATTCAAACCCATTGGGGATCAAAGGAGAACCGGAAGTAACTGAGGCTGAAACGCTTTGTGCCAGTCCAGATGTTAAAATAAGATAATTAGCTTAAATTCTCTTCTACAAAATATCTAGGTCTATAGTTTCTATGCTTAACACAAAAAACCGTCTCTCTATATTTGTAGACGGTAACAATATGTTCTACGCACAACAAAAAAATGGTTGGTTTTTTGATCCAAGGCGAGTATTAACCTATTTCAAACATGAACAATCCGATGTTATCCTAGTCAATGCCTTCTGGTATACAGGTCTCAAAGATCCGCAAGATCAAAGAGGATTCAGGGATGCTTTGATTAGTTTGGGGTATACCGTGCGGACGAAAATTCTTAAAGAATACTACGATGATAGCTCCGGTCGATATTCCCAAAAAGCCAATCTAGATATTGAAATTGTTGTCGATATGTTTAACACTGTAGATCAGTACGATCGGGTGGTTTTGTTTAGCGGTGATGGTGACTTTGAACGGGCGATTGAACTCTTGCGCTCAAAAAATACCCATATTACCGTCGTCTCAACTGAAGGAATGATTGCTCGTGAACTCCGAAATGCTACAGATCGATATATCGACTTAAATGATATTCGCGATCAAATTGAAAAAGTAGACTATTAATAGGCATCATTCAACAACCGGACAGAAAAACCCAATCAAAAGGTGAAGTCTCACCCGGCTGTCGTTCACTTGTTCATTTATTGTTGGAGGTTTCTCACGAATGAAAATTCAACCCTCACCTGACCGCATTATTATCTTTGATACCACCTTACGAGATGGCGAACAATGTCCGGGTGCAACCCTTAATGTTGATGAGAAGTTGATTCTGGCTCGACAATTAGCCCGCTTAGGGGTAGATATTATTGAAGCGGGATTTGCCTTCGCAAGTCTTGGTGACTTTGAGGCGGTTCATCGCATCGCTGAAACGGTTGGGACTGAAGATGGGCCTGTGATCTGTAGTTTAGCGCGAGCGGTTCGCTCTGATATCGAAACCGCCGCCCGTGCGCTACAACCTGCGGTTCATAAACGCATTCATACCTTTATTGCAACTTCTGATATTCATTTGCAGTATAAGCTGCGGAAAACACGGGAAGAAGTCCTGGAAATCGCCCCAGAAATGGTGGCTTATGCGAAATCTTTTGTTGAGGATGTGGAATTTTCTCCCGAAGATGCGGGACGCTCTGACCCAGAATTTCTCTATCAAGTCCTCGAACGGGCGATCGCCGCAGGCGCAACAACGGTTAATATTCCAGATACAGTCGGATATACTACGCCCAGTGAATTTGGGGCGCTCATTCGTGGAATTAAAGAAAACGTTCCCAATATCGATCAAGCGATTATTTCCGTACACGGACACAATGACCTCGGTTTAGCCGTCGCCAACTTCCTAGAAGCGGTCAAAAATGGCGCTCGTCAGCTTGAATGTACCATTAATGGAATTGGAGAACGAGCCGGAAATGCCGCCCTCGAAGAGTTGGTCATGGCTCTCCACGTTCGCAGACAATATTTTAATCCTTTCTTTGATCGTCCGGCGGAGTCGGAAGCTCCTTTAACTCAAATTAATACCCAAGAAATCTACAAAACGTCTCGGCTGGCTTCTAACTTAACGGGAATGTTAGTCCAACCCAATAAAGCCATTGTTGGGGCGAATGCGTTTGCTCACGAGTCAGGAATTCACCAAGACGGCGTTCTCAAAAATAAGCTGACTTATGAGATTATGGATGCGGAGTCGATTGGATTGAATAATAATCTGATCGTATTGGGTAAACATTCGGGCCGTCACGCCTTCCAAAATCGTTTGCAAGAATTGGGGTTTGAATTGTCTGACTCTGAGATGAACAAAGCCTTTGTTAAGTTCAAGGAGTTAGCCGACAAGAAGAAGGAAATCACTGACTGGGATTTAGAATCCATCGCGAACAACGAAATTCACCAAGCTCCTGAATTATTCCGTTTAGAATTAGTACAGGTCTCCTGTGGCGATCGCGCTCGTCCTACGGCAACGGTGGTTTTGAGAACGCCAACAGGTGAAGAACTGATGGATGCAGCAATTGGCACTGGCCCTGTGGATGCGGTGTATAAAGCGATTAACCGAGTGGTCAATATTCCCAACGAATTAATCGAGTTCTCAGTACAGTCCGTAACCGCCGGAATTGACGCCATTGGAGAAGTGACAATTCGTTTACGTTCAGAAGGTCGCGTTTTCTCGGGTCACTCCGCCAATACTGATATTATTGTTGCTGCGGCGACTGCCTATATTAACGCTCTCAATCGCTTGTATGCAGCCCTCCAACCTGTTAATCCTCAAGATAGCCTGAAAAAAGTTATGGCATGAGACAGTAAGCAGTAAGCAGTGAATGATTTAATTCTGCTCGTAGTTGGGCTTTAGCCCACCATAAAAGCTCCTTCCTGTGCGTAAACTTTGGCTAGGGAACCGGGAATCAATTCCCGGTCTGAAAAATTGTGCGTCCTACACGCGAGGACTTCATGTATTAGACAGAGATTTTAATCTCTGGCATTTTTACAGTGAAATATCAATTGTAGAAGTAGTGCTAAAGCACAACAACTGATAACTGTTTACTGTCAAACTGTACAACTGTAAATTATCCTCGTTGTTGAGAATCGCGTCGTCCCAGTTCATAGACCCCACAACTAATACAAGCAATCATACCCATTGCGATCGCCCAACCGTCTCCAAGCCCGGCTTCAACGCCCCAATTACACAGGCTACCGACGATTAAGAACGGCACAATACTAAACAAGGAGGCATAAAACGCATTTTGAGATTCTCTAGCGGCGCGAGTGCGTTCAAACTCAGTCTTTGAGGTGTAGAGTCCGCGTTCTGCGAAATTAAACCAACGATCAAGCTGTTCTGTAACCCATTCACTCACAGGCGAAAGTCCCCAGTAAAGAGCAAGTGACCACAACGTTGCTCCAGCGATCGTCGTTGTATCAAGATTAAATTGGAAAAGTAGGACATCAAATACCATAACTAATATTATCGCAGGTTTCTAAAATTGGAAATTTGTTATTAATCTTTGACTTATAACTGCTAATGATGCAATTTTGCATAGATCATAAACAAATCTTTACATAAATTCAACTAAACGGTTTCGCACAGACCCGACATAGAGTAGAATGCTGGCTTGTATGTCTACGGCAATTTACTCCGGTTCGTTGCTAACTGTCACTGAATGCAAGTGCTAGGGTGGCAAACAGGCATTCTCCACTCCATCAACCTGACAGCCAGGAAAATTCACTCCGCCTGCTGTCAAGCTGCATATTAACCATTGCAGCGTATCGTGGAACATAAGTAAACACTGGTGACATGAGGAGTCAAACACACTAATGGCAGAGTCTACACCAAAACCCGTTCAAAGCTGGATTCATCCCAAACGAATGGTATTATTAGCCGGATTAATTGGTTTGAGTCTGGCACCGTTCGGATGGCAAAAGCTAGTCAACGCTAGAGAATACAATGCAAATTACAGTACGAATCAAGTGGCAACTGGACTTGATTGGTCAGGGGCTTCTTTCCCCGTTGAAAATTTTCTAGAATATACATCGGGTTTTGGCTATCGTTCGAGTGGATTTCACTACGGCTTAGATTTAGCCGCCCCAATGGGAAGCTACATTCGCAATTGGTGGGCCGGAACTGTTGTAGAAGTTTGGGAAGATAACCGTTGTGGAACTGGAATTGCCATCGATTCCGGACAATGGACGCACATTTACTGTCATGTTCAAGGACGAGTGGTGAAAACCGCCCAAGGCAGTTACTTTATTGATCAAAATGGCGGAATTCAACTCTGGGAAGGTCAAGTTGTACCCGCAGGGGCGAGAATTGCTAGGGTCGGGATGACTGGACGTACTACAGGCCCTCATCTACACTGGGGATTAAAGTATGGTGGTCGTTGGGTCGATCCGGGTCGTGTTCTCATGGCGATGTACAACCAACAGTCCCAACGGATTTCCAGTCGCCCGCGTTGGTAATATTTCGTCAACGGTTAACCGTGAGAACAGGAGAGAGGATTTTTTCAGGTACACAATACCTTTTTATTCATAAAAATCCTCTATCTCCCCATAGACTGAAAAAGTATTCTCTCACTCACAAACTCTAATTTTAATTGGCAGAATCAAATGGATTTACTAAATTGAGTTGATTAATCCATTGGAAATCTTCTACATTCCGAGTCACTAGAGTTAGATTATGAACTAAAGCTGTGCTAGCAATAATAGAATCTCCTAAAGACATTTTTCTAGTTTGTCGTAATGCTACAGCCTGTTGAAGTATTGCCGGTGTTATAGGTATCACTTGAGTAGACTGAAAAAAGACTTCAAAATATAAGCGTTCTCCTTCCGTTAGTTGATGATAACCTAAGACTTCAACATAAGAGAGTGCTGAGACAGCAGGTGAATGACTCGCAATAAATTGCCTCAAATCAACATTTTCAGGTTGGGCAGCATAAATAATGATATTACTATCTAATAACATTATTATTCACGATAAGGGAGGGGACGATCTTGGCGGATCTCTCGTTGTAATGCTTTTGGATCAATATCAGCAAAAGGGTTTAAGTCCGCTATCTTGGCTAATATTTCCGCCATCCGTTGACCTTGAGAAGCAGTAGCGGATGTTGACGGATCTTCTAAAAATGTAACATGAACTCTAACAGGGCGATCGCTTACAGTTGGAACTTCATCTATCCACTCGATCTGATTATCTTTTAAGAGAGCATTATAAGTATGTAGCATTGGAATGATAAATTCTAGATTATGAATTATGATAACATTACACTTGATAATATTGCAGTTCGCGATCGCAAAGAACGATACTATTCTAGTTTCTGGCGATGGTGATTAATATAGGAATACAGAACCATGTTGATTAAAGATTGTAATTCTGCTTTAGCATTATTAAGCCTTGCGCTAAAGCGCAACTATAAGGCTTAATTGAATTCTTCTGTACCTGTTGGTTCTTGATAGTTGAGTCCTTGTTTTTGATGACGATATTCACCGACAATTGAATAAACTATACTCCGCAATCGATTTAAAGCCCCGACTGGACGATGAACCGCTAAACCGTTCCAGGGGGAAAACCGTAAATTCTCACAAAAATCGCATTGTTTCTCGAAGTTAATTTGTTGATGTTTAATGGTCAAACGACCTACGGTCAAAAATGGAGATTCGTCTTCATTCCAAACAATTGTTACATCATCAATTGACATTTCCGGTTTAGTTTGCACTTGAATTTGAAAGTCCCAGCAATATTCTGCCTCGGATTTTGCTAAAGATTGTATTAATTCTTCACGGTAATAATGATCTTCTATGCCTTTAGTTTTGCCTTGTTCTAAGCTACTTTCACTGCGAGAAGGAATAGAAATTCGCGTATGGGGCGGTTGGGGAGAAACGGGAGTAAAGGCATACTTAATAACGGCTGGATATTCAACTGAAACAACTCCTGTTTTAGCTGCATCAAAATCCGGTTTGAGTCCTAATGCTGAGGCTGAACCACTCCAATATCGTTCAGTGAGTAGGCTTTGTGGAATTCGGCTGGTAATGGTTTGAAGGGCATTTTTTTGTTTTGGATGAAAGAGTAGCCATAAAATAGGAAAAATGCCTGCTTTAACGACCGCACTAAAAAATCCGTAGTAATTTTTAATCGTTTTTATAAAGAATATCTCAGCATTTTGTACGACAATATCTTGAGTATTTGACTCGTGACTTTCAGGAAGTCGTTCCCCTTCAACACCCATTACTTTTACTGACATTGAACGAGTATCCGGTTCATAATCTCCTTTTCTTTGGGTGCGTCCATTGGCAAATCTTAACCAAACCGGATATTGTTTCGGTGTAGTGAGTAATCCTTGTTTGAGATTGATTTGATTCAGTATTGCTTCGCTTAATGATGTGTTTTGACTTAATTTTTGCTTGATTTCTGTTTCGTCAAAGTCAAATATTTCTAAGGTTCCCTGAACACAAGCATGAGTTTTAATATGGGTGTCTCGAAAGGCTTTTTCTGCCTCTTTGTAGAGTTTATCCATATTAAATCTAGTCTGTTCAACGACTAAATCAAAATATTTTTTTTCGTCTTTTTCAGGATATTCTGTAAAAATATTCATTATTCTAAATTCCCTCGCAATATTATCAATATAAAGTCATACAATTTAAGGGATGAGCGTGGGCATTGCCCACACTAGAAAACTAAATTAAAACCCTGAAATCTCTGAAAAAATCAGTTTACCCAACATAGGTATAAGTCCAGTTTAGCTTCAGAGAATCATGGTTATCATGGTAAAAACCGGGTTGATCATTGTTCATAAAGTAGATCGTTTCACCGGGCTGTAATATAAAGGTTTGATTGGCGCCGTGAGTTACATACTCATACTGATTGCCTTTGATTTTCGTGGCAACAACAGCCGCAGGAGTAATCCCTTTAAACAGCATATCTTGATCTTGATATTCTTGCTGTGCCATCTTGCGATTACCGTCTCCGGTTACGGCTTCGCGAATTCCGGCTTCATTGCTTCCATAAGTCCAAGTTCCTTCCGATTTTACGGTAACTTGAATGGCCTTACCTTTATCGTTTGTAATCCGAGGTAAATCAGCGGGGGCTTGGTCTGGGCTAACATAATAGTTGGCATGAACCATTAGTTCTCCACCTTCATAAATTTCTCCCACAAATTGAGTGGTATTCACGGGACAAGCGGGACTCGCATCAAATTCTTCAACCTTACGAACTTTCCGAATTAAAACGATTTCTTCTTCTCGACGAACAACAGTTCGGACAGGAGTTACACAAACAATGTCCGAGTTGGCATCACGGGGAAAACTATCAAAACTCAAAGCATATTCAGGTTTCTGAAGGCTACTCATATTTCTCCTTGAGATTGAAAAAAGTTCTAAGAATTGAATGTCTACATCATAAAGTAATTCGAGACACTTTTTTGAGAAAATATTCTCAATTTATGTAACAAGGAGTCCGCGAGAATAAATAGTCCTTTTAGTCTGGGACAAAGGAATAACTCCAGTTAATAGTGATAATTCCGTTATTATTATCATAAAGCTGTGTTTGATTGTTGCTGGCAAAATAAACGGTTTCATCTGGTTGCAGTTCAAACTCTTGTTCTTTTCCCCACGCGATAACTTCATAGTGATCGCCTCTGATTTTAAACGCAACTAATGCCGCAGGTGGAGGATTTTGTTCTTGTTCTTTATTGATAAAGGTTAAATCCCAGTGACAGTATTCTTCGGCTGCCATTTCTGTATGACCATCACCAGAAACAAAGGCTGCATCTTGTCCTTCATTGCCACAATTCCATTCCCCAATGGCGAGAATTTTAATATTTATGGGTTGGCTATGATGATTGTGAATTCGAGGGGGTTGTTGAGGGTTCACTTCTGTTTTGCTAATCTCAAAACCAATTTCTTTCAATATATCATAACGGGCATAAACCTGTAGATCTTCTCCTTCGTAAACTTGAGATTGATTCAGATTTAAACGAGTTTGAATAAACTCCTCTAATTGATCGCCATATTTTTCGATTAAATTCGGCGGTCGATAATCTTGACGAGTTTGAAAACGTTGAATCACACTATCGTCAAAATCATCAAATTTTTCACTGAGTTCCCGTAATGCTTTTCCACCAAGTGAGGTAATCCAACCAACAATATCCATGATCAAATCAATCCCAGGATCGGGTTCTATTCCGGTGGGAATTGCAGTTGGTTCGAGTTCTAAACCTAACCCTAATTGACCAATCGCATCGATCATCCACTTCAAAGCACAGTCAGACAACCCGCGAACTTCCTCAACACCTCCACCAATACAACCATGATCGCCCGGAAACCAGACTTGACGGACAACCTGAGTTTGGGAATGGCGGCTTGGGGTCATCGGTGTCACGGAGAAGGCTTTGCGGGGTTCATCAATAGCGACGGCGTGAAGTGCATTCTCAATAATCGGACTCAAAGAGGTATCGTGAAAGCGATAACGTTGATTAAACTTCTGAGTAAACACACTGAATAAGGAAACTTCAGGAATCCCCAAAGATCCGACAGTATCCCAACAGCCGAGTAATTTAATCGGAACTCGTTCTCCATGTTCTTGACGAAATTGAACCAACCGAGAATCTTTGGGTTTGATAAAGGAGTCTCGGTAAAGTTCGTAGGCTTCGGAGGCGAGGCGAATATAAGGGCGAGAAAGCAAACCGGAATTATAGATTAATCCGGCTAAACTCCGAACGGTATAAGCACCCCGACTAAAGCCAAATAAATAAATTTCATCTCCTTTAATATAATTCAGACAAAGAAACCGATAACCATCTTGAATATTCTTATCAATTCCTTGACCAAATGCCCCACCCAAGAGTGAATTTAATCCGCCTTCTGTGCCAATTCCTTCATCATAAAATACAATCTGAGGAACTCCATCACTGGCGATTGATTTAACAGCTTGGGCAAATTTTACGACATTCGTTGGGTAGGGGTTATTGAGTTTTTGCCAAGTTCCGTCACAACACACAACCAAACGTTTCATTTTCTATCCTCAGTCTCAATTTATTGATTTAACTTTGAGGATTTAACGGTTCTCCTCACGATAAAAAGTAATTTTGTAGGGTCGATCTTTTTGCGGTACATTCCGGTTAACTACATCTGAGAGAAGCTTGGTTTCATTAATAATTTCCCAACCTATCGGAGAAAAGGTATCTTTATTGAAAATCGGAGGGGCTAACAGAGGATTCGTTAAGACTTGAGAAAAGGCATCTACTCCAATTAATCGCCCGACTAACGGCCCTAATGCTGAATTTTCACGGGGATCTTCAGCATACAATCCCACATAAAATTCTATATTATCAACATTACCATACAACTGTTTGAGTTCTTTTTGAGCATCTTCATCGGCTGTGATTTGATCGAAGTCAGTGACGCGAGGGAAGTTACACAGTTCTCGGTAATCATTGTAGCTTGCCATTTGTGCTTTTCGTCCCAAGTTTACACTCGGAATTTCAGTCATATCCACAAGGAAATCCGGTGTATTATGTAACCCAATTTGGGTGGCGGCTTGTGAACAGGTTTCTTCGAGGAGTTCCCCAATTCCTCGATCAATAATCATCTGATTATTCCACAAAGAAGAATACAACGATACCGTTTTACCATCATAGATAAAGCTTTCTGGAATGGCACTATGCCAACGATAAACTAAGTCAAATTCGAGTGTTACCCAGTTTTCGCGATACCATCTTTCATCCTTAAAAGCAAAGGGATCGACGACGAAGTTAAAATGATAGGGTGTAATATGATTAACGTAGTCTTCGGCTACTATTTTTAACATGATTACCACGAGAATATTTCGCGCGGTTTGAAACAAACGTTCATCGTCCCAGTCTGGGTAATTCTTCGCTAAAATATCACACAGACGATTGTGTTCTCGCAGACAAATCACATTCAACATCACATAACCAATGTGAACATTCGCCCGTTCAACGCCCATTGCAAAGAGTTTGCCCTTGAGTTCAGGTGTAAGTCTTTTTTCATCGTTTAAAGGTTCGTAGAGTCCTTCAAATTCTGGTTTAACTCTTCCTTGTTCTGGATCTTCGTAATAAAAAGGCGGATATTCTTCACCATTAATCATTTGGCTTTTGAGTTTTCCGCCTTGAAATGTTCTCAATAGATGAGTTTGTTTGGGTTTGAGTCCATAAACATTACACAAGTCAATATGATGATTCGAGGTATTTTTAAATTTATTATGATGATCGATGCGGAGAAATCCATCCGTAAACCACTGGACAAAGTACGGGAAAAGTAAAGTTGATTTTTCAGAATACCGAGTAATGGGTTTACCTTCTGCATCTTTGCGTTTATGATACAAAATAGCTAAATCTTCTGCGGGCGGGAGATTTCCAGCTAAGTTAAATTTGGGGTCAGGTGGTAAATGTCGCCCAATATAAGTTTGATCGGTGAGTGATTCCCAGGAAGAATAAGTATCGGTTTTTTTAGGAATATCGGTTCCCGGAATCTGTTCCTCTAGCGTCATCATGCTAAAAGGATAGGGACGGGGTGGAATCTTATAAATAGCGCTATTAATCAGAAATTTGTTAACCGAAAGTTTGAGGTGTTCTTGATTTTGAATCCAGTCCCAAACTCCTTCAAAATTAGTCAGGGCTATGGTTTCAAGCTTATTTCTTAATCCGTCTCTGGATGTGTCTCTTTTAGTATTCATAATTTTATCTATGTGTTCTTTGGTCAAAGGATTCAGATTGAAATTAATTTAAGATCTATTTTACCATCAAACTCAAAAAAACCAGATTTCATAATATTCTTTAAAAGAAAATGTCATAAAATTTTACAGATGTTAAAAAAAATCTATACAAAAGATTTATAAATATATGAATTATGAGTTATCAATTACGAAATTTAAAGAGTCGATCAGAATCGACCTTTTTTCATAAACATATATTTACAGTTTATACAGATAATTTAATTAATACTTTTTGATTGATCGGACTTTCAGTTTGACTACCGGATTAATAGCCGACCGAAAATCAAGCCGAGTTGAATCCCAATCACTCCTAAAACCGCACTACCCATCCAATAAAAGAAAACAATCCAACTAACTCCATTATTTTGCAGTAAGCGATGGGTGTCTAACTCATAGGTAGAAAACGTAGTATAAGATCCCAAAAAACCCACGCCTAAAAGTAAAATGAGTTCGGGTGAAATGGCTTCAATTCGCCCAGAAAATACGGTAAAACATCCCATAATAAAACAGCCCGTTAAATTCACAAAGAACGTCCCGTAAGGAAAACTGGTCCCAAAACGACTAGCCAGCCATACTGTTAAATAATAGCGAGTAACTGCCCCCGCGATCGCGCCGAGTCCAATCGCAATCGGTTTACGGATCATGGGTTGACTGAAAGCATCAGATATAGACGCAAAAAGTTCAGTGAAAGTTCTCATAATTGTAAATGACTCCTAGCCGGCCACGAATAAGCAGAGACTTGACTCGAATATGATATCATTAGACGTTATAAACCTGGCAAAATTTTGATGACATTACCATTCAATCTCGATCTAAAATGAAGGTAGAAATGCTACACTTGTGGAACAGACAGATGAGCGATCGCCCTCAAAACAAACAACTCTTGAAACGTCAGTTCAAACCCTTGTTCATTTCGATCCTATTCGCGGGAATCGCTTTAAGTTATTCCCATACAGGTGTTGCTGAATCTGAAATTTCTCCAGCCGATTCCTCTAGTGAATCCGATAGTGAATCTGAATCAATCTCAGAACCGACTCCTAAGAACGAACCTGTGAGCGAGTATAGTAGCTTTATGGATTGGTGTCTGAATCGAGAAAAATTGTCTCCTGCGGCTAGACGAACCCTAAGTGTGGTTCTCCAACAAGCAGGAACATTTAACTGCGCTCGTGCCTCAGAAAATTTAACGAATTTAGCTCAATTGGACTTGAGTACCAGTCAAATCTCGGATATTAGTCCTTTACAATCCCTAACAGCAATCACTCGACTCAAGTTAATTAATAATCAAATTACAGATATCACCCCTCTCAAATCCCTCACGAATTTAACGGAACTGAATCTGAGTTATAATCGAGTCGAAGATGTGACCCCACTGCAATCTTTGAAGAATTTGAACCTACTCAACCTCAGTTACAATCGAGTGGATGATGTGACTCCTTTGCAGGCGTTGAAAAAGCTCAATGAGTTAAATCTTAATAGTAATCAAGTCACTGATATTAGTTCCCTTCAACCTCTAGAGCGATTAACCTATTTATATATTCGCAATAATCCCATCATGGATGAAACCTGTCCCGTTCGCCCAAAGTATGTCTGTCAGTTTTAACGAAATTAAAATTCATAATTCTCTCTAACTACAAGTCCATCACTTCAGATTCCTGTAAAATCAGCGTTGGTTAAACCGTAATCGGAAATTGGTTTTCCTCGCTTAACTTTACGGGGGAAAATCCCGGTAGAATAAAAGCACGATTAACTAACTCCGGGTTTGAGAACCAAGGGAGAGAAACGAATGAACCTCTTGAAAACAGTTATTTTACTGGGAACTCTAAGTGCTTTACTGGTGACAATTTGTTCTAGTGTCATTGGTGGAACAACAGGTTTAGTCGTAGGACTCGGTTTAGCTGCGATCACCAACTTGGGATCTTGGTTTTATTCCGATAAAATTGCATTGGCGGCTTATCGCGCTCAACCTGTCAGCTATCAACAAGCACCTCAACTGCACAATATGATTGAGCAACTGTGTGAGCGTGCGAATTTACCAATGCCAGGAGTATACATCGTTCCGACAGAGGCACCCAACGCTTTTGCGACAGGGCGTAATCCTCGAAATGCTGCTGTAGCAGTTACCGAAGGGATTCTGAAAATTTTACCTGAAGAAGAACTTGAAGGAGTCATCGCTCACGAACTCAGCCACATTAAAAACCGGGATACTCTCACCCAAGCCGTCGCAGCAACCATTGGCGGTGCGATTTCTGCGATCGCTCAATTTGCTAGTTATGCGATGATATTTGGAGGACGTTCGCGTAATAATGAGGGTGGAAATCCAATTGGGATTCTGTTAACCGTTCTTCTAGCACCTATTTCAGCGACAATTATTCAAATGGCAATTTCCCGAACCCGTGAATATGCGGCGGATGCGGGTGCTGCGAAGTTAACCCAAAATCCCAGAGGACTCGCCAGGGCGTTGCAACGTTTGGATAGTATGGCGCGACAGGTTCCGCTTCAGGCGAACCCCGCCTTTGAACCGCTTTTGATTATGAATGGATTTTCGGGACGAAGAATGGCGAATTTATTTGCGACTCATCCTTCTACTGAAAACCGAGTCCAAGCGTTATTAAAGATTGAACAAGAAATGGGATTGTTACCTTCGTAATTCGATCTAGAATCATGAAGAACAGCCCAGAATTCACAGAAAATTGTACTTTAAATTGCTTAATCTCAGGAGAAAATCATGACTGAAGAACAGAATGTACCGAAAGAATCTGCAATCGTAGAAACCCCTTCAACAGATGTGACTCCAACCTCAGAAGGAACTAAGCCCCAACAAGAAACAGAGGCTTTGTTTGATGCAATTCAAAATTTAGTTAAAGCTGAACTACAAGCCGCAGCAGAAATCAATCGTGACGCTTATACTGAGGCTGCCAAAAGTGTTCGAGAGAGAATTGAGCAAATTCGATTAATCGATAAAGAACAAATTGAATCTTCCTTCAAACAATTGGAGACTGATGCTGAAAGTAATCTTCAAGGAATTGTTAAAGATTTAAGCGATTTAGGCGAACGTTTAACCAAAGCAACTCAAGCATTTTGGGATGTATTGACAGCATCTGATCAGTCAAAATCTAAGTAAAAGTTTGTCATTGCGCTTGAGCGCAGACCAGAATCAGGCAGTGCTAAAGCACAACTACGAAGCAATATCTAAGTAGAGATTTGTAATTGCGCTTGAGCGCAGACTAACAGTTAAAAGTGTGAAAGCACAACTAAGCAACTCGTTAATTATATAAACAAACCCGGTTCTACGAAGAAGCCGGGTTAATTCTTTCAGCCTTTAAGCTTTCTATTTAATCTCTGATAATTTCAGCTTTTGTAACTCGACAGCCAATATTAAAAATACTCGCCCCACATTCAAGCGGAAAAACTTTCTGCTCAATCTTCGCGCTACAACTAACGTAACCATTATTGTCGGTATCACGCATCATACAATTAATCGCCTCAGCACCCGATTCAGCAGCCCATCCCTTTAAACCCCACGTCGAAACGGTATGAGGATACCAGAATATTATAGCTGCCGTTGCGATCGCCAATATCCCTGCTACAACTAACCCCAGTTTCAACTTCCAACTGCTGAGGAATCCTTCAACTTGATTGTCAACAGAATCAGTCTGGATGGGAGTTTCCGGTTGAATTTCAGACATAAAATTACTCCTGTGTATTTTTTAATTAAATCTTAAGGAACTCTACAATTTGCCGAGTGACAATTCCACTAATTATCCCAAATTTAATATTACCTAAATTCCTCCCAAGTTACATCCGCTCTAGGACAGAGATCCCCAACAGGGATAATCCTAATTTTAGCGTGCGTGCGGTCAGATCGCATAGTCCTAAACGAGAAATGCGCTGACTCCCTTCCGCTTTTAAAACGGGACATTGATCATAAAATTGATTGAATTTTTGACTGAGTTCAAATACATATTGACACAAACGATTTGGAAGCAAGTCTGTCGCCACTGTTTCAATCACCTCATCTAACTGAAATAAATGTTTAGCTAAGGTCAGTTCAGCCTCTTCTTTTAACTGAATTTTTGCATCGGTTCCGACTTGTTCAAAATTGATTTCTCCTTTGCGCTTAATCCCTTGAATCCTCACATAAGCATAGAGTAAATAGGGAGCCGTATTTCCTTGCAGAGATAGCATTTTATCAAAACTAAACACATAGTTACTGGTGCGGTTTTGGCTGAGATCTGCGTATTTCACGGAACTGAAACCTACAACTTCCGCCACGTTATTAATAAAGTCTTCAGACTCCGTTCTTCCTTCTTCTTTTAGACGATTTTCTAGGTCTTCGTGGGCGTGGTTAATCGCTTCATCCAATAACTCTCGCAGTCTGACCGTTTCTCCCGAACGAGTTTTTAATTTCTTCCCATCTTCCCCTAATACTAACCCAAAGGGAACATGAACAACCTCAACATTTTCCGGTATCCAGCCTGCTTTTCTTGCAACTTGCCAAACTTGAGTAAAATGATTGGCTTGTCCTGAATCTGTCACATAAATAATTCGATCTGCGTCGTCTTTATTAATCCGATAACGAACTGCGGCTAAATCCGTTGTTGCATAATTATATCCACCATCAGATTTTTGTACAATTAAGGGCAAAGGTTCTCCGTCTTTATTTTGAAACCCATCTAAAAAGACACATTTCGCGCCTTGATTTTCTTCTAATAATTCAGTTTTCTCTAAATCTTCTACAACTTGAGGTAATAACGGATTATAAAAAGATTCTCCTCGTTCTTTGAGTGTAATATCTAGCTCATCATAAATCTTTTGAAATTCACGCCGAGATTGCTCGCACAAAAGCTGCCATGCGCGACGACTTTCTTCATCCCCTGCTTGTAATTGTACTACCTGTTTACGAGACGTTTCCTTGAAGTCTTCATCTTCATCAAAACGAACTTTTGCTTTTCGGTAAAATGCGACTAAATCCCCTAAATCTAAAGCATCTGCTGTCGTTAAGGCTTCGGGATAAGCTTCTCGTAAATAAGTAATTAACATCCCAAACTGCGTTCCCCAATCTCCGACATGATTGAGACGCAAAACATCATGTCCTAAAAATTCTAAAATTCGAGCAATTGAATCTCCAATAATCGTTGAACGTAAATGTCCGACGTGCATTTCCTTGGCAATATTCGGACTAGAAAAATCAACAATCACCTTTTGCGGTTTCTCAACAGGAGGAATCCCCAAACGTTCATCGCTTAAAATACTGTTAAGTTGAGTTTCTAAATATTCCGGTTTGAGACGAAGATTGATAAACCCAGGCCCGGCAATTTCTGGCGGTTCACAGATCTGGCTGACATCAAGCTGTTCTATAATTTGAGAGGCGATCGCTCTGGGATTATTCTTCAACGCCTTTGTCAGAGACATCGCCACATTACATTGATAATCCCCAAATTTGGGATTACTCGCCGGAACCAACATCGGATCGGTTCTAGCCATCTCCTCCCCAAATGCAGCGACGAGGGCGCGATCAAATTTGGCTTTAAGCTGTTCGACAGTAGAAGGCATGGGCAGTGACAACTTGCGTGAAATGCGAGTACAGGTCTTATCATACCGAACTCTCTATCAAAACAGACGACTTTATCTGATCAGCGATTAACTGGGGCGATGACCATTATCTTTTTCTCTATCCATATCCTCGATTACCTTAGCAATCTCCCAGTCAATTTTTGCAACTTCTAAAAGAGTTTGAACTGCTTGGTTCAGACTCATAATAGTGTTGGCATTGAAGTCTTGTTGCTGTCGCAGTTCTGCCCATTTCGTGTGGAACTGTTGACTCGTTTGAGCACGTTGCTTTTTTAGGTGAGTCAGGCGTTGGTCATTCGTCATCTTGGATGTTGAGGTCATATACTACACATTCTATTCTGACGGCAGGAAACGGCGCATTTGAGTGCTTAAATGATCGAAGTAAGGCGCGATCGCTTCTGAGTCTGTATTCAAACGCTTCAAACTCGCAACTTTCAACCCTTCCAACCCGGATACCATTGCTTTTAGCGGTACATTCAACTCTTGATAAAGTAACTCCATATAATGAAGTCCTTCTTCGCTGGTATATTCCGTTTGGCTTCCCGCTATTCCGTAGGTAATACACCGTAGAAAATGCCAAAAATCTCGCCAGCAAGCTTGGGCGCGTTCTGGAGGATGAAGATCGCCTCCGGGATCGGTAATTCCTGGAAATTGCGTTAACACTGTTTCACGGGCTTCGGTAACGATGGCATCCGCTTGATCTCGCAGCAAACGAACAGTTTCAACTTGGGCGAGGGCGGCAGACTTTTCAGGTTCAGGAATGGTTTGTAAACTCGTGACAACCTGTTCGAGATCTGTATCGTTTAGATAACGTCCCTCGTCATCTGCGGTTTGAAATCGAGTAATTGTGGCGGGAGGATAAGTAGCTTCCCAATTGGCTACGCTAAAAATTCGGGCTTTAGGAATCAGTTGTTTGGCGCGTTCACTTAACATTCTTTTTCTTGCCTGGAAATCTTATTCCAGAGTATCAAACATTTAATTGCTTCCCAAAAAGATTAATTTGACCGATTCCAGTTGGAATCTTAAGGGAATACACTTAGATTGGGGAAAGTTCAAAAAAATTAATGAAAAAATCCGTGAAAATACGAATATTCTATTTAAGGACGCTATGATAGCTTTAAGTTAATGAGAGAAATGAGAAAAGGGTAGAAAAATGATGAATGGCTTCAACACAACAAAAGATTCAATCCCGTCTGAAAATGTGACCTCTGATACATCAGAAACCCGAAGAAACTCTAACCTATCTGTAATCGGTGGATTTGGGGTAGTGAGTGGGTTAGGAAGTGCATCCGTAAGTGTACCTGCAACCGTTGCTGGAACTGTTGTCTGTGTGGCGGCTTATGGAGCAAAAAAAGCGATTCAAGATAAAGACTGCTCGGCTTTAATTTCAGTGGCGGGTGGTGCATTTACTGGAGCCGGAATTTCTGCTGTATTGAGTGGAATGAGCTTGATTGTTGCTGAAACTGCTGTCGGCGTTAGTATGGCTCCTGTCGTGGCTGCTGGGGCAACAATTGGGCTGGCTGGCTATGGCTTAACTCGATTCATTCAACGAGTTCAAAACTTAAATTATCTCCCTTTAAAAAATTCTCTTATTTCTCCCCTACGTTCTAAGCTTTAGTCCTTTTAGTTTTTACTTCATACAGAAATATATAAACAGTGGTGCAAGCATCGTGCTTGCTAGATTGCGCTGACAAGTTAATGGTTATTCACGAATTATTGAAGAGACTATAGTATTTAATCGAGCAAAAGGCTTGCACTCTAAACCTTGTGAAGTTGTGAATTTTGATGCACTTCTCGCGAGTCTCATTAATCTTCTATCAATAACAGTATTGAATGAGTCATGAGTTTCAAGCGAGCAATATGCTACACCTGACGGTGAACTTGCCAATTGATGCACTAGCATCACGGGCATCACGGGCAAAGCCAATCGCACTATAGGATCTCCAAAAATTGGTCATTTCTAACTTGTGATGCAGCGATTTCTATAGTTTCACAAGCTTTGAAGTTGTTCTCATAGAACGGAGAGAGAGGGATTCGAACCCTCGGATAGGACTTGCGTACCTATCAACAGATTAGCAATCTGCCGCTTTCGACCACTCAGCCATCTCTCCAATGGTCACATCTTCGTATGATAGCAAATTATTATCAGTGTGTCTATAGCACAAATAAAGATTTTAATACTTAAACTGGGAATGGCTGAGTGCCTACTCCCTTCAACAATAGAGCTGATGCTCTAACTGCTCAATTACTCGCTGCCGATCGCTATTTCCTCGTAACAACTTCCAGACATTCAAGCCTGAATTGACGGTAGATCCATCGTTCGCTTGGGCTAAATCTGCGACATCTTCAATTTCAATCAAAATGGCTCGATAAGCATCTAAGCCCGATAACTGACTGATTCTCTGTTCTTGTTTCCCTAACGCACTCACCGCTTGCCAATTTCCGCCCACAACGGTTTGAGGTGTACCCTTGTCAATCATGGCAGAAAGACCCAGTTTAAGTTTATCAGAACTTTTCATTTCGCTAACTGTTGCGATCGCCAATCTCGCAGAGATTTCCAGCCATGTTTTCTGTTGTTGTAGAATCGCCAGGCCACTTAATAGCCCTAGACCCCCTCTAGCGACTGAGTTATAAGCCGTTTCTGTCAACATTTCGGGCTTGATTTCTGTGACATTTACAGAATAACTATCATTAGAAGAATGATAAGACTTCGAGGTTTTCACTGCTTTTAAAACGGCTTCTATCGCTTTAAATGAATCGCTAAAATCATCCCATTCAAACTCCTCACTCAGTTCTAAGCTTTGCTGACGAAGCAACTGATAACTTACCTTACAGAATAAGGGTAAATTTGCCTTTTCGACCCAAGCATCTAGAGCCTCCAGGGTTCTGAGATCGACCACTTCTTGCTCATTGCGAAGTTGTAAATAAACCGCTAAAAATCGAGGACGATCCGCTTGTACAATTTGTTGATTGACATCAATTTCATTCACCATAATCCAGTCAATCGTCATTACCCGTGTCGCGGCACTCGCTTTTAAATAATACTTCTTTAATTCAGGTTTTAAATTTGAATATAAAATAATAGCATCAAGCTGATCTAAAATCCTTAAATCTGGAACCGCTTCTCCACTGCGGAGATATTGATAAGTTGAACGAATTTTTTTCTGCTCTTCATCACTCAGTTGAGAGACTTCCAGAGTTTTCTTCAAGCCATCTTCTAAGGCTAATAAACGAGAATTTTGACTGGCAATTGCATAGCGTTGACCCATTTCTGAATAAATGTTTGAAGATAGCACCAAATAATCAAGCAAATCTAATGCGGCTAAATCTTCAGCCTTCATTCCAGAAATTAAACGATTATAGCTTTCTAAACATCGAAATTTTGTGCGATCGTAGACGGGAGCCTGCACAATTAAGTTATTAATTTTACGATCAACATTAAACAGTGGATTTAATAAGGTATGCAACACCAAAAAAGCATCACCGCCTTGCAAGCCACATCCTTTCAGGCGCAAGTTGGAGCCTTCTTTTAAATTAGGTGGAATTTTCACTTCATAGCTTTTACCTGTTTTGAGTGTGACTGTTTGAGTTCCGCCGGAATAGGCGACTTTAGAGCGAACAAAAATATGATACAGTTCATCGAGACTCCAATCATGTAGATGCGTTGAGTCACTACTCTCATCAGACCCCGAATAAATATTTTCGACCCAATTTTGAGTTTTTTGTTTCGCAGACTCCACCGAACTAGAGGCTTTTTCCTTAACTTTTTCCCCGGCCTCCGATGCTTTCTGATTCATGGTCTCACCCATTTCTGTTGCCTTTTGTTTGGCAGCATCAGTCGCTTTTTGTGTGATATTTTTTCCGGTTTCTGAGGCTTGATGACTGATCGACTTTCCGAGATCTGATGCTTTTTTACTAACAGAATTCCAGAAAGATTTTTTTGATTCGCTCATAATTGGCTTCCCTCAGTCACTAAATTCATGGATAGGTCGATTTAGAACAATAATTGCAAGAATAAAGGAGCAGCTTGCTGTAATGTTCCCAAAAATCCACCACTATTGTCGGGTTTCTCAGGGTTTTGTTGATATTCTAATATTTGTACAAGCTGAGTGGAAATCTGTTCTCCTTCTTCTGAACCCAATGTTTCATAGAGTTCTTGAGCAAAGCGAGCATCTGCGATCGCTCCAACTAAGTCTCCTAAATCAGCTCTTGCCATGCTGCGACCAAAATATGCCGCCGCTAAATCTGGGTCTAAACGAATCGCTTGACTATAAAAATCAATAGCATTGACGTAGTTGCCTTCTTTGGCTTCTTGAACGCCCCAAAAATAATAATCTTTTGCGTTTCCTGTATTGGTTGGCATCCCAATGACACCGACCAATTGAGCATCTTTAATATTACTTTCGGTGAGAACGGCATTCATCAAATAGGCGGCGCGGAGATCGGTACCATTAAGGTTCGCTCCGGCTAAATTCGCTCCGGTTAAATTCGCTCCGTGTAAACTGGCTCCAGTTAGATTTGCTCCAGTTAGATTTGCTCCGGTTAAATCAGCGCGACTGAGATTAGCTCCAACCAGATTCGCCCCTTGTAGATCGGCTCCGACTAAATCGGCTAAAACTAAACCCGCACCTGCTAAATCGCAGTTCGGACATCGTTTGCTGGATAAAAGCTGACGGGTATGTTCTAGGTTTTCTGCTAGGGTTGACGGAACAAAAGTGACTGCACTCAACACGACCACGGTAGCCAGGATTCTGAAATTCATTGTACAGAAAGTTTAAACGCTACTCTCGTCATCTTAAATGATTCAGGAGCAAATTGTCCCGGTATTTCTGATCAAATCGGCTCACCGGGGACCGCGATTAACACGACTCCAAAAACCTCTGCAAAAGCCGCTTCAACTTGCGATCGCACTTCTTCTAAGTTAACAGTGGGTATAAATTCGATTAAACTCCCGACGGCTCGATTTTCAATTCCACAAGGGACAATCTGATTAAATCCTTCTAGGTCTGGACAAACATTAATCGCAAAACCGTGCATTGTAATCCAGCGACTGACTTTAATCCCAATCGCAGCCACTTTCTTTTCGCTCACCCAAACGCCTGTTAAACCCGGAATACGAACACCTTTAACGCCATAAACCGCTAAAACTTGTATAACGACTTCCTCAAGCTGTCGCAGATACCAGTGCAGATCTTGCTGATATCGTCGGAGATTGAGAATCGGATAGCCGACTAACTGACCGGGACAATGATAGGTGACTTCTCCGCCCCGTTCAACTCGATGAAGTTCGATATTGTGAGAATTTGGGTTAAATTTTATGAACTTTACATCCGCACCTTGTCCCAGGGTATAAACCGGAGGATGCTCTAAGAGTAGAAGAACATCTTTGTGGTTCGGATCTTGTTGATGCTGTTGCAGGAGCGATCGCTGCCATTGCCATGCGATTTGGTAAGGCACCCGCCCTAAATTATAAATCAAACATTTCGGTTTAGGAGAGCTAGCTAAGGTCACCGTTGAGGAAAAATGGGTATGTTATTATCGTAAGCATAGATGCTCAATACATAGAGGATAAAAAGTTGGGATGGTACTTGAAATCCCTTAAAAAATCAAGCCAAAGTTTATAAAACTTTACCCTTAAAGTATCAAGAATTGTCAAGGGATGCAACAGATTTTAAAAGGGTAATCCATCCCCAATCCAAAATGTTAAGGTAAGTTTATGCCCATATTATGAGCGGGAGGAAGCTTATATGAAGCTTGTGATCCAGGGTAAAAATCTTGAGATAACAGAAGCGATTCACGAATACGTGCATCAAAAGATTGCTAAGGCGGTCAACCACTATCAGCAGCTAACGAATGAAGTGGATGTACACCTATCAGTTGCACGTAATCCTCGGATAAATCCGAAGCAAACAGCCGAAGTCACAATTTATGCAAATGGAACAGTGATTCGCGCCCAAGAAAGTAGTGAGAATCTGTATGCGAGTGTCGATCTTGTTGCAGATAAAATTGCTCGTCAACTTCGCAAATTTAAAGAAAAACGGCAAGCGAAGCATCATCATCCTCCGAAAACGGCAGAGGTGGTCGAACATCAGCCTGTCGTTGAAGATTTAATTGGTAATCGCCAACCTGAACTTCCTGAAGAAGTGGTTCGCACCAAATATTTTGCGATGCCCCCGATGAGCGTTCAAGAGGCCCTGGAACAATTACAACTAATTGATCACGACTTCTATGTATTTTGCAATGCAGATACGGGAGAATTAAACGTCATTTATAAACGAGTTCATCACGGAGGTTACGGTTTAATCCAGCCGCACCATAATAACGGTCATACCAACGGAAAAGTATCTCAAAACAGCCAAGTTATTCAGCAGCAAGCTGTTTAACGATGAGTGTGAGGACTTGAGGGTTTGATGATCAATCGGCTCTCAAGCCTTAACATTTTGAGAGAAATGCTGCTATTGATATTTTCTATTCAGAATATACTAATTTTATTGATTTGAATGGAACTAATATTTGAGCAAAGCCGGTTACTTGTTTATGATATCGAACAGGAGGCGCTCCCTCAATGGATCAATTAGATTTTTATCGTCAACTCCTATAAGGAATTGCTGGTGGAAAGAGCAAACTTGCGTTCTCCGAACGATCCGATCCGATCAAAAGTCCAACTATTTTTGACCAAGAAGGCGATCGCTATCCGCTTGTCAATTTTAGATGGAGTTGATGTTGAGAGTGATTAGCTGATCACTGCGTTTGATCGAGACAGGAATTGGTTGATTCATCGTTAAAATGTAACTTCAAAAAAACTAGCTCTCTCAGCGTCAACATGGCAGTACAAACACCGAGAGAGACAGACAAGACGCATATCTTCTACCACGCACTTCCAATTAAAGTAAACCCAGACCAGTAATAAGGATGCGAGAGTTCTTCTTCGGTCGATGACGCTAAACTGGGTGGAAGAGAAACCTCTCCTCTTGAAATCAGCAGTTCATCATCTTGTAAACGAACTTTACCCTGAATCATGGCAATTTGAGCTTTTTTGAGGGCTTCTGCTTTGGTTGAGGCGGTTTTCAACTGATGATAAAATTCACTCATTAAAGCGAGGGTACCGCGATCGCTGACATACCACAAACTCGCTAAGGCTGATTTGACACCAGATTGTAAGGCTAATCCCGCAAATCCCAACTCTACATTCTTATCACCAACGGCAGTTTTACAAGCACTCAACACCAATAACTCCGCCGGAGGATTATTCCAGCGCATTTCTTTCATCTGACTTAAGCGCAATTCTGTATCCCAGAGTTGAATATAGGAGTTGTGCGGCTTTCCGGGTTGAAACTCGGCGTGAGTTGCCAGATGAACAATTTCAAAGCGATTTGCAGCTAACTGATCCTCTAAATTTTGTAAAGTTGAAACCTGGTTAAGAAAGGATTTTCCCGGCCATTGTCCCAAAGGGGAAAAAGATATTTGTTCTTCGGGTTCAGACTGAATAATGTTAGAGAGTTCGACCGGAACACCCGGAAGGGGATTTTTTTCAGAAAATTCAGAGACCCCCATTGCCAAAACATCGCCCTGTTTCAAGGGTTCATAGTTGGTATCAATCAATAAATTAAATGCCGGAATTCGAGTTAGGTTATATTTCTCGGCTAAAAACTGCTGTCCATCATGCAAAACGCCAAGTGGTAACGTTCGCAAACCTGGCCCTGTACACAACAATAAAGTATCTATGCCTTGTTGATCTAAAGTCGTCTCAAAAGGTTGAATAATCCACTGATATAATTGTTGAGCTGATTCTAGATAGGAAGTTGTTCCGATTCGTCTGGGGTTTGTCACCTCTAGATACA
Source organism: Cyanobacteria bacterium J06592_8 (assembly GCA_038530755.1). Lineage (GTDB taxonomy): Bacteria > Cyanobacteriota > Cyanobacteriia > Cyanobacteriales > Microcoleaceae > Capilliphycus. Next base: position 20,056 of record JBCBCI010000023.1, on the reverse strand, counting down.
GTCGCCGAACTCGTTTCATCAAGGTTTGTCGGTCAGCTTCGGAGATCAAATCACCTGTCGCTTCCGCATCAGGAGTCAATAAAACTAACTTGAGATAGTCATCTTGGGGGGCGACCCACAAAACCGCAGGCTTGCTTCCGGTTTCGCTAGCAATGCGAGAGAGAATCTGGCGAATATCATCCGCTTTTAGCTTCACCTCTGCCATATCCCGGTTAAAATAATCTTCGTATTGTTTCTCCCAATTGTTCTCAAGAACGCTAACTTGATCGGACCAATTCAGGTTTTGAGGAACCTCTTGAGAGAGGAGGGGTTGAGAAAGAACGGCTAGCAACACACCGGAAAATAAAAAAGACAAGAAGGCTAGCCGACTGTTGTACCCAAACCGCCGAGTTTGAATTGCGATTTGAGTGGATGCCAGAAACACCCGTATATGGTGTCGTATAAGTTTCATCATCAGAGTTGGGATGAGAAAGGGTTGATTTGATAGTAGCGGATTCGTCTACAAAATCAGCGATCGCAAATTGATAATCAATTGATCGAGTTTTTTGACAAGAGACGATACAATAGTTAATACTCTAGACTGACTCTCAAACATTAAAGTTCAGAACTGGAGTTGATGTCTCTGTCTATATATACAGATATCTTTAATTAGCTCATGCTGAATTTTTAATTCTTTGCCCTAGCTCTCATCAAATTGTTATTAAATTCTAATTTTTGATTTAGTATGACACCTTTAAACACTCCTGAATCGGATTCAAATCATAACAATAGTACAACTGCCGTTGAAGAAACATCTTTCTCGGAAACCTCAATGAACTCTGAAGAACCGGAAATCAACTCAGGTGATGAATTTCCGGATGAAGTCGAGATGTCTTTATTCGATCACTTAGAAGAGTTGAGACAGCGGATTTTCTACGCATTAATTGCGGTGGTGATTGCAGCGTTAGGTTGTTTTGTTTTTGCCAATTCTATTGTTGAAATTTTAGAAAAGCCAGCCCAAGGGGTCAAGTTCTTGCAACTCGCCCCCGGAGAATATTTTTTCGTTTCCATTCAAGTGGCAGGTTACAGTGGATTATTACTCGCGAGTCCGTTTGTTCTTTATCAAATCGTTCAGTTTATTTTACCCGGAATTAGCGTTCAAGAACGTAAAATTTTAGGACCGATTTTTGGCGGTTCGACTCTTCTGTTTGGTGTCGGTTTGCTGTTTGCTTACTTTGCGATCATTCCGGCTGCACTCAAATTTTTTATTGGCTATGGCGGAGATGTTGTTGAACAGTTATGGTCAATTGAAAAATATTTCTCTTTTGTATTGAAACTTTTATTTGTAACTGCTTTAGCTTTCCAAATTCCGGTGATTCAAATTTTACTCGGGTTACTTGGAGTCGTTTCTTCTAAAGTGATGCTTTCTGTCTGGAAAACTGTTGTTCTCGGTGCGGCGGTTTTGGGTGCCGTATTAACGCCTTCAACTGATCCTTTAACGCAAACATTGTTAGGAGGTTCGGTTGTTTTCCTCTATTTTGGTGGAATTGGAGTGGTTAAAGTCTTAGGGAAATAGTGTGGCGTTTTCCTTCGAGAGGTCAGTAGAGTCAACTCAACTGCTTTGATATTATGCCAACAAAAGAACCATCACTGGAAACGTTTTTACGTCTCTGGACAGTTGAAGATTATCACCGTATGGTTGAGGTGGGGATTTTACAACCGGATGAATCTGTTGAATTAATCGCCGGACAAATTATTAGGATTATCAGTCCTCAAGGAAGACCTCATTCTTCTGCTATTCGACGAACTCGCCGTCTCCTCGAAAAAGCATTAGGAGAACAGGTTTTTGTACAAACTCAACTTCCTATCCAGCTTAATAACTATTCGGAACCCGAACCTGATGTTGCTGTAGTTCGACCCGATTCTAGAGATTATATCGATCATCATCCCACTGCTTCTGATGTTTACTTAATTGTAGAAGTTGCTGACAGCACTCTCAAGAAAGATCGAGACATTAAAGCTAAAGAATATGCAGCGTCTGGAATTGAAGATTATTGGCTATTAGATGTAGAAAATCGTCAACTTTACGTTTTTCAAGATCCAACTTCAGAAGGATATCAACAGCAATTGATTTTACCAGAAGATGAAACCGTTACTCCTCAAAGATTTCCGGAAATCAGAGTCAAGATTCAAGACATACTACCTCTAACTTAATTTTTTCATCCTACAACTCCTTTTTATTATATTTTTTATTGAATTAATATCAATAAATCAATTTTATTTTATATTTTTATTTTTGAAGTTTCTGAATTTAAAAGAGTAAATATTAAGTTTTTTTTTCAGAGTAAACAATTTTATCAATCTATAAAACCCAACTTTAGTTTTAACAAAGTTGATAAATAGGGTATCCGGAAATAGTCAAACTTAGTCAGAAAATTAAATAGAGCTTCAAAGGGGCTATCAATTCTGAGGAAATTGAACCACTTTGTATTTTTTCTGACAGACTACTCAAGGATAAACACAGATGATTGAACTCGTTGTTACCAACAATAATGATTCGGGGGCGGGGTCACTTCGAGATATTATTACGAAGGCAAGCGCTGGAGATATTATCACGTTCTCGTCTGCTTTAGAAGGCGGAAATACAATATTACTGACTACTGGAGAGATTGAAATCCCTGTCGGTAAAGATCTAGTCATTGAGGGTTCAGATAATCCCAATCTTATTATCAGTGGGAATAATGATTCTCGAATTTTTGCGGTTGACTCTACCTCCGCAAATCCGACTGAACTCACCCTCAAAAATATAACCTTAAATGAGGGTTATACCTCAGAACGTGGGGGCGCAATTAAAACCGAACATCAAGCTATTTTAAACATTGACAATGTAAACTTAAATGATAATATTGCCGATCAAGGAGGCGGTGCAATCTTTAGTGCATTTGAAGGCAATCTCACGGTTAGTAATAGCACATTTAATCGGAATAAAGCCGTCGCGGATAATGATGAACGAGGCGCAGGTGCTATCGCCTTTTGGGGTCCGAATAATCTCAGCGTTACCAACAGTGACTTTATTGAAAATGAAGGGATTAATGGAGCGGCAATTAATAGCCTAAATGGAAATATTACCATAGAAAATTCCAACTTTATCGATAACGATACGACGGCAGCTTTTTATGATATGGGTAAAGTTCGACCCTTTTTACGAGGATTTGGGGGTGCAATCTATACAGATCGAGCAAGTACCCGTAGTGATGATACCTCTGGAACGATTCAGATTATAAATAGTGTATTTGAAGGAAATCAAGGACGAGGCGAAGGCGGTGCTGCCTATCTTTATACCGGAACTCAAGATAATGTTGTAATTGAAGACAGCATTTTTAAAGATAACCAAATTCTGGAACTTCCTGACGGGGGAAATAACGGAAATGGCGGTGCAATTGTTCAGATGAATAATGGATTAAATCAAGGCTTTGACATCATCAATACAGCTTTTATTAATAATACTGCTAATAGTCAAGGCGGCGCTATTTGGATGATGCAAGCACCAACAACAATCGCTAACAGTACCTTTTCCGGAAATCGAGCCGAATTTTTAACCGTTCAAGGGAATGGCGGTGCATTAGCCTTATATGAATCGACTGAAATTACCAATACAACTTTTGCCAATAATTCCGCAGGTTGGGTTGGCGGTGCCATCAGTGCATCTCCGAGTGCAGAAGTCAAAGTTAAAAATACAATTTTCTCAAATAATACAGCAGAAAATGGTTTAAATGACTGGGATATTAAACAACAAACCGGACGTGAATTGATTGACCTGGGCGGTAATATTCAATGGCCAGAACATCCGGACAAAGCCACTGAAAATGTCACGTTTGCAAATCCTAAACTGGATACATTACAAGAGATTGAAGGAACTTATGTTCATCCTCTCTTAGGGGGAAGTTCCGCCATTGATGCAGGCGTTTCTGTTACATTATCTACTGACCAACGAGGTCAAACTCGACCCATTGACGGCGATAATAATGGGACTGCTGAAGTTGATAGCGGTGCGTTTGAATTAGTTGAAGCTTTTCCTACTCCGGAAATTGAAGTTTTTGAAAATACCACGAATATTGAAGATAATACCGGAACGTTTGACTTTGGAACCACAACAATTGAAACTTCTGTTCGCAAAACCTTTACCATTCAAAATAGCGGGACTGCGGAATTAACACTTTCTGACTTAGAACTTCCGACTGGGTTCAGTTTAGTTGAAGACTTCCCGACAACATTGGCGGCGGATGAAGAATCAACCTTTGAAATTCAACTCGATACCACAACTGCGGATAACTTTAGTGGTGAACTCTCTTTCGAGACGAATGACCCCAATGAAAATCCGTTTAATTTTACGATTTCTGCTGTTGTCGTCTCAGAACTTGAACTCGAACCTGTTCCCACATCAACTCCTGAACCTGAACCAACTCCAGAACCTGAACCCACTCCTGAAATATCTGAGAGAACTGACTCTGAGATGAATGACTCTGAGATGAATGATAATGACGACTGTGTTTGTGAACCCTTCCCCAGTTTGAACCTAGAAGCCAGTCGCCAAATTAACACCATTCAAAATACTCAAAATGGGACTTCAAATATTGAAATCTTCATTGGAAGTGCGAATAGTGATAGCTTCAATGGTTTGGGTGGAGATGACACTTTATTTGGACTAGGTAATAGCGACAACCTGGAAGGAAACTCCGGTAACGATGTCTTATTTGGTTCTCAAGGAAACGATTTTCTTAATGGTGGCGAAGATTTAGATACTCTCTATGCTGGACGAGGTAACGACACTTTGTTTGGTGGAGATGACGCCGATAATATTTGGGGAGATGTGGGTCGCGATAGTATTAGTGGTGGAGACGGAAACGACTTACTATTTGGAAATAGCGAGAATGATCTTTTGTTTGGTGGTGATGATGAAGATACTCTTTTTGGGGGTGTTGGAAATGATAGCTTAGATGGAGGAAAGGGTGATGATGAATTGTATGGAAATCTAGATTTTGACTCAATTAATGGTGGGATTGGAAATGATACGATTTTTGGAGGAAAACAGAATGATACTCTTTGCGGCGGTGAAGGAAATGACCAACTATTTGGCAATTTAGGGGATGATATTCTCTCTGGATGTGAAGGAAATGACGAACTATTTGGCGGTCAAGATAATGATAGTTTATCAGGTGGAAAGGGTCGGGACATTCTTAGTGGTGATTTAGGAAATGATAGCCTAAAAGGCGGAAGTGGAATCGATACTTTTGTGATTGGTTCAGGTCGCGATTTAGTGCTAGACTTTGAGAACGGAACAGATAAACTTCAATTAATATCAGACTTAAGCTTTGAACAACTCGCGATCGCGCAGAATGGAAATTCTACTGTGATTCAGATTTCAGAAACCAATGAATTAATTGCCCGACTCGATAAGATTGATGCCGATCTGATTAATGCTGATGATTTTGTCACTTTATTTTAAATGCGGCTTAATTAACTCAAGTGCATATCCGATTTCTTAGAGAGATTGGGTATTTTTTTGGCTGAAGGTAGATCGGCTTAAATTCAGACCAATCCTAAAATTTTTTAAAATTTAATTTGATCTAAGCTGTTCATCGTTTAAATTACATAAACAATAGAAATCTTATAATGACAGCTAACTTGAAAACGAATTCTACTCCAGACCCCGAAATTCCTAATATTTTCTCTCCAGAAGGTGCAGAAGTAATACTCGGACAACAGCCGTCTGATGTATTGGCGGTTCCGCTTGAACCCAGCGCGACAACAATGTTTGGGCCACGTGGCTTGTGCTGGGTTGAAAATGGCCCCTTATGGATTGCAGATACCGGACATCATCGTTTGTTGGGGTGGCGTCAGCGTCCAGAATTTGATGGACAACCCGCAGACTGGGTAATTGGACAATCAGATTTTCATCAAGAGGGACAAAATGGGAATCATTCTCCCACCGCCGCAACAGTTAGTGTTCCGACTGGAATGTGTATTTGTGGTGAAGGATTAGCGGTTGCAGATGCGTGGAATCATCGAGTTTTGATTTGGAATAAAGTTCCCCAAGCTAGCAATATTCCCGCAGATATTGTTCTCGGACAAAAGAATTTTCAGGCTAATGAACCCAACCGAGGCGAATTAGAAACCGCCGCAGATCGAATGCACTGGCCCTACGGAGTATTTTATAATAACGGACAATTTTTTGTTGCAGATACAGGTAATAGACGAGTCTTAATTTGGCGGGAATTCCCCACAGAAAATGGTCAGCCTGCGGATTTAGTTTTAGGACAAGCTGATTTAGTGTCTCGTGATGAAAATGGAGGCGGAAATCCTAATGCTTCAAGTTTACGTTGGCCTCATGCGTTAACGATATGGAAAAATCGTTTAATTGTGACGGATGCGGGAAATAATCGAGTGATGATTTGGGAGAATATTCCCACAGAAATTAATCAACCCTGTGAAGTGGTTTTAGGTCAAATGAATTTCGAGACTGTTGAACTGAATCAAGGGGTTTATTTTCCCTCTGACTCTAGTTTAAGTATGCCTTACGGGATAGCAGCGACATCAGAATGGTTAATCGCGGCTGATACAGCAAACTCGCGTTTAGTGGGATGGAAAGATGCAGTTTCGACTGGAAAATCAGCTCAAATGTTAACAGGTCAATCTAATTTTAAGAGTAAAAGTGAAAATCGTTCCTATGGAAATGCAACTCGGAATAGTTTGTGTTGGCCCTACGGAATTTCAATTTATGGAAATACAGCAATGGTTGCAGATTCTGGCAACAATCGAGTCCTGTTCTGGTCAATTGTTTAAACTTTTGGAACTTCCTCTCCTTATTCTCAGTCCTGGGATGAAGTAAACTCAAACTCAAGCAAACTTTTATCTCTCGTGAATTTTTAAATGATTAGTTCTCTATGAATATCAAAGCCTAAGCTAGACTCGGTGTTTGCAGCAATTTTTTTATTAAATTTGTTGAAGAATATCAAAGATTAGCAGATAACCAATTCATAAACTGTCTACTCAAATCAGAACTCTCTGTGTCAGCTAAAACCGGGGGGAACTTCAGTCTGTCTAGGGATTTTGACATCCTCGCCCTAGATGAATTTTTCGGCTGAAATCTTGTCTAGCTTTAAAGAGTAGCACGCACTTTTCAGATTAAGAATATCTAATTTCGTAGATTAAAATTGTAGAGATTGTCCGCACTCAATGTTAATAAGAAGCCTCAGCACCTTACTACTGGTAACGGTGCTACCCTCCGTTTTGACTTTTGTAACTTCCCCATCCGTTCAAGCTGAAGTTTTCAGCAGTAATGGTAATACGGATGTCTTTATTTTAGAAGCTCAGGCAACCACTGATAACGTTTATAATGCTCAAGTGATTCCTAATTTTGATTGGTTCGCTGATGGAGATAAAATCGGACTCACGGGAGGACTAACAGAAGAAGATCTCGACTATATGGAACTGATTGACTTCGATGAAGATGGATTTTTAGATGATGCTGTGATCAAATTAAAATCTACTCAAGAAATCCTCGGAGTTGTTCTCAATGCTGATGATTTTGTACTAGAAGGAGAATTCATTCCCGTTACATCGAGTCGTCAACCCATGATCTGTTTGAAAAAAGTAAATACGGCTGATTGCCCAAATTAGTAAAATCAACAAAATTAGCAAAACTATAGATCAGAGGCATCTACTGCAACAGATCCGCTAAACTATAAAAGCAGCTATAGTTTTGATAGTAGAAATGAAGCATTTTGATGTTGTCGTAGTAGGAGCTGGGCCATCTGGAGGTCACTGTGCGAGACAGCTTGCCAAATCCGGAAGAAAAGTTTTACTCGCCGAACAGCATCAAACCTTCGCTAAAAATGATTTTTCGAGTGCAGCAACTCCTCTAGAAACCCTTGAAAAATTCGACCTTCCTTCAGATGTTATCGGGAGTTTATGGCAAAAAATTGCGATCGTCACAACTCATGTTCATCAACGTTGGGAAGATAATCGCCCTTTAGGTGCAGTCTTAAATTTCGCTAAACTCCGAGAATTTTTAGCCCAAGATGTTCAACGGCAGGGTAGTGAAGTTTGGATGGGTCATCGCTACATTCAATATACCCAAAACAACGACAAAACGATTGTTGAGTTTAAACCCTATAGTAGTCGTGAAATAGTAACAGTATCCACCCAAGTTTTAGTGGATGCGACAGGTCCCGCCAGAGCCGTTATCCGTTCTCCTCAAGACAAACACTCTCCCTATTTAATAGGAACAGGAACAGAATATTTAATCGAAGTTTCTCCCTCTGATTATCAAAAATATGCTCAGGAATTAATTTTTTTCTTAGGGCATAAATGGATGCCGAAAGGGTATTCTTGGATTTTTCCAATGGAACCTAATCGCCTCAAAGTCGGTTCCGCATACTTGAATCGGGAGCATAAATTTGTTGACCAAACTCAATCTCTCAAAACCTACGTCGAACTGATTATTGATGAATATTTAAAGATTCCCTACACGATTATCGATGTTCATGGTGGAGTGCTGAAATATTGTAGCGGTCTTCAAGATACCTATTTTAAAGAAAATATTATCGCGATTGGAGATGCGGTTTCTACCGTTAATATGCTAGGAGGAGAAGGGATTCGACATGGCATGAAAAATGCTGAAATTGCTTGTGGATACATCGAAGCCTACCTATCGGGAGAAAAAGTAGACTGGAGTTGTTATCAGCAGGAAATGCACCGAATTTATAAGAAAACTTGGGATCGATCAGAACAGATGGGAATTAGTAAATATTTAGAATATTCTGATGAGTTGATTGATCGAGGAGTCACCTTCTTCAAACAATTGAGTACAGAAGAAATATTACAAATTCTGTTTGAATATAATTTTAATATACTCTATCGCAGACTCTTGCCCTATCTCGGATATAAACTTTCGGCGAAAGTTAATAACTTTATGCAGCAGATTCGTGCTAAGTTTACAAGTCAAAAATCTCTAAAGGGTGTAAACTTAAGATAAAAATAATAGTTTCCTATTCTCAACTTCCTATGATTTCTAACTTAACTCAAGTCTATCCAATTACGTGGCAAGATAATCATGTTCTGCTGATCGATCAAACTCGTCTTCCTAAAGAATATAGTCGCATTGAAATCCGTCGCTATGAAGATATGGCTCATGCCATTAAGACAATGATTGTTCGAGGTGCGCCAGCTATTGGAATTGCCGCAGCTTATGGGATGTATTTAGGGGCGCGAGAAATTCAAACAATAGATCGGCAAGAATTTTTAACTCAACTCCGAACAGTTGCCGAAGTATTAAGTCGAACTCGTCCAACGGCAGTGAATTTATTTTGGGCTATTGATCTCATGCTCAAAACGGCTCAAGAAACCAAAGGATCGGTTGAACAAATTCAGCAAACCTTGTTAGAAAAAGCGAAAAAAATTCATGCAGACGATATCGAAACCTGCAAACAAATTGGAGATGCCGGATTAACAATTTTACCCACATCTCCGCAAAAACTGAATATTTTAACGCACTGTAATGCTGGCTCATTAGCCACCGGAGGCTACGGAACGGCTTTAGGTGTAATTCGTTCGGCTTGGCGAAACGGACGCTTAGAACGAGTCTATGCCGATGAAACTCGTCCTCGTTTACAGGGTGCAAAGTTAACCACTTGGGAATGTGTTCAAGACCAAATTCCCGTTACATTAATCGCAGATAATATGGCAGCACACTGCATGAAAAAAGGCTTAATTCATGCTGTTGTTGTGGGTGCCGATCGCATTACCGCCAATGGAGATACCGCCAATAAAATCGGCACATACAGTTTAGCTTTAGTTGCTAAAGCTCATAATATTCCTTTCTTCGTTGCAGCCCCTCTATCTACCATTGATTTTAAGCGAGAAACCGGAGCAGAAATTCCCATCGAAGAACGAGATGTTCGCGAACTTTCTGAAATCGGTCAAACCCGCATCTGTCCAACCGAAGTCGAATTTTATAATCCGGCTTTTGATGTCACACCCGCCGACCTAATTGCTGCAATTATTACTGAAAAAGGGGCCGTTCCTCCAACTGCATTGCGGGGTTTGCAGTCCGATTAATTCTTGGTAAAATAATCTGTGCTGTGATGCGATCGCGATTTAATGTCAACCTCCGCCCCTTGCCCCTTTCCCCCTGAAGAAATCGCCAACGAAGGGATTAAACCTGACGAATACCAAGACATCGTCAACCGTCTCGGACGCCACCCCAACAAAGCTGAACTGGGAATGTTCGGCGTGATGTGGAGTGAACACTGCTGCTACAAAAACTCTCGCCCTCTCCTCAAACAATTTCCCACCACAGGCGATCGCATTTTAGTCGGCCCTGGTGAAAATGCAGGTGTGGTAGACTTCGGAGACGGCCTGCAATTAGCGTTTAAAATCGAATCTCACAATCATCCTTCTGCGGTTGAACCCTTCCAAGGCGCTGCAACAGGAGTCGGCGGAATTTTACGGGATATCTTTACAATGGGGGCGCGTCCCATTGCTGTCTTGAACTCTCTGCGGTTTGGTTCTCTCGATGATAGCCGCACTCGACAGCTTTTTAATGGTGTGGTTTCTGGAATTGCCCATTATGGTAACTGTTTCGGCGTTCCCACTGTTGGCGGAGAGGTCTATTTTGACCCTGCATACACGGGAAATCCCCTTGTAAATGCGATGGCGATTGGTTTGATGGAAACGTCAGAAATTGTCAAATCGGGGGCTTCTGGGATTGGGAACCCCGTGCTGTATGTGGGTTCGACAACCGGAAGAGATGGCATGGGTGGTGCCAGTTTTGCCAGTGCGGAACTCAGCGAAGAATCTATCGAAGACCGTCCGGCGGTACAGGTGGGCGACCCATTTTTAGAGAAGTCTTTGGTGGAAGCTTGTTTGGAGGCGTTTAAAACCGGGGCGGTGGTGGCAGCCCAGGATATGGGGGCGGCGGGAATCACCTGTTCAACGTCGGAGATGGCGGCGAATGGCGGTGTTGGAATTGAATTAGATTTAGATAAAATCCCCGTTCGCGAAACCGGAATGGTGCCTTACGAATATTTGTTGTCGGAGTCTCAGGAACGAATGTTATTTGTGGGGGCGAAAGGACGAGAACAGGAATTAATTGAAGTTTTTCATCGTTGGGGGTTGCAAGCTGTTGTCGCCGGAACGGTAATAGAAGAACCGATTGTCAGAATTTTATTCAAGGGCGAAATTGCTGCCGAAATTCCAGCCACAGCCTTAGCCGATAATACGCCGATTTATCATCGAGAGTTGTTAACCCAAGCGCCTGAATATGCCCAAAAAGCTTGGGAATGGACGGAGAATTTGTTACCGCCTTGCACTGTTTCTGGGATTCATGTTCAGACGACGTTTACAACCTGGAATCAGATTTTATTAACACTATTAGATACACCGAGTATTGCCTCAAAACGTTGGGTTTATCGACAGTATGATCACCAAGTTCAAAATAATACGGTGATTTTACCCGGTGGGGCAGATGCGGCTGTTGTGCGGTTACGTCCAGTTCGGGATTTTGTTAACCAACCAACTGCTAATCAAACAATAGAAAATAAGCCAGAAAAAGACTATCCGCGTGGTGTTGCAGCTACGGTAGATTGCAATTCTCGTTATGTTTATTTGCATCCCTACGAAGGGGCAAAGGCAGTTGTTGCAGAAGCCGCCCGAAATTTAAGTTGTGTTGGGGCTGAACCGATTGCAGTGACTGATAATCTTAATTTTGGCAGTCCAGAAAAACCTGTCGGATATTGGCAACTGGCTGAAGCTTGTCGAGGAATTGCTGATGCTTGTCGGGAATTTTCAACCCCAGTAACAGGTGGGAATGTTTCACTTTATAATGAGACGTTAGATTCACAAGGAAACCCACAAGCAATTTATCCAACTCCAGTTATAGGAATGGTGGGATTAGTCGAAGATATTAACCGAACTTGTGGATTAGCATGGCAAAATCAAGGAGATATTATTTATCTGTTGGGAATCGGTCAATTTGCAGCAGAAGAGACTGAAATTGATGCCAGATTGGGTTTGGGTGCGACGGAATATTTAGCGACAATTCATCAGATTATTGCCGGAAAACCGTCGGAAGTTGATTATGAATTAGAACGTAAAGTTCAAGCCGTTTGTCGAGAGGGAATTCGTCAAGGTTGGGTGAATTCTGCCCATGATTGTGCAGAAGGCGGGTTAGCTATTACCTTAGCAGAATGTTGTATTAATGGGGGAAAAGGGGCGACAATTAACTTGGGAATTGATTCACTGGTTCAACGTCGCTGGGATCGAATTTTGTTCGCGGAAGGCGGGGCGAGAATTTTAATTTCCGTTAGTCCTGAACAACAAACAGTTTGGGAAAATTATCTTCAAGAACAGTTGGGAGAAATCGGAGAAAATTGGCACAAATTAGGTCAAGTGGAAAGTGGAGATTCACCTTTTAAAATCCTCGCAACGAATGAGTTAACGTTAATTGAAATGGGAGTCGTCGAAATGGCAGACTGTTATTGGAATGCGATAGAACAACGAATGACACGGTAAATCGGAGAAACTATCGAATGAATTTTTTAACTTGACGAATTTTTTAACTTGACGAATTTTTAACTTGACAAAATGCTCAAAGTATGATTTTTTAAATCTAAGCCTGAATGTTAATAAACGGCATTGTATTAAGAACCATTACCGCTGTTCTGGTGTTAGATAAGTTAACCTGAATAGTAACTTGAATACTATCCAATCACAGATAGAGGATAATGTTCTTTTTGTCAATCTATCGCAAGAAATACTTGATCTAGATTAATATTTGTTTAAATAAATTTGATGAGAATCTTGACCCAACACCAGGCTAAGAAAATTAATAAAAATTTTTACTTTTTGGGTATTGGCAGACGTCATAAAGGAAGTTATACTGAGACACAAAGTTTGTAAACTTAGTTCATCTTTACATTGAGGGAGTTATGAGCGAGCAAAACAAAGGCCAAATTATTCCGAGCAACCTAGATGCTTTGCATTTTGATAGCTTTGCCCGCGACCCGAACACCGACATCGTTTGTGTGACTCCAGTACGCACAATCGTTCGTCGTGAAGAAGAAATCGTTCTGATTCGCAAGGTTCGCAAGGTAGAAGAGTTCGATGCAAGTCCGGCTTGCCCGATCAATACTACTCAAGTTTCTGGTGTACAACAAGAAATCAGATAGAGATCAAACTCAACTGTCTGCATAGAAAGACAGTATTGAGCAAAGACTGAAAAAAAGGGAAACAGCACGGTTGAATTTAGTCATTTTGCTGATGTTCGGTAAAGTAACTTAAGTCAATCGTGTCCCTCTATTTTATAATGCAGCAAATCAATAGATAGGTAATATCAACATTGGTTAGGGGTTAAGCTGCACTGAGTTCAGGGCATCCTTAGTTTAACGAGATCGTGAGATTTGACTCAGTTAAAAATAATAGGATTAATGCTACTGAAGACAAAACCTTTTACGTCTTCACCCCATCCAGCGATTGAAATTTTATCGAAGGTAGTGGAGAGAAACTTGTTAGTGGCAATTATTATTATTGCAGGTAGTATACTTCTGTTTGTCTTCGTATTGGTTGTACCAGCCTTGTTGAAAAAAAGACAAGACCTTTCAGAAACTGATAGCAAACAAGGTCAGAATCACGAACAAAACGAAGAGTATTCTGAGGAAATTACAGCTTACGAAGAAGCGATAACAACTTATCCAAACTCTGCCAATGCTTATTATAGTAAAGCGAATACTCATTACAAACTCCGTGAGGCTCAACAGGCAGTAGAAAACTACACGAAAGCCATTGAAATTAACCCTAAATATGCGGAAGCGTACAATAATCGGGGCAATACTTACTACACCTTAGATGAGTACGAAAAAGCGATCGAAGATTATACGCAGGCTCTCACACTTAAGCCAGAATTATATAGAGCGTATTATAATCGGGGAACCAGTTATCATCGACTGGGTAACTATCAAGAGGCGATCGCAGATTACAGTAAAGCCGTAGAGTTTAATCCGAATTATGCAGAAGCCTACAATAATCGAGGGGCAGCAAGTTATGCCTTACAAAAAAATCGAGAGGTTTTAGACGATTATGACAGAGCGATCGCGATTAATCCAAACTATGCCGAAGCCTACAATAATCGCGGTACCGTTTATTATGACTTAAAAGATTATATGAAAGCGATCGCCGACTATCAACAAGCCATTGAAATTAACCCTAATTACACCGAAGCCTACAACAATCGCGGCAATGTTTACTACGATCGCAAAGAATACGAACAAGCGATCGCAGATTATAATAAAGCAATTTTAAGTGACCCCGACTATGCAGAAGCCTTCTACAATCGAGGCTTAGTGTATCAGCAGTTGAGAGAAAATCAAAAAGCAATTCCAGATTTCAAACAAGCTTTGCAACTCTGTCAACAACAAAATAATCCAATTCTTTACAAAAAATTACAAGCAGTTCTCGGACAAAGTTAGCTACATTATGATAGCTTAATAGGTTAAAGGATTACTGGAGAAGACCGAAATTATTGGTGTGAGATGCAATCAAAGAGTCTTCTGGTATGACTGAAAAACACCGAATTGTAGAACGGATTAAATTTCCGATTATAGAAAGGAGAAAAGAATGACAAATCCACAGGGAAATTCGACTCCCACCGTTGATCTGGTAATTGTTATAGATACCAGTCCCTCCATGAAAGATGAAGCTCACGCCTTGAGTAAAGCCGCCTCAGTTTCTATCAAAGCCGCAGCTTCAAGTTGTCCTTCTAATTTAAGAGTGGTTTGGTTTGGGGTTGAAGGCACCTGGAAAGATACTAATTTTAATCGCACGATACGAGATTATCTACTCAAAGTTTGTAAAGTTTCAGAATCTAAAATTAGGGGTCGCAAACGAGGAGAATTACCGTCTGCGGGGGCGCAAGAAGATGGGGCGCGAGCCGTTGAAGATATTGCTAACCATTTTGATTGGCGCCCAGGTGCCTCACGAGCTATTTTCTACCTCGGAGATGAAGCCCTAGAAGGCGGTGGCGGACAAGTACAACAAGCAGATATTGATGCAGCAAACCAAGCCATTCAAACCGCAAAAGCCCAGCAAGTCAAAGTTCATACCTATTTCGGAACTTCCAAAAGCAAACATCAAGCCCAATTAAAACAAGAATTTACTCGACTCGCAAAACAAACAGGCGGACAAAGCTTCACCCATCAGGATACATTAAACGGCTTTACTCTTGTTCTAGAAAGTGTGATTTGTGGTAGCCGAAATCAAGAAGTTGCTGTCCCCGAACCTACACCAACACCCATTACAACACCGACACCAACTCCAGATTTGACTTGGCCGGATATTGTGAATAATAATGCAATTTGGGAAATGCGAGGTCAGCAGGATATTGTCTGTGTAACTCCGGTTCGGACAATTGTTCGTCGAGAAGAAGAAGTCATTCTTGTTCGCAAAGTTCGGAAAGTGGAGGAAGTCGATGCAAGTCCGGCTTGTCCTATCGAAACCACTCAAGTTTCCCCATCACAACCCTAATTTTTTAGAGAGAGAAGATCCCGATCAAACCCTGAAACTTACAATCCTATATTTTGCCAATCTTGAGGGTCAATTAGATTGTGAAGTCCCTTATCTACCCCCCATTATTGACGAGCGACCCCCTAAAGGGTTCGTTAGTTGCTTCACGCAGGCGTGACCCCAAGACCCTTCGGGTTCGGTAGTCGCTTCAAGTCGGGAAACCCTTTCAGCAGTCGCTCATGGGGGGAACCCCCAAGACCGCGCTGCTTCACCAACGCGCTACCTCACCGCACTGCACTCACCGCGCCTTTCAGGTTCGGCAGTTGCTCCTCGACGGAAACCGCCAAGTCCGCACTGCACTCACCACCTGCGGGCGCTAGCGGTTGGAACCCGGCGAGGTTTCCTCGCCATGGGAATGCCAACCAAGAGAGGGAACGCGCGAGGGAGGGTCACGGGGGCGAGGAATTTAGGAGGCAAAAGTCAACGAAATACTTAATAGATACACAGTAGCTAAAAGACTGGAAATTGGAACAGGACTCAGCCATTTTTGAATCAGTAATCTGGATGATTCGAGTTCTCAAAAAATTCAAGTTCTTAAGCTTAACTTAATCCTTCGGTTTCTAAACTTTGATAAAATTATCGCAAATCAATATTTTGATCGGCTCTGCATCCATAGAGGTAAGATATTCAATCTAGAAAATCTACCCAGAGATTGTCTTGTTCTGTCGTCAGTCACATCGTCAATATCGTATCGGAGATTTAGATCATGACAACATTAAGCACGAAAGACTTGATCATTGATAGCAAAGACAGTTGTTATGTCATTAACCAAGGACAAATGGAAAATGACTTACAAGCAAAGACGGCTAAATCAATTACTTTAGAACAGGGTACATATTCAGTCAAAATCGAAAAAGGCTGGTACAGTTATTCATCCGGACCTGACAAGGGTGAACCCCTAGTTGTTCTCTGGATTTATGGACATGATAATATTCCCTTTATCGATCAAAATACAAGGTCAGAAGCCGGAACAACCTGGAAGATTCTGAATGGATTTAATGATGTATTTACCCTAGAAGTTAAACCCAATCAAAAAGCAACAATTTGTGCTTTATTTCTGGATGTAGATGCGCGTCAAAGTCATGGGGGAGAAGTTGAGGTTTCCTTTACCCAAGTCACCTCTCAAATTCAAAGAAGACTCAATGTTAAGAGCCAGAATAATTGTTGGAAACTCAATCAAGGTCAACTCAATAACATTAAACGCTACGACCAAAACTTCATTGAATTAAAGCCTGGAGACTATAAGATAAAAATTAAACAGGCAAACATTAGTTACTGGGAACAAAAAGACGAAAAATTCAAGCTTGAACCTTGGGCAATTCTCTGGATTAATGGCGGTAAATTTATTACGAAATATCCAGCTCAAGATGATAAATACGCGGTATCTGAGAGCTGGTGTTCTCTAAATGGATACAACGAGGAACTTAATCTAAAAGTTCTCGAAAAAACGACTTTATTTGGGTTATTTTTTGATACTTATAAAGAGGACAACCAGGGTCAAGTTATTCTTGAAATCCGAGAAACAAAACTCCCAGACTCACTACCTGTATCGGCATCTAGACCAACACCCAAACCCACACCCGCACCTGCACCCGCACCCGCACCCGCACCCGCACCTGTATCAACATCTACTAGACCAATATCTACACCTGCACCTGTACCAAATTCTATTCTGCCAGTTTTCATCAACGATAAAATTTGGGAAATGCGGGATCAGCGAGATATTGTTTGTGTGACTCCGGTTCGGACAATTGTTCGTCGGGAAGAAGAAATCACCTTAATACGCAAGGTTCGTAAAGTTGAAGAAATTGACGCATCTCCGGCTTGTCCAATTAATACCAATCAAATTTCTCCACCTCAGCAAGAACCTTAATTTTCTATCTAATAACCGGAGTGGTAATTTGAAGAGTTATCTTGATTTTAAGGCAGATTTTAAGATGGATCTTGACACTGTTAAAACTGCCACTTTCTACTGTTTTGCACTCGAAAAACTCGAAGTCTAAAGAAACTGTACCTCAACCGAAAATTATGCCTCTTGAAAGCTTCAAAGTTAGCACATTTAACCTTTATAATTTAGTGCTTCCTGATGTCACCTACTATGGTAGAAATAAATATTCTTCAGAAGTCTACGACAAGAAGAAAACCTGGATTGGTAGACAACTCGAACGAATGAATGCAGATATTGTCGGGTTTCAGGAACTTTTTCACGATCAAGCTTTACAAGAGATTGTTCAAACGGTTGAGTCCTACGAAAATGCTAATTTAGTTGTAGGATTTCCAGCGAGTTATGAGCCGAATAATCTTAGGCCTTTAGTCGCACTGATATCTCGGTTTCCGGTCATTCGTCATCAGGTTTATGAAGATTTTCCGGCGGAATCCCTTTTAGAAATCGATGATAAAAGTATTCCACTGACTCAATTTTCTCGACCGATTCTTTCTGCACAACTGCAAATTGATGAAGGGATTGAATGTACCGTTTTTGTGGTTCACCTGAAGTCAAAACGCCCGATTTTACCGGAAGGAGCAGATCGAAACGATCCGGTTGAACAAGCTAAAGGAGCGGCTCGTTCTTTAATTTTAAGGGCGACAGAAGCAACCGCTTTACGAATGATTTTGATGGAAACTTTGCAAAATCGCCAGCATCCTGTGATTATCATGGGTGATGTTAATGATAGTGATTTATCCGTCACGACTCAAATTGTAACGGGACAACCGCCTTGGAAAAAACTTCCCTTCGAGAAAAAGAAGAAAATTTGGGATGTTTTACTCTACAGTGTTAAAGATCTTCAAGCTCGTCAGAGTTATGGTGATTTCTATTACACTCATATTTATAATGGATATTATCAAGCCCTTGATCATATTTTTGTCAGTGAAGAATGGGTTTCTCAAAATCCAAGTAATATGGGAAGGGTAGAATATGTTTCGGTACTCAACGATCACTTAGTTGACGAAACTTTGACCGATGAAGGAGTCGAAAAATGGCAATCCGATCATGCTCAAATTGTCGCTACAATTCAGATGAGAAAATAAACAATGGCAATTAAAAAACAATTTTCAAGTCTTGAGGACTTAATTAAATATTCATCCCAGCCTGTTTTTGTCTGTTTCTATGCAAATTGGTGTAGTACCTCTCAAAGTTACGCTCCGGTTTTAGAACAACTCAAAACTCAAATGGGGAATCAGATTCAAGTGGTTAAAATTAATACCGATAAATATCCAGAATTAGCCGCTAAACATGAGATTAAAGCCTTACCCACTTCGCTTCTCTTTATTGAAGGGGAACTGGCTTGTCGCATTAAAGGAATTATGCAAACCCCTCAACTGATTCCATACTTACAGAAGTTTTTGTAAGTTGATTTAAAGATTTGTAAATATTCAGGGATTGTTTTGAAGAAATACAGAAATGAGATGATAGGATTGAGGCAAGAAAAATGTATAAAGCGTTCTGAATTATTATTGAAGCTTCCTCTCAAACGGAAGAAGTTAACTCGGAGTTGAGTTAACTTAACGGTTAGAACAAAGAAACGGATTAAATAAATTATAGTGTCTCTTGCCTATCCGTTTTATAGCGCGTTAACTTACTGGGTTTAGCATAGATCTATCCGTTTCGATATTCGCATTGATCTAGATATCCGTTTCCGGTGTTTTGATCGCTTAATTTTTCTACTGTGGTGTAAGTTATTCTACTACTTTTTTGAGTCAATTTTAATCAAAGGAGAAACAATGAGTAATCCAGCCGAAATGGCTTACGTTCAAGATCGTCAAGAAGGAAAAACCAGTATCCTTTATACTTTAAATTTATTGACAGGTAAAGTCACAAAAATTGGCGAGATTTCGTTCAATGTGGCTGATATCTCTCTTCTGTCACTCTAGGCAGAAGAGCAATAAAAGTAGTCCCAATAATCAACTAAAGAACGTAGACAGTCAAACTGATTAATTTTTGCAATAAGCCTCGGAAAACCCAAAGAAAGTTGAGGAATGGGAAAAACTTCAAGCCACCTAAGAATCAGATTAAAACTGATCAAAGTTTGTAGAATAAGTTGAAGATTATTTAAACTATTTTTCCAGCCTTTTCCCCAATCCCACAGAGAATGTTGTTGATCGGCTTCTGGTACAGGAGACACAACCGGATTAAAGGACTCATTCTGAAGACAAATCATTAAGTAAGCCGACATAACTAACTCCCACCATTTTTGTATTTCTGCATAGTTAGTCAATCGAAAATCAGCCCATCCTAACTCATTCTTGCTATTTCTAAAACCTTGTTCCTCATAGGCTCTGATTCGGTATATTCCACCGACTTCTTTATATTTCAAGTTAGGAATTTTGGTCATAACGAACCAAGTCGATTCGTCAGGAACGGTTTCTCTATCTGTTGTGATTTGCCAGTATTGTACTGTTCTTCTTCTTCCATAAATTATCTCTCTAATATATCGAGTCTCTTCTTCTCCATCCCATC
>JBCBCI010000022.1:0-83027 GCA_038530755.1 Cyanobacteria bacterium J06592_8 | reverse complement strand
GGTCGGGAAGCTCGGGAGCTCGGGAAGATTTTTATTAACAAAAAGCTATTTTTGAAAGGAATTAAACCTTCTGGCCACCACCCCACCTCCCCACAAATCAAGTTTTAGGGCAACGAAACGACCCTGCTGTAGCTGGGAGTTCTTCTGGAAACTATCTATTTTTGATGGGACACGATGAATGGCTACCAGGTTGGATCGACACTAATATTAACAGTGATTCGGTCTCGTCCTGGAGGAACAGCACTAATGCAAGCACAAATGACGTCTTCGCCATCGAGTTCGACTTCACAAGCGTGACACGAACCCATCAAACAGCCAGTGGGAATGGTCACACCTGCTCGTTTGGCAACCTCCAGCATGGGTTCTCCGGGTTCAGCGGCGACAGTCACATCATCGGGCAAAAAATGAATTTGTAACGATTGAGGATTTGCCATTTTTTTGATAAGTTTTTCTTAACTCTTTTATCGTATATGTTTTTCAATTTAATGTTAACTTAAGTATCAACTATAGAGTAAAATCTATGTTAAGTCAGAATATATTTTAAAAAATCTATGTATCGCCCTAGACTTTGAAAGGCGATCGCTTTAAATTTGTCCTACTCTTAACAACTCAAGCCAAAAGCAAAAAAACCCAATGTCAGAATTTTTCCTCAATACGATTTGGTGCATACCTTGTTATCCCTTGGTCGGAGCGATTGTATCAATCCCTTGGTCGCCAGGTATTATCCGTCGGACAGGGCCAAGACCCGCAGGTTATCTGAATATATTAATGACCTTTGTCGCCTTTTTGCATGGCTTATTAGCTTTGAATGCAATTTGGGGTGAACCTGCGCGAAAACTGGTGATTCCCTATCTACAAGTGGTCGATCTCGATTTTTCCATTGTCCTAGATATTTCTGTGGTCAGTATTGGGGCGACATTAGTCGTAACAGGGCTGAACTTCCTGGTCCAAATTTATGCCATTGGTTATATGGAGATGGACTGGGGATGGGCTAGGTTTTACAGTCTTCTGGCTTTGTTTGAAGCGGGGCTTTCCGGCTTAGTGCTGTGTGACTCTCTGTTCTACAGCTATATTATTTTGGAAATTCTGACTCTGGGAACCTATCTATTAGTCGGTTTCTGGTTTAACCAATCTTTAGTGGTAACTGGGGCTAGAGATGCCTTTCTCACGAAACGGGTGGGAGACTTATTCCTATTAATGGGAGTTGTATCGTTATATCCGTTGGCAGGTACTTGGAATTTTTCCGAACTGGCAGAGTGGGCGCAAACGGTAAATCTTGACCCCAAAGTTGCAACCTTACTGGGTTTAGCATTACTGGCGGGACCGATGGGTAAATGCGCTCAATTCCCTCTGCATTTGTGGTTAGATGAAGCAATGGAAGGCCCGGTTCCGAGTACCGTTTTACGGAATGCTGTTGTTGTTTGCTGTGGGGCTTGGATTTTGGTCAAACTGGAACCCGTGATCGCCCTCTCTCCGGTGGTCATGTCAATCGCTGTATTTGTGGGACTTGCAACCGCAGTTGGTGCCAGTTTAATTGCGATCGCTCAAATTGACATGAAACGGGCGATTTCTTATTCAGTCAGTTCCTACATGGGAATCACATTTATCGCAGTCGGAACCGGACAGCCGGAAACCGCTTTACTCTTGCTTTTAACCTACGCCCCAGCCATGGCATTATTAGTGATGAGTACCGGAGGAATTATCCTCAATAATATTACCCAAGATTTAACGCAATACGGCGGTTTGTGGTCACGTCGTCCGATTTCGGGATTGTGTTTTATTGTGGGAGTATTGGCTCTAATTGCTATGCCGCCTTTGGGTGGATTTTGGACGCTACAAAACTTGCTAGAAAGTCTCTGGAATACTCAACCTGTTATTGCGGGAGTGCTATTAATTGTTAATGCTTTAACGGCTTTTAGTTTAACGCGAGAATTTGGCTTGATTTTTGCGGGAAAACCCAAACAAATGACCGTTCGTTCTCCGGAAGGATTGTGGGCTTTAGTTTTACCCATGACGGTTTTAGCCGGATTCTGTTTACACCTTTCCTTACTGCTGGCTACCTGGAATTTACTCCCAGAATTAGCCAGTTTAGATAAAGTGATTAGTGGTTTATTGCTGTTGTCTAGCGTGGCAGGTTGTGGACTGGGTTGTTTGATATATGTGAATGACAATTGGCCGAAACCTGTGCAATTAGGTTCTCCAGCCATTCAAAACTTTTTTGCTTACGATTTTTACACCGCAAAACTGTATCGTTTAACGATTATTGCGGCTGTGGCAACTGTTTCTAAAATTATGTCTTGGATTGATCGCTATCTCGTTGATGGAGTTGTGAATTTAGTCGGTTTTGCAACTCTTTTTAGCGGACAAAGTTTACGATACAACGTTTCAGGACAAACTCAATTTTATGCGCTGACAATCATTCTTGGAGTGACGCTAATTTTGGGATTTTTAGCTTATGGTTTGTTCTAAGTCGTTCAAATTGAAATTTCACTGCCATTACTCAAGTTAGAAAACAATGCTCAGTCTATTCATTTTAATCCCAGTCATTGGGGCAATTCTTGTTAGTCTATTGCCAGCCAAGTTAATCAGTCGTCAAATTCGTTCAGTGGCGTTAGTCATTGCGATCGCCATTTTAGGATTAACCTTAAAATTAGCGACAGATTTTGACTTAACAAGCTCCAATTTTCAGTTTTTAGAATATCATGCCTGGATTCCTCAGTTGGGGTTATCCTACAGTTTAGGAATCGATGGTTTATCCCTACCCTTAATGGGATTAAACGCAATTTTAACCATTATTGCCATTGCTAGCACTCGCCCCGAACTCGAACGCCCACGACTATATTATTCAATGATTCTGTTCGTGAATGCTGGAATTGCAGGGGCTTTTTTAGCACAGAATTTACTGCTCTTCGTTCTATTTTACGAACTCGAACTGATTCCTCTTTACCTACTAATTGCGATTTGGGGAAGTGAGAAACGAGGCTACGCAGCAACTAAATTCTTGATTTATACAGCCTTGTCTGGAATTCTAATTTTAGCGGGATTCTTAGGGATAACCTGGTTAAGTGGCTCTATTAATTTCGACTACAACGCCATCAATACAGAAAGCTTATCTCAGATTAAACAACTGATTCTGTTAACCGTTTTACTGATTGGCTTTGGCATCAAAATTCCTTTGGTTCCCTTGCATACTTGGCTTCCCGATGCTTATGTTGAATCTTCCGCACCTATTACCATTTTACTCGGTGGAATTCTGGCAAAATTAGGTACTTATGGTTTAATTCGATTCGGCTTACAACTCTTTCCCGAAGCTTGGGGAATCATCGCACCCGGATTATCAATTATTGGGGTTTTTAGTGTCATGTATGGCTCATTAACCGCCATTGCTCAACAGGATATTAAGCGCATGGTAGCCTATAGTTCCATTGGTCACATGGGCTATATTATTGTTGCTGCGGCTGCCGGAACTTCTATTAGTTTAATCGGTGCGATCGCTCAAATGGTTGCTCATGGTTTAATCCTCGCCATTCTATTTCATTTAGTTGGTGTGGTAGAAGCTAAAGTGGGGACTCGTGACTTACAAATTCTCAACGGCTTAATGAACCCAGTTCGAGGTTTACCCTTAGTGAGTGCATTATTAATTATGTCAGGAATGGCAAGTGCAGGAATTCCAGGATTAGTTGGTTTTGTGGCAGAATTTTTAGTGTTTCAAGGCACATTTCCCGTCTTTCCTATTCAAAGTTTACTCTGTATTGTTGCTTCTGGTTTGACGGCTGTTTATTTCGTGATTCTCCTCAACCGCACTTGTTTTGGTAAACTGAATAATGATCTAGCTTACTATCCGAAAGTTAAGTTTTCTGAACAAGCTCCCGCTTTCGTTTTAGCCTTTTTGATTATTTTTCTGGGAGTTCAACCGAGTTGGTTATTGCGTTGGAGTACACCAACCGCGAAGGCAATGGTCACGAGAGTTGCAAGCTACCCCTCACCCGCCTCTAGTTTAAATGTCGTGAAAGCCCCAGATCTTGCGGAGTTTGAATTTTGAATAGATAACTTTGAATCGATAATTTATAGACATTAAATGGAAATGCAACTTCAAACTAAACCCACACAATTACCCCCTTCAACCCACGAATTTTCCGAGATAATTCATCGCTTAGAAGCTGGAGGTGCGATGCTTCCAGATACGCCTGAGAATTTAATGCAAATTATCGGGATTTATAAGGCTTACGCCGTGCCAATGGATTTCTATTGGCGGGATTTGTTATATATTGCAGAACGAGTTTTTCTCGAACCTTTACCCTTTTTCAAGTATTTTCTTCCCAAAGAATACTTAGACTTGCATAATCATTATGCCGGAGATGATGCTGATTTAAGAATTTGGCGAGGAGAAGCCACTGCACACCCGGAATTATTAGCTTTTATCGAAAAAGGAGAAACTTTAAAACTGCCGAAATTACTCCATCATTTATGGCACGATCGCATTAATATGGAGTTTGCAGAAGCCTGTATGCGGGCAATGTTTTGGCATCGAGATATGGGCGGAAAATTTGACCCTTATCTTGATACTGAGGAATACAAAGCCAATGCAGATCGAGCCATTCAAGCTTACTTTAGAAAAAATCCGGTGATGTTAGGCTTGTATAAGCTGTTTCCGGATATGTTTTTAGAGCAAGTTCGTCAGCTTTCCTACTATAGCAATCTCGGGTTATTTTGGGAAGTCATGGCACCTGTTTTCTTTGAGATGAGTGACTTATATGATGAAGGGAAAATTACCACAGTTCCGGAAGCGATGAATTTTCTGGTCAATGGGATTTTTGCTATTGCAGGACGACCTATTTATCATCATGTTTATATTGACGGTGAATGCTACGAAATTATCCCAAAATCTAAGGGATTTATGTGGTTATATGAAGCCGCACTTCCCTATGTAGAAGCGGTATTTTATCGGACAGCACCCTTCCGAGGAACAAAGTCTTATAACGCCCAAGCCCAAGAAGTTCCTCAAGATCAAAATAACTTCCATTATGGAATTCTTTACGCGGATATTTTCCCCGTTGGAACAGCTGGAATTCCGCCGACATTATTAATGCAAGATATGCTGCATTTCTTACCGCCCTATTTAGTGGAATATTACCAAAAACATTGTCGGGGTGAGGATGATACCTTAATTCAGCTTGCGAATACTTTTCAGCGTTCAATGTATTGTGTGACTTCAGCCGTTATTCAAGCTTTAAGAACTGCGTTGTTGTATCCTTTAGACGATCAAAATCCTCGACATTTAGAGGCAAATCGTCAATTTTTTGAAAGTCAATTAGATCGGTTTAAACGTCCAGAAGCGCGATTAAGAAATATCCAAACTTCAAACTATCGCTAGACTCATAAACTCTTCCATTTTTGTCTTATCTCTGCTCAAAAATTCCCAGCAAAGGTAAGACTTTTTTCTTCAGTATTCTCACTAAAGCGGGTTCCATATATTCATATTCATCTGGAATATCCAAGCAAATCACTCGCTTATTTCTCAGCCAAGGTTGAAACTGATTAAATAAATAATACTTTTTTGATCATAAAAAATGCGATCGCTTTTGTTTGAAAGCCGCCGCCTCACGAACGATACCCTTGAAAAATTTGTTCTGCGGTTAAATTGAGTTCAGGAAAGGCGGAGGATTCTATGGCTTCATTGCCTCGAAATTGTTTAATTTGATACTCTTCGTTAACCAGTTGATACACAGAAATTGTCGGTTGTTTGGGATCGCCAATAAATCGCCGACCTGCTACTCCCAGATAGTCCACAATCCAATATTCTGCGATTCCCATTTCCTCATAATCACTGGCTTTCAAAGCGTAATCATCTCGCCAGTTGGTACTCGCCACTTCCATCACTAAACGTACCGATGAACCCCTTGTAATAATCGATCCGCTTTCCCAGCGGGGTTCGTTTTCTAGAGAAAGACGATCTAGAACAATCACATCCGGTTCATATCCAGATTCTTCTCGTAGGGGTTTAATAACACATTCTTTAGGGATTAAAAAAGGATATTGACAACTACGGCATTCTAAACCGAGTTCAAAACTGAGAAATCCCGCAATTTCTGAATGCTTACCTCTGGGCTTTGGCATCTCAATAATAACTCCGCTATGCAGTTCATAGCGATGTTCTGAGTTTTCTGGGTATTCAGCAATAAACCGATCAAAACTGATGAGTTGGGGTGAGAATTTGATGACAGTATCGCCTTCTAACATCATGTTATGTGTTGAGACCTTAACCCATCAAAAGTACCGTATCAATGACATGAATGACGCCGTTATCCGCTTCAATATCAGGAGTCAGAACGGTCGCATTTTTGACTTCAAATCCTTCAGTAAAATTGAAGGGAATTGGCGAACCTTCAATAGAGGTCACAGTTTGATGCTGTTCGAGATCGGCTTTCATTAACTTACCGGAGACAACATGGAAGGTCAAAATTCGAGTCAGTTGAGGAATATTCTGAACTAAAGTTTGTATCGTTCCGGGAGGAAGTTTAGCGAACGCCTGATCGGTCGGAGCAAAAACGGTGAAGGGGCCAGGACTTTTGAGGGTATCTACTAAACCTGCGGCTTGTACCGCTTGTACCAAAGTTGTAAATGATTCGGCACCAACTGCAATCTCAACAATATCTGGCATTGATTTGGAGTGAACTTGATTTTTAGGAATCCTGAGAATGTGTATCTAGTTTAACATGATTGTTCCTCGAAAAAAGATGAGAATTTCTTGGAGATTGAATGGTGAACTGGATTTAATTTTAATCTCTGTGAATCAAAATAGATGAGTGCCAAATTAATAATTCGTTATATTCTTGATGCAATGACGCCAAAACCTCCTTCGGGAGGCTTTGTTACATGGATAACAGTTTGAGGCTGTAACTCATTGACTGCGAGGACTTTGATAGGAGGCATAGGTATTAAATAAAGCACCAACTAGACTACAGGTTACGGCAATAATGATACTGCCTTGCAAGGGATGTCCACTGCCAAACGTTGCCAGAAATTGTAAGATTTGTCGGCTAGAGCATTGACCAACCGTTTCTAGAAAGGGAAGACAAGCCATAACGGCTGAACTCACTAATCCAACACTGATTACAATAATGGGAGTTAAAAAACTGAGAACCATCGAAAGTAAGATAGAGCGCAGAAAATCAGAAAAAATACCCATAGTTTAGAAGAAGAATTGAGAATTGAATTCGCTTATCCCCAGAGATGGGGAAAGTTACTCTAGACTATCAACTTCTAAGATAATGGGAATTACTGCTTTTGTTCCAATCTGTGAGAAAACTTAAATTTATGTACAAAAATCTTGGTTAAGATTTGTGCATAGTTGTTATTTTTCTTTGTTATTTTAAAGTTAGGATTCATTTTAGCCAAATGCAAATTCATTCAGGTCTCGGAATTTGGACACGTCGCTTCATTGCTGCTTTATTTTTAGGTGGGCAGGTTATCGTACATCTATTACAGGGCAAAATTCATCGTCGTAACACTTTAGAACAAATGGCGACGGCAGGGCCGGAATCGTTGCTAATTGCCTTACTCACCGCTGGTTTTGTCGGAATGGTGTTTACAATTCAAGTTTCTCGTGAGTTTATTACGCTTGGTGCAGGTAATTTAGTTGGAGGTGTTCTTGCGCTTTCTTTAGCACGTGAACTTAGTCCTGTTTTGACTGCTGTAATTGTTGCCGGGCGAGTGGGTTCTGCCTTTGCTGCTGAAATTGGTACGATGCAAGTTACCGAACAAATTGATGCCCTTTATGTCTTAAAAACTGATCCGATTGATTATTTAGTGATCCCTCGTGTGATTGCCTGTTGTTTGATGTTACCTGTCCTCAATATTCTTGGTCTAATTACAGGTTTAGCAGGTGGCTTATTAATTTCCAGTAACCTCTATAACATTCCGCCAAATTTATTTCTAGAGGCTGTGCAGAACTTTATCACACTTTGGGATTTAATTAGTGGTGAAATTAAAGCTTTAGTATTTGGGGGAGTGATTGCAGTGATTGGGACGAATTGGGGACTGACGACAACTGGAGGGGCTAAAGGCGTGGGACAATCCACGACAACTGCTGTTGTTACGGCTTTACTCTCGATTTTTATTCTCGACTTTTTCCTCTCCTGGTTGATGTTCCAGGGAACTGGAAATGCAGTTCTACAGTAGCAGTTAGCAGCGATCTGTAAACCCGGAACAGGGAATAAATTCCCCGCCTCAAAAACCCCAGTCCTTTTTAAGAGGACTTCATGTATCACCACAGAGATGTAAATCTCTGGCAGTTGATGTTCTTCAAAAACTCCTCGATGACCGAGAATGGGAGGAGTTGAGGACTATTGAAAAAAAGGCGATCGCAAAGTTGATATCATATTTGACTGATATTAATAGTAGCCGTTAAAATGATTAATTTTTAGCTTGATTTTTAATTTGAAGTCAATGAGTTTAAAATAGAGCTGAGAGTGAGTTGAATTGTACCCCGCCAATCCATTGAAACATCAAAGAACGGAAAGCCATATTGAGTACAACTATTCTGAATCGTTTGACTCCAGGCAATATATTCTCTGACTTTCTCTAGTAATTCTACATCTTTCATTCCGTGTGACCAACAATGAGGGTCATTGAGTGCAGCCTCACGAATTTCAATCAGCTTGCGTTCTGGATCGGTCGTTGGGTATCCCAAAAATACAGTAATGGGTTGTATCCACCAATAATGACTGTATTCTTGATTGTATTCATATCCTAGACTTTATGAACAATTGTTCATTCAATCACTTGTAATTTCTGGATTTGTTGTTCAGGGATTCCCCAACTCCTTAAAATCGTATAAGCTAAAATTTGATGCCCAGCTAAATTGGGATGAACGCCATCTCGTGTGAGAATATTTTGAGACTGTCCTCCATAACGTTGGTAGGTTAAAATTACAGCTCGAAAGGGAAGATTGAGATCCAAATATTGACATTTATTTTGAGCAGCAACCGCTCCCATGACGGCAATATATTCACGTAAACGAGTATTTTCTCGACTGGTTAAATCTTCAGTCACAATGGTTGGAGAGAGCAGCAAAACTGGAATATTTCGAGCCTGTGCAGCTTTCACCATTGCCGTCAAATTTTGACGATACTGTTCAATATTGGCGGTATTTTCAGATTCGGTTACAGCGGTTTGAAAACTTTTAAGAACATCATTGACTCCCACATTGATTGTCACTAAATCTGGGGATTTATTTAAAACATCTCGTTGGAATCTTTGTTGTAAATCTACTGAGGTTTGACCCGAAATCCCGGATTGAATCAGTTCAATCTTGGCTTGAGGATACAAAGTATTAAGGTAGCGCTGCATTAACCAAATATATCCCCCATATTGTCCGCCCGCCTGAGTAATACTATCCCCCAATAAAATAATCTTTCGTTTTCCTTCTAAGGGGGTTGAGGCTTGTACCTCAGAAGTGAATTCCAGGGCGATAGGAGTTGAGGGAACACTAACCGCAATTCCAACGGTTAATAGGATCGAAATTGCTCGAATTAATGGTTTAGTATTGAATGAATGAAAAGTAGCAGATTTGGCATTCATAGTAAAGATTTTAAATTTATTTTAAATTTTCACTCTATCTAGTTAACTTAAAATTTCTACGGTTCCTTGATAACCATCAACTCGCACCCGCTGACCATTTTTAAACTGAGAAACAGCATTGGGAATATTCATTACTGCTGGGATACCATATTCCCTGGCAATAATTGCCCCATGAGAGAGTTGTCCACCGACTTCGGAAATAATGGCTTGAGCATTAATTAACAAAGGTGCCCACCCTGCATCTGTATAGGGAACAACTAAAATTGATTTTTCTTCGGGATTGGTTAAACTTTCTCCTAGACTTCGACAGACTTTAATCGTGCCTTCTACACGACCAACACTAGCTGGAATGCCTGTAAGGATTGAAAGATTTTGATTTTCTAAGGGATTAAAGACAGAGGTTTTAGGGAGTGTATTTCCATAAACGACATTGGGAACTTGCAAGGTTTGATCTTGTTCAAATTGTTCTCGTCTTGTTTGAACAATTGCTTGTAGAGAATCTGTTTGGTTTTGTCGAATCCAATTTTGGATTTCGGTCAATGTCAGGAAGAAAATATCCTCGGTTTTTTCTAAAAGATTAGCCCCAACTACTTGGTCTGCGATCGCTAAAATTGTCCAGCGCAAATCAGCTAAAAGTTTCGCATAAACTTCCGCAATTCTGCCTTTCATTATTGATCGGGATTGACATTGAGACAGTCGCCAACGTTCACCTAGACTTAGTTTTTTCAGATCGAACTTTTCAACGGTCGGTGTCGAGTTTTGAACCATTGATAACAAGGTTTTAGAAAAGACTTCTGGTTGTTCTTTCCAAGTCAAAACCGAAATATCTGTTCCGACTTCACTTAAGTAACCATAAGTATTCAACCAAGACTCAAATTCCCCTTGAAAATCAGGTTGTTGCTGAAACTGCTGTTCTAACTCAGACAAGGAAATATTGTCCGGGATTTCGGTTCTATCTCGAAAATGATTAGCTAACTTTTGGAGTGAACTCATTGCCATCACTTCCGGATTATTTTCCGTCGATAACCATTCATCCGAGACTCGGAAAACAGCACATCGAATTGCTAATCCAATCGGTCCTAAAATATTATAATAAGTTACAGGTTTGAGAGTTTCTTGAATGCGTTCTACCCGATTTAGGAGTTCGTTCAGGCTTGGCGAAGTTTCAGAAGACTGATTTTTATACTCGACTTTGAGTTGGTTTAATGCAGGTAAAAATATTTGACGATAATCTCGCCGAAACGATTTCACAATGGCAAATTCTCGCTGAACCAAACGCAATAATCCGGGTAAAGAAGGTAAAACTTTCCCAATTGGAGGTTTCCCCATTTTTTGACCTCGCAGCAAGAACTCTAACCCCTGTTCTGGTAATCCCATCATCCGGAAGATTTCACCGAGTAAAGTCGCGTTAAAATAGGCATGAGAACCGAGTAAAGTGGCTGTTTCTTCAAAGTCAAGTTTTGCGGCTTTTTGACCGAGAACAACTGTAAAAATTTCACCCCAAACGCCGCAAGTTAAAGGGCGATTAATTGACCAAGTCAAAGGCGGAATTGTCCCCGGAATCACTTCTGCGGCTATCGTTCTTGTCCAAATCGGTCTGAGGTTCGTAATCGGACGACTTTGCAAAATCCAAATATTTTCCTCATCCCAACCCCACTCAATATCTTGCGGTAAACCATGATAAAAGGCTTCAAGTTCGACCGCGAGTGTGACTAATTCTGCAACAACTTCTTGAGGAAGTAAAGAAGATTCATCGATTTGACTCAAACTCTGTTTTTTAGTTTCAGAAGTCGTTATATCTATTTCAAGATGAAGGGGTGTTGCTTGTCCTCCTACAACTGTTTCTGCATTACCCGGTAAAGCCTCAATAATTACTTTCGCTGCCCCATCTAAGGGATGACGAGTAAACATGACTCCCGCGACTTTACTGCTAATATAAGGTTGAATCAGAATTGCAATTCCTTGATTGGGAAGTTGTCGCTGATGTCGATAGGAAATCGCTTCTGGACTCCAATAGGATTGACGACAAATATCAACAGCTTGAACTAATTCCTCTTCACTCGTCACAGGCCCAACACTTTCATATTGTCCGGCGGCTGAACTGGTATCGCTATCTTCTCCAATGGCAGAAGACCTAACAATAATCGGTAGGTCAGTATCAGGGACAGGAAGATTAAAATTTGAGACTTTTTTTGAGGTTTCTTTCAGCGTTTTAAATGCAGGTAAAACCCAACCCGAAGCCACTCTAAATCCAGCTTTTTTCAATTGACTTAAGCGAGTAGCTTTTGACCCATAAACTTTTTCATCTAAAGATTCGGACAAAGTGGCTAAATATTGTTTTTGATACAATCCGAAATCATCTCCTTGACGTAAATTAATCATCACTAAAGTCACCACTAAAGCAATAGAACTGAAGATTTCCAACAGAAACTCAGTCGGAGAATCCGAGAAAGGAAGTCGCCACAAAACAACCCAAAATGGCGCACTCAAACATCCCCAACGCACTCCTCTCAGTCGGGCTTGAGTTGGATTAGAAGGCTTGATTAAACGTCCAACTTGCCAAATCACTAATCCGGTGAAACCGGCACTCAAGGTAACAGTAACAGAGTAAACTAAACCGCCCCAACTCGCATTAGTAACTCCTCCACCTCTAGCAATCAAATATCGACCTAAAACGAGAAAAACCAATCCGACAAGTTGCAGTGAATAAATTTCAGGAAACAAAAATTTAGCCAATAAAACGGGGATAATTCCTCTCGTGATTTCAGTTAAAACTGCGGCAATTCCTGCCTTTTTCCCGGCTTGAGTAAAAGCCGCTGATACCCCAACATTGCCTGTGCCTACCTGGGTTAAATCAATACCGGAGATAATTTTAACAACAAAGAATGTCAGAGGTAAAGCACCCAGGCTAAAACAAATAAGAATGAAAATGATCAGTTTTACTAAAAACATTTTACTGAAGTTAAAGAGAGAGTAAGAAGCTGTCGATTGTTGAAATTACATCAATAATAAGCTATTAATCATTTACAGGACATAAACGAGAAATATGAAACCGCGATTCATGCAAGTGTGCTAGCTTACTTATTCCACTTGAATGCGTCGCAGCTTATTTTCCTGTTTTACCGTGAAAGGCACAGGAAAAAATCTTCAAACCTAACGATTGACACAGAAATCAAGATTAAGCAACACATAGGGGAAAGCAAATGTAAACCAACCTTCCCAAACTTGTTCCGCTTGTTGACTATCAATAAACCCATTGACTTTTCTTTGCCACTCAATATCGTTATTGGGTAAAATTAAACCATAAAAATCACAGGTCAGGGGTTTTTCAGGAACAAGAACATAGTTATCAATCGGCAATCGTTGTCTGAACAGTTCTCCTAAAGTCAGAATTCCATCATTCGCAAAGGCTTCAATTCGATTATCGGTAATCGCTTTAACCGCCTCTGAAATCGCATTTTCTCCCCGAAAGTAAATGGGTCTAGCCTGGGGATATTTTTGTTTGAGAAACTGTTCATTTGTTGAGTTTTTAACGACTCCTGTTGTAATATTCGGAAGACCCGTTTCCGGTTGAACTTCTCCTTTATTTTTTGCCCTCACTAAAAACTGGGTTCCGGTGATAAAAAAGGATTGAGAAAAGGCAACGCCGGAAACATTATTGCGAATCGTATTAGGGCCACATTCAAGATGAACGGTTCTATCTCGAACAATTTTAAAGCGGTTATCAATATTAGAAGGAAATCGAATCAGTTGAACTTTAATGGAGGTATTTAGTTCTTGAGTTAAATGATTAGCTAGAGAGGTGAGAAATTCTGCACAATATCCTGTCCAATTTTGTTCTTCATCAATATAACCAAAAGGAACCGCATCTCGCCTCATGGCTGCTTTCAAAACACCTGTACGTTTAATTTCATCCAAAATGGTTTCTTTTGCTGGAGGCGGAACTTCTGCAATTGGGCCTTTGGGAAGCAAGGGGTCAGGTGCTGGCCCTCCGTAGGCGGCTTCGAGTTGTGAGAGGCTGAGAGACTGAATAAAGTTAATATCTAAACCCTCTTGACTGAGGGATTTATTGTAGGAAGAACTCAGATACGCTTTATCTTGTTGACGTTGTTTCAAATAAACATTAAAAAAGGCTGTACTCAACCCAAAGAAATAGGGTCTT
Source organism: Cyanobacteria bacterium J06592_8 (assembly GCA_038530755.1). Classification (GTDB taxonomy): domain Bacteria; phylum Cyanobacteriota; class Cyanobacteriia; order Cyanobacteriales; family Microcoleaceae; genus Capilliphycus. The sequence goes on along the minus strand of JBCBCI010000022.1, from coordinate 69,283 downwards.
CCTAAATCAAAGTTCGTTCCAATAATAAATTCTGGAATTCCTTCAACCCCTTGTGTATCTGAACGCAATGTGGAAGAAAAATGAGTCCCAGGCACCATAACTGCTAAATATTTTTCCGGTGCTTCTAACCATAAAAAGGGATGAATTTGTTCCTGAATGACTGGAGTAACAATATCAGTTGCCCCTGCAACCATTAAGGTGGGAACTTCAACTTTACTCATCCCTTCTGGCCCATATAAAGCACTGGTTAAAGGGTGGGCTGCGACAATGGCTTTCACACGGGGATCGCGCAAATCATAGTTAGTTGGAGGTAAATAAATTGCACGGCATTGTAAGAGAAGAGATACATTTAAGGTGATGCCATCTTCTGTGCATTGTTGTCTGAGTCGATTATAATTAATCTCAGCTCCAGCTAATGCTAATGCTGTCGTTCCGCCAAAGGAATTTCCAATTACGCCAATTTGATTAAAGTTAATTCGTTCTCGCCAAAATGAATCGGTTCTGATTAATTTTTCAACTTCATCTAAGAGATAGCTAATATCAAGAGGACGACTCACATATTCAATCGGACTGAGTAGTAAATCAACTTCACCTCGAATAAAGGAGGAACGGTAATCTAAGCTACTGCCAATATGTTCAGGCGTGGCAACAATAAACCCATAAGAGGCAATATGTCGAGCCAAACTATCGTGACCTCGATAGGAACCAAACCCATGACTAGAAACAATTAAGGGAACGGGTTCAGTCAGTCCTTCAGGAACCAAGAAATCCACATCAAGTCGATAGGAACCGGATAAGCCTGTCTCCGTTTGCCGAAAATGACGAACCTCAAAACTCATCTCTTTTTTCGTCAGTTTATAAGGTCCTGGAACTCGTAAATCAACAATCTCAGATAGGTTAACATTCGGTTCGGCGGCGGCTTCGGTTTCAGCTTCTTGAATAATGGCTTGAGTGGCGGCTTCTCGATATCCGAGTAAAATGGGAAATTCTTCAACTAATTCTAAAATCAGGCTGGCATCAACTTGAATATTTTCTGCGGGAAATTTCCGAATTACATTCAGTATGCTAAACCCACCTGGATCAGTGGCGGCTGTCATAATTGCCAAGCGCAAAGCTTCAGACCCATTCAGATCATTTTCAGTTTTCAATAACCGTCCTAATTGTTCAAATAAAGGATCGGCAAGGGGCATATTAATCGCTCGATCAATAATCTCCGGATCGAGATCAAAGGTTTGCCCTAATGCTTGACGAACTCCTCCTAAGCGATTCCGTCCAATTAATGCTGCATAAAGTCCAAAATCCCCTTTGACTTTCCCTTCATTGACAAAGGTTTCTAAGTTATCAACGGACATATAAACTTCCATTGGGGGATAAGAAAAGATAATCTGTTCTGCCCCCAAAGCGACTTTTGGTTTGAAAAAACTGGGTAAGATTTCACTACACCAAACTAAGCTTGAAGAGAGCAAACTGATTAGACTGACCTGGGCTAATTTAACTCGCTTGTTCATTTTGAGTTAGACGTGAGAACTAGGAATCAGTATAGAATAATCTGAGAAATTTGTGGATTTCTAGATTAAGGGGTTTATCCTTTAGCAAATCTCAACAACTCCACTCAATTCTTAGAGATAACCGCTTATTGATTTGTTCTCCCAACGATCTGGGTCAGGATATTGGTCAGTTGATGGGAACTTGAGGAAGATAAAAAACTCAGAGTATGCGGTTCTTGGCTAATCGTTACTGCATAGGATGAACGCAAGTAGGGTTTATAGCTGGATTGCTCGGCAACATAAACCTGAAAAAAAGCTAAACTCAATGCCTGAACGTAGGATTCAATAATCGGTAAATTTTGACTGACTAAGTCGGGTAATGCTTCTTCTTCTAATGTATCGAGTTCTCTTAAGCTGTTAAAATTTAGATTGAGATGTTGCGAACCTTTCGTGAGTCCAAAGTATTTATTAGGTGAAGATAACCAGGTAAAAGCGTGGAGTTGTTCGAGTAGGACTGGAGTGAGTCGATCGCTACTTCCAGAACCCCAAAGAACAGGAAGATTAACTGCATTTAAACCGGCTTCACCAAACACACTCCGACTGACTGGATCGGTTATAAAAGCAGCTACAATTCGATCATCTTTTAGATTGTAGTATTTTTCGGGCAACATCAGGGCTTGACATTGCAAAAGTTGTGAAAGATTCAGCAGTTCAATGGGAGAGCGACAGTCTTGTTTGAGTTGCTCGAAATTAATTTGTGCTCCAGCCAAAGCTAAAGCCGTATAAGCACCAAAAGATTGACCCGCAATCCCTACTTTTTTGAGGTTGAGTTGACCTTGAAATTGAACGGAATTTCGCTTTTCTAATTCATCTAAAACAAAGCTAATATCTAAAGGGCGATTAATGAATTCTTGCACATCAAAAGCGTCAGATTCACGACCTTCAAAAAAGGCTTGTAAGTAGCGAAAGTTGCTGTTAGGATGATGAACACTAACGACAAAATATCCATGAGAAACTAGATGATTAATCAAATAAATTCCGGTTTCATCGGTTGCACCTAAGCCGGGCGACATGACAACAACAGGGATAGATTCGGGTTCTGCCGATAATTCACTGGGAAAGTAAAGATTAACCAAAAATTCCCGATCGCGTTTTAAATCTTTTAACTGTAGTGCTTCGTGAGAGCGTTGAAATTGACCTTTTTTGCGCAGATCGGCGAGTTGAGAGAAGTCGGTATCAGGCTCCAGTTTTGCTTCAGTTTGAGTGACTTTTTCTAAGGTTTGAACGAGAGATGAAGTTTCTTCCTTTAAATTCGATATATTATCAAATAAAGCTTGGATTTTTACGGCATCGAGTTGAAGATCGCCCGGAAACTGATTGAGAATATTTAGAGGCGTAAAATCGTCAGAATTTGTAGCGGCTTGAAGCACAGCATCTTGGATGGCGATCGCGCCATTTTGATCGTCTTTAACCTGAATAATTTCGCCAAGAGTTTCAAACAAAAGTTTTCCCATCTGAGATTGAAAAACCTGTCGGAGTTGCTGAGGCTCAAACGATAACTCCATCTGCAACATTTCGCGAAATTTTTCCCGATCTTCTGGGGTCAAAAAATTCAGATAGGGAGCCAGTTCAGGAGTAATCTTATTCTCAGCGGCATACTCTTGTAAAGCCGCTACAGGAATAGAAGCTTCCATGGAACCATAGTCTATATAAATATGTTCAGCAGCTTCAACCGAGAGGGAAGTGAAAGCAAAGGACAGAACCCCAAAAGCGAACCTATAAGATGTTTCAAAAATTTTTTTCATTTCTACGTTTCTTAACTTTTTACCGAATCATTTAACCCAGCATTTTGTGCTGAATGCTTTCTTCCCAAGGTCAGACTATCACGAGAAGGTAAACACAGTAGAGCTATCCTGGGTAAATTCTAAACTATATTTCTCAAAATATGATCTCTGAGTGCAAACAGAATTTCAGGTTTCCTGAAAAATCACTTGACTCTCGTGACTTGAGCGACCATTCGAGATAAAATTTAAGAATAGATTAATAATAGTAAAGTTAAAATTTAGTTAAAATTGTCAAAAAAACAACAATTATCAGTGATGGGTTGGCGAGAATGGATTGCACTACCTGAACTGGGAGTCACAGCAATCAAGGCGAAAATAGATACAGGCGCTCGCTCTTCAGCAATTCATGCTTTTGATGTCGAAACATTTTGGAAAGATGAAAAGCCCTGGGTTCGCTTTCAAATGCACCCTTTTCAACGAAATACATCGAAAATAATTACTGCTGAGGCTGAAATTTTAGATGAACGAGAGGTTCGCAATTCAGGAGGACATTCTGAAAAAAGAATCACAATTTTGACCACTGTTCAACTTCCGGAGAAACAATGGCCAATTGAACTCACTTTAACTAATCGAGATGTGATGAGATTTCGGATGCTGCTGGGACGAGCGGCGGTACGAGGGTCTTTTCTTGTGAATCCTGGTAAGTCCTATTTACTCAGCAAAAAACCTACCCATTTAGAAGAGTCGGAACCGGAAGAGGATGATGAGTTAGATTTTGAACGATGATCAGAATGGTTTGAATTTCTTTGTGATTTTTCTGATTTTTCTGAGTGTTTTTCTCGGTATAAATGCTTATGAAGCTGTTGATGATCTAGTCCAATAGACAATAAATCTGAAACCGCTATTGGTGTCCCGCATCTGGTGAAAACTGCGATCGCCAATATAAATACTTATTATTGAAACTAATGTCGTCTCACTCAGTATAAAAAACCCCTAACCGAAGCTAGGGGATTAACCATCAGGATGCATCTACTCATTAATTTGTTTCCATCTCAATCAACGGTATTCCGGAAATTTAGGCTTTTGATTATCAATTCTGAAAACTCATTCTAATGATGTGATTATTGTTACTTTAGAAAAGAAAAAAGCCCTCAGACTCATCTGAGAGCTTTTGATCGGGGTGCATCTACTCCTGTCCTGTTCTTCAGTGAATATACGGAGGGTTCCGGAAGACATGAAGGGTTTCTCACCGAATCAACTGTACTTGAATTATGGCTAAAATATCAATTTTCTACGACTGTGTACTTGTAGATTCGTACCGACAGAAAAGACTAACTAATGACTCAAGCTATGCGCGTAGTGATATAGACAAGTTGAGCCAAAAAAAATCCTCCAACCGAAGCTGAAGGATTATTGATCAGGGTGCATCTACTTATTTCGTTTTCTTGTCTGAATGTACAAATTCAGGATAATTCCGTGAAAGCTTATAAAAAGTTACTATTATTTGTATTTTGCTGAGGATTTCATGGCAACCTGCAACCCTTCTAGATTGCAGGAATTGATCTCAATCAAGTTTCTCAAGCAATGATCGTATCGGGTTTAATATCAAATACAGCAACAGTCATATTTTTAACAGAGATTTTAATCTTCTGAGCCAAACGCATTTGAGAAATAGGTTCTTTGAGAAGATGTTGACAAGCTGTTACCAGGGCTGCCAGATCTTGATTCACACATTGTATATGTAGCACTCCCCAACGACGATAGACTTTGCATTTCCCTAAGAGTTGAAGTTGCTGTAATTCGTATTGGTTCTCCCGATAGAAATCCCAAATTAACCGAGTTAACTGTGAAGGTCGTCTCATATCTCTAAGATTTATCAAAGTTTGGATTCAACAGTCAGACACAACATTAATTAATTCTGTGTCTTAATTTCTAGTATGAACCCTAACCTAACCCAGCGATCACTCCAGTTTGTGAAGCTGAAATAAGACTTAACAGGAGTTTTCAAACTGTAAACAACTCGACAAATTCAAGCCAATCCTCTAAACTCATTTTCAGTAAGTGTTTGAGCTTTTCGTTCTTTTTCAGAGTTTAACATAAAGAAAACTCAGTTTACATAACTTTATGGAACTTAACTGCTTTTTTATCAATTTCACCTCGGATTTGTATCGTAGATAGCTGATCCCTTTTACCCTTTAGATTTTAACTTCTCTGAATTGGGATAGATTCCACAGTCTTGAGGAAGTTGCAGCAGCTTGAGGAGCTTGCGTCACGAAGAACTGATACCGACGACCTATTGTCTATCCGGAGGAAGCCGATTAAGCATCAGTTTAATGGAGTCAGTGAGTCAAATACTCTGAGGATGTTCTGGGAAATTTTCACGAATATACTGTCTGATTCAGGCAGTTGACTGCGATCGAGAACTAGAGTTAGACTCCGTGAAGTTAAATCAGCAATGATCAGAAATGCTCTTTTTTGATCACATTTTATTGAGATACCTTAGCATATAAAATCAAAGTACATCTGGAAATCAATCGATATCTTGGAATATCACTTTCTATGAAACCTTCAACCCCATCCCCAACGCCACAATATTACACTTGGAAAGGCTATCGTTGTGCTTATGAAATTCACCCGTCAATAGATACCGCATCTGCACCGGATTTGCCCTTACTGTTGATCCATCCGATTGGTGTGGGGTTATCTCGTCGATTTTGGGATCGATTTTGCCAACAGTGGCAACACAGAGGCTATCAAAATCCAATTTATAATCCTGATTTACTGGGGTGTGGAGACAGTGAAATGCCTCGTATCGCCTACCAACCGCAAGATTGGGCTGAACAACTGAATAAATTTCTACACACAGTTATTCAAAGACCTGTATTGGTGCTTGTCCAAGGTGCCCTGCTCCCGACGGCGATCGCTTTAGTGGAACTTCAGCAACAGACCAATTTAGTCAAAGGTCTTGTGTTATGCGGGCCTCCGGCTTGGAGAACAATGACAGATGCAGGTTCACCCACTCAACATCGACTGCTTTGGAATCTATTATTTGATAGCCCTGTTGGGAGTTTATTCTGGCTGTATGCACGTCGTCGTCAATTTGTCGAGTCTTTCTCGATTCGTCAACTGTTTGGTGAAGTAGAAGCAGTGGATAAACAATGGCTCGATCTCTTAGAAGAAGGGGCGACTGATGCGAAAAGCCGATATGCAGTTTTCTCCTTTTTAGCTGGATTTTGGCGAAAAGATTACGAGTCAGCAATGGTAAAAATCAAACAACCGACCTTAGTTGCGTTCGGAGAAAAAGCCTCCAGTATTAGTCGCAAAGGATTTTCAGAAACACCCGAACAACGCGCTGAAATTTATCAAAGTCAATGGCTCAACGCCAAATCTCGAATTATTCCCGGTCGTAATGTCTTACCCTACGAATCGACCCCAGAGTTTATTGATATTGTGGCAGAGTTTTTAAATCAAATGTAGTTTGAAACTGAAAGGAGCGATCGCGAACGGTACAAAAAAACTGCTTTTCGATGATTGAAAACCCTTAAAAATTAAGCCCCAAATTAACAGGGATTGAGGGGAAAACAAACGGCTACATCAAGCTATACATGACCCGATATAATATATTGTGAGATTGCTCTGGAATGCAACATGAACAGGAAAACAGGAAATGGAAACCTGTCAGTCTGGGTAGCCGCAGGAATGATACTCCTCTGTCAAGTTGAAGTGAGTCTCGCTCAAACCCAATCTGACTCTGAGACCTATTTTTCAGATATTCAAGGACATTGGGCGCAGGGATGTATTCAAGCCTTAGCGCGACGAGAAATTGTGGGTGGAAACCTTGAAGACGATCGCTTTCGCCCGGATGAACCGATGAAGCGAGTCGAGTTAGCGATTATTCTCTCCCAGGCGTTCCCCAACGTTGAACCTGTTCGAGACGCCACGAATTTTGCTGATATTCCCACAAATTACTGGGCTTATGATGCCATTCGAGATGCCGATCGCAAAGGCTTTTTATCCGGGTATATTGCAGGTGCTTTTAATCCCAAAATCCCGGTCTCTCGAACTCAGGTTTTAACTGCTTTAACGGAGGGTTTAAATTATCAGCCTCGGTTATTATCTGGTGAACAGTTAGATCTGATTTTTACAGATGCTGATCGGATTCCTGAACCCGCACAAACGGCGATCGCCGCTGCGACAGAAAATGGTTTAGTGGTCAATTATCCCGATGTTACACGGTTAAATCCGAATCAACCTGCAACTCGCGCCGAAGTGGCAACATTTATTTGTCAAGCCCTTTCAGATTCCCGTCAATCTCCTTTAATTTCGAGTGAATATATCCCGCGTATTTCCGCCTCTGAGTTAGCAAATTCTACGCCTGAATCTGTTGTCTTAAATGCTAAAAAAACTGAAGCAAAACCTGAAGTTATCTCCTCAAAACCAGAACCGACTCCGGAAATAACACCTCCAGACTCCTCAGAATCGGCTCTTGTTCCCGCAGAAGAAATTGCAGCCTCTCCTTCTCCCTCCGAATCTTCATCCTTAATTCCTGAAATTCCTGAATCCTTAGAAGCAACTGCTCGTTCTAATGATGTAGAAGCATTACTCTTTTATGAAATGGAAAGTGAGTATTCAGGTTATCAAAAACTGCGCTTACAAATTGTTCGTCGGGGAATTTTAAAATTCAATGAAGCTATTTTATTAATTGCCAATCAAAATAATCAACCCTCCGATCAATTTTTAGGGGTTGACGTTCAAGATCTGAACGAAGACAAAGAACCTGAAGTTATTTTAGACTTCAAAATTAATAGTCCCAATTCACCTGTTTATTATTCTATTGTTTATCGTTATAGTCCAATTCAAGGAGAGTATATTCCTCTACGTCAAGATTGGGGAACAAGTCCACCCGAACGGTTACAGCAGCAGGATAATACAGATGTTTAATTGACATACTCTCCCTCTCTAAAAATGATTACTCTTTGGAATTCAAGAACTTAGCAACCGTTTGTACATCTTTATCGCCGCGTCCAGAACAATTTAAAACAATCCGAGGACTGCCTTCTAACTGCGGACAAAGGGTTTCTAAATAGGCGATCGCATGGGCTGTTTCCAAAGCCGGAATAATTCCTTCTAACTGTGATAATCTCTGAAAAGCATCTAGTGCTTCTTGGTCAGTGACGCTGTAATATTCCGCCCGTTGAATATCTTTGAAATAACTATGTTCAGGCCCCACACCCGGATAATCTAAACCCGCACTAATTGAATGAGGTTCAATCACCTGTCCATCATCATCTTGCAATAAATAACTCATCGCCCCATGCAACACTCCAATTCGTCCTTTGGTGAGAGTGGCGGCGTGTTTGTCGGTCTCAACCCCTAAACCTGCGGCTTCAACCCCAATTAATCGCACCGACGGTTCATTGACAAACTCGTGAAATAGACCCATCGCGTTCGATCCACCGCCCACACAGGCCATTAAAATCTCGGGTAAACCGCCCCATTTCTCCACACATTGACGGCGTGTTTCTTCACCGATAACGCTATGAAAATCTCGCACAATCATCGGATAGGGATGAGGCCCGGCAACAGAACCCAGGATGTAGTGAGTGGTTTCAACGTTCGTCACCCAATCTCGAATGGCTTGAGATGTCGCATCTTTGAGGGTTCCGGTTCCGGCTTCGACGGGTTCAACTTCTGCCCCTAAAAGCCGCATTCTAAATACATTTAGGGCTTGTCGTTCCATATCGTGAACGCCCATATAAATCACACATTTCAAGCCAAATCTGGCACAAACGGTTGCGGTGGCGACGCCATGTTGACCGGCACCGGTTTCAGCAATAATTCGCTGTTTGCCCATTTTCAAGGCGAGTAAGGCTTGGGCGAGGGCGTTATTAATTTTGTGGGCGCCGGTATGGTTGAGGTCTTCGCGTTTGAGATAAATTTGCGCCCCTGTCCCATCGGGTTTGGCGTAATATTGGGTTAAACGTTCAGCAAAGTAGAGTGGACTCGGACGCCCGACATAATCCTTTAATAGCTGTTGAAGTTCCTGCTGAAATTCTGGGTCTTGGCGATAATTGTTAAAGGCGGTTTCCAGTTCGGCTAAGGCAGGCATCAAGGTTTCAGGAACATATTTGCCCCCAAACTGACCGAAACGTCCCAGGTCGTCGGGGCGTTGAGTTGAAGTGAGTTGAGAATCGGGACGGAGGGGTGTTGTAGTCACTGGCTGAATGGGTTAACTGAATAGGTTAACTGACTAATTTTTTATTATTCTTTATTATAGGATTCTCGGGTTAGAGGGTCGGTTTATTCAGTTTTTGTTAAGGAAACCTCAGCTGCGATCGCGTTTCTTCTGATCATTTTGTCTCTGACCACTTATTAACCCGCCGCAAGAGAGGGTAAAAAGCTGACAATTTGCGGAAAAATGACAATCAGAACCAAAACAATTAATTGCAAGATAATAAATGGAATTGCGCCTTGATAAATATCTTCAGTTTTGACTTCAGGCGGTGCGACTCCTCGTAAATAGAATAAGGCAAATCCAAAGGGAGGTGTGAGGAACGAGGTTTGAATATTGGCACCCAATACAACCCCAAACCAGACTAAATCCATCCCAAACCCTTCTGCGATCGGCACGAGTAACGGCACAACAATAAATACAATTTCAAAGAAGTCAATAAAAAATCCTAGAATAAAGACTAATGTCATTGTAATCAGCAAAAACCCAATCGATCCGCCCGGAGTATTCGATAAAGATTCTCGGACTAATTGTTCGCCGCCGAGTCCACGAAACACCAAACTAAATGCCTTAGAACCAATTAAAATAAACATCACCATACAAGTGGTTCTCAGCGTCGCATCACAAACTTGACTCAGGTTTTCCCAAGTGAGTCTTCTATTTGCTACAGCTAAAATCATCGCCCCTACACAACCAACGGCACCTGCTTCTGTTGGTGTAGCAATTCCAAAAAAGATAGTTCCTAAAATTAAGGCGATTAATAAAAGAGGCGGAATTAAAACCTTGATGACTCTGCCACCGAGTCCAGGTGCATCTAAGACTTCTTGGGGTAAAGCTGGGGCAACATCAGGACGTAAAAATGCAACGATTAAAACATGAACTAAAAACACTCCCGTCATTAATAAACCGGGAATTAAAGACCCGATAAATAAGTCTCCAACCGAGACTCCCAGTTGATCTCCTAAGACGACTAAAACCACACTCGGCGGAATAATTTGTCCTAACGTTCCAGAAGCAACAATCACACCCGTTGCCAGTTTTTTATTATAGCTATATCGCAACATAGTTGGTAGAGAAATCAATCCCATTGCAATCACCGTTGCTGCGACTACACCCGTTGTTGCGGCGAGTAATGCCCCGACAATAATCACTGCAACCGCTAACCCGCCTCGCAGTCGCCCGAATAATATCCCCATTGTTTCGAGGAGATTTTCAGCAATGCCAGACTTTTCTAACATTGACCCTAAAAAGATAAAATAGGGAATAGCTAGGAGGGTGAAATTATTCATTGTCCCGAATATTTGTTGGGGCATTGCTGACCACAAAATCGGATCAAAGACTCCTAATGCCATCCCGATAAAGGTAAAAATGAGGGCGACTCCTCCCAGTGAAAATGCGACGGGATAACCCATAGCCAAAAAGCCTAATACCGCCGCGAACATAACAAGACTCAAAAAATCCGGATTCATATAATTTAGGAAGATTTCATCTAATTCTAGTCAAAATTAATTCAATAAAACCTCGGATCATTTATTCAATGGCACGACGGCTGGGGTCTTCTATCTCAGGAGTGATAATGCCTTTAAATATTGCAAAGTTTTTGATCGCTTCAGAAATTCCCTGTAAAATTAACAATACAAAACTGACAATAATTAAGGTTTTAATCGGATAACGAGGTAAACCCCCTGGATCGGGAGAAACTTCTAATATTTTCCAAGAATTTAGAATAGTTCCCCAGGAGTAAATAATCACCATTACACAAAAGGGAATCAGGAAAAATACACTTCCTAAAAAATCAATTAAAGCTTTTTGTTTGGTATTAAGACGACTTTGAATTACATCAACTCGAACGTGTTCGTTATGTTTTAACGCATAGGCTGCACCCAATAGGAAAATAATATCAAAAATATACCATTGGGTTTCAATCAAAGCATTTGAACTGAGATTCTGCCCAACACCTCGCCCAATAAAACGACCCAGAACATTCCAGGTACCCACTCCAATCATTAATATAGCCAACCCAGAAACTAAACGACCAACCCACTCATTTAATTGATCAATTCGTCTAGAAAGATTTAATAAGGCTTGCACTGTTTACTCCATTTTACAATTAGCTTTGTTGATATATCTTAATCAGGATAACACTTTGACAGTACACAGTAGAGAGTACACGGTGAAGCAAGTTAAACTTTAGTCCTCTTTGAGAGGACTTTAGATATTAGACAGGGATTTTAATCCCTGGACACAGTTTGACTAACTGTCGGCTTCTAACTGACAGAGTAATACCGCAAACCAGGGATGAGAATCTATCCAAATTTGCAATGTACTGAGTCCTTTAGACTTCAGATAAGTTTGCATTTGATCGAGATTAAACTTACGAGAAATTTCTGTGCGAATAGTTTCTCCGGCTTCAAATTCAACAGATAAGTCTAAACTTTCGAGTTGAACCGTTTGCGATCGCAGACTCCGCAGGTGCATTTCTATGCGATGTTCTTGTTGATTATAAAATGCCCAATGTTCAAACTGTTGCAAATTAAAATCACCTTCAAAACGGCGATTTAGATGTTGCAGTAAATTGAGATTAAAAGCGGCAGTTACACCTTGAGCATCGTTATAAGCCGCTTCTAAAATATCCAGTGGTTTTTGCAAGTCCATGCCCAGCAGAAAATATTCTCCGGGTTGTAATGCGTTGGTAATTTCAGCAAAGAATTCATCGGATTCTGCCGGATTGAGATTCCCCAACGTACTCCCAAGAAAACCAATCATGCGAGTCGGTAAGGGTGGAGAATTCAGATGAGTGAGGGCATATTCATAGGTAGAAACCAAGCCATGAACGTGCAAAGAAGGATAATCTGCTAACAATTCATAGGCACTTTTTTCTAACATTCCTCCGCTAATATCAATGGGTAAATAGCGTAGAGGATGACCCAAATCTTGATACGCATCTAACAAAATTCGAGTTTTGGTTGAACTGCCACTTCCCAATTCTACCAGTTCACAAGGCCCTGTTAAGCGAGCAATTTCCGCCGCACAATTTTGTAAGATAGCAGTCTCCGTGCGTGTCGGATAATATTCAGGTAACTCACAGATTTCTTCAAATAACACCGAACCCCGATCATCATATAAATACTTTGGCGATAACGTTTTTGGTGTTTGGGTTAACCCATGAATTATATCCGTCGCCTGAGTAATTTCCGACTCTAGAGAAGCCGTCTCACTGACGAGATTTTCGATCCATAACCGTTTTCCGAGTAACGAGCGATTACTTTGAGCAGAAGTTGATGGGTTTGAAATTTGCATTACAACTTAGCTAGAGGCAGCAATTGAGAACAACGCCAACTTATCAAGCCATTTTGACAGATGACTGACAAATTTTAGACGATCTCGTTTGGTATTGTCTCACAATCGACTGACTTCAAGTTCAAGAAGTTACTATTTTGGACAAAGGAAGCGAGAGACTCACTTAAAAAGTTGTGTTACGATCGCCTTATAGCAGGGAGTTAAGAACCTTCCGGCTATTTCCCCTTGGAACATAATATCGTTGTCGGAGATCGGATCATGGATGCCTCTCAACCTAATACTGAATATTGTCCATCCTTATCGAGACAAACAACTCTGACTCACAAACTCTCTCAACTTGCTTTGAAACCTGAGTCTTCTATCAAATTGTTACCTCTATCTTCTACTACTTCTGAACTTGAATCGCCCGCTTGGCATCTTTTATCTCATCTTCAGCACGGTAGCCGTACTCTCTTCGCTATTGTTCAAGCTGATAATTTTCAACTCCATTACGGGAATCATTCTTTCCGTCAATTTCTCGATCACGATCATCAACTTAATATTTTCGAGCAATTTCAATCGGTTGATCAAATTAATCTAGAGCAACTGTATCGTTATCATTTACTCGCTCAAATTCTCCTCAAATATTATCAAATTGATCTCGAAGCACTACAAATTTCAGAGCAGTCAGTTTTAGTTCATCCTCTAGCGTCTACATCAAAACAGGAAAGTTATATTCGCTTTTGGTTAAATCTCGAAGATTGTCAAATTACTCGCATCGATCCGGAGATTGATGAATTTGCCGACATTTGCGAACAACTCGAACTCCCTCAACTCAAACAACCGGGAAAGCTTAACGCGATCGCTCAACAACTCAACCTAGAAAACTACCAAGTTGACGGAATGATTCTTTTAGAGGGAATCGATGTCACTTTTACAGAAAAAAAGCGTCATCTCGTTAATCTACTTCTCAATCACGATTTAATTCGTCAGCGTCAGGGTTGGCAACAAATTGAACAAAATTTGCGATCGCTCTTTCAAGCCAATACCTGTATTTTTATGCGTTTAAAAAGCAAGAAAGCTAAGTTATCTTTGAGTCTCGATACTCAAACTGCCGCCCCGACAACTTATAGTTTAGAAGCTTTAAAAGACTCTTATTTATTGCAAGCGGCTTCTCAGAATCAGGTAATCACCCTACCCGAATTTCAGCCAGAACAGTTAACTGAATGTGAGCGTCAACTCTACAATCAAGATATTCGCTCTCTGTTGTTAATTCCTCTCGTAATTCAATCCCATGGGAGTCATTCTTTCGAGGAAAAGGTTTTAGGTATTATTGGGCTAGGAAGCGATCAACCCCATCATTTTCATCCTAATGATATTGAACTGGCTCAAGAATTGATTCCAGCTTTGATCACGGGATTTCATTTCTCAACTCAGCAACGTCAGCAACGGTTAAGTAATCTTCGGAATTTGCATCCCTCTGTCGAATGGCGATTTATACAAGAAGCAGAGCGACGCAGTTGGGGGCTTCCGCCTCAACCGATTGTTTTTGAAGAAGTTTATCCCCTCTACGGAATTTCTGATATCCGCAGTTCATCAGAGGAACGAAATCGTGCGATTCAAGCCGATTTACTGGCTCAGTTTCGTTTGGGGTTAAATATCATTGAAGCTGTTTGTCAGGCTGAAAAAACGGCACTGGGTGAACAATTGCGCCAAGATTTAATTGAAAATATTGCTCAGATTGAAGCGGAAATTACAGTGGATGGGGAAGTCCGAGCGGCTGATTATTTGAAAACAAATTTAGAAGTTTATTTTGACTATTTTTCTGAATGTTCAGAAGAAGCTAAAGCCGCAGTTCAGGCTTATCGTGAGGCTTGTAATAATAAGCAGGGTTGCGTCTATACAGAGCGATCGCGATATGATCAAATGCTGAGTTTAATCACAGTTAATCTTCAGGAAACCTGGAACAAGTGGCAAGAGGAAATGCAAAAGATTATTCCTCATTACTGCGATGTTGAATGTAGCGATGGCATGGATCATATGCTGTATGTCGGGAAATCTATTGACGATCGCTTCAGTTTTTTCCATCTGAAAAGTTTGCGGTATGAACAGTTGCGAGGAATCTGTGATTGTGCAAGAACAGCATTAAAATTCAAAACTGAAGGGAAAGTCAGTTTAGATTTAGCCCATTTAATTTTAGTTCAACATACGACGATTGATATTTTTCACGATGAGAATACTGAACGAGTTTTTGATGTGCGAGGAACTCGTGATATTCGCTATGAGATTGTTAAAAAACGAATTGATAAAGGCGTTGACCTAGAAACTCAAGAACGCATTACTCAGCCCGGAAAACTAACCATTGTTTATTCCACAGAAGAAGAATGGGAAGAATATCAACAATATCTACAATATTTGATTCGTGAAAATTGGGTAGAACCTGAGATTGAAATGGGTTCTGTCGCTCCTCTTCCGGGTGTCACAGGTTTGAAATACGGTCGAGTTCAAGTGATTCCTGATTAAGATGAGTATAGATTAAGCAGGGAACGGAGATTGTATTCATCAAGCCATTCCCTACAGTCTGATTAATTTATCGCTTTTTATTATATTACTTGGTTAAAGCAACTTCTTTGTCTGTAGAAGAATCTACAGCAGTTGCTTGACTAGCTGTGACATCAAGTTCACCACCCGGAGCTTCGGGATGTAAGACTTGCTGATCATTGACAAACTCAACGTTCTCGAAGGATAGAACGGTAGGCTCATCAGCTTCACGGCGACTGCGGTAGAGTACACCGAGTCCAAATAAACCGGCGGCTGCGGCTGCAATTCCGGCTGTGATACCTGCTTCCTTAGACGTTAACGAATTCTTGATATCTAAAGAAATTTGCTTGGGTGAATTCGAGCTATCAGCACCCGATTTCATTTTGTTAAAAATGCACGCTTCTGCGCTAGTAGATCCTAAAACAATGCTTCCAGCGATGGAAATTGTAGAAAGAGCAGTCATCCAGAATTTTAACTGAGTCATGGCTGTCTAGTATTTAAGAATTCCGCCTACATGATAATACAGCTTTTTAATTTTTGCCAGGACAACTCTCAGAAACCCCCGCCGAAGACGAACCTGCTAAAATCGCTTGTCCTATGAAGATCTGACTCAAACTTGTGTACTCATTTAAAATGATTATCAAGTCGATAAGGTACTTGATTTTGGGGATCAAACTTCAATTCTCAAACTTCAATTCTCAAACCTCAGACAAGTGCGATCGCGCAATAGTCGTCAAATGTTATGATTCTGACCAAGCGGGATGAGAGAATAAAGCCTCAATGACTCGAACACCTCGAAGCTGATTTGAAAGGGGGAGATGACCCACAGGAGCGGTCAAATCCCAGGTAAAGCCTTGGGGATAACGAGTCCAGGTGCCATCAGTACGCCAACCTATTTTTGGCCAGAGTTTTTCCCAGTTTCTACTCACTCCCAGCCAGAGCTTCCGTTGGACAGAGTAGCCAAATTTCCCCTCAGAATAAACCTTCCAGAGAAGGTCAATGGTCTGTAAATCAGAATTTGGAAAGCTTCTGACTTCAGAAAAGTAAATCCATTTTCGTTCAACCGCAGCAGGACTTGCCATTTCACACAACTTTTGTAGGGTTAACTTGTCGGCTTCTAGGAAATCTTGTTGGGCGAGGAGGTTCTCAAGCCCTGAGTAATCAATCTGTGCGTCTGAACGAGGAGACACTAAACCTTGAGGAAAATGGGTTTGGAGAAAGCTTTGTACCTCAGCGGAGTTGGCTCCATAAAGCACTTGGTAAATTTTTCCCTCCACTGGAGTCGCCGGATTACCAGAGCGTTCGAGTAAAAACTCCATTAATAATGGTAAACCGACCTCAGCAGTCTCAGCTAGAGTTTGAATCAATTTCAACTTTGCTTCAGGTGAACCTGAATTCAGTAAGGCGCGAATTTCGTCAGGATTGAGTGATGCGTCCTGGGTTTCAAAGGTGGTCGAATCAGTCATAGAAGACATCTTGGAGTGAGCAACCTGCTTGACATACTCCCAACGCCAACATTCTTTATGGCGTGGGATTCCCAAACATCACTATTTGGGTTTCTGCTTCTTCCCTTGCGGGGTTTCGCACCTGCCTTCGGAGAGTTATTCCCTTCAGGTCTTAAAGTCGCTCCACAGACTATCCCCGCAAGTCCTGCGGTTCTTATGTGTCGAAATCCATACTGGAATTTCTTTCAAGATGTTGATTCAAGGGTTGAACTGTTTTTTGCCCCATCCTCTTTTCCCGGTCTACCGATTTTTCTTCGCCGCTGCATCATCGCAGACTTTGGTGTTAGGCTTTATGTCTCCATCGTCGCGGGTGGGTCAGTGACCATGCCTATATTATCACAAATCTCGTCCGTGCTTTCCTCCCAGCTCCAACGTACCTTAGGTCGTGGGTCTCCCCACACGCCTAGATAAACAAATGTACAGATTCTCAATTTATTGTATGGGTCTATGTTCCCTCAATCTGCCGATCGCTGTAAAATCCGATCAATAATTGTGCTGGTCGAGGCAGAAACTTCAATTTGTATGAACGAAATTTGACCCCCGTAGGCTAGAACGGCGGGAGTTTCTGGTAAGGTTTCGAGGGTATAGTCGCCCCCTTTTGCGTAGATATCGGGCTTGAGGGTTTCGATCAGTTGGGTGGCGGTAGGTTGAGCAAAAATGACCACCGCATCAACAGGTTTGAGGGCGGCGAGAACTTCTGCGCGTTGGATTTGAGGGATAATTGGACGAGTAGGAAACCCGGATTTAGCTGGCTTAATCGTTTGTACCGAGGAGTCACTGTTTAAACCTACGACTAGCGTTCTCCCCAAGGTTTTAGCCTGTTGTAAGTAGCGAATATGTCCAGCGTGGATCAAATCAAAACAACCATTCGTTAAAACAACTGGACGCCAAGCCCTTGGATCTGAAGCGATCGCCTCTCCTAACTGTTCTAATGTGTAAAGATTTTTAATTGGGAATGAATTAAGATCGACCATGAATTTTTACGTGACATAATGATAGTCTAAATTTGATCGGGAGTATACTAATTAAAAAGTCCGCTTCGGATGGGCGGGTTCATAGGGAGTTAAAGCAGGTATGCTAGGCTAACGTTAATAGACTTGCGCTGTTAGCGAATGCCATTTAACTCTGTCATTAAGCTAACACGATAGACTCTCCGGTTGATCTTAAGCAACCTAAAAATCAGCATTTTCCTTCTGCGGGTTTGAGAAACCGGACATCGGTCTTGACTCGTACTTGAAATTATCCCACCTGCTACAGATGCAGATGACTACTGAGTGTACTAAATTCTATGAAAGCAACCACTAGCCGTCAATTTCCCTCACTCGCCGCTTGGAGTGTTAAACTCATTGGGACAGTTTTGATTGTTTCTTCTCTAATAGACTATCTAATTTTATTAATTCCACCCAATTTACAGAGTCGAGTATGGCAACTCAGTGTGACCAGCAATTTGGTGGATCGAGGTATTGTTCCGATGGTTGGGATGGGTTTAGTTTTGATTGGGTTTTGGATGGATAATGTCACTTCTGGAGGGAGTCAAAAACCCATTAAACCTTTTGCTGATTTGAGATTTTGGATCGCGATTATCGCGAGTGTATTGGGACTGATGTATCTGTTATTATTTCCCCTACATTTGAATAATACTCGCCTTGCTCGATCTCAAGCTATATCACAGATTGATCAACAGGCTTCTCAAGCTGAAACTCAACTGGAAGCTCGACTGGGAAGTGATGTCTTTCAGCAACGAATTGAACAGCAGAAAACTGCGCTGAGAACTCAGTTTAATAGTCTGCTTCAAGATGAAGAACGCTTGAATGAATTCTTGGCTAGAGAAGATATTCCTCAACCGATTAAGGAGGTTTTGGAAACAGCGAGAACGAATCCTCAAGCCCTCGATCAGTTTTTGGAACAACAAGCAGATAATTTACCGACTCAAGTTTTAACTCGAATTCGTGAAGAAAAGCAACGAGCCGAACAACGTGAAAAAACTCGTTTTCTGAAGTCGAGTTTACAAACGGGAATTAGTAGTTTACTGTTAGCAATTGGTTATATTGGACTAGGCTGGACAGGTTTAAAAGCAAGCGGAATTCTGGGCGGTAGCCGTCGCAAACCTTCTGTGGGCTAGCCTGAAAGTTTCAACAGTAATCAGTCTGGGAGCGTTGTCAAACCCGATAGCTGATTACTGAATTTCTAATTCTTTATTTTAAAAAAAGTGAACAAAATCGATGTTTTCAATTTATATTCTGACTTACAATGATGAAATAGATATTGCTGATTGTATTGAGTCGGCAATGCTGTCTGATGATATTATTGTTATAGATTCTTTTAGTCGCGATCGCACAGCCGAAATTGCAAAACGATATCCAGTTAGATTTATTCCCCATCGCTTTGAAAGTCACGGGCTTCAACGAACTTGGATGCTGAGAGAAGTTCCGACAAAGTACGAATGGGTTTATATTCTCGAATCAGATGAACGCATGACTCCTGAACTCTTTGCTGAATGTTTAGAAGCCATGAAAAGTTCAGAATATATTGGTTATTATGTTGCTGAACGGGTGATCTTTTTGGGAACTTGGATTCGTCGCAGTACCCAATATCCTCGCTATCAAATGCGCCTGTTTCACAAGGAAAAGGTCTGGTTTACAGATTATGGTCACACAGAACGAGAAGTTTGTGAAGGGCCGACAAGTTTTCTCAAAGAAACCTATCCCCACTACACCTGTAGCAAAGGCTTGTCTCGTTGGATTGAAAAACACAACCGTTACTCGACGGATGAAGCCAAAGAAACGGTTAAGCAACTCGAGTCAGGAAATGTCAATTGGGGGAGCTTACTCTTTGGAAAAACTGAAGTTGAACGGCGACGGGCGTTAAAAGATTTATCATTGCGTTTACCGTTTAGACCCTTAATTCGCTTCTTTTATATGTATCTAATATTAGGCGGATGGCTAGATGGTTATTCAGGGTTTGCTTGGTGTACCCTACAG
The DNA here is from genome assembly GCA_038530755.1 of Cyanobacteria bacterium J06592_8. Taxonomy (GTDB): domain Bacteria; phylum Cyanobacteriota; class Cyanobacteriia; order Cyanobacteriales; family Microcoleaceae; genus Capilliphycus. The sequence goes on along the minus strand of JBCBCI010000022.1, from coordinate 49,474 downwards.
GCATTCTATGAATACTTGATTGTTCTCAAAACCTGGGAAGCGATTAATATGCCTGTTCCTGAACTGGCGGCGGCTAATACTTCAACCGTTGAGGTCACAGAAACTCCAGTTTCATCTCAAGCTTCAACTTCAACCTCTGAAGACTAAGCTTTTACAGTTGACAGTTTGACAGTTATTTGATTAATTATCCACTGCTCAGTGATAAAGCCAGAGATTAAAATTTCTGTCTGATATGTGAAGTCCTCTTGAAGAGGACTTGGGTTTTTGAGGCAGGGAATTTATTCCCTGTCCCCTGTAATTTTTAACCGGCTCACTGCTTAAGCGGTTTGACAGTATTGTTCGTAAACACCATCAAGTAACAAATTAAACGCGAATACAGCTTCTTGAGTCGCTGAAATTGCAGCTTGCTTTTGTTCGTCTGTAGAACAGAGTTTGACTAAAGCATCACGAGTCATTTGGCTGTGAATTTCATCGGCTTTCTCGTGAACTTTAAAGAAAGCAACGGTATCAACAGAATTGATACCATAATAGTTTTGGAGCCCAGCAGTTTTAGTGGTGGAAACTTCAGGAATTTGGGCTTCGTAAGCATAAAGTGCAGCTAAACCTTTGACCGCATTTTCACTGCGAGCTAATTCCTTTAAAATCCGAACAGAATCTTTGGTTTTCTCAAGATGTTGACGTTCCTGAACCGCTTCTCTTTTCACGCCGAGTCCTTCTGCAAACCGTAACCAAAGTTCAGGATGATTGGCAGAACCTCGTTCTTCTTCGATTAAATTTTCGAGCAACATCTGACGAATTTCAAGATCATCACAAGCGGCATGAGTTGCGCTAACGTAGGTGGGGAAGTGATGAACTTGTAGATAGTATTCTTGAGCGTACTCTTGCAGCATCTCTAACGTCAATTTCCCTTCATTCCAGAGTTGATAGAAAGGATGCTTAAGTAAATGATGCCCGTCAATAATCTCGTCAATTTGAGTTAAAAACTCTTGCTCAGTCATGGATCTTTCTTGGACTAGCATAATTTAATTTAATCGAGTTGATGCTTGAAGATTGTATCCTAAATTGAGTTCTTGTCAAGAGGATTCCCAGTTTAGATAATCTTACCGAGAATTAACTTGGTGAAAGAAGCGATCGCAAGGTATCCTTCATTTGTTGGGTGGTTGTTGTTGCAGTTCCAAACTGACGGACGACCAAACTTGCGGCTAAATTCCCCAGTACCGCTGCTTCCCAATGGGAGGCTCCCCCACACAACGCTAAGGTTAACCCCGCCACAACCGTATCTCCAGCCCCGGTCACGTCAAAAACATCTGTGCGGTTAAACGCCGGAATATGCAATACACTCGCACTCTCCTCCTCTACACGAGAAAACAGACTCATTCCATCTTCTCCGCGAGTAATCAAAATATGAGCCGCCTGGGTAAGTTTTAGCAAGTCCTCTCCGGCTTGCAGGAGGCTGCGTTCATCAGTAATGGAGTATCCAACAGCCAGTTCAGCTTCGGGGAGATTCGGCGTAAATAGACTTGCTCCTGCGAACCGTTGTAAATTCTTCTGGGTATCTACAATGGTCAAGGGATGAGATAAAGCCGCCTCTATCGTTGCAGGCATGAAAACCCCATCTCCATAGTCGGAACAAACCACCGCATCAACGCTATTGACAGCACTGCGAATATAATCAGCCAATTGCAGTTGTAACTGATTATCCGGTAAATCATCCGACTTGCGATCAACTCTAACAATTTGTTGGGTCACGGACTGACGAGCATGGCCAGAAATCCGGGTTTTCGTCACCGTGGGTCGCGCATAATCGAGCAACATTCCGGTTGTATCAATTCCCGCATCCTCAAAAATTCGCCGCAAGGCCAGACCCTGTTCATCCTTACCCACAAAACCCGCGACTTTAACGCTTGCACCCAATTTCGCCAAATTATAGACCGCGTTCGCACCACCGCCGGGAATTTGACGAGTGACCTCATGGCGCAAAATTAACACCGGTGCCTCACGAGAAAGTCGTTCAACCTGACCCGTCAGAAATTCATCCAGCGTTAAATCTCCAACAACCAATACCTTCGCTTGCGAAAACTGTTCTAAGCGTTGGGTTAACGAGTCGCTGGCGCCATGAAGTTGAGCGAGAAAAGCCTTATCTAGAGTCATACTCAAATATCAACCTGCTAACGGTCTAAGATGACTGTCTCATTTTGATAACAATTGCTTTGAGTTGAGCCAGTTGTTTTTTGAGAGCATTAATTTGAACCACCTGTTTTTTGAGAGCGTTCATCTCAGCCTGCATTTTGGCGACTCGCTGCTCTAACGCCTGAATTTTTGCCGCATCTGCTGAAGCTGTAGCAGGAGCCTCTGTGGGGGCAGGAGCCGCAGCAGGAGACGCACTTGGCAGGGGTTCTCGTGGCTTATTGGCTTTGGTGAACGCTGACTTGATGGCTTCGAGGAGTTGTTTTTTCTCGAAGGGTTTCTCAATAAATTCAAAATACTCAAAGGGTTCGGCGATTTTTTCCGTCACCTCTTCTTTTCGACCAGACATTAACACGAGTGGGATTTTCCGCAGCTCATTACTGGCTTGGATTTGCTGGAACACCTCCCAACCGCTCAACTTGGGCAACAAGAAATCCAACATGATCAAGTTAGGATGTTCCTTGCGTACCAGTTCTAGTCCTTCTTTACCGTCTTTGGCTTCTAATACATCAAAGTTACCTGTAGGGAGCATTTCCTGCACCCGCACGCGAATAACTTTGCTATCATCGATAACCAGGATTTTTCGACCTGCCACGACTGACTCCCTAGTGATGTGTTAAATGTTCCGATTTGAGTCTATTGTGACTTATCGGATTAGAACTACACCTGAGTTCTTCACATACATTAGATTAATCTGGATTTGTCGAAAAGGGCAAAAGGTAAAAGATTTTTATTTGGAAAGATGTCTACTCCCACTCAATCTCCATCTACATCTCCGTCTTCTTCAAAGTCCCTGCGCTCAGAGGTTGCAGCGATGCCTGACTGGTTACGACGCCCCATCGGAAAAGCCAGTGAACTCTCTCAAGTTCAACGCATTATCAAGCAACGCAATATTCATACAATTTGTGAGGAAGGACGTTGTCCCAACCGAGGCGAATGTTATGCCAATGGCACGGCAACTTTTTTGTTGATGGGACCGACTTGCACCCGTTCTTGCGCCTTTTGTCAAGTGGATAAAGGTCATGCGCCGATGCCGTTAGACCCCGATGAACCGCAGAAAGTTGCAGATGCGGTCAAACTTTTGGGGTTGCGGTATGTGGTCTTGACTTCCGTGGCGCGGGATGATTTGGCTGATGGCGGTGCGGGCTGGTTTGTTGCCACGATGGCAGCGATTCGTCAACAGAACCCCCAAACTGAGATCGAAGTCCTAACCGCAGATTTTTGGGGCGGACAAGGCGGAGGTGAGCCTCAGCAACTCCAACATCAACGCATTGCCACTGTCGTTGCCGCTCAACCTGCTTGTTATAACCATAATGTCGAAACTGTCCAACGCCTACAAGGAACCGTCAGACGAGGCGCGAAATATGATCGCTCTCTGGAAGTTTTGAGAACGGTGAAAAAACTTGACCCCAGCATTCCGACAAAATCCGGGTTAATGTTAGGACATGGAGAAACCGAGGCCGAGATTATTGAAGCTCTTCAGGATCTAAGATCCATTGACTGCGATCGCCTTACCCTTGGTCAATATATGCGCCCGTCTTTAGCCCATTTACCCGTACAGAAATATTGGACTCCAGAGGAATTTGAACAGTTGGGTGCGATCGCCACAGATATGGGCTTTTCTCATGTTCGTTCAGGGCCATTGGTTCGCAGTTCCTATCATGCGGGAGAACTCGAGTAATCTGTGACTTCAGAAAGAGATTATTCCCTGTCTGTCTAAAAATGCTCTTATCTATGGTTTAATAAAGGCATTGCATTGAGAATTTAAATTTATGACAAATACTGAATCCAAACCTTCTTATACCTATCGTGCATTTTGGGCAATCGTGCTTTTAGCGATTAACTTCTTGGTTGCGGCTTACTATTTCCATATCATTCAATAGTTTGAAATGACATTCAGCTATCAGCGATTAGCCATCAGCTTAGATTGATGCTGTAACTAAGTAACTTGTCTTTGCAAGGGAATATCAACCCGGATCAAAATTATTAGGTTTCTAGAAACCAGGTACTTTCATCCTCGTCAAAACTAAGTTCTGCGATCAAGTGAGTATCTAAGCTGAACACACTAATGCTGATAGCTGATTAAGTTCTCATCTCATGATTGAAATCTTCAATATTTTTTGATTCAAGTTCGAGCTTCCGATTCAATGTCTTGAACACGCTCTTGCAAGTCTTGAATATCTTGTTTCAGTTCAATCACAAGTGTTGCTAGTCGATCAAACATCGGATCGCCCGACATTAAACGAGAGCGAGGATCGGGTAGTTCTCCTTCTATTTGAGGAACTTCTATCGGCTGAATCTGAGGCGAAGATTGAAACCTCAAACTGTTAATTTCTCCTCTGAGTTGAGAAATTTGAGTCTCTAAGCGTCGAATCCGAAATGAAAGCTGAGAATTCGTTGAGGCTTGTACGGGAGAGAAAAGCTGTAAACTCATTAAAATCGATAAAACAATAATTATAAAGCGGAGCAAGATTCGAGACTCAAACAGATTCTTGAGCATGACTTTAGAGTAGGAGTAATGACAAAAATGACTCAAAAAAAAGTTGCAATACTGCTATTTAATGAAGTTGAAGTTCTAGACTTTGCAGGCCCTTTTGAAGTATTCTCTATTACCTCAGCTTCCGATCAAGAAAAACCCTTTCAGGTTTATACTGTTGCTGAAACAAAAGACGCAATTCGAGCTAGAAATGGATTGAGTGTTAATCCGGAATATACCCTAACCGATAGCCCCTCTCCTGATATTGTAATCATTCCGGGCGGGTTTGGCAGTCGAGAAGCGATGAAGCGATCGCCAATTTTAGATTGGGTGAAAAGCTGTTCTGAACAGGCTGAGTTTGTGGTATCAGTTTGTACGGGTTCTTTAATTTTAGCAAAAGCAGGTTTATTAGAAGGATTAAGCGCAACCACTCATCATCTAGCTTTTGATTTACTCCGAGAAATTGCACCCAATACAACAGTGATTGAAAATCAACGATTTGTTGATCAAGGAAAAATCCTCACCTCGGGCGGAATTTCAGCAGGAATTGATTTATCACTCTATGTCGTTGCCAAAATATTAGGTCAAGAAATAGCAATAAAAACAACAGAATATATGGAATATAACTGGACACCTTGATTTTCAGAAAAACAACAATGGATAACTCTAACCCGCGTTCTTTTATTCTCAAACTGATTGTCTTGAAAAAAGCCCTATTTTCCCTAGTATTACTGACTATTTCCTTGACCGCAAGTTGGAGTTGGAGAAACTATGAATCCTTGACAATTTGGGCTGATAATTATTTGGTTGATGCAGAATATACACTGGTACAATCTCTGGTGAATTTTGTCGTTAATTCAGATGTTAGTAGCCTACGAACTATCGCTCGACTCTCAGGAATTTATGGTTTACTGCTCGCGATCGCAACGGTGGGTTTATGGTATCAAAAACACTGGGCGCATATTTTGTTTACAATTTTAGTGGGGATGTTGTTACCTGTAGAAGTTTTTGAACTCATCCATGAACTCGCACCCCCAACTGTGTTGTTGTTTACGATTAATCTAGCTGTTTTTATCTATCTGTTCAAAGATTTTGTTTTCCCCAATAAACCTTTAGAATCTTCAACAGACGGATAATTTTAATTCAATCCATTCATCAATTTAGAGAACACGATAAGGGTTTGATAGTTCCTTTGCTTTCAAAATTGCAGAAGTTAAAAATGCGTAGGACAATACTCCCACAATCGCTAAAATAATCAAACTGTTTCCAGTGGCATTCCATAAAGCGTGTAAAGTGGCAGAAGTTAAATAACCAACGGCTAATATTTTCCAGCGGTGTTGGGGATAGATAACCGTTAAACCAATAAAATAGCCAAAGTAACCACTGTAAGCCATGTGTCCAGCAATTGACCCTAAAATTCGAGGAATTAATAACTGCAACCCCGCTAAATATCCAATTCCTAAACCCAAAAGTCCCTCGCCTAAAAGTGAAGTTACATTATCGACCATTCCTGGAACATATTGTCCTAATGTTTCAAATAATGTAAATCCAACCGCAGAAGCTGATCCTAATAAAATCCCATCTAAAGGTTCACGAACTCCAATTCTTTCTCGACGCGGAGAAGGCATATTATACCCTAGCCAAAGAAATAAGAATACAGGTAAGGCTTTTAGGAGTTCTTCCATTAAACCTGCCCCAAAAAACATGGTAATAAATAAAGGGAAAAAACCCGCAGATTCATCAAGTGCTGAGACATTTCCTGGAAGAATTCCTCGAAAAACTAAAATAAAAATCAGTAAGATTGGACTCCCCAGAATAAAGCAAGTCAATAGTCCAGAACTGAATAAAACCCACCAAGGTTTTGGTTTATTGCAGAGTTTGTAAACAAAGTAAAAAGCCGCCGCTGCAATATAAGCCGCAAGTATCCATTCGTAGAGATTAGGCATCCCCACTGAAACAAACATTAAGACCACGAAAATAACCGTAACAATGCCCGGAATGAGATAAGCGTCAGCTACAAGATAACGCCTCATAGACGCAAAGGGAAATAACTCTGCTGGGCTAGGTGAAGAGTTGTATTTAGGGCTAGGATTGGTCATAATATTGAGAGATAATTTAGAGCAAGAATCTGTTTTTGATGCTACAATCCATGACGTTTTTATTATGACATGGAAAATTGCGATCGCTGCAAGCATCTCGATAGATGAAAATACCATAGCGATCAAGATGCTCACACGAACCTATATCTAAATGCGTAATAGCTCAGACCTACGAACGAGTTTGACTGTCTTGGAGTTGTTGCTGCATTTCCTCAAAAGTTTGAGCAGGTTTTTTACATTTTAACCCTTGACAAACTAACCCACTGACTCCTTCTGGAAGACTGGTATCTACTTTGAAAAGTGTCACCGGATAATATTGCGAACTCAAGGTTTTAATCTGTTCTAAGCTGCTACGAACTAGAGTATTATTTCGATACCAATCTAAGGCAACAAACAGACTCGGACAAGCTTGAGGCGACTTTTCCATCACACTACTAAATGCTTGTAATCCTTGTTCGGCTTTATTGAGATAGTCTAACTGTTCAGTCAGCAGAAATATTCGGACTAAATTTGCCATCGCTATCCCATTTGCGGCGGGAGTTGCGTTATCAATATAAGTCCGTTCTCGCATTAAGAGTTCCTGACTTGAATCTGTAGCGGTATTGTAGTAACCGCCCACATCCTCACTCCAGAGAAACCGATCAAATTCCTGTTGAACTTGAACGACTTTTTCGAGCCAATATTCAGGGGATTTAAAACTTGAATCTAACAAACTCGCCTGATGTAAATCAATTAATGCTTTAATCAGTAAAGCATAATCTTCTGACTGGGCTAAAACATCAGGACTTCCCTCATAATTCACCCGATGAAGTCGTTCATCAACCCATTGATTCTCTAAAATAAATTCAGCAGCCGTTGTCGCAATTTGCAAATATTCAGGCTGTTGGAAAACAGTTGATGCTCTGGCTAAACCTGATATCATCAAACTATTCCAAGCCACAATCATTTTCGTATCGGTCACAGGCGGAATCCGTCCTGGCCAGTTTTTCGACTTGGCTTCTTGATTATTTGTTGCAGGCGGAAATATTTCTAAATCTTGCGGCTGAGAACCATAACGAACCGTAAATAATTTGCCTAAAGCTAATTCTAATTGTTCACTCAGGGCGTTACAATTCCAACGCTGTAAAACGTTTTTTCCTTCAAAATTTCCATTTTTTGTAATTGTAAATTGAGCCTGCATTTCCCCAAATTCAGAAGCAGAAAGAAGCTCTTGTAACTCTTGCCACGTCCAGACATAAAATGCTCCTTCTTCGGGTTCAACTTCTTCCGGTGTTGTGAAATTATCCGCATCTTGAGAAGCATAAAAATATCCCGCCGCAGCCGTCATTTCTCGTTTTAACCAACTCACTGTTCCTGAAATTGCCCGTTCAAATGCAGCCTCAGTGACACCATTACTCCATAAATTCGCTAAATATTCGACAATTTGCCCGTTATCATAGAGCATTTTTTCAAAGTGAGGAACAGTCCAAGTCGGGTCAACTGTATATCGATGAAAACCACCTGCAACATGGTCATAAATTCCACCGGAAGCGAGGTCAGTTCCCCGTTGAGTACAGGCTTGTTGAGAATCTTCAGGAGAATCCAAATTGAAGCGAACTTCATGTAAAGCCATCTCCGCGTAAGGAATCATCGGAAAACGCGGCCCACCATAATCATTGCGACGAATAATTCCAGAATTTGTGGTTAAACCTTGTTTTAATAGTCCTTCATTCAGTTGAGAAGTCGGTAATATTGTAGACTGAACTAAGGCATTGCGAACTTCTTGGGTGAGGCTATCGAGTCGAGTTTTTTCTGTATTATAAAATCCCAGAACTTTCCGCAAAACGTCTAAAAATCCCGGCTGTCCGTAGCGAGGTTGAACCGGAAAATAAGTTCCACCCACAAACGGAACTAAATCATCGGGAGACAGAAAAATATTTAGCGGCCAACCGCCTTGACCCGTCATCAATTGCAACGCCTGCATATAAATACTATCAATTTCAGGTCGTTCTTCGCGGTCCACTTTTATGGGGACAAAATGCTCATTCATATATTGGGCGATCGCCTGATCGGAAAAGGCTTCACCCTCCATAACTGTACACCAGTGACAACTTGAATACCCAATTGAGAGAAAAATCGGTTTATCTTCACGTTTGGCTTTTTCCAGTGCTTGATCACACCAGGGCCACCAATCGATGGGATTTTCTGCGTGTTTGCGAAGATAGAGACTTTTGGATTGGGCAAGACGGTTAGCCATAGAAACACCTACTCATACTGAGTCTGTTTATTAGTCCTCTAGTGTAGCGTAAATGTCACCAAAACTCTATAGAATTTAAAGTTTAAGGATTGATCCAACAAATTAATATATAGAAATTATTTTTGTGCAATTGGGATTATTCATGGTTTAATTAAAGTTGCTTTAGTCATTCACTCTGAACGCGATGACTCTTTCTAGACGACAGTTTCACAAATATTCTGCTCACGTTTTATTAGGTGCGTTATTCCCGAATACGATTTTGAATCTTTTGAATCGCCAGTTCACAGCACAAGAGGTGAGCGAAAATTTTCAAAACGTGATGGGCTATTTAAAGCCTGCAACTGATTTATTAGTCCCCACTTTTTTAGGAAATGACCAGAGAAGGTTTTATGGTCGGGGTGTTCCAGAAGGATTGAATATTGTTAATAAATTTAAGTTAGGAACGGGTGTAACTTATGTGGGGAGAACCCGGAAAGTTTGGAGTGGGGCGGGCTGGACTGGACAACCGACAATTACACGCGATCGCGGTCGAATTTATTTGGTAATTGGGGCTTACGATCATCATCTTAGAAAGATTGACTTTGAAACAAACGAAGAAGTTTGGCGATATAAATTTGGGGATGTAATTAAGGGTTCTTCAAGTATTTATATTGATGAGACGGCAGAAGAAGAAAATAAAATTGTAGTCCTGCAAGGCAGTCGAACGGGGAGACCTAAAAAGGGAATTGCACCCAGTTTTCGAGCCATTTCTTTTCGGAACGGTCAAGAACTCTGGAAACTGAATATTCGTAAAACGGCATCCTATAGTCAAGATAATGATAGTTCTGCCTTGGATTTGGGAAATGGCGTGATTTTTAATGCAGGAGAAAATGGTGTCGGTTATTTTTTAGATTCTCGCACATCTACTGCTCAGAAAAAATTAGGATTTCTACAGCCAAAAATTCTAGGAGAAGTGAAACTTTACACATCTGCTGATTTGAAACGTCAGGGCAAAAACCTCGTGAGTGAAGCCTCTCCCTCTCGACTGGATAACCGAGTATTTTTGGCTGCGGGTTCAGGTCATGTTTATGGAATAAATCTCGATGAACGTAAAATTGATTGGGATTTTTATACAGGTTCAGATTTAGATGGAACTGTTGCAGTTTCTAAAGATAATAAGCTGTTTTGTGCGATTGAAAAACAATATATTCCCGGCAAAGGCGGTGTCATTAAACTCAACCCGGAAAAGTCTCCTCAAGAGAGTGTTGAATGGTTTTTACCGACAGGAAATGCCAATCTAAAAAGCTGGAAAGGGGGAATTATTGGTTCAGTTACGATTAATGATGAGTATAACCCTGATGGATTCCCCGCGTTGTTTGCAACGAATGCCATGGATGGTTATGTTTATATTGGTTCTCAGCATCAAATTACAGGTCAAAAAGTCAAAGGGCCATTATTAAGACGAACATACAATACACCTATTATTGCGTTTAAACAAAAAATTGGGCCGTCAATCTCGACACCGATTTTTACCGATGGTTATAAGTTAGTGACGGCTGGATACAATGGCGTTTATCTATTTAATTTGTATTGGGAAGAAGCCAAACCCGATGATACCGATGCTTTGGAGAATGCGAGAGGGGAATATTATCGCCTGAAAGTCGAACAAGTTGGGCGATTTAAACCTGGAATTTCCTTTGAGTCAACTCCAGTTGTCTGGGATAACAAAATTATTATCTGTGGTCGAGATGGTTGGTTATACACTCTGGGAAGTTAAGGATAGAATTTGAAATCTCTCGGATGAGTATGCTTGACTCCATCACTGATAAGTGATTACTGGTCACTGTGTAATATCCACCCCGCAGTTATCTGACGGATTTGGTAGGATGAAAATAAGAGGACTGTATAGGTAACTCACTATGGAAACATCAGAAAACGCTATTACTCAGACTTATATTCAACAAGACGCCCAGGAAATCCTCCAGATTGCGTTTGCTAAAAAAGAAGAAAATGGAGAATTGACTCGTCCTCAGTTAATCGAAATTGCGACAGAATTGGGGATTTCGCCAGGTGAATTAGAACTAGCAGAACAAGAATGGCATCTGCTGAGACAAGATTCTCAGCAAAAGCTAACTTTTAATTTCCAACGTCGCCAGAAATTGAAACAGGATTTTATGAAGTTTGGAATTGTTAGTGCTTTTCTAATTTTATTGAATCTCGTAACAACACACGGGATGAGTTTTGCGCTGTCAATTATGTTAGTTTGGGGTTTATTTTTAGCATTGAGTGCTTGGAGAACCTATCAAACTGAAGGGGAAGCCTACGAGAAAGCTTTCAGTAGATGGAAACTGAGAAAACAACTCGGACAGTCTTTTAGTACCATTGCTGAAAAAGTGCTGAAAGGATGGCAGTCTTAACAGTTTACAGTAAACAGTAAACAGTAAGCAGTGAGCAGCTTTTCCCGTTTACTAAGAGCCGTTTAATTTAAGGTTAAGTCTAAAAAAATAGCCGAAAAAGCTAGAATTTATTCCGGAAAATTTTGGATATTTTTGTAAAATGTTGTGATGACAGTTATGAGAATGAATTCATTAGCACTAAAAATGAATCAGTCATAATTTGATTATCTCCAAAGTGTAATAGGATTGCGATCGCTTGGCTTGTTTTAGAGTGAAAGCGATCGCTTTTTTACTGTTAACTATTCATTGTATACTGTGTACTGTATTAAACTCTAGTTTCTAGCTGACAGTCTTGTAAACCCATATTATCTAGCATTTCTTTGATTTCATCCTTATAGATAGGATTCATCACAATGACAACATCAGGTTGATACTCTTGTAAAAATTCAGGCGGAATGATTTTTTGTCCTGTTCCCGGAACATACATTCCTTGTTTTCGAGGGTTAATATCAACGATATATTCAATAGTATTTTGCATTTTTAGGAAATTAAAAAAGGTCACACCTTTTGAACCTGCACCCCAAATCACCATTTTTTTTCCTTGATTACTATAGGTTTCTAGCTGATTTTTCCAAAAGTCAATTTTTTCGTTGAACTTTGTTTTAAACTGTTGAATTGACTCAGCCAGTTGTTGAACAAATGTAGTTTGGTCTGCCGTTAATGAGGTTACAGTTTCGCTAGAATGAGCTTCAAGAGAAAGGAACTGTCCGTTAAACTCTTCTTCAACTTGCTCAACTCTAAACCCACAAGATGAAAACGTATAAGCCAGAGAAACTGGAGAAAAATATCCACAGTGTTCGTAGATAATATCCCAAATTCCCAAGCGAACAAAAGTATCTAAGGCATTCGGAACTTCAAAGAAGATATGCGGCTGAGTTTGCCCAATCGTTTGTTTAATTGTCTCTAATAATTTAGTCGGATAGGGAATATGTTCTAAAGTGTGCCGACAACAAATAAAATCTCCTTGATACTCACTGTAACGTTCGGAGTAATAGTCTTGAATAAATTGAACTTTATCTTGACTGTGTTGATGCTTTTCTAAAGGAACATAACTCGGATCAAATCCAATTCCGTGATTGTCTCCGAGTTCAGAGAGTAGAATTAAAAACTCTCCTTTCCCCGATCCAATTTCAAGAATCGTTTTATCGTGGAGATTGTAGCGTTCAATTAAACTCATGGCTAAAGATTTAGCATATTGCTGAAAACGAGGCGAGAAATCTAAGGCGTTTTCATAGAATTGAGTATATTCTAAACGGGTCGGATCAAAAGCAATATTACCAATAAAACCACAGTGAGAACAGAAGGCTAACTCTAAGTCCCCGCGATTACAATTTTGCGCCGCTTGCCGATCACTCCACAATAGATTACAGAAAACCGGAACCTCTGGCATTTGAAAAAAGACGCTCCACTCGGTAGAAGCACATACAGGACAATGAGATTGAGAGATGCTATTCATTAGTTCTATTCCTGATCTAAAGGATATTTTAAATTAGATAAAAAATTCAATCAGTGGTGAGTGGTAAGCCAGCAAAATATATAGACTGCAAGTATCCCGTGGTCGGGCAGTCTGTATGGAGAATGTCTGATTGATATATTGAGCCTTTGCCTTGACGAAAAGCTCAAGAGATTAGCTATTGTTATTAATTTAGCCGAATTTTGTGAACAACAGGTAAAATTGTCTCTACAATTTGGGTAAAGAGCTACAGCAATCTTAAATCTTTCCAAAGTCTACTCGCGTTGGGTCTGGAAGAGTGGCGATCGCATTCCATCTCGTTTTCTGCAATCTCGATTCAATCATTCGACCTTCTATCATAGAAGTACAGGTGCTTTGTACAATCACAGATACAGTCGGTGAACATTGACCCATCGGAGTGAAGTGGAGCCGCTTGAAAAAGCCAAATCGCTGATAGAGCAAAGCTTTGAGCTAAAGCGTGGCTCAACGTTTCTTGGAGGCTAGAATCCAGGTTAACCGACTGAAAGACCCAAATCTACTCGTGAATTGAACTCGATGATCTGCTACATTCAGTCCAAGCCCAACGCGATCAGACCCTCACAGAAGTTATCCAATTCCCTCCTGTTTTGTGTCACAGTTTTCCAATTCGACGTGAAACAATAGGATAAACTTGCCTATTACAAAGTAGTTTGTGTTAGAACAGCCATCAGTTCTTCTGTTAAAGAACACAGGCAATAGCTTAACTGAGGTACACGGATCATGAATAAAGAACAGCTAGTCCAAGAAACTGCATATAAAGCAGGAGTCACCAAAAAACAGGCTGATGCAATTGTTTCAGCCATCTGTGAATCTATTATGGATGCAGTTGCAGAGGGCAAAAAGGTAACACTTGTTGGGTTTGGCTCTTTTGAAGCCAGACATCGCAAAGCGCGTGAAGGTCGCAACCCTAGCACTGGCCAACCGATGACCATTCCCGAAACCACCGTTCCTGCTTTTTCTGCGGGGAAGGCATTTAAAGAGTTAGTCGCTGAAGAGGCTGATGACGAAGACGAGTCTGATGAAAGCGTAGCCTAGCCCCTCAACGGGATTTATGAGGCACGCGGTGGGTTAGCTGGTGCTAACCCATCCTCTACTGGGCATGATGCAGATGACTTTTCTAACGTTGGTTTAACTTAACCCGTTCACCGTAACGTAGGAGCATCTCAATACTAGATAACCGATTTTCCCAACTGGCGACTTGATACTGTTGTTCTAGGGCTTGTAACCGCATTGCTCGTTGGAATTGACCTCGAAATACTCTGAGCGCCCGTTGAGCCTGATTCAGATTCTTTGCAGATGGATCGCTGGCTAATTCATTCAACGCTTCTGCTAAGCGATCGGCTTTTTTGCTCAAGCTTTCCAGTTCGTTTTCTCGAATCCATAAACGGTCATTCGCGAGTAGAAAACTCCATTCCCGTTTCAGAGCCATATAACGGTCAGCCGCCGCTACAAAGGGTTGACGATAGGGAATCGCCGTAGAACGACAACTTTGATCCTCACAGCTTTGGGTGCGATTAAAGTAGGACTGGAGATTATAGCCAATGCTTTCGACGGCAAAGATCGAGTATCCCCCAGTCGGTAAGTCTCGCAACGCCTGAATTTGATCGATCGCAACAATTTCAGGAATATTCAATAACTTCACCGATGGCACAATTAAGGTTGCCCCCAAACGGTTAGAACTCGTTAACGGTTCTGTGATCCGATGTAAACGGTTCGTATCCAACGAATAGGTCATCGGAACGAGTAAATCAATGTAATTCTGCTGCGCCCAGACTTCCCAATGTTGTTGAATTTTGCGAATTCGATCCTGTTCAGGATGGGGAAAAACTGCAACCGAAAGCAACACATTTGGATACTGCCGTCGGAGTAACTCAGACACTTCCTTCACCATTGAATTCACCTGTTCAACTCGGAAGCTTGTCCACTGTTGCCATAATTGACGATCTTTGGGACTGATAGAAATCGGATCGACTCCCGTTAACTGGCGAAACTGTTCCCGCGCGGCGGTTCCATAGCCAAAGTTAAAATTGCGATTGGGATCTTGGAAGGGATAACGAATATAATCAAGCTGTATGCCATCCACTTCATAGTTTTGGGCAATTTCTCCAACCAGTCGCAAGATATAACTGCGAACTTCCCGATTTGCGGGATCGAGGTAGGCTTTTCCGTCTCGTTCATGCCAAACCCGACTGCGATTATCTCGATTCGCCCAGTCTGGATAAGCACTGAGAACAGGCCCGACATAGTCAGCAGGTTTGCTAACCAGAGTATTATGACGTTGATTCGCCGTTGCAAACGTCCATAACCAAGCGTGTAACTCCATTCCGCGTTCGTGAGCGAGTTTTACCGCACTGGCTAAAGGGTCCCAACCCCGAGTCAGGGGATTTTGTTCGGGGGCGACGCGGCTGGGATAAATCGGATAACCCGCATTCACCGTTTCAAAGAAGACAGTATTAATTCCGGCTTGGGCGAGTTGGTCAAAGATTTGCCGCAGTCCCGCTTCTCCTCTGGCTGCCACAATCGTACCGCGATCGAGCCAAACGGCGCGAATTTCAGCTCCGGCTCGTTCTCCATCGATGGGATAATTTTCCCAGAGTTTTGTCCGGGCTTCTAGCCATTGTTGGCGGGCGGCTGCCCAATTTTGTTGATCGACGAGTTGGGGAAACTCTTTGAGAACCTTTTGAACATAGGCAATTGTTTCTCTGGCGGCTTGATTATCAATGGGATTTTGAGGAACTTCACTCAGTTCAGCCGATGCCACTTTCAAACTCACAGGCGTACCATTAGAATTGGCGGCAACGAGGGCATTTTCAAACCGTCCCAATAGGTTTAATAACTCTTGACGCATTGCCCGCGCCATGTATTCATCAATCGGTTCATTTCCGGGCGTTACGCTTAAGCCCGCAGGTGCAGACTGGTTCGAGGGATCGATGAAGGTTTCGAGTACACCTTGGTCATTGGTTCGGGTACTGACTCTCCAGTTGGAGTTATCAGAATTAGAACTCGCAGGTGCGCCAGACCGAGGAAATAGTCTCACTAACTGAGATGAACTCTGTCTATAGGGCCCTGAAGGTCGCTCAACGGTCTGAGTTCTCGGAGGCGGTGGGTTCGGGGGTTGATTATTACTCGGTTGTGAAGCCGTATTGGGATTGGGTTGAACTGAAGCCCGATTCGGAGTTTGGGGCGGAGTTAAGCGTGTATTGGTATTACGTTGAGCCGAAGCCCGATTGGGAGTTTGGGGCGGAGTTAAGCGTGTATTGGGATTGGGGCGGGTTCTAGAAGTTCGATTCGGAGTTTGAGCTTGATTCTGTTCAGACGGTTGAGTCTCCTGGGAATTTTGGGGATTACTGGGACTATTCGTAAATGTCGGTTGCGAAGGGGCGGGCGGAGTATTGGCTGCTACACCTGGATTGTATGTATTTTGATAGCGATTAACTGCCGCTTGTAACCAACTGGCATCAATATCTGCACCTTCACTACTTCCCCAGCGCCAACCGATGTAAGTCGCATTGCGAGTCGTAATTACAGACGGAGAACCGCCACTCCCCGTCCAAACTCCTGCTGTGTAGCTTTCCAAACTAGAAGGAATTAATACACCACCACTAACTGTTCCCTCACTTTTCACAGAGGGCGACCATTGCGTTAAATCCCGACAAATTTGTTCTCGACAGCGATTACTTTTGGATTCAGGTTGAGCTGGGGTACTCAAAGGAAAAGCCCAATAAGATCCCAGTAATGTTCTCAAAAGTTGACGAGCTAAAGGGGTCGATCTCTGACCAACTGGCCCACTTGCAATCAGCTTTCCCCCTTGATTAACCCATTGCTGGATCACTTTAATTTGTTCTGTTTTTAAGTCTTCTAAGTTGGGTAAAAATAGAACTTGAATCCCCGCGAGATCCGTAACACTACGAATATTATTGAGATCGACCGTTCTATAATTAATCTGACCGGCTTGTAAGCGTCCTTCGATCTGGCTCCAATCGGTTGCATTGCTAGAGCGAACTACCCCCAACACGGCACCCGCTATTGCGGTTGATGAACCTAACACCGAACAACCGATAATTGTACCCGCCAGAGTTCCGACTATAGTTTGTGTAATAAAAGATAGCGAGTGCTTCTGAATCATTGACCTGTTAATTGAATGCGTTGACGACGTTCCCTACCTCACAATGGTATATCTGTCAACCTTTGTTTAAAGGAATGACGGCTGAAATCTAATGAGAAGTAACCAAAATTGGCACACTACCCGATAACAGACACCCCAGCTCACGAAAATAAAAGCGAAATCTCCACTATTCTACAAAGATTTGAGCGAGTGGGAAAGACATTACAGTTTAACTTGCGTTTTTTCACCAAAATGTTATACCAGATGGTTTTTGCTAGTCTGGAACATTAAGAAATTATGTGAGTTGCTCAATAACTCAAGACAGAGTCGCGTTGCTGCTGGACAATTTGGGTGAATTGCTTGACAACCCGAAAAATCACAAGATATTTGCGCGACTAGACAGTCGGTTCATTAAATGAGGGACTATTGGAGAGGCTCAGAGCATTCTCTCGTTGAGTTTTTGAAGATTGCGATTCAGCTAGCAGAAGCACTTCATTATCTCAATCAACAGCGTATTATTCATAAAGATATCAAACCAACAAACATCATAATTCATCCCAAAACCCATTGTCCGACAACGGGGTTATTTTATCAAAGGAAAGTTCGATCAATTTATACGCTCATCAACTCGAACAAGTCAATTTATTGCAATTTCAGCGATCGCTCTCGATACAGAACAGATTTCCAGTCTAATTCCCGGTTGTAATGATTTTTTAGCGAAACCCATTGATGAACAAAAGTTATTTAATCTCTTGGAAAAATACTTACCTTTAAAGTGGGTTTATGAAAACTTAGAGACTTCAGACTCAAAGCTCTCAACGATGATAGAGACTCCACCATTATAAAAATTACTTCAACTGGAGAATCTTGTCAAAGGTGGTTTTCTCTTAAAAATTCAACAGCAAGTTGAACAGTTAAAACAGCAAGATGAGAAATATACAGTTTTTGCTCAAAAAGTCTGCCAATTCACTGAGAACTTTGAAGTTAAACAGCTTCAAGAGTTTTTGGAAAACTGTCAAACCCAAAAGCAAACAGTTTCTCCGGTTTTAGAGATTCCAGCGTCTCAAGAGAGTGATGTATTCTATGAGTTGGCATTGCTTGGCAGTATGCGAAAAATAAAGGAGCGAGCTAATTATTTAGAAAAACTCGATCCCAAATATATTCCTTTTACTCACAAACTCAAAACGCTTGCTCAAGAATTCAAAGATGAGGAAATTATCACTTTCGTTGAACAGTATCTCCAATTCAACTAATCGATGAGCCGTTTATGGAATGGCTAACTATCACTCGGGGTTCTCGTCGATTGAATTTTAGTGCGAATTTCGTCTACTTTAGCCAGGAAATCGGATTGAGAAATAGTTTCTTGTTCTCCCGTCTTCAACCATTTTAAATTCACGGCTTGATTTTCGGCTTCTTCGTCTCCTAATACTAAACAACTGACTGCACCACTGCGATCGGCGCGTTTAAATTGTTTCCCGAATGCACTCCCACTCAAATCAATTTCAACACTAAATTCAGCATGGCGTAATTTTTGAGCCAGAATTGTGGCTTGACTTTCGGCGAGTTCTCCACGAGAAACAATATAAAAATCCAATTCGGACTGAGGTAACGTATGCAGTTGTTGTAGAAGCAAGATTAACCGTTCTAAACCCATCGCCCAGCCTACCGCCGGAGTTTGAGATCCGCCCAGTTCTTGAACTAAACCATCATACCTTCCCCCTCCACAAACCGTTGCTTGAGCACCCAGATCGTCAGAAATAATCTCAAAAGCAGTATGAGTGTAGTAGTCTAGCCCTCGAACCAGACGAGGATTCAGCGTATAAGCGATCCCTAACGCAGTCAAGAGTTGCTGTACTTTTTGAAAGTGAGTCTGGGACTGTTCGCTGAGATAATCGAGAATACTGGGTGCATTTTGAGCGATTTCTTGAGTTCGTTCGTCCTTACTATCGAGAATGCGTAAAGGATTACGGGTGAGACGATCTTGAGAATCATCATCGAGTTCGGTTTTGTAAGGCGTAAAATACTCAACCAACGCTTGGCGGTAGCGGCTGCGATCTTGGAAATCTCCGACAGAGTTTAAATTCAGATGGAGATTTTTTAACCCCAAAGCTTGCAAAATATCTGTGGCGATCGCAATCACCTCTACATCAGCACGGGGATCGTGACTTCCGAGAACCTCCACACCCCACTGATGAAATTGGCGTTGTCGTCCGGCTTGGGGACGTTCATAGCGAAACATTGGCCCCGTGTACCAAAGTCGCTGAATCCCGCCTGCGTGGAGTTTATTCTCAATAAAGCTGCGAACAACCCCTGCTGTTCCTTCTGGACGTAAAGTAATCGAGCGATCGCCGCGATCGCTAAACGTATACATTTCCTTACCCACCACATCAGTCGCCTCTCCGATCCCCCGTTCAAACAAGCTCGTTTGTTCAAAGATTGGAGTCCGAATTTCGAGATACTTGGCTCTGGTGAGAATCGTTCTAGCGGTTGATTCTAGCCATTGCCAGTATCCCACTTCCTCCGGTAAAATATCTCGCGTTCCCCTTATCGCTTGAATTCGTTCCATCTCTACAGTGATCAGTTATCAGTAAGCAGTAAACAGTGATGTCAGCTATCAGTCAATAGTCAGCAGTAATGTCAGTTATCAGTTATAACCTATTGCCTATGTACTGTGTACTGTGTACTGTTAACTGTCCACTGTTCAACTGTTTTCCCATGACCCATAGCGATCGCCATAGTAGTTTAGAATGCGGTCTACCTGTTGGCGACTGGTGGAAGATACATTTTCTGGATACTGTATCCAGAGACTTCCGACTTGGCTGCGTGTGTAATCAAACGATCCTGGCGGTGAAGATTCACAATTGCTCCCTTGTGGATTTAAACCTGTTTGTACCCCCTCTACCTGACGCAAATGAGCTGCCACTTCTCGGTAGACGGCTAAAGGTAATCGGGGGCATCGGAGTTGAAAGTAGAGTTGTTCTGAGTGGGCTGTTTGCATCAATGCGGTTGTTCAGTGAGCTGGCTTTATTCGACAGGCACTTGCTGCTCTTCGATCTGTTCAGATGCTGGAGGCAGAATGCAACAGTTAATATTATCTAGGCATACCTTACCCCATTGCAATGCCCAACGAACAAGAGCAACTCGGTTATCGGTCTCTGTCTTGGTCAGAATATTGCTAATGTGATTGTCCACAGTCCGCTTACTAATTTCTAGCCGCTCTGCAATTTCCTGATTTGTTAACCCACCCGCTACCAGATCAACAACCTGCAATTCCCGCTCTGAAAGGGAAACAGGACTGTGAGATTTGCTATGCGCCATGATGATTTCCTATCTCTGCATAATTACCTATTTATAATTCTAAGAGGTGAACTATAAATTAATAACGAGTCGTTAAGTAAGAATTAATTTTTTTTGTTTCTAAGCTCCCAGATTTTCTTTATCCTATCCTTGTGTCTAAGCACTATTCTGTATGATTATGATCAATCCGGCTCGTGTTCTTTGTATGGGTGAAGTTCTATTTGATTGTATCGCTGACCAATCTGGGCGATCGCTTGATCAGGTTGCATCTTGGACTGCTTATCCGGGTGGTGCGCCAGCAAATGTTGCTTCTGGCTTAGTCAAACTCGGAATTAGTACGGCTTTGATTAGTGCAGTTGGAACTGATGAAGTTGGAAAGCAGCTTGTCGAACTCTTCGCACAGATCGGTGTTGAAACAACTGCAATTCAATACTTTGCCGAAACCCCGACTCGTAAGGTTTTTGTTTTGCGTTCTCACAACGGTGAACCCAAATTTGCAGGTTTTGGAGACTATCAAACCCTTGAGTTTGCGGATACCCATTTACAAGCCAAACAAATTCCTGAAAGCTTATTTGTTGAGGCTGATTTTTTGGTTTTAGGTACAATTGCTTTAGCTTCTCCTGAATCTTACGAGGCTTGTCTTCATACGTTGGCAATGGCCGATCACTATAACCTAAAAATCCTCGCTGATATTAATTGGCGTCCCGTTTTTTGGCAAAATCCTTCGACTGCAAAAGGCTTGATCTTGGAACTCCTCAAACGGGTTGATTTTGTCAAATTGTCAGCATCAGAAGCGCAACTCTTTTTCAATACTGCTGACCCAATTTCTATTCATGCTCAACTCGATTCAACAGAAGGTATAATGATCACAGATGGTCACAAAGGTTGTGCCTATTCTCTCGGTGAATTTCAAGGTCATATTCCCGCTTTTAATGTCAATGTTGTCGATACAACGGGAGCCGGAGATGCCTTTGTTGCTGGCTTTGTTCATCAAGTCTGTCACTATGGTATTCGGGGGTTAAATGACCCAGAAACTATTAAGAAAATGGTCACTTATGCGAGTGCTGTCGGGGCTTTAAGCGTGACAAAAATGGGTGCGCTAACCGCTCAACCGACCGCCGATGAAGTTGAGAAATTCTTGAGTTCTGTTTAAGGTTTTTTCCGGGAAATATTTGCAAGTGAAAGACTTGCAAGTGAAATATTTACAAGTTAGAGAACCTCTCTAATTTCTCGAACAATCTCTGAGGGAGTCTGGGAAATATCTACCCAAATTCCCTCTTTTGGTTCTTCTAAGTCGGAAAATTGACTTTTGAGTAAGTCGGCTTTCATAAAATGATCTTGACGATTTTTGAGTCGTTCTGCAATCAGTGTATATGATCCCTGCAAATAAACTAACTTCATTTGATCCGGATCTCGCCACAACATTTGTCGATACTTTTCTTTCAAAGCTGAACAACTCAAAACTACATTTTGATTATCTTCTAACCATCGTTCAATTTCAGCTTGCATTGTTTCCAGCCAAGGCTGACGATCCTCATCCGTCAGTGGAATATTATTACCCATTTTTTCAATATTATCAGCCGAATGAAATTCATCCGCATCCCTAAACTGAAAATTTAGACCTTCAGCCAACTGCTGACCAATTTTTGTTTTCCCAGAACCGGAAACTCCCATCACGATAATAATCATTTTTGCGATCAATCAAAACTCAATCATTCTGATTTTAGATCAAGGACTTGCGGTTGAGAAATCAAAAGTCGCTTGTACAGGTCGATGATCGCTTTTTTGCGGGGTATCTGGACAGTAATCTGCTTGTGGGTAAAGGATTTTAGAGGTGGCTGATGCAGGTTTGATCGCACCAGAAATAAACACAAAATCTAAGATACTGTCATAACGTTTGCTGCAATGAGTTGCAATTATTTGCTGGGGACGAACCCAGATCCACACCTCATTTTCAGTGAATAAATCATAGCCTCGATCCCGTTTCGTCTCTCCATTTTTGACATCCCAGTCAAAATTATAATCTCCCACTGCAATAATTGGAAGGGTCTGTTTTTGCGCCCAGCGATTCAGTAAACGCGCTTGTTCATGGCGAACTTTTTCATTCGTTCGATACAAATGATTCACCATAAATAAAAATTGCTGTTGAGTCGATTTAATTTGAAACTGTCCAACTAAAGGAGCTCGAACTGAACCGCCAATATTAATATATTTGAGTTCTTCTTGTTTAATTAGAGTCAGCCGATTACTGTTGTAAAGAATCGCTAATTTATCCGCTTTTCCCGTTGTCCCAAGAATCGATTTAAAATCTCCTTTGTTTCTGACTTCTGCTGCGGTTTCAAACCGATCTATCCAAGTCTGATTTTGAACTTCAGAAAATCCCCAAATATCAACCCTTTGCATCGGTTGAATATATCGATTTGCAATATAATTCGGGTCAGCATCCCCAGACTCTACATTAAAGCCAATAACTGTGAGTTGAGTCTGTGACTGACACCCACTCAAGAGAATGACAAGAAGAATTACACCCAGGAATAGATCGAAATTGTATGATAAGCGTTTAAGCATATTGTAAAATAAGAGAATCTAATTGAATCTGACTCACTGATATCTGGGGTCTGAGGTTTTACTCTCAGTAACAGGAATAGTAAGGCCAGAGAACTCAGAATATTTAGGTGAGATTGAGTTCAATTTACTCTGAGTTTAAATTACTATCATAATGGGAACAGAAATCGAACGGAAGTTTTTAGTTAAAGATGACCGCTGGCGATCGCTTGCAGAAGGTAAACTGTATTGTCAAGGTTATATCTCCAGTCAAAAAGGACGAACTGTGCGAGTTAGAATTATTGGGGATCAGGGATATTTAACCATAAAAGGGCCTGCGGTGAATCAAGTTCGACCTGAATTTGAGTATGAGATTCCGGTGAAAGACGCAGAAGAAATGTTACAAACCTTGTGCGATCGCCCTTTAATTGAAAAGAAACGACATAAAATCCCATTGGGAGATCTGATCTGGGAAGTTGACGAATTTTTTGGAGAAAACCAAGGGTTAATCTTAGCTGAGGTCGAACTCACAGATGTCAATCAAACCATAGAAATTCCCGACTGGATCGGCGAAGATGTTTCTGATGATTCCCGCTACTATAACGCAAATTTAGTCAAAAATCCTTACTGTGAATGGGAGGAAAATAAATGATTGAGTTTAAGACTGAAGCCCAGCAAGAGTGTTACGATAAAATATTTAGCTGGATGGATGAATTATTTGATGATTATCCCTGGGAAACACTGGATAAACCTGGATTTGGTTTATTTTTGGGATCGGCTTGGGTGGAAGTATTAATTAATCCTTGGGAAGATGATGAAACAATTATCAGAACACAATCTAAAGTCGTTGTTGGTGCTAATATTTCCTCTGAACTGATGCGTTTCTTACTTCAAGAAAATGCTGAAATGATGTTTGGGGCTTTTTCAGTGAATAAAGCTGGAGATATTCTATTTAGTCACAGTATTGTCGGTTCAACTTGCGACCCTGAAGAACTAGAAGCCTCAGTTCTCACTGTTTTAGAAGTTTCCGATAATTATGATGATAAAATTATTCAGCATTGGGGCGGAAAACGCGCCCTTGATATTGCGCCTTGTTAATTGAACTCCATTCATTTATTCTGGAAATTGCCAATCATAATTAATTAAACTGGTAAGAATATGATCTTCCCAGTGACCGTTGATCAGAATATAATCCTGACAGAACCCTTCGACTCGAAACCCTAGCCGCTTCAGTAAATTACCGCTACGTTGGTTGTGAGGAATATAAGCGGCGGTAATTCGACGCAAATTGAACGACTTGAAGACATAATCAATCCCAACCCTCAAGGCTTCTGTCATGTAGCCTTTTCCTTGATCAGAAGCCGCGACACTATAACCCAATGTACAAGAATGACACATCCCGCGAATAAAATTGGCAAAATTTACCGAGCCGATAATTTCACTAGGATTTTCTTGATTATACAAGAAGAGTTTGCAAGAGCGATCGCCTTTGAATTCCATCACACGCTGCTTAACCTCACAACTCCAATATTGTCGAGTATAAAACTCTGATGATCTCAGCGGTTCAAAGTTCATTAAATGTTGTTTATTTTCTGTATAGTATCGTACAATTTCTAGCACATCTTCTGAGGTCGGTAAACGTAGAATGAGTCGTTCAGTTTCCAGGTGAGGAAGTGTTCGTTCTATCATCGAATTATATTAAATTTAATGACTAGCTCGATTATAAACTTTTCTTCAAAATCAAAATTAATTAATACAAAAAAGTTTGTACTGAATGATTAAGCTTCCAGGTTTTGTAGTTGCGCTTCAGCGCGTAGAAAAAACAATGTAGTGCTAAAGCACAATTACAATACTTTTTTTAATATTCTTTTCTCTTAGATTTCCTGTTTTTATAACCAATAGCTAGCAACTAATTTAATTAATTTTTGTGATTTTAATAGCCGAAATCCCAACAGAGTTTTTTTCTGAATTTTCAGTAAACATATAATCTGCGACTTTTTCGGTTCCGGCTTGTTGAAGTTCAGTCAATAAATAAGAGGTTTGATCGATTAATTCTGTAACGTTAATCTCAAAATAATCGGGTTGATAATAGTCAAGCCGACGCATTCCTTCGCCCATGGAAGTAACTGCACCGCGCCAATTTTGATTACTCAAATGATACAGTCCGACTGCAATTTGCAAGATGGCTTGATAGAACTTTTTCGTCGGTTCCATCGCTTCCATCCATAAGGCTTCTAATGTATCGTGACAAGCGTAATATTCTCGTTGATTAAATTGTTCGATCCCTTCCCAAAACTCTGACGGAATTTCATCTGGCATTATTCTAATTCTATTTTAATATAATTTATTCTTAGTCAAAATTCTATCGAGTTAAAAATTTCAATAGGGTGAGCATTGCCCACCCGACTGATGCTAAATACGTTTGAAAAGCGATTTTGAATTTGATATTTTTATGCCATATTTTGACGAGCGGCTTCGAGATCTTCCATTGCGATGTCTTGCTTCTCCCCTGCAAAATCATTATCTGGAGTCAGGAACAACATACAATGACATTCTTTCCGTTCCCGCATCGGAACACAAGGACAGTTCCAGAAGGTACTTTTCACTTCTGCTTCCTTATCTTCATAGTGGCGACAGGGACAAAGTGGTGCGCCTAAATCATCTTTGTGTTTGGCGAGTCCTTCGATCACAACCGCAGTTACAGAAGGATCTACACAGAAATAGGTTCCTGTACGCTTGGCGTATTGTTCAGAGAACTTTTTCATCGCCTCTAGGCTTTTTTGAGTCGATAAATTGCTTTCCGTCTCGGTTGTCATAACTATCAGAGTTTAATATTGGAGTCAGTTGGCTCAATTGTATCGCACGATGGGACTATTTCAGTGAACAATGAACAGTAAACAGTACACAGTTTTTCAGTTATCGGTTATTTGAGGGATGACTGGAGTTGGAGTTGTAGGGGTTTGTCGGAAGAAATTTGTAAACCTTGTTCAGAAACGGATGGGGTTTGGGATGAAGGAACTTTGTCTTGATTTGACCACAACACCCAACGACTACCAACGGGGAGTGAAGTTAGACTCTGTACGTTTGAAGTTAGCCAGATTACTGGAACGTCTGGAAAATCGTCTGCGTTCGCCTCGGACCTATCTTGAACCTCAGCCAGAGTCATTAATACAACTCGATTTCCCTGCACTAAGCCCGTTTTCGCTGTCCACAATTGTACATTAAACTGCGATCGCGAAGCATAAAAATACAAAGAAGCCGCAGCAATCACCGCCTGTTCAAAATCATCATTCTCCCAAGAACTGCCACTATCGAGACATATTATAATTTCTTGACCGCCTGTGGCGACTTCTAGTTCTCGAACCCGCAATTGATTATATCGCGCACTCGATCGCCAATGAATTAAACGAGTCGGATCGCCATAACGATAGGGTCTGAGGGTACGGGTTACTCCTTCAGTTGCCATCTGAAATTGACTGCGATCGCGAACTTGTTGATTTTGCTCCCATCCCATTTGATCAACTAACGGACAAGTTGTCAAGGGTAAAACGGTAGGATAGACAATTGCAGTGGCTTTGGCGCTACGGAAACGACGACACCAAAATAATCCGAGCGGAGTCGCAGTCCGAAATTGCACCCGTTCCCAATGATAAACCCCGCGTCGTTCCGTTGGCAGATAATACACCCAATGATAGCTACTGCGCGGAGGTAGAGTTTCGATCGCCGTGGCAGATTTTCCTAAACTGGGGGGCAGTTGATCGTATACTTGTAGCAAGGTTTTGGCTTGATGAGAACGATTGTAAACTTCAAGTTCGACAGTGAGTTGAT
Organism: Cyanobacteria bacterium J06592_8; assembly: GCA_038530755.1. Classification (GTDB taxonomy): domain Bacteria; phylum Cyanobacteriota; class Cyanobacteriia; order Cyanobacteriales; family Microcoleaceae; genus Capilliphycus. Next base: position 22,775 of record JBCBCI010000022.1, on the reverse strand, counting down.
TTCCGACGCTGATCGGTTCGATGGGGCGACGGTGAACCTGTAGGGGTTTAAGCGATCGCACAGGTAAAATGGCTGCAAGCGTCAGGAGTGCAATACCGATCCCGCTCAATACATACAGCCAACCTGCTAAGGTATTAGTTGCAGCACCAAAGAAAAACAGCGACAAGAACATTAGTATTCCGCCTGCATAAGCCGGGGCTACCCCATGAACTTCGAGCCAATTAATAATCTTGTGATGAATTTTCATCGGAAATCCCCTGAGTTTCTGTTCCCGTTTAGCAAGAATTATTTTAATTTTAGGTGATTTTAGGGTTCTCGACAGTTAACCGTAAAATGTAGAAAATTGAGAAGAACTAAGCAACGCTTTTCTACAGTGCGCGTTTGTACGGTCATATAATCGGATTCGATCTAAAATTTTAATAACAAAACATTGAAACCCTCTACAGACAGTCCTTAAATTTTCTATAATTGCATTTAATTGACCTGATAAAAATTTACTGAATTCGTAAGCCAGGAGAATTCAACTTATGACGAACGCTGCTGTACCTCAGTCAAACCACCCTTTACCAAAAGTTCCCCCACCTCCGAAATCGATAGAAGCCCATGACAAACAGGCGCACGCAAAGACCACAATTAAACAGATGGTCAAAGATGCGTATAATCTCAAAGCCTCTGATATTCATATTCGGGTGGGACATACTCCCCGTTTCCGAATTCAAGGTGAGATGGTCAGAGGCAAAGATCAGGTCAAGGTTTCACCGGAAATTTTTGAGCAATACTTGGCGGAGATATTGACGCCTCATCAGCGACAGCAGTTTTCCCAAGATAAAGAACTAGATGCAGCGATTTTTTATCCCGGTTTAGTTCGATGTCGGGTCAACTGTTTTGACTCTCTCAATGGCGGGGCGATGGTACTGCGATTAATTTCGTTGAAAGTTCCCTCCATTGATGAAATGGGTTTACCGGAAGTCCTGAAAAAGATTATTGGTTTTCCTCAAGGATTGATTTTGGTGACGGGGCCAACGGGTTCAGGGAAATCAACGACATTGGCGGCGATGATTCGCTATTTGAATGAAACCGCCAAAAAGCACGTGATTACCATTGAAGATCCGATTGAATTTGTGCATCCTTCCCATCGCTGTTTGATTAGTCAGCGAGAACTGGGTCTGCATACGTTAGAGTTTCATAAAGCATTGCGATCGGCTTTGCGCGAAGATCCAGACGTGATTCTCATTGGGGAAATGCGCGATCGCATTACCATCAATACCGCCCTTCAAGCCGCACAAACCGGTCACTTAGTTCTCGGAACCCTTCACACTCGAAATGCGATCAATAGTATTAACCGTCTGTTGAACCTGTTTAGCGTGGATGAACAACCCACCATGAGAATTCAGATTTGTGATTCCTTGGTGTCTGTTGTCGCTCAGTTACTGGTTCCGACTGTTGAAAATCGTCGAACTGCGGTACATGAAATTTTGATCAATACTCCAGCAATGCGCGATTATCTACTCAAAGGCGATGAAGAAAGTGCAACGCAATTAATGGAGTCTGACTCCTACGAAGGAATGCAACTGCTGAATCAATCGATCTTTGAGAAAGTTGTTGAAGGTCGGATTACGATGGAGGAAGCCGAAAAAGTTTCGCCCGAACCCGCTGATCTTGATCGTCGTTTCCGCATGGCGGGGATTGATGCAGATGGTTCAGTTCGCCAGTTCAAACCGGGAAGATCCCCATTTAGCGCAGATGGCTAATATTTGGGCCTTCGGGTAGAACGTTTCCCAATCTGGGTGTATTTGTCGTGATGTTAAGCAGGCTTGCCATTACGATTGTTGAGTTTCGACTCATTCGTTTCTGCCGTTTTCAAATCGTCCTATAATTTTCCCGTAACTTCTATAACGGCTCAATCGTGATTGCCATTTACCCTGGTAGCTTTGATCCGATCACTCTCGGTCATCTGGATATTATAGAACGAGGTTGTCAGCTCTTTGAATGGGTGGTGGTTGCTGTTCTGCAAAATCCAAACAAAGTTCCGTTATTTACCGTCGAGGAACGCATTGAGCAAATTAGCACCTCCATTCAACATTTGCATAACTCAGAAGTCGCCAGTTTTGAAGGGTTGACTATTGATTATGCTAGGCAGCGAAATGCTCAGGTTCTGCTTCGAGGGTTACGAGTTTTGTCAGATTTTGAAATGGAGCTTCAGATGGCTCACACGAACAAGACCCTCTCTGATAAGATTGAGACAGTTTTCTTGGCAACCTCCAACGAATATAGCTTTTTATCCAGTAGTGTGGTAAAAGAGATAGCCAAGTTCAGCGGTTCTGTTGATCATCTCGTTCCAAAACACGTTGCCCAAGATATATATAAAAGATATTTATAAATGCTACGCCAGGACCCCAATCCCCAAATCGAACCTGACCAAAGTGGAATTATCCCAGAAATTGAAACCGCTCCGAGTGGGACACCTGGGATTGATATTCAGCGAGAACTGAACCAACTGGAGGAAATTATTCTGGATAGTCCTCGGGTTCCGCTGACTCGGCGCACCCTTGTGGACGAAGAACAGTTGCTTGACCAGTTGGATTTAATTCGCTTGAATTTACCCAGTGCGTTTCAAGAGGCTGATATTATTGTTCGTCATAAAGACGAAATTCTTCAAGAAGCAGAAGAATACGCTCAAGAAATTTTGGAAGCCGCCGAACACCGGGCGACTCAAATCTTGAATGAGATGGGTATTATTCAGCAAGCTCAAGCCGAAGCCGAACAGTTACGTCAGCAGGTGCAAATGGAGTGTGAAGCTCTCCAACAGCAAACGGTGGCAGAAGTTGAGCAAATTCGCTATCAAGCCCAGCAAGAACTCGATGATGTCCGCTCAAAAACTTTGGCAGAATGTCAAGATATTCAAAATGGAGCGGATGAATATGCAGATCATGTGCTTGGAAGTATTGAACAACAACTCGGTGAAATGTTACGAGTGATTCGCAATGGCCGCCAACAGTTGCAAATCCAACACGAGCATACTTCTGGACAACTTCGAGGACAATAATACCGTTAGCAGTTATCAGTTATGCAGTAAACAGTTTACAGTTGTTTGAACCAGGGATTAAAATCCCTGTCTAATATTTAAAGTCTTCGCGCATAAGACTGAAATTTCTCTTAACTTCACGAACTGCTGTGTACTGTGTACTGTGTACTGTTTACTGTTAACTGAAAAAACTGTTAACTGTTTAAAGATGGCTACAGAAAAATTTCGTCGCCAACTCCGCCACGAAGCCCAACTCTGGAAAGCAGAAGGATTGATTGACGATTCTGTTTATCAACTGCTATACGATCGTTATCAGTTTAGCAGTATCGAGACGGCTGCCAGTAACCGTTTTGTTATGATTCTGATCGGTTTGGGTGCAATTCTCCTCGGTTTGGGTGTAATTACTTTTGTGGCTGCGAATTGGCAACAATGGCCGCGATCGCTTAAAATTTTCTTGTTATTGAGTTTATTTATTGGTCTGAATATTGGTGGATTTTATCTTTGGCAATCTGGGTCTGAAACTCGCAAAACAAAGCGTCTAGGGGAAGGATTACTGATTTTCGGCGCACTCAGTTTAGGTGCAAATATTTCTTTAATGGCGCAAATGTTCCATATTGGCGGTTCTCCCTACGGACTGTTTTTGGTGTGGGGATTTGGCGTTTTATTAATGGCTTATAGCCTCCGATTAATGTCTTTGGGTAGTATTTCTATTATACTCATTATTATTGGCTATTGGTCAGGATTCGGTAATATTTCAACGTCAGACCAATTAAACGGATTAGAATTTCTATTGGTTCATACACCATTAGTAGCAGCAATATTATTTGTTCCTTTAGCTTATTGGTGTGAATCACGGGTCATTTTTACGCTGGCAATATTGTTGCTAATTCCTGCTTTAGAAGTGAATATTATCGCCCTTTTCAGTCTATATTCTTCTCTATTATCAGTGACAATGGGATGTATTTTACCTCCTGCATTACTTTGGAGTTATGATGATAGCCTACTTCCCCGAATTGATAGCCGACCTTTTCAACCAACTACTCGGCGTTTTGCGATCGCAATATTAGGGGTTTTATTTTATCTTTTTTCCTTTCGGTTTATGGGGGATTCTTTCTCCTACTCTAGATCAAATGAACCGTTTACTCTTAATGAATTTCATTGGATAATAGATGTAATTATATTCACAGGTTTAACGATTTGGCAATGGTTGTATTTAGCTAAACCTCGTCATTCAGGTCAACGTTGGGGACTGGATGCAGTTAGCAGTGCGATCGCGGTATTTTTAGGTGTGACAGCAGTTGTTTTTCTCGCATCTCAAAGCATTAACCTGACTTTATTTACATTTATTTTTAATATTTTACTATTTTTACTAGCAACTGGTTCAATTCGGATTGGCTTAGGACAAGGAAACCGAGGTGCATTTTGGTTTGGGATGACCTTACTCACTTTACAAATTATTAGCCGGACTTTTGAGTATAATACTGAATTACTATTAAAGGCATTTGTCTTTATATTATGTGGTGTCGGAGTGATTTTAGCGGGGTTATGGTTTGAACGACATTTATCCCGTCAAGCGGATGAACCCGATTGAATTTTAGTTTAATATGGAGGCTGAATTTTATGTCTGAATCCAACCTTAAAAATACCAAAAATTTGTCTGAGGATGTCTCTCAAAACCTAGGTAAAAAAACTGAATCTCAAGTCAAACATCTTCCGAGTTGGCGACTATTGCTACCCTTATTTTTCCAACTCGCTATAATTGCCTCGGTTCCAGCGCAAGCCGTTTATACATATGTAACAGGAAAGACCATTATTCTACAAACAGCACCTGTCGATCCTTATGACTTTTTACGGGGTTACTATCAGGTTCTGAGCTATGATATTTCAACCTCAGAAACCCTAAAAACGCTTCCGGGTTGGGAAGAAATTGCTCAAGAGCAAGACTATTTACCCTCCGAAACCCGAATTTATATTATTTTAGAAAAACCTACCCAAGAGCAACAACAAACCTCCCCTCCTCAAGCCTGGAAACCTGTAGCAGTGAGCTTAACATTACCGAAAGATTTACCCGAAAATCAAATTGCACTCCAGGGAGAATCAAATGGTTGGGGAATTGAGTATGGTTTAGAAACCTATTATATGCCAGAAGATCAACGTCGCCAAGTCAATGCAAGTATTACAGACGCTCAACAAGAGAACCCTGAATCTTTTGTTGTTGAAGTTAAAGTTAATGCTCAAGGAAAAGCGATTCCAATTAGTTTATGGGTTCGCAATCAAAATTATCAGTTCTAAACAGATACTTACCCATAATGGAGGATCTAAGAAATTAAGCTGTTTCTCAACAAGATTTACCTAAACTGAGCATTACTATACTTAGTAGAGAATATCTTTCAAATCTAAAACAAAATTAGGAAGTACATTTTCTCCCGATAACGTTTTTGGCGATCGCAATATTTCTACAGATTGCTGAGGACGGTAAATTTCAACTTGTTGTTTTTTGCGATCAAGTAACCATCCAAGTTTAGCACCATTATCAATGTACTCTAGCATTTTCTCTTGCAATTTTTTCAAAGCATCAGAAGCAGAACGCAATTCAACCACAAAATCAGGACATAGAGGTGCGAATTTTCCTTGTTGTGCTGAAGTTAATTTATTCCATCGTTCTATTGCGATCCAAGACGCATCAGGAGAGCGTTCTGCACCATTCGGAAGTTTGAAACCCGTGGAAGAATCAAAAGCTTTACCGAGTTGATTTTGCCGACTCCAAGCTTGAAGTTGATAAGCTAGTTCAATATTTCGATTTCCGGTATCACTTCCGGTTGGTGACATAATAATCAATTCTCCCTTAGCTGTTCGTTCAAACAGATAATCTGTATTATCCTGACAAAGTTGAAAAAATTGTTCGTCAGTTAAATCCATCTGTAGAGTTAAAGGAGAAGGTAAAGAAAGAGTGACGGTATTCATATTGTTCATTTTTTTATCTGTTCTCCTACTTTTCAACTAAGTTTCTATTCAATTAATATCCTGATCGAGTAGGAATACTGCCTTCTAGACTACCTATACCGTAAGCGTTTCAGAAGCCGTTTGCGAGGAGGTCGGAAATTGTGCATCTCGCGATCGCCTCAATTTTAGCAGATTTTGTCCTAACCTAACCCCGTATTGCTATAGTACACAAATTTGAAAAGAGACGTTCATTGAGAACGCCTCTACAAATACTAGGAATTCAAGAGATTAGAGAGTAAAGAAGTCAGACTCAGAGAGTTCAGTCACTTCTAATACTGTGGCTAATATTTCATCGCCAACAGAAATCGTGTTACCGGAAATCGACAAGTCAGCAACGGTTAAACTCTCGGCTAAACCAATCACATCCACGCCAACTTCAAAGTCAGTAATGGTATCGGTTCCTTCACCTATTGCTAATACAAAGATGTCTGAACCTTGACCCCCAGAGAAGTCATCTCCTGTTAGGGTATCGTTACCTAAACCGCCTCGGAGGATGTCATCACCATCATCACCCCAAATTTGGTCATCACCCTCACCGCCAAACAGTTCATCATCTCCGGCTTTCCCACCAATATTGTCATCGCCTGAACCGCCATTAATGGTGTCATTTCCGCCAACAGTTCCACCGGTCGAACGACTATCTGCGTCACCTCGCAACACATCATCGCCAGCGTTACCCTCAATATTGTCATTACCTAAACCGCCAGCAATGGTTTCGCTAGTGTTGGTTCCAGTGAGGATGTCATCGCCGTCTGTTCCCGTAGGAGTGTCAGAAACCGCTTCTAACTCCACTGCAAAGGCAAAGAACTGAGTTGCAGGTGTGGCGGGGTCAAAATCGTTATCACTGACAACAATTAGAGATTGACGACCATCGGGTAATTCTGGCCCGAATACTAATCCCTCGAAGTCATCGAGGTTCATGCCAATCTCACTAAAGTCTACCAGCAGTTTTTTCTCCGTGATGGCAGTAAAATCCTCTCCGGCGATGCTGTCAAATTCACTCACATCTGTCGCATCTGTGAGGGAAACCTCGTAGAGTTTGTTATCGTTGACTCCGGTACTATCAAAGAACCGTTCCAACGCCAAGAACGTTCCCGCATTATCCACTGCTAATAATTCCGCTAAACTATTAGTTCGGGAAATATCGTCGGGAGTTTCCGGAGGTTCAATGGCGTCAACTTGATAGACAAATTCCTGTTGAGGTTCACCTGTTGCGGCATCATATTTAATAATACGCGCCAAGCTTTCTTGATTAATCCCGGCAGAGGGGCCATCTTGAAATAATGCACTTTCTGCGGCGGTATATAGCGTATTACCATCGGGAGTTAGGGTTAAACTTTCAAAGGCTTCATTATCGCGAATACCTTGGCTTTGGTCTGCGGTAGGGAGGAATTTCTCTGGAATGGGGAATTCTTGCAATTGCTGTCCATCCAAGGAAAATTCATTCACAAAGGGATTAACTAACTCACCCACATTTCCTTCCGAAGAAATAATCACAGTTCCCGCTTCGGTTAAGGCAATTCCTTCGGGGTCTAGACTTTCTTCGTTAAAGGGTTCACCCTCAGTATCTAATAGCGTTGTTACACCTTGAACGGTGATGTCATCGGTGTCTAACGTTCCATCACTCAAATCAATTGAAAGGTTGTAGAAACGAGCGGGATTAATATTGCTACGATCATCAGAGATGGCATAGTATGTATTATTGGCTTCATCGTAGGCAATACCGGAAAGACCGCCAACTTCTGTTCCTTCAAAGATTAACCCAGTTTCTAGGTTTCCTTCCCCAATAAATTCGATATTACTGATGGTTTTGCGGGGTTCGGGAGGAGTCGGGGTATCAGCTTGAGGATTAACAACAAACTGACTGACAATTTCCGGTTCTTGGCTGATAATTTCTTCGGGGTTAGCCAGTAATTCTTCCTCAGTATAAGCCTCAATTCCGTAGGTAGTTACGGTTAATTCTTGAGTTTCGGAGTCAATATCAAACTGAGTCCAACCGTAGGTATGTCCGACAAAGTAATCACCTTGTAGAAGTTCGGCATCAATTAATCCTTCAGCTTGAGGTAAGTTATTATCTAAACCTAAAGGATCAAAACCAAATGGTTCTAACAAGGTACTATTAATCGCCTGTTCTACAAAGTCGTCTTTGTCGTCAGGAATATCATCCGTATCTGGGGCAATTGGCAGGGAATTGTACAAGGCTTCTGCGTCTGGATTTCCACTCACAAAAAGATCACCTAAAAATTCACCTGTGGGGGCATCAAAAGCAACCGCACCTGTAGTAATTCCAAAGATATTCGTTGGGATTTGTTCGCCGAAGGGTTCTTCTTGGTAGGTGATATTATTCACAAACGTTGTATGAACATCAGCCGCAACAAACACAACGTTATCAATCTCGTTTTCGGTAATAAATTTCAGGATTTCTGTGCGTTCTTTGCCGTATCCTTCAAAGGCATCTGTATTCACGCCGGGGAAAATATTCTGCATTGGTTCCGGAACCATGATGAATTTCCAGGTAATTCCGGCTTCATCGGCGGCAACTAAATCCTGTTTTAAATCTTCAAGCTGAACCTCACCTAACATGGTGATATCTTCAGTTAAAGTGGCAGTTAGAACTTCCGCGACATCTTCAGGATTAGTAAAATCTTCGGGTCCGGCGAGGGCCTCATCTCGGAAAGACCGAGTATCTAAAACCATGACCGCCGCATCACTGCCGTATGTATTATAACGATAAAGTTTACGTTCTCCCTCGGTGCGTTCCTCTCCGGTTTCTCCATAGAAATCATCCCGCAACGGATTGTATTCTTGGAAGGTTTGCAGACCATTTTCAAACAGTTCAGTATCGTTAATTAACCCTTCAGTTTCGGGGAAACGTTCATCCGAACTCGCAGGCGCACCTCCGGCGAAATCATTAATCACTTCATGGTCATCAATTGTCGCTAAAATGGACGTGCTAGACCGAACATCTGCCCAAGCATTTAGCCCTAAACGTTCGGAATAAACTTCATTATGTTTGGCGCGATATTCATCAAGCGTTTCGGCTTGTTCTTTACGAGTTCCATCTGGATTTAAAACCGCAGGAGACCCAATATCAGCGTAAATTGTATCGCCATGTTCGACAAAGAAATCAAGTTCTTGTTCGGCAACATTTGTAATTGCTGGATAGGGTGCTAATTCACCACGCCAGTCGCCTGTGACTCCAAAACTTAACCCAGCTTGAGTTCCCATTTCAGCCGCCGTTTCAAAGATTCCCTCGGCTGTTGTTCCCGCAGCATCGGTAACACGATAGTAATAATCGGTTCCGGCTTCTAGTTCTGTAATTTCAACTTTTACAGGAATATTGGTTTCCTCAACCGTTGCAGTAACCGTTCCTACAATATTACTGAAATCAGCATCAGTTGAATATTCAAACGTAATTTCACCCTCTGCCAAACTTCGCGCCCATAATACCGTAGAATCTTGAGTTGTATCGCCACTCGCCACACCATTCGGTAACGTATTGACTTCTGGAATTAAACCATTTACACCCAATAACGGGTCAAGGTCAAGTGGTTCAGGCAATTCCACCAAGATAATTTCATTATTATCTAATTCTGGCGGACGACCCATGGCAAAATCACCAAAGGGATAGTTATTATCGACGGAAACCAGAACAGTTTTCTCATCGTAAACCAACACATCCTCAACACTGGTAATCGGCAAATCAAAGGCTAAATTATTGTCACCGTTGAGGTCATTGGGGTCAGCAATATTGAGTAAATCGATGACTTCCTCTTTTTTGACAAAGCCATTGTCATCCACTTCCGAAATATCCACCTTAAAGACTTTTTTGAAGAAAGCCTCCTCCGCTTCAAAATCATCTCGTTCAATTACCAGGAATTCATGGTCATTAATTGGCGTAAAATCACCCAATTGGAATGTAGGCGTATCACCGGGATTATCTAACGGATACAACCCAACTAATTCTGAAGCATATTCCCCAGCAGCGACATCATACTGATAAATTCGCAGACTATTTTCTGGGTCGCCATCAACAGGCGCCTCTAAAATAGGATAGAGAATGCTACGGTCAGGACTGTAGGCAATCCCTTCAAAGCCGCGAGAACCGCGAAGATTCGCCTCTGCTTCCCCTGACTCCACTTCAGGATTTTGAGGGGCGCGAACAAATTCACCTTCTACTGGCCCGTCAACCGTAATTTCTGGCGTGGGAATGGGGGCTTTTAACAGGACACCGTTGGGGTCGAAATGTAACAAATAGGGGCCATATTCATCGCCCACCCACAAGTCACCATTTGCCCCGATAACCAAGGCTTCGGTATCAAAATCCGTTCCAGTTAAAGGACGTTCGGGGTCGTCGGCGTTGCGAATTTCAAAGGGAATGAAGTTGTTGGGGTCAGAGAGAGTGATGAATTCTGATTCCAATTCAACGCTACCGTCACCATTTTCGAGTCCAGCAAAATCGGGGTCAACTTTGTAAATTCGGGCTAAGGTGTCGGAGTCGCCGCCAAATAAGCTATCAACCAAGAACCAGTAGCTGTCTTCATCCGCAAATTGAACGCCACTCCAGCCGCCCACAGGTTGTCCAGGGAAAGGGCCAGTCCGTTCGTCGGAGGAAACGCCTTCACCTGATTCTGGGCCATCAGCAAAGGTATCGGCGGGGAGAGAGGCAAATCCAACTAATTCGGGTTGAGGGGCGGGTTCAATTTCTAACCCAAATGCTAAGAATTGAGTGATTTGATTGCCTGCGTTGAAGTTATTATCGCTAACAACAATTAAAGATTGGCGTCCGTCTTCCAAAGTCGGCCCAAATGTTACCGCCTCGCTATTATCCAGACGAATTCCTAACTCACTAAAGTCAAGTAATAAGCGTTTTTCGACAGAGGTAATCGTGTTGAGATTTTCCAGGTCAGTTAATCCTGTTTCGGGGGCAACATTGGTGGCAAATTCGGTATTAACCTCAAACAATCGTAAGGTATTTCCGGCTTCTGGAGAGAAGGTTCGTTCGAGGGAGAGAAGTGTACCAGAATTATCCAGGGCAACTAATTCAACTAAACCGAATGTACTCTCAAATTCATCGGGGAAATACAACAGTTCTTCAACAGGTTCTCCGGTTGTAAGGTCATACTGAATAATTCTATAAGGATTAACACCATCCTCACTAATTAAGTCTTGAATTAATGCCCCTTCTGTGGCGGTGTAAAGTGTGCGTTGGTCGGGTGTAATGGTCAGGTTTTCAAAAGCCCGATTGCGTTGAATTCCGGAAATTGCCGTATCGCCTTCATCGATAATTCCGTTGTTATTGGTATCTTCGATTTCAGACAGGAATTTTTCAGGAACAGGTAATTCTCGAATTTGCTGACCAGTTAGGGAGAATTCATTTACAAACGGGTCAATAATTCCGGCTTCTCCTCGGTTGGGGCTGACATCACCTTCTGAGGAAATAAATACCGTTCCAAAGCTAGTTAAGGCAATTCCTTCTGGGTCTAAACCACCTTCTGAGAAAGATTCACCCTCAGCATTCAGTAACGTGGTGACCTCAGTGAAACTAACATCTCCATCATTCAAATGACCGTCTGTTAAATCAATCTCAACGGTGTAGAACCGGGCATCATTAATACTGCTACGGTCATCGGATAGGGCATAATAAATATTCTGGAAGGGATTGTAAGTCATGCCAGAAATTCCGCCAACTTCAGTATTATAAAATTCAAACCCTGTCTCAAAAACAACTTCACCTAAAAACTCAACATTAGTAACAGTTTGACGAGTATTTGATGGAACTTCAGGAATTGCCACATCCGCATAAACTAAACGGTGATCTGAACTGACAACCGGAAAACCTTCCCCTACTAAATAGAACAAAGGATCGTCACTCTCTGGCCAAAAGACTCCAGATTCTGTGATGTCTAAATTCTGAGACGGCAGAACATAATCAACCCAAAGATTACCCGCAGATTGATCGTTAAAATCTCCTGTATCTAAAGCCGGATTCCCTAAATGATTAAGGTTTACGCCACCTTGACGGATTGCTGCGTCTGCGCCTCCTTCGACACTTTTGGGAGTTGTTTCTACATTAACAAAGGGATTTTCAAGCAGTTGTTGAATCGCGCCCTGAATACTATCACCATCATAGGGATCAGCATTTTGATCGCCCATAATAATGAAGCGTTCTCCTGGCATTAAACCGCCTAAATTTCCCTCATCATCATAAATATATTCACCTTCTCCGGGTGTAACATAATCAGCCCAAAACCGAATTTCATCAAAATTTCGGGTACCATTCCGGTCTTCTTCACCATCAAAAACAGGCGGTGTGGGATGAGAAGCTAAAACATGAATAACCTCACCATCAACATTAACCGGAACATCCCAATGACTTTTAGAAGATAAGCGAAAAACGTCTAATTCTTCTGGGGAATACCAGTCTTGAGGTTCGGGTGTTTCTGGGTTGTCTGGGAGTAACGCATCGGGCATATCTTTCCAGAGAAATTCTTGGAACGTGCGAACTTCTTCTTCAACAATGGGATACTTTGAAAGCAAAACCATTGCAAATTGACCGGGAAAGAAACCAAAGCCAAAACTATCGTCTCCATATCCTCGGACACCCGTTTCGGTAACAACTTCGCCATCATTATTAAAGTCAAAACCCGAAGGAATCCCAGTATTAGAAGGGGCTAAATAAACGTAGGGATATTCAATGGGGTCAACGCCATTTTGACTCACAGAAAGATAGTTATCTTGAAAGAGTTGAATTCCTTCGCCCTCAGCATCATAATCAAATTCATTCAAGAGAATTACATCTGGATTAACTCGTTGGATAATCTCAGCAACAGCTTGGGCTTGAGGATCATCCGGTGTCGATAAATCTTCGATTAATTCGCCTTCGTTGGGACGATTCAAGAAAACATTAAAGGCAGAAGCACGCAATTCGGTTGACATGAGTTTTCACTCCTTTAAAATGTCACGTTTTGATTGATTTTTTGGTTTTAAAGATGACCCAGAATGGTTCAGAGAATACAGCAGTTACAGAAACAGCTAATAATTGTTGAGTTTCGGAACTCAATCCATAAACAAGATGGAGTTTTTTTCAGTAAACTGGGGAAAAACTCGATAGAAAACCCAAGCAAAATGCTAGTAGTAGTTCAGTCTTTAGCTGATGACTGCCCCCTAAATCCCCCAATGCTGGGGGACTTGGAAAAATGGGGGACTTTTAAATTGGAGAATATCTCTACAGCATTGAGTTAAATTGAGACAAAATCAGACTCAGTTAAAGCCTCTACACCGGAGACAATTGCTAGAATTTCATCACCAAAAGAAATCGTGTTCTCGGAGACAGATAAATCAGTAAACGTTAAACCTTCGGCTAAACCAATCAAGTCAATTCCGACTTCAAAATCAGTAATGGTATCGGTTCCTTCACCGACGGCGAGAACAAACGTATCGGAACCTTGACCTCCCGAAAAATCATCGCCAGTTAAGGTGTCCGAACCTAAACCGCCTCGGAGAATGTCGTCACCATCATCACCCCAAATTTGGTCATCGCCTTCATCGCCATTGAGGATATCGTTACCGCCTTTTCCACCAATACGGTCATTTCCAGACCCTCCAGAAATCGTGTCATTTCCGCCGACTTGACCTCCAGAAGAACGACCTTCCTCTCCCCGCAGAACGTCATCACCTGCGTTCCCGATAATTTCGTCATCACCCGGAAGACCTGCTAAGGTGTCACTTTCAGGCGAACCGATGAGAACGTTGGGTTGAGGAGTCGGGGTCAGAAGTGGTGAAATTAGGTCTTGAACCTCGTCTCGTAAAGGTTCTGGGGCGTTCCAACTTCCATCTAAAGGAGTAACGGTAATAAACCCAGATAAAAATTGTCCGCCTTCGGAATTAGGGTCAATGTCTGCATCTGGCGGTAATTCAACGGGCGCAAAACCCAGTCCTGCGCCGCCACCAGGAAGTTCACCGAAGTTAATATCAAAGGGAGAAATTTCGCTAGTTGAGGTAAATTTAACGCCTTGAATTTCATCAATTCCTTCCGGAAAACGCACCGGAATATTAATGCTTAAACCTGTTCCTTCTGGTAAAATAGTCTCATCTAATTCCTGAGTTGCTTGCAGTTCAGCAATTAAATTAGTAACAAAATCTGCCCCAATTTCGTAGGCTTCATCAACGAGAGTTTCATCCTCAAAATCAATCCCTGCACTAATCGCAATAGCGGGAACATCTCGTAATAAAGCCGTAACCGCAGCACTCACTGTTCCGGAAGAAACGGCACCACCCGGACCAATATTTTCGCCTTCATTAATACCCGAAATGACTAAGTCAGGTTTTTCGTCTAAAACAAAGTCTAAAGCCGCCCAAGTTGTGGTTCGAGGTGCGCCATCAACAAACCATTGATTCTCCTCAAAATTCACAATTTCTGTGGGCTGGAAAATGGCATCAACATCGAGAACTGTTCCTTTTCCACTCTGTTGTTCTTTGGGTGCAACGAGGGTAACATTATGACCTGCGGCGGTTAATGTTTCGTAGAGAACTTCTATTCCTTCTGCTTCAAAACCATCATCATTTGTAATCAGAATATCCAGCGGTTCAGCCGTTCCATTTTCGGGTGCAGCATCAATTCGTTGACTTAAACTTTCTCGAATCTCTTCACTGCCACTCCAGTCCCCATCAATAGGAGTTACGGTAATTGCACCTGCGAGGAATTGTTCTCCTTCTGAGTTAATATTCGTCACTTCATCGGCAGAAATCGGCGAATTAAAATCAATTAAAACTCCCGCACCTTCCCCAAAGGTTTCGGGTAATTCTCCAAAGCCGAGGTCAATGGTTGAAACCTCATCTAACTCGGTAAATTTAACGCCTTGAATTTCCTCAACGCCTTCAGCAAATTCTGTCGGAATATTAACATTTAAACCCACACCATCAGGTAAGAGTTGTTGGTCGTCATTCTCTTCCAACTGTTGGATAATTTCAACAACAAAATCTGCCCCAATGTCATAGGCTTCTGCAAACTTTTCCTCATCAGAACCTGTTCCCGCACTCACTGCAATTGCTGGAATTCCGCGTTGAATAGCAGTTGCTGCTGCACTAACCGTTCCTGAAGAAATGACAATATTACTGCCAATATTTGCCCCTTCGTTAATCCCAGAAATGACTAAATCGGGTTCATTTCCATCCAAAATAAAATCGAGTGCCGCCCAAGTTGTTACAACCGGACTCCCATCCACAAACCATTTATTTTCCTCAAAATTAACCACTTCTGTGGGTTGGAAAATCTGGTCAACATTAATCAGGGTTCCCCGTCCACTTTGTTGTTCTTTGGGCGCGACAAGAGTAACGTTATATCCGGCCTCTGTTAACGCCTCAAACATGACGTTAATCCCGTCTGCCTCAAAACCGTCATCATTAACTAACAAGATATCCAATGATTCTTCGCTAAGTTCGATATCATTAGAAGTCGAATCTAAGAGTTCTATCGGTTCTCCGCTATCAAAAGAAACGGTCAGATTAGGATCGGTCATAATATCTCCCTAAATATTGGCTAAAATTTGGCTAAATTTCTGATTAAAGTTACCCGTTATCTGTTGTTTCAATCTAGTTTTTGATTGAATAAACACTCACTTTCAAAACGGTGTACTGCTGAGGTTTTGTATGGGTGTCGTCAACAGTAAACAGTGAATATTAAAAGCGGGTAACTCTATAACTGTCTACTGTCAAGAGACGTTCAATGTGAACGCCTCTATCAACAAAGAAATTAGAGAGTAAAGAAGTCAGACTCGGAGAGTTCAGTCACCTCTAATACTGTGGCTAATGTTTCATCACCAACAGCAATTGTGTTACCGGAAATCGACAACTCAGCAAAAGTTAAACCATTCGCTAAACCAATCACATCAATACCGACTTCAAAGTCAGTAATCGTATCGGTTCCTTCACCCATTGCTAATACAAACGTGTCAGAACCTTGACCACCAGAGTTGTCATCGCCTGTGAGGATGTCATCACCATTACCGCCGCGTAGGATGTCGTTACCATCATCACCCCAAATCGCGTCATTACCCTCACCGCCAAATAGTTCATCATCTCCGGCTTTCCCGCCAATATTGTCATCGCCAGAACCGCCAGTAATCGTGTCGTTACCGCCATCAGTTCCGACTTGGGGACTACCGTTATTCAGGTCACCTCGCAACACGTCATCACCGCCATTTCCGTTAATGACATCATTACCTAAACCACCCGCTAGGGTTTCGCCGTTTTCTGAACCTCGAATGGTGTTATTTTCCTCAATTTCGCCCGTTTCAATATCCAAAGCAAATCCGAGGAATTGGGTAATTTGATTCCCTTCATTGAAGTTATTATCGCTAACAACAATTAGAGATTGACGACCATCGGGTAAAACCGGACCAAAACTAACAGCTTCGCTATTATCCAGACGAATTTCTAAATCACTAAAGTCGAGTAACAGATGTTTGTCAACTGCAACTAAATCATCAACGTTATCCGCTTCTATGAGACTGGAAATCTCACTAACATCGGTCGCATTTTCGAGGTCAACTTCAAACAGTCGCAGGGTGTTTCCTCGTTCGGGAGAGAAGCTACGTTCTAAGGATAATAATGTGTCATTATCGAGGGCAGTTAATTCAACTAAACCGAAGGAACCAACAAACTCATCCTGGAAGTAGAGGAATTCTTCTGCGGGTTCGCCTGTTGTTAAATCGTAGCGAATAATCCGAGAAGGATTGACCCCATCTTCGGTGAATAAATCCTGAGTTAAAGCACTTTCTGTTGCTGTGTACAGGGTACTTTCGTCGGGAGTGATTGTCAGGTTTTCAAAAGCACGATTGCGTTGAATTCCAGAAATCGGAGTATCGCCTTCATCAACAATACCATTGCCGTTTGTATCTTCAACTTCCGGTAAGAATTTCTCTGGAACAGAAAACTCAGCAATTTGTTCTCCATCGAGAGAGAATTCATTCACAAACGGATTAATAATTCCAGCTTCTCCTCGGTTGGGACTGACATCACCTTCAGAAGAAATATACAACGTTCCGGCAGTGGAAAATGCCACACCTTCGGGATCTACACCTGCTTCAGGGAAAGGTGTACCGTCAGAATTTAATAGGGTTGTAATATCCTCAAAACTAACATCACCCTCATCTAAACTACCGTCGGTTAAATCAATATCAACGGTGTAGAATCGGGCATCATTAATATTACTGCGATCGTCAGACAAGGCATAATATAAACCGGAGTCAAGATCGTAGGTAATACCGGATAATCCGCCCATTTCTGTGTCGGCATACTCAAACCCAGTTTCAAAGACAACTTGACCAATAAACTCGATATCGGTGACAATTTTCTCATCAGTTCCGCTATCCGGAATTCCAATTCCATCCGCTAAATTTAAAGGTTCAGGGAGTTCGAGTTGGATGATTTCGTTGTTGTCGATATCCGGACCCCGACCAACGGAGAAGGGATAGTTATTGTCGTTAGCAACTAGAATTGTTGTTTCATCGAGAACCAATACATCTTCAATCGTGACAAAGGGGAAATCAAAAGTAGTTTCACCATCACCATTGAGATCGTCAGGATCAGCAATATTCAACAAATCAACCAATTCTTCCTTCTCAACAAACCCGTTGTCATCAATCTCAGACAGGTCAATTTTGAAAACCTTCTTAAATTCAGCCGATTCTCCTTGACCGCCATCCCGTTCAATAACGAGGAATTCAGTTTCGTTAATTGGCGTGAAATCACCGATCGCATGACCCGCAACATCAGTCGGATAGAACCCAACTAAACCCGTAAATTCTCCCGTTTCTGCATCCGCTTCATAAATTCGCAGGGCATTATCTGGATCGCCAACAACAGACCCTTCTAACAACGGATAAAGGGTAGATAAATCTGGACTATAAGCCATGCCTTCATAACCACGAGTACGAGATAAATTCGGCAGTTCAATTTCCTGATCAACTTCAATTCGTCCAGTGGCGGGGAAGTCGGTAAAGAAGCCATCAACACCCAATTCAATTAACTGTTCAAATTCCGCAGCCGGGTCACCATTGTAGTCACTAACGAGGAAAAGATCTTCATTTCGCAGCGTGTAAGGATGAACCAATAATCCCACATCATGGGCATCCTCAATTACAGTTGTCGGTTCGCCTAAAACTCGGTCAGGATTGCCAATAACACCATCACCATTGAGGTCATCGGGTTCGCCATCTCCATTATTATCAACGGTTTCAACAGGCAAAATTCGACGCTTAGACGGACCAATTCCATCGGCATAGGTGGCAATTTCTTCTAGTCCTTCTGGTGTGATTAAATCTGCATAAGTGCGTTCATCTCCACTGACCCTTAAATCATAGGGCGCACCACCACCTCCAATCAGTTGAACCAAAGGTAAATCAACCTCAGCAGCAGGCATAATCGTCTCGTTTAATTCCTGTAGGTTGCCGACTTCAAAGGATTGAATAAAAATCCGATCGGGATCGGTGAAGTCATTTTCAACCAAAGTTTGAATTAAGGGTTCTTCTAGGGAAAGACCAATTTCATCGAAGTAGGTGGGATGTTTGGTTTCGGGATAAATGCCGATTTCTTTTCCCGTTTCAGCTTCAATCTCCTCAACCAATTGAATCACTTCTGCGAGGGTCGGAACTTCAAACAACCCATCAAATTCTGTATTATCAGGACGGATTTCAGGAATGCGTTCAATACTTCGCAGCGTTTTGATTTCTTCTAATGTGAAATCTTCACTAAACCAGCCGGAAAATTCCCGACCATCAATCATTTTAGTTGCAAAACGATCTGCAAATTCAGGACGATCAGCAACATCCGTTGTACCCGATAATTCGTTTTCGTGACGGGCGATGAGAACGCCATCAGCAGTCGAAACCAGATCCGGTTCGATGAAGTCTGCCCCTTGGGCGATCGCCCGTTCGTAGGCTTCTAGGGTGTGTTCAGGACGTTCTCCACTCGCGCCTCGGTGGGCAATCACAATCGGCGGTTCACCTGTTAAACTATTAAACTGAAGGTCGGGATTTTGAGGCGATCGCACTTCGTCAGCTACAATTTGATCACGGACTTGATCGATGGTTAGAGGGAAGTCACCAATTAACCCATCCGCCCCTAAGCGAATTAAATCTTCCGCTTCTTGAGTGGGAGTTTGTACCGAACCATCTGGGTTCAGCGTTAAGTAACGTTCCTCATCCCGCAGCGTATAAGGATTAACCAGTAACCCCGCATCATGGGCGAGTTCAATTAAGGGGAAGATTTCTCCGGTTAACTGACTGCGAATTTCAGCAACACCATTTCCATCTCCATCAACGGGTTCTTCTAAACCTTCGCGGAGGAGAATGGTATTTTTCCAGGGGTTCACGGCTTCGGCGTAGGTTGCCATGAAATCATAAAATTCCGGCAATGCTAGCAAGTCACCGTATCCAGTATCGGCACCCAAATCAATAATATCAACTAAATCTCCATAAACCTCACGGGCATCTTCTTCCGTGAAATCAGGGTTGCTAAAATTGGCGATAATATCGTAGGGGAAAGAGAAACCGGGACTAGAATTTTCACTTGCATTTCCAGTCAGTTGATGCAAAGGAACATCAATTCCCGCCTCTGGCATAATCTCATTATCCAGACGAATTAGCGGGGCAATTTGGAAAGTTTGAATGATATTCTGTTCAGGGTCAGTGAAATTTTCCTCCACTAAAACTCGAACGGTTGCTTCCTCAAGATTTAAACCAATACTGTCAAAATATTGATTATGTTTGAGTTCGTGAACGATGCCAACTTTCTTTCCGGTTTCCGCTTCAAAGTCTTTCACTAATTGAATAACTTCTGCCATTGTCGGAATTTCATAATCCCCATCAAAGACATCACTGCGTTCAGGGCGAGGTTGTTTTGCCCGTAGTGTCTTAATTTCTTCGAGGGTAAAATCTTCTGCAAAAAACCCGGTATATTCAACCCCATCAATCACTTTTGTCGTTTCGCGATCGCTAAATTCTGGACGATCTAAAATGTCAGTGGTGTTATTCAGTAGAGGTTCGTGACGAACGATTGGAACGCCATCTTGTGTCATCACATAGTCAGTTTCAATCAAATCTGACCCTTGTTCTAAAGCGAGTTGAAAACCATCAAGAGTGTGTTCTGGACGAGGGCCGCTTGCGCCTCGGTGCCCAATAATAATCGGTTCTTGACCGTTTAAAGTGTTGAGTGTGGGAATATTCGGCGTTGCAATTGGGGCTTGTTGTAGAACACCATTGAGGTCAAATTCTAACAAATAAGGTCCGAATTCATCCCCAATCCAGATTTGATCTTCAGTGACAACAATTGACTCAATATCAAAGTCAGATCCAGTTAATAAACGTTCTTCTGTTCCTTCGTTAACGATTTCAAAGGAAATGAAATTGTCAGGGTCAGACAGTTGTACAAATTGCTGAACATCTACGCTACCATCACCGTCTTCAGTTCCGACAAAATCCGGATCAACTTGATAGACACGCAGTAAATAATCTGAACTATTGCGTATATTTCCAAAGCCATTATCCGAGAGAAACCAAAAGGTATCGCCTTCACTTCCCGGTGCAAATTGAACGCCGCTAAAACCCTGAACAGGTTGTCCATCAAAAGGGCCTGTTCTTCCATTCGCAGAAATCGGTTCTCCATTACCATTATCTGCACCTGATTGTGGCCCCTCTGCAAAAGTATCAGCCGGAAGCGATGCAAAACCAACGAGTTTGATATTTTCCATAATTTGTGGCAGATGCTAAGGTCAAATAATTTGATTCAAAGATTAGCTGTTGATCGTCGCACCCAGAATGCTAAAATTTTGGAACTTACAAACAGATTGTTCATTCCATATCTTTTTAATTGAAATACTCACTGCAATCAGGAGTTTAGCCTATAAATTAACTCAAAAATTCAGTTTGTTAGGCTCTACTAATAATCTCAGATCAAGTTTAAAGTAAGATTATCTCTAGGTTAAAAAAATACAAAATGTTCTTTATTTTATGTTTTTTAATAAAAAGAAGAAAAAAAAGGGAGTCAATGAACTCCCCATGTTTCCTAAATTAGATATAAATTTCAACAGCAAGCAGCATTGAGTTCCTAACTTGAGAAAGAGATTAATCTAAGCTGATAGCTAACAGCTTGTTAAACGAGAGTGAAATCTGTTTCAGTTAAGGTTTCAACTCCTAATACTGTGGCTAATATTTCATCGCCAACCGCAATTGTATTACCGGAAATTGACAAGTCAGCAAAGGTTAAACCCTCGGCTAAAGCGATCGCATCCACGCCAACTTCAAAGTCAGTAATGGTATCAGTTCCTTCACCCACAGCCAATACAAAGGTGTCTGAACCTTGACCCCCAGAGAAGTCATCACCTGTGAGGATGTCATCACCTAAGCCGCCACGAATCAGGTCATCACCATCGTCACCCCAAATTTCGTCATCACCGTCATCGCCAAACAGTTCGTCATCACCTGACTTCCCGCCAATGTTGTCATCACCGTCACCGCCAGAAATGGTGTCATTACCGCCATCAATATTGCCTTGAGGATCACGGCTATCGAGATCACCTCGCAATACGTCATCGCCTTCGCTTCCAGAGATTTCATCATCTCCAAGCAGACCCGCAATGGTTTCACTGTCCGCCGAACCTGTCAGAACATCATCACCATCCGTCAGTTCATTACTGGTAAAAGGAGGAATTACACGAGGATCGACATCTAAAGGTTCATCAAGTTCGAGTTGGATGATTTCGTTGTTGTCAATGTCAGGGCCACGACCAACGGAGAAAGGATAGTTATTGTCGTTAGCAACCAGAATTGTTGTTTCATCGAGAACTAATACATCTTCAATCGTGACAAAGGGGAAAGTAAATGTAGTTTCACCATCACCATTGAGATCGTCAGGATCTTCAATATTCAACAGATCAACCAGTTCTTCCTTCTCAACAAACCCGTTTTCATCAATCTCAGACAGGTCAATTTTGAAAACCTTCTTGAATTCAGCCGCTTCTCCTTGACCGCCATCCCGTTCAATAACCAGGAATTCATCCTCATTAATGGGCGCGAAATCACCGATCGCATGATTGGGTTCAGCTTTAGGATAATATCCAACTAACCCAGTAAATTCTCCCGTTTCTGCATCCGCTTCATAAATTCGGAGGGCATTATCTGGATCACCAACAACAGATCCTTCTAACATGGGATAAAGAGTAGACCCATCTGGGCTGAATGCCATCCCTTCATACCCACGAGAACGAGGTAAGTTGGGGAGTTCAATTTGTTGGTCTACAACGATGCGTCCAGTGGCGGGGAAGTCGGTAAAGAAGCCATCAACACCCAATTCAATTAACTGTTCAACTTCTTGTTCAGGGGTCTGAGGTGTACCATCAGGGTTGAGAGTCAGGAAGTTCTCTTCATTCCGCAGCGTATAAGGATGAACCTGTAATCCCGCAGCATGGGCATCTTCAATAAACGGGGCAACTTCTCCTGTTAATTGGGAGGTAATTTCAGCAACTCCGTCACCGTTACCATCAACGGGTTCATCAATAGATTCCCGTAACAAGAAGTTATTCTTCCAGGGGCCTGCGCCTTCAGCGTAGGTTTCACCTAAATATTCTAGAACCTCTGCATCATCCAAGTCAGCGTAAGTTGTGTCTCCATCCACTGCAACTGGGAAGTCTGCATATTCGCTGGGGTCAGCATTTTCTGCGTCGGATAAGTTGTAAGGATTATCATAA
>JBCBCI010000021.1:71339-83920 GCA_038530755.1 Cyanobacteria bacterium J06592_8 | reverse complement strand
TTGACAAAGATGAAGCGATCTGCTATGATCTCTTTTAAAGCACTCGGCGCAAACGTACCTCGAAAACTAAATATATTCAGGGTTTCAGAAAGCCGCAGTCGAAATCACCGATAATCCCTATGAGGGATTGAAACTTGTGATGGCCAGGATGAAGATATTCCACCAGGTCGAAATCACCGATAATCCCTATGAGGGATTGAAACAAAAATATTGACCTGGCTTTTACTTCACCTCCCGTCGAAATCACCGATAATCCCTATGAGGGATTGAAACTCCAGTCTCTAGATTTCAACTTATCAAGATTTTCAAGTCGAAATCACCGATAATCCCTATGAGGGATTGAAACAACAGGCTGACAACTACCTACTCCTTAACCGCTACCGTCGAAATCACCGATAATCCCTATGAGGGATTGAAACATCTACGGAGGATATAAGTGTTACGAAAAGTGGGTCGAAATCACCGATAATCCCTATGAGGGATTGAAACTTTTTACTATGTTTTAACTGTTTCTCTTTAATAGCTTGTCGAAATCACCGATAATCCCTATGAGGGATTGAAACAATTGCTCTCCAAGTTTGTAGCTTTTCTTCCTTTGTCGAAATCACCGATAATCCCTATGAGGGATTGAAACTTATTTTCCTCTAATTAATTGAAACAGTTTAAGAAGTCGAAATCACCGATAATCCCTATGAGGGATTGAAACCAGCGCCCGGCTTCGGATGAATCATTCTCGCTCACGTCGAAATCACCGATAATCCCTATGAGGGATTGAAACTGCATCTACCTCAAAGGGACGGGGAGCGACTGCCATGTCGAAATCACCGATAATCCCTATGAGGGATTGAAACCAAAGAAATCGCAACTGAACTAAAAATCAGTGAGTCGAAATCACCGATAATCCCTATGAGGGATTGAAACGGTCGTTTCAGCCATTCCTTGTTATACAGAAAGTCGGAAAGTCGAAATCACCGATAATCCCTATGAGGGATTGAAACGGGCGTTGATGATTCGGGGAAAACAATAGAGACCTATAAAGTCGAAATCACCGATAATCCCTATGAGGGATTGAAACTCGCCGAATGTGCCTTTCGCTGATATCGGGCAAGAGTCGAAATCACCGATAATCCCTATGAGGGATTGAAACAAATAACTAGACTCTCAATCAATACCAATCAATGTCGAAATCACCGATAATCCCTATGAGGGATTGAAACTGAAAAACTCTAAGATGTTGGTTGCTAGTTCCCGTCGAAATCACCGATAATCCCTATGAGGGATTGAAACCTGGAAATTTTGATTTCCGGGCAATCTATCTGATGTCGAAATCACCGATAATCCCTATGAGGGATTGAAACCATTTTTGCATCTTCCTCCATTGACAGCAATTCGTCGAAATCACCGATAATCCCTATGAGGGATTGAAACCTGCTATTTGAATAGCGTTTTTTCCATCTTCTAAAGGGATTGTCGAAATCACCGATAATCCCTATGAGGGATTGAAACAAAATTGTAAGTTGGGTATACGAACGTGAAGGACGACCTATGGTCGAAATCACCGATAATCCCTATGAGGGATTGAAACGTTAGAAGATCAGGGAACTGAAGAATGATCCCATTGTCGAAATCACCGATAATCCCTATGAGGGATTGAAACTTATTTTCTTCAACCACTTCAACCGGGAGATCCGTTGGGAGTCGAAATCACCGATAATCCCTATGAGGGATTGAAACTTAGTAAGCCATGTGCTTGCAATTAATTTTAATAGCTTGTCGAAATCACCGATAATCCCTATGAGGGATTGAAACTCGAAATTGATGTGGAATGCTGAAGAAATTATCACGCCTGTCGAAATCACCGATAATCCCTATGAGGGATTGAAACTCGGAATTTGCGGTCAAAACGCGATCGCTTAACCCGGTCGAAATCACCGATAATCCCTATGAGGGATTGAAACGCGACCTGCAACCCGCCGACAACAGAAGAGGGAAGGTCGAAATCACCGATAATCCCTATGAGGGATTGAAACCGATCTTTTGAGCTTGCGTATCTTCAGACAGAAGTCGAAATCACCGATAATCCCTATGAGGGATTGAAACCCACAGTAGAAAATGCCATCCGTACCAAGGCTAGTCGAAATCACCGATAATCCCTATGAGGGATTGAAACAATCAACGTTTGGGGGATTGGGTGAAGTGGAGCGACCTTGGGTCGAAATCACCGATAATCCCTATGAGGGATTGAAACGATCGTTTTTTTGAGGATGTCAAGAGCTAATCGCCGTCGAAATCACCGATAATCCCTATGAGGGATTGAAACATGGGTTGATCCACCCCCGATCACTTGATGATCGTCGAAAGTGTCGAAATCACCGATAATCCCTATGAGGGATTGAAACCAAAACTAATGTTAAAAAGATTGGTGGCGATCGCATAGATCTCAAATGGGTTCTATAAATAGAAAAAACCTGCCTGGGTTGGCAGGAAATAGTATTGTTTGCAAGCATTCATGTTTTGGGATTGATATGCCTATGACCTAACGGTTTTTGAGCGATCGCTTATTTTTCAGTAGGAACAAACCGCCTAAAGCCAATAAACCCGCACTGGTTGCAGGTTCAGGAACCTTTTCAATGGTGATCCGAGCGACTTCATAGCCGGGTTGAGTAAAATCTGCACCTGGACGTGCGGCTAGAATATTACCACCGGGAATAAAGCCAGGATGAGGTAGAACCAGTCCATTCTCATCAACGCCTGTGTCGGGTGCGGCTTGCGCTAGTGCTGCGGTATTTCCAGGAATTTCGTCATTGACTTCGGTACCTGCATCTCCAATTTGATTCCCGGTGATGATGAAGTCAGCCCCTAAAAAGTTACCTTCTTCGTCAAAAATTTCAATCGCGAAGGGATCTTCATTCCCAAAAAAGGCATCATTACTGGGAAGAATCATCGCCGCATAGCTGAAGTAACGGCTGGTTGTCGGATCGTCAACTTCAAAGGTTGTTGTGACGCTATCGCCGGGAAAGAAATTTAAGAAAGAGCCTGTTAAACCTGCAATTGTGGTTTCAATTCCCTCGGCACCACTCGCTTCAAAAGCGGTACTGAGTGTATTTTGAAAAGGGCCTTCAGGTTCTGTGGTCGCATCTTCAGCTAACCGTTCGATGAATTCTGGTGCGGGTTGACCATCATCAAAAAGATCGAGCTGGCCATCACTAATTCCCACCCAAGTTTGGGAGAAAAATACTCCATCTTCTGGAGCAATATTCTCGATGGTAACTTCAAATCTGGCTGCTGTGGCTGCGCTTTGGAAAACAGTCGTAGCTGCGATCGCAACGGTGAATAAAGATGTCTTAATCGCATTGCGGTAGATGGATGTTAAAGTCTCCTTCATGTTTCCTCTTAGAATTTTGGTTGTCCACACCCAGTTTTAATTTAGTCTTGTACAGGAATTTTCTATGTTAGCCCTGTTGGTCTAAATTGTACTTTATCTCTCAAAAATGAGAAGTTTTCATTTCTACAAAAATGACTTGATTTTGATCAATAATTTCGATCAATAACTTTAATCAAAAACTACAGCAACTTTGTAGAGAGATGACATTTTTTGAACGAGTAATCAGTCCCTCAGTTTCTAATCGGGATAATGCTCTTGATAAAGTCTCTGGGGTAAACCCTAGTTCGGCTGCAACTTCTTTCAATGGTCGGTCTAATATTATCATTCTAGAGTTGTCAGACTGAGCTTGATCCTGCAAGTATTTTAGTAAACGTTGATGAGCAGAACGAATATCTTGTAACTCTAAACGAAACTTGAGATAATGATTAGTCTTGACCAACATCTCCATCAAATTTTGGGTTAATGCTGGATAGTTACACAAGCTTGACAATAAAAACTGTTTAGGATATATAATAACTTCAGACGTTGTTTCTGAAATTGCTGTACAAGAATACACCTCAGAAAATAAGGCGGCTTCACCTAAACAATCGCCAGGTCGAGCTAAGTTTAATAGCACTGTTTGATTCGGAGGTGTGAACCGAACGACTTTGAAGCGTCCACTTTGAACAACACAGAAGGAAGAAGCAGTATGACCTTGCCAGAAAAGCTTCTGTTCGCTCACTAATCTGCGGACTGTGACTAAATTTCTTAAATCGAGGGGAAGGCTATCAATATTCAGAAGATTCATGGATCTTATTCACAAACTCTAGCCTTTTGGCTAGGCTAATTCTTATCAGTATTTCGGATCGTTTGCTTATCCCCTCAATTTAGAGACATTTAGATAAAATCAGATAAAATGCCTTTACTTTTTTTAAGTTTGATTCTTTCAAGTGTTATTCGCTTAATACTGCCATTCCTTTGGCAACGGCTGGACGGCTTTTCAGGGTTTCAAACCAACGTTTTAAATGAGGATGATTCTCTAAAGTTACGCCTAAATATTCATAAGCGGCAACCCAAGGATAAATCGCAATATCAGCAATTGAATAGTCTCCGGCAATAAATTCCTTTTGGGCAAACTCACCATCTAATACCCCAAACAAACGCAAGGTTTCTTTTTCATATCGTTCAATGGCGTAGGGAATTTTTTCCGGTGCAGATTTACGAAAATGACTCAACTGACCAAGCATCGGCCCTACACTTCCCATTTGAAACATTAACCATTCAATGACTGTGATTCGTTGGGCGGTATCTGATGGCAGAAGTTGACCTGTTTTTTCAGCCAAGTAAATCAAAATTGCCCCAGATTCAAAGACTATAATTCCGGTTTCTGTATCGACAATAGCCGGGATTTTACTATTGGGATTAATGGCTGTAAATTCTGGACTAAATTGATCTCCTTTGCGAATGTCAATTTTAATCGGATTGTAAGGAAGTCCGATTTCCTCTAACATGATTGCAGGTTTGCGCCCGTTGGGTGTGGTAAATGTGTAAAGATCGATCATCTCTTTGCTTGGAAATGGATTAAATGCAAGTGCAAGGCTATCTTGGAGAGAGGATGGGAATAACCCATCCTAAAATAGACTCTCCCAAAGTTAAATAGCGTTTAGCTATTAACAATTCGTTATCAGCTTGGATAAAGACTGAAAGCGAGTAAATTAGGCAACGGAGTTAGATGTCGGAACTTGAACGAGTAATTCCTTAACTTTAGTGGATAAAACAGGTTGATCGACTAAGCTGGAAATACGATACACTTCTTCTCCTTGGTTGAAGAATAACAGTGTGGGAATCGCTTCAATTCGATATTGGGTTGCGAGTTGTTCGTAATCATCTACACTTAACTTCGCGACTTTGACAACGCCATCAAATTCTGCGGCGATTCCTTCGATAATCGGATTCATTACCCGACAAGGGCCACACCAGGGTGCCCAAAAGTCAACCACAACTGGTATGCTGCTTTTGAGAACTTCAGCTTCAAAATTTTCATCGGTTAAGGTGATGTATTTTGCTGCATCTGACATGATTTCTATGCCTCCTAAAGTTTTGTTGGGGTAGGGTTTCAATGCCCCTGTCTGAAGGTGATTATACGGCGATAGGCAGGTTTTTCAATGTAGTGATGATGTCTTTTGGATCTGAACGCTGGGTATAATCCGGTTCAACAAAGGCATGAACGATGACTCCATTGCTGTTTATAATGTATGTTGCTGGAATCGGTAATTCAAAGCTTTCATCACCATTATGACCAGGTAAATCAATCCCAAATTTTTCATAAATAGGACGCAACTCCTCTACAACTGCGAAGACTAATCCAAATTGTTTGGCGACTTGATTTCCGACATCACTTAAAACTTCAAAGGTGAGTTCATTTTTTTCTGTCGTTGAGAGAGAGTTGTCAGGGGTTTGGGGAGAAATTGCTATTAATTTTGCCCCCAATTCTTCAATTTCAGGCAAATATTTCTGTAGGGTTCGCAGTTCTAAATTACAATAGGGACACCACTGACCTCGATAAAAAGCAATGACAACTGGCCCTGATTTCAGAAGTTTTTGGATTTCTACGACTTGACCAACGGCATTTGGGAGTTGAAAATCAGGAATTTTATCGCCAGCTTTTAAGGCTTGTTCAGTAATCCCTGATTTGACTAAATCTTCCGTGGCTTGATCCATTACAACTTTGATATCGTCTGGATGCTTGGCTCGCAGTTGATTCCGTAAATCTTGCAGTTCCTGGGTCAAATTCATGGTTATACTCCTGTTTTTTGAATGTTTGTTCCAATTCAGGAAAAAAATAAGGTTCTTCGCCGTCATTTCCCCTGGAAAGACAACGTTGAAAACACGGAAGTTATTAATTCATATTCCTAAAGTAACAATTCTGGAATGAATAGTCAAGTATTTTCACAAAAATGCTTCAATCTAAGACAGAGAGTAAGATTGGGACAGTATCTTGTAAAGCTTGAGGATCAGGATCTATTTTGGACATCACCTGCAACCCATGTAAATTAGAAGTGAAATAACGGGCTAAGGCTTTAAGATTTTTGTCGGGTGAGATTTCGCCTTTTTCCTGCGCCCGTGATAAAGCGGTATAAAACGCCTGTTCAATTCGTTGGAGGTTCAGCGTGACTCGCTTGGCGGTATCTGCGTCATGGGGACAGAGTTCAACGGCTGTATTTGTCATCAAGCACCCTCGATGTTCTCGGTCTGCGATGATTCCCTTCACAAAACTCTTGAAATGATCGATAATTGCTTGTTTCGAGGCCTCTGGGGCTTGTAAACGAGCGATCGCACATCGGACGATCGTATCATCATAGTGGGCGATCGCTTCAAGAAATAGAGAACGTTTGTCCCCAAAAGTATCGTAGAGACTACCTCGGTTAATTCCCATACTTTGAATCAAATCTTGAATAGAAGTTCCTTCATAGCCATAGCGCCAGAATGTTTCCATCGCCTTGACTAAAACTTCTTCACGATTAAACTCTTTGTGCCTTGCCATGTTCGTCATGTATGCGGTAAAACGCCCTAATTTTATCATTTTTGGAACGATTAGTCAAATATAGAAATTCAACTTAAAATTAAAAATCTGTTATGAAAAATACAGAAATGAAAGTTAGAGATTAAATTGATGAGGTTGAATCTCAATATTTTGAGGAATTAAAATTATGCGAAAAATTGAGGCCCTGATCCGTCCAGCTTTATTTGATCAAGTCGTTGCAGCGTTAGTTGAAGCAGGAATTTTGGGATTAAGTGTTACCCCTGTTCGAGGCTATGGCCATCAGAAAGGTCAAACAGAATCTTACAGAGGAATTAAACATATCATTGAGTTTCATCACAAAATTAAATTAGAAATTGTGGTCGAAGATGAAGCCTCGGAATTAATCGTTAAAAATTTGGTGGCGGCAGCTCAGACGGGGCAAATTGGAGATGGTAAAATTTTTATTCAACCCGTAGAAAAGATTGTTCGGATTCGGACAAAAGAAACCAACTTAGAAGCCCTTTAATTCAATAATGAATGTAAAACGATGAATAGTCAACCAAGATTCTCAACGGGGAAAATACAAACCTCTACTAGACAGGAGATTTGAATGAGACTAGATAGAATGTTTATTTTAGGAGTTGTAATAGGGCTAGGCTTAGGAAATTTATCTGTAAAAGCCCAACCTTTAACATCCGGTTTTTTTGTTCAAGATTTATTGGTTCAAGCCGAAACAGATTCAGAATTTCCCCTTCCAGAAACCGTTCAAAATCTAACAGAACAACCCGGTGCTAACGGAACAACATCACTGAACTTTCAAACCGATTTTAGTTTAAATGAAGCGATTGAATTTTATCGTCAGAGCCTAACAGAACAGGGATTAAAAGAACGAGAAATTAACACTGCCATCACAGATACCACCTTTAACCTCGTGTTTGAAGGAGCTGAAAATGGATTAGCTGTTGTGGTACAAGGGGTAGATTTAGGCGAACTGACGAACGTTAATATCCGCTATGAATCCTTAAATTGATCGTTCGGAGATTAACCTTGAATTCATCTAGGGGCGCAGGCTTTGCGCCCAAAATTATATCGATGCTTTCCTCTTTTTTCGCGAAACCATCACGATAATAATGCTCACCAGTATGATTTTAATTATATTAGGGGTGAATCTCATGTTATCTTCATCAGCATCAGTTCGGTGAACGGTCTGCGTGAAAACTGAGATGAGATTCACCATTGATCATCAAGACAATAAAGATGATTTAATTAAGCAGAGTTTTGGATAGAGTTCAGACTTACTTCTTCTCAGTAGTCGAAGCTAACTTTTTCTTGAAAGCGGCTCCCATCCCTAAAGCTGTGATACTTCCTAAGATGGTAAAGGGTTCAGGAACAGGTTGAGGTGCCGGATCAGGAAGTAGACTGTACTCGATAATGTACTTGAGTGGACGGGTTTCACCGTCTAAATCATCCCAGTCTCCAGGTTGAAACTCGGATACACCTTCAAAGAAAACCTCCTCGATAAACACCAGTCGTAAATCGTCTTCTTGACCCCCTGCATTATCAGGCCAGAACGTATCCGCCCAGTTAACATAAGTACCATCGACAGCAGAACCGCCTCCCCGTGGACTCTTACCTTGCCAGAATTGAAGTCCAGCTTCAGGGCCATTAATCCAAGTCCAAGCCTCATTTTGATCCTTCTGGCCTCCGAGCCAAGCAAAGCCAACATCATCTCCAAAGGTGTCAACTAGAAAATTATTTTCAGCTTCAGAGGTAATTGTTGCTAAGTAACCATTGAGAATCTCACCATTTGCATTCTCAAAAGTACGACTCGCCGCATCATTGAAGGCATCTTGGTATAATGCTGGACTGTCAGATAACTCATAAAAGCTATCACCAAACTGAAAAACATTTGCTTGTGCAGGTGCAGCGAGGAAAAATCCGAACACTGCTGTACTCACAGTTGTCACTGAAACTGCAAGCTGAGTAATGATTTTGTGCATGAAAAGTCGCTCTCTCCTAAACTGATGAAGTTGTATGAATAGGCAAGCAACCCTGATGTTATATGATGCTTAATTTATAGACAGTTATAATGTAGCGTAATATTTTTCAACTGTCAAATAATTTTCTGTATTTTTATTCAATCCGGTTGGATTATAAGCTTTATTTTTGAGAGCAATATTCAAGCAATAGATAATCGGTGTTCGCATTGATTCGACAACAAATTAAAGCTCTAGTATGACCTTTTAGAAAGGGTTTCAATACTTTATATTTTTCAGATTTTTCTATAAATACTTTGAAAATAAGAGAGGTGATAATCAGGATAATTGATGAAAAAAATAATTTTATACCATAGATGATAAATTTGATTTTTTTGGTAAATTTGGGCGATTTTTCCGGAAAAAATCCTAAATTACTAATATTTTTAGATGTTTTTTGAAGAAAAAGACTAATTCATCAATAACCGTGAACAGTGAATAAGGAACAGGGAATTTATTCCCTGTCTCAAAAATCGCGCCTCCTCTTCAAGAGGACTTCACCTATTAGACAGAGATTTTAATCTCACCGCATCTTTGCGCTATTTTCTGCGCGTAGTCGTACATATACTATCTTCAGGATATGCTGAGAATATCAGCTTCATATTTTCCGGTAATGATTTCTTCTGCGAGTCCGAAAGACAGAGTCATTCCTGCACCTCCTAATCCATCAACAATCGTAACTCCAGATTCAGGATGTAAAATTAACTCTGTTTTTTCAGGCAGTTTAGCATAAACTCCATGCCAAGTTTCCGCGATGTCTAAAGACGGAACATCAGCAAATAGTTTTAGATAGTCTAAGACATAGCGATTGAGTTCTACCTTGTCAAAGGGTTCAGGATTTAACCCATATTCGTGAGTATCACCAATAATCAGTTCCCCCAAACCATTTTGTGACATCATCACATGAATTCCCCACTGAGGAAAATGAGGCGTTTCCGTCTCAATTCTTTCTTTTAACTGCGGTAAAGAAGGACAATGAGCAAAGGATTTATAATGGGTTAAGGTTAATCCTCCACATAAGGCCGGGCCTAATTTCCAGTCATTCGCTTGAGGAACGGTTCGCATCATCTGGAGTTTGACTTTTGTGATGTCTGTTTGAGCAAAGAGTTCGGGATATAAAGTTTCAAAATCCGTCCCACTACAAACGAAAATTTTATCACCTTGCCAAATTTTTTTCCCTGCTACTAATTTTGGATAGTTAATTTCTGTAACTACAGTATTAAAGTGAAAGTCAACATTGTAAGTCTCAGATAAATACTCCGGAATCTTTCTAATCGCTTCTCGGGGGTCAACAATGACTTCTGTTGAACTCCATAATGCTCCGAGTAATCCCTCAAACTGAATAGCTTTACTTTTCTCTTTAACTTGCTCAGAGGTCAACAACTGAATGCTATCTTTGCAATCGGGACGAGACTCTAAAAATTCCTCAATAACCGTCAATTCATCTTGACGATAGGCTAAATGCAACGAACCATCTTGAGAAGCATAAAAGTTAGCTTTTTCTGCCAGTTCTAACCAAATTTCTCTCGATTTAAAAGCACGATTTGTCAGTTTTCCCTCCGGTTGTCCAATCGGCCAGACCATTCCAAAGTTCCGAATTGATGCCCCAACTGTTTGAGAACTGCGTTCAAATACAACAACTTTTAGCCCTCTTTTTGCATAAGCTAACGCATTGGCAAGTCCAACGATTCCAGCACCAACAATCAGAACATCTGCAACGTTATTTTGTGTCATTTTTCTCTATTTATTACTAAGTTTAAACAAGATTGTATAAAAGCTGATCAATTTTTAATCAGCAATTTTAAATCTGATAAACAATTAAGCAACCCATCATTTTCGCAACAGTCTAACTGTGCTTTCGTATGAGTGCCATTGGTAACACCTAGAGATAATCGACAGTTAGCATTTTTTCCAGCCGCCAAATCTGAGGGCGTATCACCGACACAAACAACAGTTTGAGGATCGGTAAGTCCTAAACGATACATGGCTTTTTGAATCATAAGATGACAAGTCTCTTTGTCTGCTTCTAGACCTGTGGCTTTTGCGGCTTCTAGAAAGCAAGCCAAAACTTCATCATTGTCTTTGACCGTTGTTCCTGCCATATCAAAGACAGCTAGCTGTATATTGTTCATTAGACTACTCCCTGATGTTGTTAAAGCCGATTAAAATACTCGTATCATTTTTCGGGATTCATGCTGAGATATGTTTATAAATAATTAAGTTTTTTCAAGAAAAATCAATATTAAACT
This sequence comes from Cyanobacteria bacterium J06592_8, assembly GCA_038530755.1. Lineage (GTDB taxonomy): Bacteria > Cyanobacteriota > Cyanobacteriia > Cyanobacteriales > Microcoleaceae > Capilliphycus. The sequence continues at coordinate 72,748 of JBCBCI010000021.1, read as the reverse complement.
GAGCTTAACTTTATTTTAAACATTTACCTCTATAATCCCAGTCTATCTCCATCTATGTAAATCTTATTTTAAATTAATGAAGAAGCAATTTCGTCAATTTATCACTAATTTTATCTGTGCCTTACTGTTTGTTGCTTTAGTCGCATCTTGCACAGCCTCTAATAACACTCAGTCCAATACCGGAACAGGAAGTGGTGAGAATATCACCGTATATACGGCCTTAGAAGACGATCAAATTGGGACATATCTAAACTCTTTCAAGCAATCGCACCCAGATATTAATCTTAATATTGTTCGAGATTCTACAGGTATTGTTACGGCTAAATTACTTGCAGAAAAAGATAACCCTCAAGCTGATATTATTTGGGGATTAGCTGCATCCAGTTTATTAATTGCTGACGAACAAGGTTTACTCGAACCCTATGCCCCTCAAGGTTTAGAAAATGTGCGGGCTGACTTCCGTGATTCTCGAAATCCTCCCCATTGGGTGGGAATTGATGCTTGGCAATCCGCTTTTTGTGTGAATACCGTTGAAGCAGAAGCAGAAGGTTTACCGATTCCAACTTCCTGGGAAGATTTAACTGACCCGATTTATGAAGGTAAAATTACCATGTCAAATCCGGCTTCATCAGGAACAGGCTATCTTTCCGTGGCGGCTATTTTGCAAAGCAAGGGAGAACAAGCGGGATGGGAATACCTCGATGCCCTTCATCAAAATATTGCTCAGTACACTCACTCTGGTTCAAAGCCCTGTAAAATGGCAGGAACAGGAGAATATCCGATTGGGATTTCCTTTGGTTATCGGGCTGTCAAACAAAAAAATGCTGGAGAACCGATTCAGCCTGTTTTTCCCACAGAAGGTTCTGGCTGGGATATTGAAGCCAATGCTTTAGTTAAAAAAGCAGAGATTAAACCCGCATCAAAAACCTTTTTAGATTGGGCAATTACACCAGAGATTTCTATAAAATATGCAGAGAATTTTCCCTTAACTGCGGTGCCAACAGATGTTCCGATTCCTGAAGGTTTTCCAGAAGAGCCCTTCGCGCAGTTAATGAAGAATGACTTGGGATGGATGGCAAAGAATCGTGATAATATTTTAGCAGAATGGACGAAACGTTTCGATAACAAATCTGAGCCGAAATCCTAATATTTCTGGAGGTCAACTGAGGTAGTCTTGAGCTATCTTGGTTGATATTTATCAATCTCCAAAAAATGAGACAGGGAAAATATGCCGAAGTAGAGTTTAGTGCGATCGCATAATCTTGTAGTCTCTCCCATAATATTTCGGTGCGTTACGCGATCGCTAACACACCCTACGTTTTATTCATCCTAAATTTGTTGGGGTATTTCTGGACTCCCATTCCTTCCCCAATTTGGCGGATAAATTCCCTGAGTGCGATCGCCGATCT
>JBCBCI010000021.1:0-71241 GCA_038530755.1 Cyanobacteria bacterium J06592_8 | reverse complement strand
CGTTTTATTCATCCCAAATTTGTTGGGGTATTTCTGGACTCCCATTCCTTCCCCAATTTGGCGGATAAATTCCCTGAGCTATAAACCGATGAATACTCGAAAATTGCCAATCTTGGGGATTTGTACATAGCCCATGTCGAACGGGATTATAATGAATATAATCACAATGCAGAGCAAAATCTCGCTCATCTCGAATCAAATGTTCCCAAAAACGACGCTGCCAAAGATTGCTTTCTTTTCGCTTTTGTCGTGACAGAGAAACTTCTCGATTAATAGCTAATTCTTGGCTATAATGTTTGGTAACATAAGTTTTAATCAGTCGCAATCTCATTGAAAAATCCCCGTCATTGGGTGGCAAAGTCCACAGACAATGAAAATGCTGTGGTAGCAAAACAAAAGCATCAATAGAAAAAGGATGTTTCTCCCTTACCCTTTCGATCGCTTCTCTGAGAGCTTTTCTACCAACTTTGCTACAAAGCCAAGTTTCTCTTTGATAAGTTACTTGAGTGATGAAATATGTTCCACCAGAAATATTAAGTCTTCTATAATTAGGCATTCCAATCAGTGCGATCGCAAATCTTGTAGCTTGGGTTGAGGCAACAAAACCCGACCTGATCTTTTCTTCATCCTGGAGTTAGGTTTGTAAGGTATTATAGTGCGATCGCAAAAAATAATTCTAATTCGGTTTGAATTGGGTGGGCGTAGCCCACCTTTATGTACTATCTTTTAATCTTTCTTTTTTGCTTTAGAACTGCCGTTTGCACTCACAGACTCTTCTGTCGGTTCTTCTTCTTCCTCTTGAACAGAACCATTACTCGGCAATTCTAGACAATAACCTGCGCCATAAACTGTTTTAATATAACGAGGATGGCGAGGATCGGGTTCCATTTTGGTTCTCAAATGTCGAATATGAACGCGAATGGTTTCGATATCATCATCGGGATCGTAACCCCAGACTTCTTTGAGAATTTCGCTAGGGGCTACCGTCTGACCATGACGTTGTAATAAACAGTGAAGCAGTTCAAATTCTAGGTGAGTCAGTTTCACCGTTTTATCAAACCAAATTGCCTCAAACCGTTCAGGAACCAGAGTTAAAACGCCATAGTTCAGAATTTCGCTATGTTTTGCAGCCTGGGGAATGCGATCGGTTCGACGGAGTAAAGCCCTAACTCTCGCCAGCATTTCTTCGAGTTCAAAGGGTTTTGTTAAATAATCATCAGCACCAGAGTTAAAACCTTCGACCTTATTCTGAGTTTGTCCCAAAGCCGTCAACATCACAATCGGAATATCGGCGGTGCGTTCATCTCGCCGTAAACGCTGACAGACTGTAAACCCATCGACTTTTGGTAACATTAAGTCGAGAATAATTAAATCGGGTAACAACTGTAGGGCTAAAGCTTGCCCTTTTATGCCATCTTCAGCTTGGCTAACTTCGTAGCCTGCCATTTCTAAGTTGATGGCTACAAGTTCTGCGATCGCAGGATCATCATCGATAACTAATATCCGAGGCATCATTTATATGTATACAGTGGCTACGATGGGCAGTTAAATTAGCTTGTACATCGGTCTCGGCTGATGATTTTCCCAAGGGAATATCAAAGCGAATGTTGTAACCTTTGTCAAGCACCTATAACTTATTCTAAAGTTTTAGTTAGAAGTGTGTTGTCGTGGTAAGCTTCAGTTTACCGACTCTACAACAGATTAGCAAGTAAAAATACTGATTGAATTGCAAAATAGTTCAAAATGCTCTAGGCGATACCAGCTCTTTGGATTGTGTAGGATTTCTCAGTGACCTACCGACTGACTATTATTGCTAGTCTAAGTTGTTGATGATCTAGATAGATACACAGCATTAAAGGGGGACGGGTTCTGGAAAGCTACTTTGCTAACTGAGCAACGCTTTCAGTGCTGACCCGCCCCTATATTCTTTTGACGTTTAATTTTAGACCTACCGATTTAACTCTTCCGGCCGTTGATATGAGCTTGAGTGGAAGAGAGTAAGCAATTCAGTTTTAGCGTTCTCATCAAAGCAGATATCACCTACAAAATTTGTAGATGACTGGTTACATAGAGGTAGGATTTTCAATCTGGGTGCTGGACATAGGGAGATTCATACGGAATCCAACGAACCTGACATCTCTCGACCCAGGAGTAGAGCAGCAACTACTGTAGTTCAAGTCCTAGACCCCATCGGGTTCGGAGCGAAATTATGATAATAAATCTGCGGTACGGCGTCTGTATTCGGAGAGATATTGCTCAAGCATATTGAATTGATTGAGATTAACACTGTAGTAGACCCATCGACCTTCTTGGCGAGCCCGGACTAAAGAGGCTTCCCGCAAAGATTTTAGGTGAAATGAGAGCTTAGACTGATTAACACGAAGTTGATCGCACAGTTCACAAACACAGTATTCTCGCTGTTGCAGAAGTTCTAGGACACGAACTCGCAATGGGTCAGACAAGGCTTGAAAACTGGATGCAATCTCGAAGGGAGAAGCTAGAGAAGTTGTAATCATCAATTTTTTTTTCGGTTAACGTCAAGAGTATTACTGGAGCTGAAGTCTAACAACTACAGCTAGGAAGGTAGACAGTAGATGGAGGCAGCTTGAGATGCAATCTCCTTACTGTCTGTATAGTTATACCGACGAAATCAGTTGTTTTCCAACAGCAGAATGTTAATTACTACTGTCGGTATATGTATTTTGTACCATTTTTAAACAAAATTTACTTTTTTTTCTTGTTCAGAGACAACGGCCTCAAGTTATTCACACTAGAAGTTACAAAAAATACAGCACAGAATAGACAATCGGATGAATATCTGAACAAGCTTTGTTATAAATCTATCATTAATACCATATATGTATACTTTAATACAGTTTAAAAACAGAAAAAATGATACCTCTATAGCTAATAGAAAAATTCTTTTTATTATTACTCTGTATCTGCCTAATTTTATGGATAAATCGAGATAGATTAGAGTTATATACTTTCCGTTTACAAGGTTTAATTCAATTTGATGAATATTAATTTTAATGATATTAATTTTAAAAAATAATCTACATTGAATCAGGTCAAAGCTCTGTAATTACAGGAATTATAACCTTTTAAATGAAGAAGTTTTTAGACAAAAATCTGATTGTTAACATGATTTTTGATTTGATTTTTTTGACTGCAATTTACTGAAGTAGCTGTCATCGAGCATCGGAGACTCTGAGGACAATAAAATACTCTAAAATAAGTACAGACTATGACCGCTAAATTTCCAGAAGTTAAAAATATTACCGAATTGGACAAAAGATTAAAAGGAGAATGTATTAAACTTTACTGAGCCCTCGGGATAACCCGAGTTTATCTCATAAAAAGTCGTTCTATATGATGTCACATTTGTCAAAATTTTATTAAGTTTAATCAAGAAAAAATACAAATCATTGCTGGGTGGGTAAATCGAGAAACTGAAGTCTAACAGAATGGAAAAACATTAGGAATGAAAAATTTATAGAAATTATTTACAAAAATTATTAATCAGCTCTCAAAACCACAAGAATAAAAAAGACTAATACTGTTTCAAATGATACACTTTCTTCTGACACCTTCCATCAAGTATGAGTCTTAGCTGTACATATAGCGATCTTAAAGTGGTCTACCCAGTCAGTTCTGAACCAATCTAACCATGAAAAAACTGATTAATTCTCCTGAAAATGTCGTCCGAGAAAGCCTAGAAGGAATGGCTCTAGCTCATTCTGACCTGATTAAAGTTCATCTTGATCCTCATTTTATCTACCGAGTTGATGCACCTGTTCACAATAAAGTGGCTCTGATTTCCGGTGGAGGAAGCGGACATGAACCCATGCACGGAGGCTTTGTGGGACTAGGAATGTTAGATGCGGCTTGTCCAGGTGAAGTTTTTACCTCTCCCACGCCTGACCAAATGCTAGAAGCCGCAAAACAGGTTAATAGTGGTCAAGGTGTTCTCAATATTGTCAAAAACTATAGTGGCGATATTATGAACTTTGAAATGGCAGCAGAACTCACATTTTCAGAGGGAATTCCGGTCAGCAATATTTTAATTGATGATGATGTCGCAGTAAAAGATAGTCTCTACACTCAAGGAAGACGAGGCGTTGGAACCACTGTATTAGCAGAAAAAATTTGTGGGGCTGCGGCTCAACAGGGTTATGATTTAAAACAATTAGCTAATCTCTGTCGGAACGTTAATCTCAGTAGTCGAAGTATGGGAATGGCGTTAACCTCTTGTACAACTCCCGCTAAAGGAAGCCCAACTTTTAATTTAGGTGAAGAAGAAATAGAAGTAGGGATTGGAATTCATGGTGAACCGGGGCGAGAACGACTTTCAATAAAATCAGCCGATGAAATTACCGAACTCCTCACTTTATCCATTCTTGAAGATGTGAATTATCATCGCATTGTCAGAGAATGGGATACCGAAAAAGCCGAATGGGTAGAACAAAAACTGACAAATACTCCGTTTCAAACTGGAGATTCACTCTTAGCATTTGTGAATGGTTTGGGAGGAACACCTCTGGCTGAACTTTATATTGTCTACCGCAAACTCGCTCAAATTTGTGAGCAAAAAGGCTTCAAAATTGTCCGAAATTTAGTTGGAAATTATATCACATCCTTAGAAATGCAAGGTTGTTCGATTACATTGCTAAAACTCAATGAAGAACTCATTCAACTCTGGGATGCACCCGTTAAAACTCCGGCTCTGTGTTGGGGTGTATAACGATTATAGTAGAGATTAGATCGGCTAAATATAGAGAGAATTATCTGAAATTTAACCTCAAAAAATGCGAGCAACAATTAGAGATACAGAACTTTATTTTGATATTGAAGGTGCGGGTTTAGTTCCAGAAGGTTCTCGAATGCGAGAGAAACCAGTCGCCTTTATTGTTCACGGAGGACCCGGTGCAGACCACAGTTCCTATAAACCTACATTTTCTCGTCTACGCGACCAATTGCAATTGGTATATTGGGATCATCGTGGACAGGGAAGATCGGCTAGAGGCGTAAAAGAAACCTACACTCTCGATAATAATGTAGAGGATATGGAAGCTTTACGTCAATATTTGGGTTTTGATAAAATTGTCATCATTGGAACTTCTTATGGTGGGATGGTTGCCTTAACTTATGCCACTCGTTATCCTCAAAATGTTGATACTTTAATTGTAATTGCAACAGCAGCACATTCTAAATTTATTGAACGAGGTCAAGAAATTCTCGCTCAAAAAGGAACAGCAGAACAGCAGCAAATCGCGCAACATTTATGGAATGGAACTTTCAGAGATGCAGACCATTTAAAAGAATACTTTCAAGTCATGGAATCAATGTATTCTTTGACTCATAATCCCAATCAATCCCCAGAAAGTTGGGATAGAACGATTCTATCACCCGACGCGATTAATGTTGCTTTTGGAGGCTTTCTCCGAACTTTTAATCTTTTAGCAGATCTTCCTAAAATTACTGCAAAAACCTTAGTGCTGGCTGGAAAACAAGACTGGATTTGTGCGCCAGAATTTTCCGAAGAAATTGCCGCCTTAGTTCCGAACTCAACACTAAAAATATTTGAAAATAGCGGTCATTTAATTCGATCCGATCAATCCGAAGCCTTGTTAAAAGAAATTTCTAACTTTATTAGAGAATCAGAAACATGACAGTAACAAAAGATAAAATCATCAACTGGTTACAATCAATTGCTACAATTATTGAACAAAACAAAGACTATTTAACCGAATTAGATGCAGCCATTGGAGATGCAGATCATGGTATCAATATGAATCGCGGCTTTCAAAAAGTAATCACACAATTACCAACCGTAGCTGACAAAGATATTGGCACAATTCTAAAAACAGTTAGCCTGAATTTAATTTCTTCTATTGGTGGTGCAAGCGGCCCTCTCTATGGTACATTTTTCTTAAAAGCCAGTGTAGCCGTTAGCGGAAAACAAGCCTTAACAGAAACTGATATGAGTGCCTTACTTACCGCCGGACTCGATGGAATTATACAACGAGGAAAAGCCAATTTAGGAGATAAAACCATGTTAGATGCGTTGTCTCCTGCGGTTGCAACTTTTAACCAAGCGGTTGATTCTGGAAGTGATACGATAGCGGCTTTAGAACAAGCAGTTTTAGCCGCAGAAAATGGCATGAAACAAACCATTCCATTAGTAGCAAAAAAAGGACGGGCGAGTTATTTAGGAGAACGAAGTGTAGGACATCAAGATCCCGGCGCAACTTCAGTTTATTTAATCCTGAAAACGTTATGGAAAACTTTATTATAGTTTAGTCATTATTTAATAATAATATGGTTGCAATTGTTTTAGTTTCTCATAGTGCTAAACTGGCAGAAGGCGTTGCCGAACTTGCTCAACAAATGGTGCAAAATAATGTTACCATTGCAGTAGCGGCGGGAATTGACGATCCTGAAAATCCTTTGGGAACAGATGTATTAAAAATCCAAGCCGCCATTGAGTCAGTTTATACTGAGGCTGGAGTTATCGTTTTAATGGACTTGGGGAGTGCAATTCCGAGTACAGAAATGGCTGTAGAATTCCTCACACCCGAACAACAGCAAAACGTGAAACTCTGTGAAGCCCCTCTAGTAGAAGGTACAATAGCAGCCGCAGTTCAAGCCTCAATTGGTGCTGATATTCAACAGGTTTTAACAGAAGCTTGTTCCGCGTTAACCCCTAAAATTTCGCAACTGTCTGCAACATCGACTCTGACTCAAATCTCAGAAAATAAACCTTTAAATCTTGAAACTCAAACCGTTGAAATTACAGTTCAAAATGACTCAGGACTTCATGCTCGTCCAGCCGCTCAATTTGTTTCAAAAGCTGCTCAGTTTACGGCAGAGATTACTGTTAAAAATATAACCAAAAATAGTCTGGAAGTTAATGCGAAAAGTATTAATCAGGTGATGGGTTTAGCAATTCGACAGGGAGATAAAATTGCGATCGTAGCAACAGGAGAGGATGCAGAACCAGCTTTACAAACATTACAAGAATTTATCCATAAGTTAAATCAAGAAATATCAGCAGAATCTATTTCTATTCCTCAAAAATCTACACCTCAACAGATTTCTGTAGAAAATTTTGATTATTTTCAAGGTGTTCCCGCATCTCCTGGTATTGCAGTTGGAAAAGTTGTGCATTATCAAATCACTTTCCCGGAGGTTAAAAATAATCAAACCGAGAATCCAGAAGAAGAATGGAAAAAGCTACAAACTTCCCTACAAACTGCACAGCAAGATCTTCAAAATATTCAAGCAGGATCTGAGATTTTCCAGGCGCATTTACTGTTCCTTGAAGACCCAGAATTAATTCAACAAACCCAAACACTAATTTTTGAGCAAAATTCAACCGCAGCCTGGGCTTGGAAAACTACAATTGAGTCAATTATTTCCACCTATCAGGCTCTTGAAGATCCCTATTTTAGAGCTAGATCTGTAGATGTTCAAGACATTGGAATGCGAGTGCTGCAACTCTTAACCGGAAGCAGTAGAGTTTCACTCAATTTATCGGAACCTGGTATTTTAATTGCGTCGGATTTAACTCCCTCAGAAGTCGCTCAATTTAATCCAAATCAGGTTTTGGGAATTTGTACTGTCGCCGGAAGTGCAACCGCTCATAGTGCATTAATTGCGAATTTATTAGGAATTCCGATGATTGTTAATCTTGGGGAAAAACTAACTAAAATAGTATCAGGAACTGAAGTGGCTTTAAACGGGACAACAGGAGAGATTTGGCTCGAACCCGATGAGGTGAAACGACAGGAATTACAACCAACAGTATTTGCGCGATTAGATATACCCTCACCTATTCTTTTGAGGGCTAATATTCTGGGTGTTGCTGATGCGAAATTTGCTATAGATTGTGGAGCGATGGGTGTAGGTTTATTGCGAACAGAATTGCTTTATCTAGAGCGATCTACACCTCCGACAGAGGAAGAACAAGTCGAGATTTATCAAGCGATCGCAAACACTTTATCTCCTCATCCTTTAACAATTCGGACTCTCGATATCGGTGGAGATAAACCCGTTCCTTATCTAAATTTAGAACCCGAAGCCAATCCCTTTTTAGGTTGGCGAGGTATTCGTCAGAGTTTAGAAACATTAGACCTTTTTAAAACTCAATTACGAGCCATTCTCCGAGTTAGTGCCAACTCTAATATTAAATTAATGTTTCCGATGGTGGCTTCAGTAACAGAAGTTCGAGCGGCTAAAAGACTTTTATCTGAGCTTAAAACGGAATTAAAAACTGATAATATTCCCTTCGATAAACAGCTTAAAATCGGGATAATGATAGAAGTTCCCTCCGCCGTTTTGATGGCGGATCAACTAGCTCGTGAAGTTGATTTTTTCAGTATTGGAACTAATGATTTGAGTCAATATATTATGGCAGCCGATCGCACAAATTCCCAAGTTAGCCATCTGGCGGATGCTTTTGAACCTGCTGTTTTACGAGCCATTGAATACACGATCAAACAAGCCCATTGTCAGGGAATTTCAGTCAGTATTTGTGGTCAATTTGCCTCTCTTCCTGAAGCCGCTCCTTTATTATGGGGATTAGGTGTTGATGAATTGAGTGTTAATCCTAAAGCACTGGCTGCTGTTCAAACATCTCTGTCTCAATTTTCCCTCGCACAGGCTCAAGAAATAGCGATTACTGCTTTACAATTAGACTCGGCTCAATCTGTTAAAGATGCAATTCAGCGTTAGGTTTAATAATAGAAATTCATCATAAACTAAAGATTATGAATGCTCAACAGCTAACTTGAGAGCCGTTTTTGTTGATTCCAATTCAACCTTCACTTTTTGATAAAGGGAAGTTAGATCTTCAGAGGATAAAGAGACTCCTTTTTCTAGCGTTTCTCGTCCCTTCATCTCTAGCTGTTCACAGCATTGAAATAATCTCAAAGCCCCTAATGTTCCGCTAATTGATTTGAGGGAATGAGCTGCCGATTTTAATTGTTGACCATCGAGATTGGTAATTGCAGATTCAATTTTCTCTAGAAGTTCTGGGGTTGTTTCTAAGTAAATTTCTACCGCTTCTTCTAAAGCATCAATCTCTCGCAAGCTCTCAATTACATTTGTATCCAGGGCAGTTGACACCGGAGAAGAAACCAGAACATCAACAGAAGAACTGAGCTTAAATTCCGATCCATTTGTTAACAGAACAGTTTCAGGAGTTTTGAAATTAACGGAATTGATCGCGGTTTGCTCGAGAGGCTGACATCGTTTTAAAACCGCAACTAATTGCTCCATTCTAATTGGCTTACTAATATAATCATCCATTCCGGCTGCGATACATTCATTGCGATCGCTTTCCATCGCATTAGCAGTTACAGCGATAATTCTCGGACGTTTTGCTATGTCTTTAGGGTTGTCACCATAACGTTTTTTGATGTGTCGTGCTGTTTCCAACCCATCCATTTCTGGCATTTGCATATCCATCAAAATTACATCATAGGGCTGACGTTGCAGAGCTTCTAAAACTTCTAATCCATTTCCGGCAATATCTGCGCGATATCCCATACGTTGTAAGATTTGTAGAGCCACTTTCTGATTAACCAAATGGTCTTCAGCCAGCAAAATTCTTAACGGTAAAGTCTTCGCCAGTAAGGGAATATCCTGGGCTGATTTTAACCGAGTTTGAGGAGGGAAATGAAATTCTAGGGGTTCTCCGCCTAAAATATTCATTAGTACATTATAGAGCTGGGATTGTTTAATAGGCTTATTCAAACACCCTGAAAAATCAGACAATCTCGCCTGATCGGTGTTTGGCTGTCCCCTCGATGTTAATAAAACTAAAGGCAACTGTTTATACTGAGAAAGTTGACGGATTTCTTGGGCTAATGAAAAGCCATTACAATCGGGCATTTGCAGTTCAAGTAAGACAACATCCCAAGGTTCACCTTGTTTCAATAGAGTTAAAGCTTCTGCACAGTTAGCGGCAGTTTTTGTAAACATTCCCCAAGACTGAGTTTGCAGCGTTAAGACTTGACGATTTGTGGCATTATCATCAACAATTAAAAGCCGTTTTCCACCTAATTCTGTTGCTTCTCCCCAATCAGCGATCACGTGAGAACCCGATTCTACAACTATAGTAAAATAGAAAGTTGAACCTGTAGATTGATTAGAAATATAGGTTGTAGATCCTTGAGATATCGAATTGACTAAAAGGCGATCGCTGGCTGGATTGGCAATAGAAGAGATAAAATCTATTGGAGCTTCGCCGGCAATGGTTTTGTGGCTTTCGACCCACATCTGACCTCCCATCATTTCAGCAAGTCGTTTGCTAATCACTAAGCCCAATCCAGTACCGCCATATTGGCGACTGGTTGAAGAATCGACCTGACTGAAAGATTTAAACAGACGATTCATGCGTTCAGGTGGAATGCCAATCCCTGTATCTCGCACTGCAAATTGAATTTGATAACGGTTAGGTTGGGTTGCCGTTTTGGTCGTTAGTTCTGCACCATTTAGTTCTGCACCATTATGATTGGATTCTCGATCAGCTGAATGAGACTTTAGGGCTGTCGCTTTGACAGAAACCACCACCTCTCCGGCTGCGGTGAATTTAACTGCATTACTCAAAAGATTGACTAATATTTGTCGGAGTCGCGCCCCATCTCCGATGACTGTCGAGGGCATGGTTGGATCGACGAAATAGGTAAGTTCTATATTTTTACTGGTGGCTTTTGTCGCTAATAAATCTAAGGATTCCTCAATACAAGTGCGTAAATCAAATGGATGTTGCTCTAACTCTAATTTTCCGGATTCAATCTTCGAGAAATCTAAAATATCATTAATTAAACACAATAACGCATCACTACTACTGCGAATAGTTTCGACATAATCTTGTTGAGTTGCAGTTAGTTGAGTATCCAATAATAACCCGGTCATTCCGATCACCGCATTCATCGGTGTGCGAATTTCGTGACTCATGGTTGCTAAAAATTCGCTTTTGGCTTTCGTTGCGGCTAAGGCTTCATCTCGCACCTGAGCTAAATCACGGGCGGTTTCTTGACGCTCAAGTTCACTTCCGATCCATTGCGCCATTAATTTCAGCAATTCTCGATCAACTGCTTTAAAGGGTTCTGTTTTAGTTTGCTGACTCCAGAAACAGAGTATGCCATAAACTTTATTGTTAACCACTAAAGGAATGCCCATATAAGCCTCAATCTGAAACTGTTTAGGGGCTGAAACAGGCAAACCTGAAAATTGTAGCGATTCAAAATAGAGCGGATGTTTCGATTTTGCTGTCATTAAACAGAGATGATCCTTCAGTTCTAAAATCGTTCCTTCTGAAAGCTGAGGATCGGGAGAAACGGCAGCTTTGATTTCAAGCTGGTATTGATTTTTAGCGGGATTCACTTCTTCAATTTGACAGAGTAAGCCAACTTCTAGACCAAATTTATGACAACCTACTTTCAGAATTCTCCGCAGACGCTCTTCAAAATTTAATTCTCGTGAGGATGTCACCTGATAGAGTACACGGATAGAAGTTTCGCTTTCTTGTAGTTGTTGTTCTCGGTATTTGCGATCGCTAATATCTCTAGAAACCCCAATAATTTCTTCTACACCTTCTTCTTCCGAGGATACAATTGCACTGCTGGTTGTTTCAAACCAGACATAGTCTCCACTTTTGTGACGAATACGATAGGTAACAGTATAGGTGACATTTTGGCGCAGAACTAAGAAATGGGCTTTCACTAAAGCATTAACATCATCAGGATGAATCAACTCCGATGGCAAACGATTGATTAATTCTTCTGACTTATAACCCAGTAAGGTATAACAAGCCGGAGAAGCATAAAGAATCATGCCGTCAATGCTATGACGAGTGATCAGATCCGTTGAATGTTCAGCGAGTAAACGATAACGTTCTTCTTGTTCGTGATAGTGATTTTCTGAGTTTTCTAGAGCGTTAACCAGTTGGTTAATGGTATCCGCTAAGTTCGCAACTTCATCTTCTCCAGAGACAGAGACTTGTAGAGATAAGTCACCGCTCTCTAAACGATACGGGTTCCAACCGCTACTACTAATATCACTGACTTGATTACTGAGGTCTGATATCCGTGATAGAACTAATTTCTCTAACACCAGGAGCGTGATTCCCCCCAAAATCAACCCAATCACTAATACTGCAATGATCAGGTGATTTTGACTTTCTTGAGCCGCTTTTGCAAAGATGCGATCGCTCTGTATTTGGAGTTTGAGCCCATTTTCACCTTGAAGATCCCGGAGAATTGTCGATCCGCTTAAGGTCGAATCATTAAGAATATTCACCTGGACTGGGTTGGCGGTTTCGAGGAGCAATGCCTTCGAGTCCAGAGGCTGAATTTGTAGTGAAAACTGATAGTTTTGGGCAATATTTTGAATCACATCGTTGAAAGCACGCCCCACTAAAAGGACTCCCTGAAGCTCTGTCGTTTGGGGGGAAAAGATAGGTTGAGCTGCGACTAACCAGTTCCGATTGGATAACTTCAAAAGACCTGAAATTCCAGAAGCTGAACTCAGAGAATCTGGACTTCCTTTCTCAGTTTGTTTTTCGGCGATCTCGACTAACGATGAAATCGGAATTGGGGCTTGATTTTGAGAGAGTAGCCTCCGGAATGAAAGCTGATTTGGAAATGCTTCTAGATTGAGAATATCTTGCTGTTCGGTTGCGGTGATACCTTGACCAACGGTCAGAGCAGGTTCCGCCGTAAAACGACGGAGTAATCTCTGACTCAAGACTATTTGTCCTTCTGTATTCAGCAAAACCTGTAGATCGACAGGTATTTCCGGCAAATCTCCCTCAATGCTTGGGGTCAATTTCGTCACCGCATCAAGATCCAGTAACTGAGCCTGATCTGCTGCAAGTTTTTCTAGATCGACTGAGTTCTGATGCAAGGCATTCATCACCTGCATGATATCTTGATGTACAGATTCCACTTCTAACTGATGGAAGTTGTTGTGCAGGACAATTGATGCTGTGACACAGAGTGCCACAAGGAGACTGGATAGAGCTGCACCTACGATTAACAGGCTTTTGTTACGCAATTTCATGGGATGTTCCTTAGTGGTGCGACTGAGTACCTCGCATCAATACACCTGCACCCAACTGATAGTGGGGAATCTCTGACTAAGCCATCTCAATCAACTCAATTGTTTGCTGGTGGCATTCCCTCATTTTTTTAAGAGGTTAGTTTGAGCGGTTCGTTGATGTCTCTTCTCGATTTTAACTGAATACTACAATCGCTTCCAATCCCTTTGGCTTCCTCAAAACCGAATATCAGAAAAGAATGATTGAAAACCCTCGGTCAGGTTTTGTAAAACCTCGCATTTGTTTTAACTAAACTTTCGCTTAATTGGATTAGGATCACCCAATAGGAATCGTCCAGTTTAGTCGAAGATTAGTCTACTGTAAAACAACAGAGTCGGCGCGTGACTGTTCGTGAATAAGCACTCTCAAGTTATTACTCTGCTGAGATGAGTTTTGAACTGAAAGCTACACCATACTATAGCCAACAGCTAGCCAACTGTCATTTCAATCCAGACAATCCAATTTAATGGTTTATTTAAGCGCGAAGACATTTCAGATGATTTCAACCATCCGAAACGATCGATTCGTAATCTTGACACCCAACACCCTGACCCTCTCTGAAGGTCTAAATTAGGAAACAGTCCTTCCCGCTAAAGCAGGAGAAATAAGCTATGTTTTATACATCTTAACTCAAATATAGGATTTTCAATAAAACTTTATAGTTGATTCATGTAAGAATAGAACATAAGTTGAAGTCATAATGAGTTATAGAGGGGAAGTCAGCTATGGTCGCCCTTACAGATAAACCACAATCAAGTCGCCTGACCCTAGAAGTCAGTGAGACGGTTACAGATACAACAGCCATTCGTTCCCTAGACTGGGATCGCGATCGCTTTGACATTGAATTTGGTCTACAAAACGGAACAACCTACAACTCATTTATAATCCGAGGTGAAAAAACGGCTCTGGTTGATACCTCCCACGCCAAATTTCGCCAGCAGTACCTTGATAAGCTCCAAGACCTGATCGATCCACGTGAAATTGACTATTTAATTATCAGCCATACTGAACCCGATCATAGTGGTTTAGTGCGAGATGTTCTAGAATTGAACCCTGAGATCGTCATTGTCGGTGCAAAAGTTGCCATTCAGTTCCTAGAAAACCTCACTCACGTTGAGTTTGAACGAATTCAAGTTAAAAATGGGGAGACCCTAGACCTGGGCAATGGGCATCTATTAGAGTTCGTTTCCGCCCCGAACCTACACTGGCCCGATACCATTTTCACCTACGATCAAAAAACCCAAACCCTATTTACCTGTGATGCGTTTGGGATGCACTACTGCTCCGATCATACCTACGATGAAAATTTAGCCGACATTGAGCCAGATTTTCGCTTCTACTACGAATGCTTGATGGCATCGAACGCTCGTTCAGTCCTGAGTGCAATCAAACGCATGGATAAACTCGGAGAAATCACCACCATCGCCACCGGACATGGCCCACTGCTGCGTCACAACGTTGCGGAACTGGTCGGGCGTTACCATGAATGGAGTCAAGCCCAAACCAAAGGTGAAACAACTGTTGCTGTCTTTTACTACTCCGACTATGCCTACAGCGATCGCCTCTCCCAAGCCATTGCTCATGGTATCACCAAAACTGGAATCATGGTCGAAACCCTCGATTTGCGATCAGCCGATCAGCAAGAAATTCGAGAACTCGCCAGTTCCGCTCAAGGCTTAGTGGTTGGAACTCCACCTGTTTCTGGCCCTGACGCCGAAAAAGCCGAAGAGGCAATCAGTACCATTCTCGCCTCCACCCACGCCAAACAGGCCTTTGGTCTGTACGAATCGGGCGAAAGTAGTTTATCGGTTTATCCTTTAGAAGTTAAATTCAAGGCAACCCGAATCAAACAAGCCTTTCCCTCGATCCGCGTCACTGAAACCCCCACAGAAAATACCTACAAACTCTGTGAAGAAGCCGGAACCGACCTCGGACAGTTATTGGGATTAAAGAAAGCTGTTAAGCAGATGAAGTCCCTTGATAATGACCTCGATAAAGCATTAGGTCGTCTGAGTGGAGGACTTTATATTATCACGGCAACTAAAGGAGAAGTCCGCAGTGCGATGTTAGCTTCTTGGGTCTCTCAAGCCAGTTTCCAACCCCTGGGACTGAGTATTGCGGTGGCGAAAGATCGGGCAATTGAAGCCTTAATGCAGGTGAATGATACCTTTGTTTTAAATGTATTGGCAGAAGATAACTATCAGAAACTGATGCGTCATTTCCTGAAACGGTTTGCACCCGGTGCCGATCGGTTTGAAAGTGTCGAAACTCAAGATGCAAGCAATGGCAGTCCGATTTTAACCGATGCTTTGGCATATCTAGAATGTCAAGTTAGCAGTCGTATGGAACTGAGCGATCACTGGATTATTTACGCAACAGTGAACCAAGGACGAGTCAGCGATCCTGATGGTTTACCTGCTATTCATCATCGGAAAGTGGGTAATCATTACTAAGCTCGGTAACTAAGCTAAGTCATGGGAAAAGGGAAATTAGAAACCGTGAGTCGATCCACCTAGATTCAGGAGAAAGCGATAAAAAAGAGTTAAAAAAATGCCTGTTTTTTACGGTTTTGGGACCAGTGGATTGATAAAATCAGGAAATCAGACTCTCCAAAGAACAGTGAATCACTCACGTTATCCTTTTCCCCAGCTTTGTGAGGTAAAATCTATGGTTACTGACTTGTTAAAAGACCGGAGTTATACAATTGTCGTCGCTCGTAGTGGAATTAGTCGAGAAAAAAGTCATCCTTGGTTTAACGAATGGATCGAGGCTCAAGGCTCCTTAATTGATTTAGCCAAAAAATGTCAGGAATTCGATCCAGAGGGCTTGACGATTTATGAAGCTTCTAATTATTTGAAAAAATACGAGAACGCGACTGTTAATCGATTTGCCGGAATTTTACAAGAAAATAACCGCTCCGAAGCCACCCAGGTGGTTGAGATTAATGTTGTTGAAGCGATCGCGGATATTCTCAATCATTACTTTGATCGAAAAGAAAATAATCAAACGAAACCAAAAGGTGAGATTATAATAGTAGTTTTAGATCGGCATAGTATTGATGGCATAGGAGATATTCAACAACTGATTATCAAATCGACTCAAAGGATGGACTATGCTGAAGAATTGGGAATCACATTTATTCAAATTGGAGATGATGCCACAACTCGACGGTTTATGACCGGACTGGATGATGATTTAACTCAAGTCGGTGCCAAATTTGATATCGTGGATACAAAATATTGGCATGAAGTGAAACGCAAATCTATCTTGCAGTTTTTAGTCGATGCGATTTTTGATTAAATCGATTTAAAACCTATTCCAATTCAGACCTGCAACTCACAATAAACTCAACCTAAAAAATATGACTTCTACACTCATAAAGCCCCGTGATGTTCAAACGGCTTTGATTGCAGATGAAACAAAAATAGTGCGATCGCGGACCTGGGATCGCCTAAAATTTGAGGTAGAATATTCTCTAAAAAAAGGGACCAGTGCGAATAGTTATCTTATTCAATCTGAACAAACCGCGATTATCGATCCACCCGGAGAATCCTTTACTCAAAATTATATTGAATCCCTACAAATTCGCCTCAATTGGTCGAAATTAGAGTACATTATTTTAGGGCATTTTAACGCGAATCGGGGAGGCACTCTCAAAGCCTTATTACGGTTCGCCCCGCAAGTGACTTTTGTCTGTTCTAACCCCGCAGCTTTAGCCCTCAAAGAATATTTAAGCGATTTTGACAAAATTAATCTCCGTGTTGTCAAAGGAGAAGAAACTCTCGATCTCGGAAACGGACATCAACTACAATTTATTACCGCCCCGACCCCTCGCTGGCCTGATGGACTCCTCACCTACGATCAAAAAACAAAAATCCTATACACCGATAAATTCTTTGGGGCGCACGTTTGCGGCGATCAAACCTTTGATGAAGGCTGGTCAATTTATAGCGAAGATCGACGATTTTACTATGATTGTCTCCACGCCGCCCAAGCCCGTCAAGTGCTTTCAACACTTGATAAGATGGCAGATTTACCCGAAATTAGATTCTATGCGCCCGGTCATGGGCCGTTAGTGCGGTATGGAATGAATGAGTTAACCCATCTCTATCGAGAATGGAGTCAACAACAGAAAACTCAAGATTTTAACGTCGTTCTATTATACGCCTCTGCCTACGGAAATACTGCCACAATTGCCCAAGCGATCGCCAGAGGATTAACCAAAGCCGGAGTGGCTGTCGAATCCATTAACTGTGAATATGCAAAAGCGACCGACATTCAAACCGCCATTGAAAAATGTGATGGTTTTATTATCGGTTCACCCACTTTAGGTGGTCACGCCCCGACTCAAATTCAAACCGCATTAGGGATTATTTTAAACACCGCTTCGACCAGTAAATTAGCAGGCGTCTTCGGATCGTTTGGTTGGAGTGGAGAGGCGATTGATATCCTCGAAGATAAACTAAAAAACGCAGGGTATAAGTTTGGGTTTGAACCGATTCGGGTGAAATTTAAACCCACCGATGTCACGATCCAAACCTGTAAAGAAGCCGCCATTGATTTTGTCCAAATCCTCAAACGCACCCAGAAACGACGTACCGCCCGTTCTAGTGCCACAGACTCAGGGGCCGATCGCACCGCCCAAGCCGTAGGACGTTTAGTCGGTTCGCTCTGTGTGATGAGTTGTCGGCGAGAAGATGTTGAAAGCGCAATGTTAGCATCCTGGGTCTCTCAAGCCACCTTTAATCCTCCGGGCTTAACCGTTGCGGTTGCTAAAGATCGGGCGTTAGAGTCTTTAACCCACAGCAATGATAAATTTGTGTTGAATATTTTAGAAGAAGGGAAACAACTGCGAAAGCACTTTACGAAGCGCTTTGAACCCGGAGAAGATCGCTTTGTCGGGTTGGAGATTGACGAAGCATCAAACGGTTGTGTGATTCTTAAAGATGGTTTGGCTTATCTAGAATGTGAGGTCAAGCAGCGGATGGAATGTGGAGATCATTGGATTATCTATGCCACCGTGAGTAATGGTCAGGTCTTGAATTCAGAAGGTGTCACAGCAGTTCATTACCGCAAAACAGGAACGCACTACTAAAGCAGAAGCAAAAGATCGGCAGAAAAGGGGAGAGGATACTTTCCGCCGTTGCCCATCAAATCGGAAGATCAATGATAAACTCTGTGCCTTGTCCGACTTGAGAGATGCAGCGCAATTCCCCTTGATGCTGTTCAGTAATAATTTGATAACTAATTGATAGTCCTAGCCCAGTTCCTTGTCCAATCGGTTTAGTTGTGAAGAAAGGATCAAAAATTCGATGCTGAATATCTTCAGTCATACCCATACCATTATCTGCAATTTTCACGCTTACCGTGCTTGCATTTTTCATCTCAGTAGTGATGCAAATCTCAGGAGAACTCCCAACCTCCAACACCATTAAAGCATCGATCGCATTGGCAAGAATTTGCAGAAAGACTTGATTGAGTTGATTCGCAAAGCAGTTAACGAGGGGAATCTCACCATAATTTTTAGAGATAGAAATTTCCGGACTCGAAGCATTCGGTATTAATCGATGCTGTAAAATGAGCAAAGTATTGTCTAAGCCCTCATGGAGATCGACCCGTTTCAGACCATTCTCATCAAGGCGGGAGAAGTTTCGCAAACTCAAAACAATTTGGCTAACGCGATCGCTTCCCCTCTGGATCGAATCTAAAAGTTTTTTTAAGTCCTCAGATAAGAATTTAAGATCAATTTCTTCAATTTTATCTTGAATCTCCTGATCAGGGTCAGGTGAATTTTCTTGGTAAAGATTGAGAAGTTCAAGTAAGTCGTAAAAATAGGTACGAGCATGATAAATATTACCTTTGATGAAAGCGATTGGATTATTTATTTCATGAGCAATTCCCGCCACCATTTTTCCTAAGCTTGACATCTTTTCAGTTTGGATTAATTTAGTTTGAGCTTGTTTTAACTGTTCAAGGGTGTCTTGTAAATGTTGATTTTTATCCTGAAGTTGTTGGGTTCTTTGTTGAACTTGATCTTCGAGGTTCTGGCTGTAACGTTCTAGATGGTGATACAGTCGAGCATTCTCAATAGAAATTGCAGCTTGAGCCATTAGCAGGTTGATAATTTCAAGTCGCTCTGGTGTAAAAGCATCAGTTGTTAAATGATTTTCAAGATAAAGAATACCAATGAGTTTCCCTTGGTTGAGAATAGGAGTGCAGAGCAGGCTCTTAGGTTTAGATTGAAGAAAGTAAGGATCTATTGTGAAAGTCTTGTCTTGTTCAAGTTGATTAATCAGTACCGTTTCTTTGGTTCGTTTGACTCGATTGACAATGTTTTGAGGGAAAGTATCCGTGTCTGGGAATGGACTATTGGATAGATTACATTGCTCGTCAATACATTGAGCTACAAGTTCCTGTGTGTTGTCATTATTTAAGATAAAAATGGCTTGATCGGCTCCTGCATTTTCGAGGAGAATCTTCATTAATTTTGACAGCAAATTATCCAGTGTCATTTCCTCAGAGATAGTTCTATAAGCTTTAATTATTGAAGCCAAATCAAGAGTAGAGATCGTTGTGCTAAATGTACCAAACGTTTGGCTAGAGGTTTGGCTGAGGTTGGAATTTTGAGGGGGTTGAGAACGTTGAAGAATAGGAGTCAGAAGTCGAGAATACATGATTTCAAGTTGGTCAATTTTCGCCTTACTTCCCCAGCGAGCATAACAGTAATAGGCTTCTTGCAGATAGGGTGCTGCTAACTTTTCTTTATTCCAATCTAGATAAAATTTAGCTGCAAGTTCATTCGCGATCGCTTCTTCTTGAAGATAACCATTTTCTTTCGCACCTGCGATCGCCCGATCATAAAATTCCATCGCTTCCAGCTTTTCTCCAGAGATTCTAAACAGTTCTGCGGCGACTAAATCATATTTATGTTGACAATTCCAAGGAGCAAACTGTGACCATTTTTTTAGATCTTCTTGATTCGCATAAACCTTTTCTAAATAGGTATTCTGTTTCTTCGGATTCACCTGTGGATAATGAGCGAGTCTTGTCAGAGAACTATAGAAATTATGGGTAACTAAATGAGGTAAACCTGTAATCCCATCAAGATTTTGTTCAGCAAGATCTATCGCTTGAACAGACTGAGTATATTCTCCAAATAGATAAGTTAAAAGCGTTTTTGCTAAATAAATACAGCAACTTGATTGTTTATCGCCTTTTTCAATCAATCCTGAAAGTTGTCGATCTTCATCAAAATATTCTCCAATCAGCCGCGTTACATTTTCAGCACAACTCAGTAAATTAACGACCAGTTGTCGCCAAATCATTAAGTATTCTACCGGATAGCCCTGATGAATTCCTCGCAAGAAATCAATATTCTCTACAAAAGTTTGATCCAGAATTTCCAAGTTTTCTCCGGCAACAAACTTAAATGAACAGTAGTGCATTGCAGCATAGCCAGCAAATTCTATATCTCCGACTTCTAGTCCTTCTATTACTGTTTTCCGTAGAGGTTCAAGCGTAGCTTTTAGAGGTTCTTTCCAGTGCCGAATACAAGCTTCAAAGAAAACAGTAACATTTGCTGCGAATCGCTTGGCATTGAACTTTTCTAAAACTTGTAGAGAGAGTTTTCCAAAAGCATAACCACTTTCTATGTCTTGAGAACTTGCTAAAATTGCACCATATTGACAGTAAGCCGGAGCTGCATAGATTGAGTTTCCAAACTCTAGACAGAGCTGAATCATAGTAGCACTAATAATCGGAAGTAAGCCGGGGTTGCTATTATATGAAGGAGGCGTAATCGTGAGGAGTAAGCGTATGATTGCGAGTGTATTCGCATCTGTCATCACTGGCAAATTCAGAAAATCTTGAATTACGCGGCAATCGATTGCTGTTTTGACTTGCTCTAGCTCTGCAAAAATCTGCTGCTTTTCAGGATGTATGGGTAAGAAAGTATCAAAGTTTTCTAAAATACTTACGCCTATTTTTATGGCTTGAAATAGTTTGTTTTGAGCAATGAGAGAGAGGATTTTAGTCTCGAATATATTGATTTTATCTAAGAGTTCTTTGGCATTTTCTAGGACAAGATTAACCCATTGTTCGGATTCTTCGTACTGTCCACAGAGATATGCAACATTTGCCCCTTGTTCATACAGAGATAATGCTAATTGATAGTCAGTATCCCAAGCATCAGCTTCTAACAGATTAATTGCCGTTTTAAAGAAGTTGAGAGAGGCACTATAGGCATTCGCTATTTTTGCTTTTTGTCCCGCCTTTAAATTAAGCAAAATTACGTTATATTTTTCTGTTGTTTCTCTCAGCAAATCTAAACTCATATTAAATTGGCTGACAATATCAAAAATTTGATTTTCGAGCTGTTCTGCTGATGTATTTTCTTGAAGTAAATAACCAATCTTGAGATGAGTTTCTTGTTTCTGCTGTTCTAGAATTAACGCATAAGCTGCCTGTTGCACTCGATCATGTAAAAAACGATAACTAACTGAAATGTTATCAACCTCTTTCTCTCGTTCTACATCCTCATTTCCCTGGAAAAACTTATAGGTTTCGTTCTGAGGAATAACAAATCCTTCTTGTAAGGCATTCCACAAATCGGTTGCCACTTCTTCTTGCGTTTCTTCACAGATAACGGCTAAGGTTTCTAAGTTGAAATAGTTGCCAATACAAGCCGCTAACCTCAGCACATTTTGAGTGGCTTCCGGTAGTTTCCGTAAACGCCTAACCATAAACTCAACAACATCATCTGTAAGAGACAATAATCGCACTTGAGTTAAATCACATTGCCAACATCTCTCTTCACTGTTAAATGTAATGCAGTTTTCTTCATGTAATCCTTGTAAAAATTGAGTCGTAAAAAATGGATTTCCACCTGTTTTTTGATAAACCAATCTCGACAAAGATTCTGCAAATTCTACAGAACAGAGTAATGTATCGGCAACTAATTGTGTAATATCTGCTTCGTTTAATGGATTCAAAGTTAGGGTGTGAACAATCGCATTTTGTTTTTGAATTTCGCCCAGAGTGAGCATTAAAGGATGAGCGGGAGAAACTTCATTGTCTCGATAAGCACCCAAAATTAATAAATAACCGACTTCAGATTCAGTCATTAGCAGTTTAAGCAAATTCAAAGAGGCAGAATCTGCCCATTGTAAATCATCTAAAAAGAGAATCAAAGGATGCTCTTTTGTTGTAAAAACATTAACAAATTTACTAAAAACTAAGTTAAAACGATTTTGCGCTGCACTTCCAGACAGTTCAAGAACAGGTGATTGTTTGCCAATGATCTGCTCTAATTCGGGAATCACATCAATAATAACTTGTCCATTATCTCCGACTGCATTCAAGATTTTAGTTTTCCAATTATCTAAATTTGTATCAGACTCTCCTAAGAGTTGACCGATTAAGTCTCGAAAGGCTTGCACAAATGCACTCAAGGGAATATTTCGATTGAATTGATCGTATTTCCCTTTAATAAAATAGCCCCGTTGTCGAATAATCGGTTTATGAACTTCATTAATAACTGCCGTTTTTCCAATTCCAGAAAATCCCGCAACCAGCATCATTTCCAAACCTCCCCCCTTGGAAAGAATTGCAACTCGTTCAAAAGCATCGAGTAAAGTTTGAACTTCAGTTTCTCTTCCGTAGAGTTTTTCTGGGATAATAAAGCGATCGCACCGATCCTGTTTTCCTAACTCAAAAGGTGTAATTTTTCCGGTCGTTTCTAATTGTTGCAAACACTGTTCTAAATCAAATTTTAAACCTAATGCACTCTGATAGCGATCCTCAGCATTTTTTGCTATTAATTTCATCACAATATCCGAGAACACTTGGGGAATTTCTTGCTGTTCCCCTCTAACTTGTAACCTGTCACTTAACTCTAACTTTCTAGGCATTTTAGCAAGATGACAATGCACTAATTCTATTGAATCTGTAGTCTCAAAAGGTAATTGTCCAGTTAGAAGTTCAAACAGTGTTACTCCTAAAGAATAAAAATCGGTACGATAGTCAATTCCTCGGTTCATTCGTCCGGTTTGTTCAGGGGAAATATAAGCTAAAGTTCCTTCTAGAATATTAGGATTTATGAGTTGTTGTTGTTCTTTGGGGAGTAAACTAGAGATACTAAAATCAATGAGTTGAATGTGGTGAGTTTGAGGGTGAATTAATATATTTTGGGGTTTGATATCTTTATGAATAATGCGCTGTTGATTGAGATCATGTAGTGCTTCTGCTAGTTGGATCGTAATACCGAGAAATTCCTGGAGAGAATGAGTTTGAGTTTGCCAATAGTCTTGAAGTGCGATCGCGCCTTCATCGGGCATAATTAAAGTATATCCTTTTCCATAGCGTTCTAGAGCGAGAGGTTGAACAATGTAAGGTGAGTTGAGATGACGGGTGATAATATATTGGTTGCGAAACTGAACTAACTCATTAAAAGTAGGATGAGGGTTGCGTAGGACTTTAATAATAACAGGTTTTTGATCTGTAGTTCGGATTGCCTGATAGACTTGAGTACGAATTCCACTGTAGAGAAGATTTGTTCGTTGATAACCAGCGATATTGAGCATTATCGTTACGAGGAAAGCTGTTGGTTCAAAGCTAAAGAGACAGAATCAGCTCAAAGAGGCTGTGATTAATCTAAATGTGATTGATCTAAATATGGTTCCACAGGATCTTGAAGCCTCACCTTCTAGGTTAAACGACCTGAGCGAAATCACCAATAGTGAAATTACGGAACAGGGAACAGCAAACTATGAGAGGGTCTCAGAATATAGAAATGTCAAACATCAATATGCCTAGTGCTATAGAAAAACTCCCGTTCAAGTTAGTTAATTTCCTAAACGGGAGAATCACTAAAAAATTTACGCTAGGTTTTAAGGCGCATCATACAATCGAGCAACAGAAAGTGTAACCGCACCTTCATTATCATCTGGATAAGTATCGAAGAAGAATGCAGATAACTGAGAGGTTTCCTGAACTTCTAAGGTTAACGTCTCGTGATATCCATTCAACGTTGACCAGGTTGCAGCCACAGGAACTCGTGTTTTCTTGTTGATTACTTTTCCGCCGTAGATCCAAAGAATGATGAATGGTTCACCCACAAAAGTCGGGCCGTAACCAAATGTACCGCTCTTAATTCGGAGCACATAAATACCCGGTTCAAGGGATAAAGAAACCGCTTTTTCCTCAACCTGTTTCATGCAGGCTGAAGTCAACTGGTGGCAATTGCGACGACTATCAACGGTTAAATGTTGAATCGCACAATTTCCGGTTGTGACTTGTTGTCGCGCAGTAGTCGTCTCCACTTGATCCAAATTCACGCGCCCAGAAGGGGTGCTGATTGTGGCTTCCGGTTGTACAATTGTAGCATTGCTTCCTGGGATCCGAACCGAGTTAGAACGAGCTAAGATCATCCACTGTTCGTCATCTGTGACATAGCCCATTTCAACGAGATAGTCACGGTTTGTTCCTAAGTTGGGGATTTGCAACTGTTGAACTAATTCATGGCAATTGTATCGCCGTATAATAGTTGCTGATTGTGTCTCAACATCAATTCCGGTGACATCATAAATCCGCAGTTGGAACTTGCGTCCACCTTGCTGTTTAGCCGCTTCCCGTGCGAGTCTTGGCACTTCCCAATGAGCATCTGCACTGTAGTTATCAATGACAACTAATGTAATCTGACAGGGCGCGATTTCTCCAGGAGAAACGTTAGTCAAATCACGGGTGATGATCGTTGGTTCTGGAACTCGAACCCGATTAGAACGGGCTAACATCAACCACTCTGCACCATCAGTCACATAGCCAATTTCCACCAGATACTCACAATTCGGTTTGAGATTAGGAACTTGCCATTGTTTGATCAACTCATTGCAGTTGTACCGCTGAACACCATGAGCGGGGTGAGTGGTGATGTCAATATCGGTGACTTCATAAACGTGCAGTTGGAACTTCTGTCCACCTCGCTCTTTTGCAGAGGCTTTCACCGCATTCGGAACTTCCCAACGAGCATCAACCCATTCATCATCAGCAATACTAAGCGTGATATAACTCGATGATTCATCCAGAGGTTGTTCGGTTTCACCTGTACCCATAAAGGCAACGGTTGCAGAACCCGTGCTATCATCCTCTGTCTCGTCCACTGTGATTAACAGACGGTTAGAACGAGCAAGGACTATCCAGCGTCCATCTTCAGTGATGTAACCGACTTCTGCGAGGTATTCGCGATCGCCTTCGAGTTCAAATTCCCAGGTTGAGATGGATTCTGCGATCGCACATTCGTCAACAATTACCTCGGCTACCTCGGCTTCGCTCGGTACAAGGTTACTCGGACTGGTTTCAACAGCAGTATCCGTCACATCATAGGCTCGAACTTGGAACTGATATCCGCCTTGTTGTTTAGCAAGTGCTTTAGCTGCATCGGAAACGTCCCACTCGGCTTCTACGACTCCTTCGTCTTCGAGGCTGAGAACCATCCGACCCAGTTCAATTTCGCTCATTGTAGGAGCAATAGAACCCAAGCCGGGTGTCGCGATATTTCCAGGTGTCAATGTTGTGGCGGAAATATCGGTTCCTGTTATTGCTGGAATCCGAACCCGATAGGAACGAGCCAGCCTTAACCATTCCCCATCATCGGTGAGATAGCCAATTTCTGCAAAATACTCGTGATTTCCTTCCAGGTGCAACAGTTCAGGATGAGGAAGTGCCACATTAAAATCGTACTGTTGAAGGCTGTGGGTGGCGACGGAGTCAGCCGGAATATCGGTAACATCGTAAATGTGCAGTTGGAACTGACGTCCACCCCGTCGAATTACATCTTCAATCGCCGCCTCTGGAACTTCCCAGTAAACGTTAGCTGTCTCATTATCGGAAGGAATTAAACTCACCCGACAGCGGTTTTCGTCTAGACTTGGAATCACCGCAGGTTCAGGCAGGGATAACTCCAAATTCGGCTGTTCTTCTAGCACCACAGGGGTCGTGGCGACTGGAATCCGAACCCGATAGGAACGAGCTACCATCAACCATTCTCCATCATCGGTGAGATAGCCAATTTCTGCAAAATACTCGCGATCGCCTTCAAGCTGTAGGAGTTGAGGGCTGGATAAAGATGGATCGAAGTTGTATTGTTCAACGTTGTGAGTGACAACAGATTCAGGGGAAATATCCGTCACGTCATAAACATGAAGTTGAAATTGATTTCCGCCTTGTCGTTTAGCTTCGGCTTGCACCACATCGGGAACAATCCAATAAACATTTGCAGTGCTGTTATCTGAAGGAACCAGCGTTACAGAACTGGTTGTTGGGGTTGTCCGCTCACGAGGAAGGAGTTCTACGTTCACACCTGCATCTGGGAGATCGGCTGAGAGATGAACAGGGTCTGAACAGGCGAGGACGATCCAATCACCGTTATCGGTTTCATAACCGATTTCACCGAGATAATCTCGTTCACCTCGCGGACTATCTAGGGTATCGTCTTCCAGTCGGAATTGCCAATCTGATTCATCACAGTCTTGCTTCTCTATATGGTTACCGCGAGGTTTATCTTCTGTCGTATTCGTCAAGTCATAAACCCGCAGTTGCAGTTTTCGTCCCCCTTGTTGTTTAGCAACTTCTTTGGCTTGATCGGGAATTTCCCAGCGAATATCAATCGCGTCTTCTCCGGTGGGGATTAAAACAATCGAACTCGGGAATGAAGATAAGGGTATAGTCTCAGTCTCAGTCGGCTGAGTTGGGGCTTCGACAACGGTTTCCGGAACGATAACTCGGTTAGACCGTGCCAACATTAACCATTGACCGTCATCGGTAATGTAACCAATTTCGGCAAGATACTCACAGTTTTGATCTTCAATGGGGATTCGTCGTTCTTGGGCTGACTCTTGACAGTCATAACGTCGAACTCGGTTGGGACTTTGAGTTTCGAGATCGGCAATATTGGTAACGTCATAGATTCGCAGTTGCATTTGCCGTCCGCCTTGTTCCTTGGCGGCGTTTTTCGCCCCCTCTGGAACGTTCCAAGCAGCCTCAGCCGTTTGAGGAATCTCCGTTAATCGGAGTGTAATCTGACTTCCATAGCGAGTTAATGCGGGAATCAGAGCCGCACCTCCAAGACCAATCAACCCAGCCCCGATGACTCCTGGAGATATTCCAGTATTGGGTATAGTTTCTGCTGTTGTGGGTGTCTCAGGTTCTCCAATGGGAACTTCGCTGGATGGAATTTGGGGTTGACCTCCTATCCCAATTAATCCCAGATCTGAGGTTTCCGCTTCTGGAATATTAACTCGGTTGGAACGCGCTAACCGCAACCATTGTTCATCATCGGTTTCATAGCCAATTTCAGCGAGGTAGATGCGATCGCGTTCTAAGTCGGAAAACACTTGCTCTTGGTTGAACTCATCCCAATGATACTTTTGAATATCAAGAGGAACTTCACGCTCAACATCATCAATACCTGTAACATCACAGAGTCTGACTTGGGGAGATTGTCCGCCGTATCCTTTTGCGGCTGTTTTGGCTACGTTGGGAACCTCCCAGTTGGCAGTTAGGGTTTTAGGAGTATCGGTTGACCGTAGGGTAATATGACTGCCGTAGCGCGTTAATATCGGGATTAACCCAATCACACCCAACCCAGGCACAATTCCTGTATCTGGTGTTGTTTCGGTGTCTGGCGGAGCGACTGTTCCGACACCTGCAAGTCCTAGATCTCCAATGTCAGATACCGTTCCATAAGTAGGTGCCACTACTACCGGAATCGTAACTCGGTTAGAACGAGCAACCCGTAACCATTCTGCATCATCTGTCTCGTAGCCAATTTCAGCTAAGTAGATGCGATCAGGTTCTAGATTGGGGAATTGTTGGCGTTGAGTCCATTCATTCCACTCATATTTTTGGATATTATTTGGAGTTTGACGATCAACATCATCAATATCGGTGACATCACACAATCTCACTTGCGGGTACAGTCCGCCATATTCCTTCGCCTTGGCTTTGGCTTCAGTGGGAACTTTCCAATACGCCTCAGCCGTTTGCGGAGTATCCGTTAAACTGAGTGTAATATGACTGCCATAGCGCGTTAAAACTGGCAGGATTGCAGCTATTCCACCCAAACCAATCAGTCCAGGGACAATTCCTACATCCGGTGTTTCGACTACAGGTGGAATCACAGTTGCTGGGCCGCCATCCAAAAGTTCCACCAAATCTGGGGTCTCAGCCGGAACCGTAACTCGGTTAGAACGAGCCAGTCTCAACCATTGCTCATCATTGGTTTCATAACCGATTTCTGCCAGATAAGTGCGATCGCGATCCAAGTTCGGAAAGACTCGATTTCGGCTGAATTCATCCCAACTATATTTTTGTGTATCATTCGGAGTTTGGCGATCGACATCATCAATATCGGTGACATCACACAATCTCACTTGCGGATATTGTCCACCGTATTCCTTTGCCTTTGCTTTGGCTGCATTGGGAACTTCCCAATAAGCCTCGGCGGTTTCAGGAGTATCGATTAAGCGCAGTGTAATATGACTGCCATAGCGCGTTAAAACTGGCAGGATTGCAGCTATTCCACCCAGACCAATCAGTCCTGGGACAATTCCGACATCCGTTGTCTCAGCCGGAACCGTAACTCGGTTAGAACGAGCCAACCTCAACCATTCGTGCTCTTCAGTTTCATAGCCAATTTCTGCTAGATAAGTGCGATCGGGTTCTAAACTAGGAAAAACTCGATTTGTGCTGACTTCATTCCAGTCATATTTTTGGATATTGTTTGGAGTTTGACGATCCAAATCATCAATATCGGTGACATCACACAATCTGACTTGGGGATATTGTCCGCCATGTTCCTTGGTGATTGTTTTCGCCATATCGGGGACATCCCAAGTTGCCTCACCCGTTTGAGGGGTATCGGTTAAGCCCAGTTTAATATGACTACCATGAGAAGTCAGTAATGGAATCAGAGCGGCGGCACCTCCTACACCAATTACCCCGGCTCCAACTAATCCAGGAACTAACTCAACATTGGGTGTGCTGTTGTCTGCGAATCTGTCCACACTCGGAATGGTAACGCGGTTAGAACGAGCCAAGCGCAGCCATTGTTCATCATCCGTCTCATAGCCAATTTCAGCTAAGTAGGTGCGATCGCGTTCTAAATCTGGAAAGATCTGAGTTTGGCTGACTTCATCCCAATCATACTTATCTATATAATGAGGCTGCTCGCGATCCAAATCATCAAGACCTGTCACATCACAGAGTCTGACTTGGGGATATTGTCCACCGTTGTTCTTCGCTGCTCGAATCGCGTCGTTAGGAACTTCCCAGTATGCCTCACCCGTTTGACTTGTACCGAGCGGAGCCGATGTCGGAGTATCGGCTAACTTCAAGGTAATATGACTCCCAAAGCGGGTCAACATTGGAATCAGGGCGGCGGCTCCCCCTGCTCCGAGTAAAGCTGGAATCACAGCTCTCACACCTGGTGTTACTCCTGCTGTAGGGATTTCCCGTTCAGGAATATGAATTTGGTTTGAGCGAGCCAACATCAACCATCGAGCATCATCTGTCTCATATCCAATTTCTGCCAGATAGTCTCGGTTTCCCTCCAAATCAGTAACCTGTCGCTCTCTTGTGACTTCGTCCCAATCATATTTTTGAACTTTAGATGGCTTCTGTCTATCGGGATCTTCAATTCCGGTGACATCATACATTCGCAGTTGGGGATGTCGTCCCCCATTTTCTTTGGCAAAATTCTTGTCACCGTCGGGGACATTCCAATAGGCGTAGGCTTCTTGACCATTGCCTGGTGCCAGAGTAATGCGGCTATCGGGTTCTCGTCCTGCCCACCATGCAGCCGCTCCTGCCGCCGCGAGTCCACCTACTCCTGCAATTGCACCTAAACCGGGAGGAATTGAAATCCCGCCTGTCGTGGGTGGTGTTGTGGTAACGGGTGAGGGTGTCGGTGGTGCGGGTGGTACGGGTGGTACGGGTGGTGGTGCGGGTGGTGTTGTAACAGGGGTAGCTCCATTACCTGTGACTGGGGGAGGTGTTTCAGTTACAGGAGGAATGACAGCACCTGTTGTCGGAGGGGGAGTCGCAACGCCTATTCCGGTGGTTGGAGGAGGGGGCGTAGCTGTACCTATTCCGGTAGTCGGAGGCGGAGTGGTTCCGGTAGTCGGAGGCGGAGTGGTTCCGGTAGTCGGAGGCGGAGCTGTATCCGCAATCGGTGTACCTTGACCCCCTTTCAAGAGCCAGAGGAGTAATCCTCCAATCAATGGAATTCCCAGTAGTAGAAGTAACCACCAGGGAAAACCTCCAGTTTCATCTTGAGCGATGGGAGCAGCACTGGGAACTTGAGCGACTGAAGCGGGATCGGACTCACTACCAGCGACAGGAGCAACAGGAACAACTGGAACTACCTCTTCATCATCCTCCCCTCTGGGAATGGCAGTCGGGGCGACTCCTGCGGCTCCGGCTTCACTGGGAGTTGTTGAAGCTAAACCCAGAAAGGCAACAACAGCGGGCGTTGTGTTGTTTTCGTTGTAAACGTAGCTCCGATACTGAGAATAGGGATAACGGGGATCGTCAGGAAGGGTTTGGTGCATGGAGATAATTTTGATATCATCTCGATTGACCACCTGATCTGCGATCGCATATCCGATCCCGTTATCACCGAGTTCCGCAACCACTGCATCTGTGGTATCTTCGTTGACCTGAGTGGTATTAAACCCGGTTTCAAAGGGTGCAACTTCAAAGACATCGTAGGTGCTGAGTGCAAATCGGGTGTCACTGTCATCGGGTCGATCAACGAACTCTATTTCCTGATCGGGTCCACCTATTTCTGACCAGTTGGTGATTTCTCCCCGAAAGATTTGGGCAAATTGCTCGAAGGTCAGGTTTCCGTCAAAGGGGTTATCCGGACTGACGATGATTGCTAATTTTTCTCGCCCCACTGGAACTGCAACTAACCCAGCGTCTTTTTCTTCCTGAGTTAATAGACGTCCAACAGCAGCGATGTCTAGGTCGCCGTTTCTGACGGCTTCTAACGCACCCGGTGTTCCTGTGGCGGAAAGTTCAACGTCTGAGTTGGGAAACCGTTCTTCAAAGCGTTCTTCTAGGACTCTATTGAGTCCGATCATACTACTTGAACCGTTAACGGTGACTTCTGTATCCTCAGCTAAGGATTGAGGAACGGTGAAGCTCGGTGTTGAGTCGAAGGTTTCGGGTAGAGTTAATGTGCGTTCTTCTTCTGTGAGTTCTTCATCAGAGGATTGGGCTGTGACTGGATTTATAAATGTTGAAACCGAGATCGCGAATAATCCAGGAGTGGATGCTAAAGCCAGTAGCACCACTGGAATTTGAAGTAATGCTTTACGAGAGCGAGCCATTGTTTTTTTGTGTTATGAATGAAAAATTGTCAATTCAGAATGAGACTTTTTAGCTTAAAGAAGCCTGATCAGGTTTTTTTATCCCTCAGAGGAGGACTTCTTCAATGTACAAAAGTTAGAGTTTTTAGTCCTAACTAACTTAGAGCTAGCGAACATTAACGTTCTATTCCCAAATCACGTCCCAAATACCATAAGAGTAGCGGAGTTCCGATTAAAAATAATGGTAATAACCATGAGGGACCTCCCGTTTCCATTTCAGCGGTACTCGGAACTTGGGCTAGTTGTTCAGGACTAGAATCACTGGCTGTTTCAGTGGATTCAGAAGTTTGAGCTTCAGAGGTTTTTTCAGAATCAGCAGTAGCGCTCGAATCACTCGCCGCTTTTTCTTCTATTGTGGCGACGACTTCTTGACCGGGTTCAGTGGTGGCTAACCCCAAGAATGCAACAACGGCTGGAGTTTGATTATCTTTGTTGTAGATGTAGCCACGATACTGAGAATAGGCATAGTTAGGATCGTCGGGTAAAAGTTCCTGTATCGGAATAATTTTGACATCATCTCGCTCAGACACTTGATCGGCGACTGCATAACCGATACCATCGTTGCCTAATGAGGCCACAACTGCATCTGTTGTATCTTCACTCACCTGGATGGCATTTTCCCCGGTTTCAAAGGTCTCTTCATAAAAAACTTCATAGTCGTAGAGCGCGAGTCGGGTGTCACTGTCATCGGGTCGATCAATAAAGCGGATTTCGAGTTCAGGCCCTCCAACTTCTGACCAGTTGGTGATTGCTCCGCGAAACATTTCCGAGAACTCATAGGAGGTCAGGTCTGCATCAAAGGGGTTATCTGGACTGACGATAATCGCCAATTTCTCGCGACCCAGTGGAACTTCGACTAACCCAGCGGCTTTTTCCTCTTCGGTTAACGGACGTCCGACCGCTGCAATATCGAGTTTTCCAGCTTCTAGGTTTTCTAACGCTTCGGAAGTTCCTGTGGCTGAGAGTTGGACCTCTGCATCCGGAAACCGCTTTTCAAAGCGTTGCTCTAGGGCTTTGTTCGGTTCGCTCATACTGCTCGAACCGTTCACTTTAACTGTTGTATCCTGAGCTAAGGATTCAGGGATTTTGAAAGTGACTGCACGCTCTGAACTCGATTGAGCGACAGCCGGATGATTCAGAAACGATAAAGCTGGAACAGTAAAGAGCCCTAAAGTGAATGCTAAAGTGAGTAGCACCGCTGGAATTTGAAGTAATGCTTTACGAGAGGGAGCCATTGTGTTTGGGTCCTATGGGTGAATGATTGTCAATTTTCTTGAACCTATTTTTCCGGTCGAAGCAGTCTAACCTGGTTAAATTTTAACGACTGAGATCGTGACTTCTCCTTCGTTATCTTCTATATGGGTATCGAAGAAGAAAGCACAAAGATGACAGGTTTGTAGCACTTCTAGGGTGATAGTATCGTCATCTCCATTTAAAGTTGACCAGGTGGCTTCGGTTTCAATGTTCGTTTTCTTATTGATAAATCGACCTCCATAGATCCAGAACATTACCAGGGGTTCACCGGGATGAGGGACGTTTGAACGATAGTTAAATGAACCACTCCGGATTCTAACAATGTAGGTTCCCGGTTCGAGTGTTGTGGAGACAGCAGTTTCCTCCTGGATGCGTTGCATGGTTGCGTCATCAAGCACAAAGCAGTTTTGTCGGCTATCAACTTTTAAATCTGTAACTACACAACCTTCCATATTTTTGCTCCTAGTTCTGAGTAATTGTGTTAAACACTTTGCAATACCCTGAAATTGTAAGCTAACTGTTGCAGGCTCGCATCTACTCTACAAAAAATTTTTCATTTTACTGAGCTCGTGGTCTTTGAATTGCTACCCAGATACAGCCATAGTTGTTTGAGTTGAGGGATGAACTTGAGGAGTGGAGAGATTGTTATCGCATAATGTATAACTAGGCTTAGTGCTGATCCTGAAGAATTTGTCAAGTTTTAATCATTCTTAATTTAAGTTTTACTTCCTCTTAATCTTGCCGCGTCAGCTTTTATTCATTTCTCGGGCTGATGTCAGTCTGAATTAAAAGCTCCTAACCCATTTAAACAACAGAGTTAGAAGCTTACCCATAAAAGAACTTGATTTTGATCAAATTGGTTTTAAAACCCGAAAGAAAGATTACTCTTCAATATCGCTGACTTCACCAACTTTAACAACTGAAACGGTCACATCTCCCTCATTGTCTTTTAAATAAGTATCAAAGAAGAAAGCACAAAGAGTAATGGGTTCTGAAACCGCGAGAGTCAGCGTATCATCAAAGCCATTTAAAGTTGACCAACCCGCCGGAACGGTTTTATTGGTTTTGAGGTTTTTGAACTTTCCACCATAAATCCACAGGATAACTAAGGGTTCACCTTTTTGACCTTGAGGGTCATCTTTCACATAGTCGAAAGAACCCTTGCGAATACGGGCTACCCAAATTCCGGCTGTTAATTCTTGTTTGATGCCAGTATTTTGAATCGCTTCAATATGATCTTTCATCAGATAGCAATTGTCTTTACTATTAATAGTTAAATCAATCACTTCTGTGGGTCGAGTTTCAATAGACATTCTGGGACACTCCTTTGAACAATTGAGGGTTTGGAGATGGGATTGGTGGGACATTAAGCCAGATTTTGATGGCTTGTTACGAACCCGTCAAACCCCTATTCAGTGTCTCATATCTTGACATCATTGCTGCAATTATTTAGCTGTAAATCCGAGAGTCTGGACATTCGAGAAAAAGTCCAGTTCACCCTCAAGCTTTTGTTTTCCTGGGGAGGCATAATTTCTATCTGCTCAGAGTTTTCTCAAAATACTATATAAAAATTTTTAATGATATTCTTGAGGAAACCTAATGCAATCTAACAGCAAGAAACAAGCCTAGCTTCAGATGGTCTGAAAGCTTATAATCCTTTCCCAGAAGACATTTCAGCTATTTTTGACTGGGTTTGCTTGCAAAATCTATATCAAGATCCTATAATCTTATTAAGAATTGTTTTTGATAGTTGTTTCGAGGCTTGCTATAGGATAGAGTATAGCGGTCTTCCGAAACAAGCTAAATTCAGAGCTATTCTGAGTCGGAATTCAGGTGTGCATTACTTTTTGGAGATATTATGACTAAGCCTACAACAGCTTTTGCGTCTGCATCTAACCGTCCTAGCCGAATTCAAATCGAAGTTCGGGATATCCCTCAAGGGGTTCGTCAAACTGTTAAGTCTCAGCACAGCGCTGACGCTGATGGCGGCGATATCAATCACGAGTAAGACTCGATTTTGCTGAGATACGTTTTCTAATAGCGTTCTCATAAGCCGTAACTGGGGATTATAGGGGTATATAGGTTGGCTTAAGTATCTAAAGCAGGATTGTAAAATTCTGCGTTAGAGTTAAGTTATTAAATACCGAGTCAATACCTACTAAATTCATCAGTTACGGTTTTTTAGAAGCCAAATTTATTGAGAAAATTTTGCATTAGTGGCTGATGATACAGACAACACGATTATGAAGGTTCTAGCCAAGCTATTACATCCCTATCCCGTTGGAGAATTTTTCGACCATCATTGGACGACTCAAGCCTTGCGAATTCCGGCGGATGAACCCCATCAGTTTGCCAGTTTGTTTTCCTGGGAGACATTAAATTATTTGCTCAACTTCAGTCCTTTGCAATATCCAGACTTGCGATTAGCCCTAGAGGGCAAGGTCTTAGATGCAAATGAAATTCAACAACTAACCCATTGGTTGCAACAAGGTGCAACATTAATCATAGATCGGGTGCATGAGTGGGTCCCAGATCTTGCGAAATGGACAGCAGCGTTGAGATGGGAGTTAGGCTACGCCACCCAAATTAATGCTTACGCTTCCTTTCCTCAAAAACAGGGATTTTCGAGTCATTACGACACCCATGATGTTTTTATCCTCCAAATTGAGGGATGCAAAACTTGGAATGTCTTTTCTGAGACGTTAAAATTCCCGTTAAAAGATCAAAAATCTGTAACGCTTTCTCCCCCCGAAGATCCACCCTATTTAAACTGTATGTTATCGCCGGGAGATGTGTTGTATATTCCACGCGGACATTGGCATTATGCTGTAGCGGGAGATACACCTTCACTGCATTTAACATTAGGAATTCATACAAAAACCGGAATTGATTGGTTAGAGTGGTGGGCTAATCAATTACGGAATAATGAAGAGTGGCGAGCGAGTTTACCGCTTCCCCAAGATACAGTCGATCTAAAACAGCACTTGCAACAACTGAGTCAAAGTTTATCTGAAGATTTAATTGATTCAGATCGCATCAACGAATATATACAATATCTCAATGCTTTGGGTAAACCCATTACAAAATACAGTTTACCGCAGCAAATGGGATTTAATATTTTTCCTCAAGATCAACTGACAACCTTTAAAACACAACCTTTTCAACGAGTCCAAATTTTCGATTTGCCGGATGTAGATTCCTATCGAATTACAACTCAAGGAAAAGAAGTTTTTTTGACAGGTGTTCCCCGTGCAGTCTGGGAAAAACTCTTTCAACAGTCAGAGTTTACAGGTGAGGAGGTGTTGCAATGGCTACCGGATTTTGACTGGGAACTCGATCTAGTTCCTTTGCTTACACGTTTGGTACAAGAAGGGATTCTTGTTGTTGAATCTCGATAGTTTGACTTCAAACGAACTACATTCAAACTAACTTAATTAAAACTTTGAGGGGTGATTGAACATGGAGCGAACCACTAAAAAACAAACAAGAAGGAGAAAAAATGACTCGATTCTTTTGCGCTGATTCTTCCCGTGAAGTCTTAGAAGATAAAATCGGGAGTGCAACTCATCATCAAACTTATGTTTTAATAGAATATTCCGAGCCTTGGAGTTGCAGTGCTTTGAAATCACCCGGTATTCCTGAGAATTTAAAAGCACTCATGGCTCAGTTAGAAACGGAGGGGCAGTCTATTCGGTTTTTGCTGATTCGTCGGAATTTATGTCTTTTAAATCAACAAAAAACAGTTTTAATTTACCATCAAGAACAGGGTGATTTTTGTGGAGGTTATCAGCGCTATGAGTTTGGGGTTGATACTCTAGAAGAAGTTCCAGCAATTGTCACTGATTTTCTGAATGGAGAACCGCTAAATCCGATTGTCTCCTCAGAAGATTATCAAGATATTCTTGTGTGTACTCACGGACGTCACGATAAATGTTGTGGGAAATATGGAATTCCGTTTTATAAACAGGCGATCGCAAAATTACATCATTTAAAATTAGAAAATATCCGAGTTTGGCAAGCCAGTCATTTCGGAGGTCATCGTTTTGCACCGACTGCAATTACCTTTCCAGATGGACGGTATTATGGTGGGTTAGATGTAGAGTCGTTTTGTTCAGTTGTCACCCGTGAGGGGAGTCTAGAAATCTTCAATCAAATTTATCGCGGTTGGAGTATTTTACCCTACGAACTTCAGGTGCTGGAACAGACTTTAATGCTACAATTTGGCTGGGATTGGTTTAAATATAAAATTTCTGCCAAGATTTTAAAACAAGGTTCGGATAAAAGCTGGTTTGAAGTTGAACTGAGTATTCAAAAGCCAGACGAAACTCGGAAGTTATGTCGAGCTGAAATTGTTCGAGATGATGAAAAAACAGTTGTTTTGAAAGGGTCTTGCACGATGGAGAAACCTGTTTTATTTGTTAAGTATTATGTGGATCAATTACATATTTTCTCGGATGATTTCACCGAACAAGTTCCTCAAGAAATGCCAGAACCCGTTACAGTTGCAAGTAAACAAACTGGTGAGGCTTTCCTAAAAACTCAACCTCATCTCCCTTTGGCTCAAACCCGAGTTTCTGGTAAAACCCAAGCATCTCTTTCCGAGCCATCGCCCTAACAGTTGGAAGTCCTTGATCTTGAGCAATTTTAATCAGGTGTTTGACGAGTTGTGTACCAATTCCTTGTCCTTGAAACTGAGGTAATACCGCGAGATAGGCAAGGCTACCGATGTTATTTGCAAGGGTACGAAGGCGAACAGAACCAACGATTTGATCATCGAGAATGGCGATCAGATGAACAGACTGATGTTCATACTCATCCTGTTCTGTTCCTTGAGGTAAACCCAAGGGCGATCGCAAGACTAACCAACGCTGAAAATACAAAGCTTGCTGTTCAGATTCGTTGTGAACTAAACGGATTTGAATAGCTTTTTTATCCATCACAAATCGTCAAAATTACAAAAACCCAAATCAAATAACTTGGCAAAAAAGATTTACCAAGTCATTCGTTCAAAAATCTGATCAAAAAATCTGATTAACATAAGATGCACCCTAAAGATCAGTTTGTTCTATTTACAAATCAAACCGCACTCAATTAGGAAGATTGTTCGCCTTCAAGTTCTTCAGGTAGACAAATTAAATTATCGCCTTGGGTATAAATTAATCCTGAAGCCCGTAATTTACCCATCAATCGTGTTACCGTTACCCGTGTCGAACCGATCGCACTACCGATTTGAGAGTGAGTTAAAGACCAGGGCAAACAATAGCCCCGAAAGGGATTTTCTTCACTCTCGTTAACGTAATATTCTCCGTATTCTTCAACTAAAAGTGTTAAAAAGCCTAATAATCGGTCAATGGTTCGACGTTGGCCCAGGGTACTTAGCCACAATAATTTACGCTGATGTTGATAGCGAAAGGCATCTAAAACTTCTCGACGGAAATGGGGCCAGTTATCTAGGTCTTCCCAGTACATCCAGACAACTGTTGTCTCATCGGTATGAGCATAAGCTTGTAGTGAAAAAGGTGACTGGGCGACTAATTCAAAGGGTTGACCTGCACCCACAAAACCCAAAAATGCTTCATCAAGATTCCGACGACGAGAGACTTTTGACTTGGATGAGTTGAAAGCGACTCCAAGTTGGGCGCTACCGACAAGACGAACAGAACCACGTTGTACTAGGTATAGTAAACCTGGACGGGCAGGGATTCGCTCATCTTTGTCAAAGTTGCGACAGCGGTAATGTTCCTGCGCCCAATCAATAATACGCTGCCAGGTTAAAAAAGGGCGATTGGTTGTGGTTCCAGAGGATACAGAGGTTGACTGCATAGGACTATAATAGATGAGAGTTTTCAAGGACAGTAGAGAGGCTCAATATGCTTTTTTGAAAGCATCGAGAGTGAAACTTTACACCAAGTCAGTTACACCGAAGCGGGCTACACTTTATACACTGCTTGTATCAATCTGAGCTATTCTTCTAATGTAGCAAAAAACACATCATCTGTCTGATCTGAGATTGAATTCATAGAGGGTCTGGCTCCAAGGAAGGCTAGAGGAACCTACACAAGATTGTACAAAGGTTCCGGAACTTGCGGTAACAATCTACCCAGAAGGATAATTTTTACGGACTTGATCAAGAATTGTTACACAAGGTCTGATGAATAGTCTGATAAAAGATCACCGAGTTCGATGTTTTTTGATTGACAACCTCTACCCGCACATTCAATTTCAAGACATTAATATCAATCTCCAGGAGATCCCGGTTTATGTTCTTAAAGATTCTTGGCCGATCCGATATCACTGTGCGATCGCTTTGAAATTAGCAAAAATAAATAATCATCATCCCGTAGAGATGGCGACTCAAATTTTACAAGGGCTTTCTGGTGAAAGTGAATGGATTGAGATTATCATTAGTGTTACCCCATCAGGAATAATTGCATTTGAATTAACCGATCAAGCGATCGCGACTTGGTTACAACAGATGACTCAAACTCCTCTACCTTTATCGAGTCTTCCCGTTTCCTCAACCGAAGTGTTCATCGAAAATGATGATCAAAGCTTATTTAAGATACAGTATGCTCATGCCCGTTGTTGTTCTCTGTTGCGGCTAGCCGATCGCGATCGGATCATCTCCTTAGCGGAACCCCAGTTGCAAAGGACTCCTGCGCTGTGGTTATTCCGGGAACCCGATCCCATTCCCTGGCTAGAGTGCGAGCGCAAACTTCGACTTCAACATCATAGTGAACGACGATTAATTAGTCAACTCCTGACAACTTTTGATCTAGATCAAACTTCATCAGATCAAAAATACTGGAAAACTAAAGCAAATCTAATTTCTGATACCTTTCAAGAATTTTATGGTCAATGTCGAATTTGGGGAGAAGTTAAACTCGAAACTCCAGAATTCGCCCAAGCTCGACTGGGATTAATTGCGGTGACTCAAGCGGTGTTACGATATATTCTCCAGGAAAAGCTCGGCTTTATTGCCCCATTAGAACTTTAACGTTACTGCTGGGTTGGGCTAAGAATTCAGCATTTTTTAATACAGGAACAGGAAGGTCGATTTTGTATAATAAGATTCTGCAAAAAAATTGGGTTATCGGTTTTGATTTTAACGGGATGACCTGACCGCAACGATCCTAAAGAAATTGTAGAGGTCTTGATGATTTGTTGCAATTGTCGTCAAAAATCGTGAACAAGGTGCAAGCGGATCACCATTCAAATATCCGTTCTGTCAACTCAATTTGATGCGATAGGATTAGACAATGTACGAAAAAATTACTCCTCCAACCACAGGCGAAAAAATTACCTTCAATAATGGTGAACCCGTTGTTCCTGATAATCCGATTATTCCATTTATTCGTGGTGATGGTACTGGTATTGATCTGTGGCCTGCGACTCAACGAGTATTAGATGCTGCAATTGAAGCTGCATACAGTGGAAAGCGAAAAGTTAGCTGGTTCAAGGTGTACGCTGGGGACGAAGCCTGCGAACAATACGGCACTTACCAATATTTACCGGAAGATACCCTCACCGCCATCAAGGAATATGGAGTGGCGATCAAAGGCCCGTTGACAACTCCTATCGGGGGCGGAATTCGTTCGTTAAACGTGGCATTGCGTCAACTCAATGACCTCTATGCTTGTGTTCGTCCTTGTAAATATTATTTGGGAACTCCTTCTCCTCACAAAACTCCTGAAAAGTTAGATGTGATTATCTATCGGGAAAATACAGAAGATATTTACTTAGGAATTGAATGGAAAGAAGGCACTGAAATTGCTCAAAAACTGATTCACATCCTCAACAGTGATTTGATTCCGTCTACTCCTGAACATGGTAAAAAGCAAATTCGCCTCGATTCAGGGATTGGCATTAAACCCATCAGTAAAACGGGATCTCAGCGTTTGGTGCGTCGGGCAATCCAGAACGCTTTACGGTTGCCAAAAGAAAAGCAAATGGTGACTTTAGTGCATAAAGGGAATATTATGAAATATACCGAAGGTGCATTTAGAGATTGGGGATATGAACTGGCAACGGCTGAGTTTCGCGATGAATGTATTACGGAACGTGAATCTTGGATTTTGAGTAACAAAGAAGCA
The DNA here is from genome assembly GCA_038530755.1 of Cyanobacteria bacterium J06592_8. Classification (GTDB taxonomy): domain Bacteria; phylum Cyanobacteriota; class Cyanobacteriia; order Cyanobacteriales; family Microcoleaceae; genus Capilliphycus. The sequence continues at coordinate 30,361 of JBCBCI010000021.1, read as the reverse complement.
AATCCTGATATTTCTAATGAAGATAATGCTCGCAAAGTTGAACCGGGATACGATGCGTTAACAGATGAAAAACGCCAAGAAATTTTACAGGAAGTTGCCGAGGTTTTAGCCGCGATTTGGGACAGCCATGGCAATGGCAAATGGAAAGAAAAAATTATGGTGAATGACCGCATTGCCGACAGTATTTTCCAGCAAATTCAAACGCGACCTGCCGAATATTCAATCCTCGCCACCATGAACCTCAATGGAGATTATTTATCGGATGCGGCAGCGGCAATGGTTGGAGGTTTAGGAATGGGGCCAGGTGCAAATATTGGCGATGACTGTGCCATTTTTGAAGCCACTCACGGCACCGCACCCAAACACGCAGGACTTGATCGCGTCAACCCTGGATCGTTAATTCTTTCAGGGGTAATGATGCTGGAGTATATGGGCTGGCAAGAAGCCGCAGACTTGATTAAAACTGGATTAGGTCAGGCTATTTCCAGTCGAGAAGTAACCTATGATTTAGCTCGGTTAATGGAACCCCCCGCCGAACCCTTGAAATGTTCGGAATTTGCCGAAGCCATTATCAAATACTTCCAGAGTTAAAGTTGAGAATACAAAGGATGGGCAATGCCCATTCTTGATCAAAACTGTTAACTGTGTACTGTAAAAGTGGGTTATTATGTCGCTTTGCTTCTAAACTAGGATGCAGAACTCGTTTGAGGAGGGCTGCCATTGACTGAGGAGAACATCTCAACTCTGACAACGATGTCACGTAAGGAATTACGGGAGTTGGTGCGAACGCAACTACAAGTCCTATTGGAACGTGAAGATCTGCAAGCCGCCAAAGCCATCCTTGTTCCCGTACAACCGGCTGACATTGCTGAAGCTATAGAAGGTTTACCGGAGACCATGCAAGTCATTGCGTTTCGTCTGCTATCCAAAGATGAAGCAATTGAAGTCTACGAACAACTTGACTCCAGTGTTCAGCAGTCTCTTTGCGAAAAATTTAAACGCCAGGAAGTCGTTGATATCGTTGATAAAATGTCACCGGATGATCGAGCCAAACTATTTGAAGAACTCCCGGCGGCGGTTGTGCGTCGGTTAGTCTCTCAACTGAGTCCCACTGAACGCCAGACCACTGCACTGTTACTGGGGTATGAAGCCGGAACCGCCGGACGAATTATGACCCCAGAGTATATTTCTTTGAAAGAGCATTATACAGTTGGGGAGAGTTTGGAGCGGATTCGCAGTTTAGCTAATGTCACTGAAACCATTTATTCACTCTATGTCACCGACTCTGATCGCAAATTAACCGGAATTCTCTCTTTGCGAGACTTAGTTACCGCTCAACTGGATCAGACCATCGGTGAAATTCTTAACCGAGATTTAGTTTGTATTCAAACCGATACCGATCAAGAAGAAGTCGCTCGTATTATCCAACGTTACGACTTTCTGGCGGTACCTGTTGTTGATAGCGAACAGCGCTTGGTGGGAATTATCACCGTTGATGACGTTCTCGATATTTTAGAACAGGAAACCACCGAAGATATCTATGCTTTGGGTGGGGTTCAGTCCGAGGGTGATAACTATTTTCAGGTGAATTTATTTACCGCCGCTCGCCGAAGGGTAGTTTGGCTATTTGTACTGTTACTGACTAATAGTGTCACAGGTGGAATTATTACGGCTCAAGAAGATGTCTTACAAAGGGTTGTTGTTCTAGCCGCATTCATACCCCTATTAACAGGTACAGGTGGAAACGTGGGGGCGCAATCTTCTACGGTTGTGATTCGGGGGATGAATACCGATGAAATTTGGAAAATTGGCCCCGTGCGAGTGATTCTACGTGAAGCCGCCGCCGGAGCCATGCTCGGAACAATTTTGGGTTTACTCGCCACCGTTTGGGCTTACTTATTTATTGTGAATGGCAATTTAGCCGTCTCTTTAACAGTTGGTATAAGCTTAGTCGCTATTTCAATTTTGGCATCGATCGCCGGTTCAGCTCTGCCATTTTTATTCCGTTCATTTGGGTTAGATCCTGCCTTAATGTCTGCACCTTTTATTACAACGGCTGTTGATGTTCTGGGCGTTCTTATCTATTTCAACTTGGCACGAGTAATATTACAAATATGATGGCGAGTGGCACCAATGAATTAGAAGAGTTCAAACAGATCGGGGTAGGTTTAAACTTAGGTCAAATTTTTTGAACCTAAAAATTGAATCAAAACCTGCCCCATCAAAAATTTAACATCAATCCCAATCCATATTATTGATAGCGATTAGACTACAGAACAAAATAACAGGATGAATACTAATACTCAATCTTCCCAGGCGACAATTCCTCGCCAAGAAATTCGGGATTTAGTCCGGGCGCAGCTTCAAAATTTAATTGCACAGGATAACCTTGCTGGAGTTAAAAGTCTCCTTTCCCCTGTACAACCGACTGACATCGCTCAAGCCATAGAAGGTTTACCTGAAAATATACAACTTGTAGCATTTCGACTCCTGGGAACAGAAGATGCGATTGCTGTTTATGAACAATTTAACCCGATTACTCAAAAGTCTTTATGTGAACAGTTTCAGAGTCAAGAAATTCGAGACATTGTCGATCAAATGTCGCCAGATGATCGCGCTCAACTCTTCGATGAATTGCCACCTCAACTCTTACAACGTTTATATGCAGAAATAAATCCCAAAGAACGAGAAGCTACTTTGTTGCTGCTTGGTTATGAACCCGATACAGCCGGGCGAATAATGACCCCTGAATATATTAGTTTAAAGGAAAACGAAACCGTAGAACAAAGTTTAGCTCATATCCGTTCTTTAGCTGATGTTTCTGAAACGATTTATTATTTGTATGTGACGGATTCACAACAGCATCTAGTCGGGACACTTTCATTACAAGACCTCGTCATGGCTTCACTCGCGCAAACAATTGGCGAAATAATGAACCGTGATTCGGTATGTGTTCAGACGAAAACCGATCAAGAAGAAGTCGTGCGAGTTATCCAAGATTATGACTTATTAGCTGTACCTGTCGTAGATTATGAAGAGCGACTGGTGGGAATTATTACTGTTGATGATGCGCTTGATATTGTTCAAGAAGAAAGCACTGAAGATATTTATAAATTAAGTGGAGTTCAATCAGAAGGTGATGATTATTTTCAGGTTAATTTATTTGCAGTTACAAAAAAGCGAGTTTTCTGGTTATTAATATTATTAGTGACTAATACATTCACCAGTAAAATTATTACCTCTCAAGAAGAAATTCTAGAACAAGTTGTTGGTTTAGCTGCATTTATTCCCCTACTCAATGATACAGGTGGAAATGTGGGTTCTCAATCCTCGACAGTGATTATTCGAGGGTTTAGTACCGATGAAATGCGAGGGATGGGAAATTTTCAAGTGATTCTTCGAGAAGGACTCGCGGGGGCTATACTGGGCTTAATGTTAGGTATTGTTGCTGTAATTTGGGCTTATATTTTGCAACGAAATTTACCCATCGCTTTCGTTGTTGGGATTAGTTTATTTGTTATTACAATTATTGCCTCAATTTCGGGTGCAACGTTACCGTTTATCTTTCGAGTCTTGAAATTAGATCCGGCATTAATGTCAGCACCCTTTATCACAACAACGGTTGATATTCTCGGTGTATTAATTTACTTTGCCCTCGCTGTGTTACTGTTGCAGATTTAACACTCTCAAAACTGAAGTTATATTAAATATTTTGCACAGGTACTTAGTCAATTATTGGGTTCAGATGCTCGACAGCTTACTGCCATGAGTCCCCAGAGCAGACCAAATCGCACCCGCTGAGATCGACAGACATGAAATCCAGATGTCTTGAGAAAAGCATGAAGCTCTGCTTCTGTATAGCACTGCTGATGAGCCGGATCTAGAATTTTCAGAACCCAATCACAGACTCGGCACAGCCAAAAATCTTTGCACCAGTCTAGAATTGCAATTGTTCCACCGGGTTTCAAGACTCGTCTCATTTCAGTTAGCACCTTCTCTGGGTCTGAGAAATAGTGAAATGAATTAGCAGAAATAACGACGTCAAAAGACTCATCTGAAAAGGGTAAGCTAGAGGCAGTTGTATTCTCAAACGATACATTTGTGTAACCTGTTAATTTTTGCCGAGCTTGTACGAGCATCTGTTCAGAGATATCAACACCCACAATATATAGACTGGGATACTGCTCAAGTAATAAACGCTCTAATTCTCCTGTGCCGCACGCCACATCGAGAACAGTTGCTGAGGGAGAAATGTTGAGCCATTCTCTGAAAAAGAGTAAGGTATCAGAAATGTATCGACTCCAACGCTGATCATAAACAGGAGCTAAGTCATCATATTGCTTTTTAACGGTCAATTCAAGTGAGTTCATTAACTACCTTACTCATTTAATTGATTCACAGCACCCTGGGGCATATTTCCCTGTAGAGCCTGTACCAGATTCACAGCCGCTTCCATGGCAATCTCAAATCGTATTTCTTCAACAGCGGAGCCTAAATGGGGAGTAAAGAATGTTTGATTCCGATTCTGTACTAATCGTGACTCAATGCTGGTCGGACGATCGCGACGCGCCCAGTCTTCCATTTCAAACACATCTGCCGCGTAGCCAGCGAGATGACCTTGGGCTAAAGCATCAGCAACAGCTTTTTCATCTACAACAGAACCCCGACAAGGATTAATCAAAATACTACCTGGCTTCATCTGGGCTATTGTCTCGTCATTAAACAAATGGAATGTATTGGGTTGCAGCGGCACTAACAATACCACATAATCGCTGGTTTCTAAAAGCTGCGCTAAAGTAACCGCCTCAATTTGCCATGCTTTTTCTAATTCAGTCGGGAGGGGGATAGGGTCTGTATACAACAACTGCATCTCAAAACCTTGCAGTCGCTGAACCAGGGCACGTCCTAGTTTTCCCATACCCACAATGCCAAGGGTTTTATGCAACAGCCCCGTACTGTAAAGGATGGGCCGCCAACCTGAAAATTGACCTTGTCGAATGAGTGCATCACCTTCGATGAGGCGGCGAGCTAAACCAATGAGAAGACCCATTGTGAGTTCAGCAGTTGGAGCCGCTAATAGATCCGGTACAATTGTGAACCAGATCTGGCGATCGCGACAGGCTGCAACATCAAAGTTGTCATAACCCCGCAAGGCTCCTGCAATGACCTTCAAACAAGGACAATCATCAAGGAATGCTTCATCAACTGAATCGGGCATAAAGACCATCAACCCATCTGCATCTTTTGCACGGCGACAAATTTCATCTCTGGGCAAGGTTTCGCGAGTCGGGTTGGGAACAACTTCACAAGTTTCGCTGAGAAACTCAATGATTTTCTCATGAACCCAATGGGTGAGTACAACTTTGGGACGCATAGGGACGCTGCTGATCGAATTTTTCGGGAAACTCCGGACTTAAGGACGGAGATGGATTATGGTGAAGGGGAGGAGGTCAATTCACAAACCCTTTACGAAGATAGTTACTCAAACCATCGACAAGTGTAACCATCACGAGGACAACAATCAGGAGTGCCGAGACTTGTTGATATTTCAAGATTCGTAAGGCGCTAATAATTTCCAAGCCAATACCCCCAGCTCCTACAGCTCCGAGAACCATTGAGGCACGGAAGTTGTATTCCCAACGATAAAAGGTAACGTCAGCCATTTGAGGGAAAACTTGTGGCAAGATGCTGTGAACAATGACTTGGGCTTCAGTGGCTCCAACTGCACGAGCAGCTTCCACTGGCGCAGGATTACTGAGTTCAATTGACTCAGCAAAAAATTTTCCAACCATCCCGACAGAGTGAAGACCAAGCGCGAGTGTACCAGGTAGTTTGCCGAAGCCAACAGCAGCTACCAAAATCATCCCTAAGATCAGTTCAGGGATAGCCCGAGCCACATTCAAAATGGTGCGGGCAAGATGAAACAAGATGGGATGGGGTGTAGTATTTTGGGCTGCCAGTATACACAAAGGCAGTGATAATGTCACAGCAATAGCCGTGCCTGCCACACTCATGGCTAGGGTATCGATAATCGGTGTAATCCACTTCGCAAAGCGACTAAAATCTGGGGGGAACATTTCCGAGAGGAGTTTGCCGATTGCCGGAATGCCCTCTGTCATGCGTTCGACATCAAACAAGCCTACGACTGCTAGACAGAGGAGAATCACCCCCAGTAACAACAGCACACGAATCAGTTGACGTTTCCACTGCCGCTGTTGTTGGCGCAGGATTGTGGCATAGCGTTCCTGAGTTACAGTCATGATCAAATCCTTGTCCTATTAGTAAAAGCTCTCCCCTTCGCAAGAAGGGGATGGTTAAGGACTTGCGGTTTATTGAGATACCAATCCAGCTTGTGATTCTATTGAATATAGATGGATTCTAAGACTGGTATTTTATTTCTGCGCTCGTCCCTTATCTGCGAAGTGATGGGAGTTACTGGACAAACTCTCCGAGATCTAGTCCCAGTATTTCGCCGGCTTGACGGATACCGTCATAGTCGCGATCGCTCATCTCCGCGAAGCCATCGGCTTTAAACGGTTTAAGAACAGCTTCGTTATTAAGCTCTAAGAAAGTCACACGAATTTGCTCCTTAAGCTCTGGAGATAAATCAGAGCGCATGGTCCAGGGATACTGAGGAATAGGAGCTGATTCCGCAATAACTGTGACTGTGGATGGATCAATGGTTCCTTTCTCAACCAGAGAATCAAAAATTGGACGACTCAGCCCTCCTGCTTGAGCATTGCCATTTTGTACTGCCAGGGCAACGGCATCATGAGCGCCCAGGAAAACCGCTTCATAATCTTCGCCTGATTTCAGTCCGGCTTCAGCCAATGTTAATTCGGGAAACAAGCGACTCGATGTCGATGCCGGGTCTCCAAAGGCGACTGTCGTTCCTTGGATATCGCTCAACTCATCAATACCCGCTTCAACATTGCCAATAATAATTGAGGTGTAAGTCGTTGAGCCATCTTTAAGACGAGCCGCAAAGGGTTCAATGTCGCTCTTTGTTTTCGCTAAAACGTAGGACAGCGGCCCAAAATAAGCGAGATCCAAGCGTCCATTACTGGCGGCTTCAATCATGGACGAGTAGTCAGTGGTCACCACGAGTTCAATATCTTTACCCAGTTCTGTTTCCAGGTGATTGGTGAGTCCTTCATTATCCTGAATAATAGTTGCCGCATCCTCGTCTGGCAATAAGGCAACAACAAGTTTAGTAGGGTTCTCACTCTCTGATGCTGCGGTTGCTGTCTCTTGACTCTCAGGTGTTGTTCCTTCAGTTGTAGTCGAATTCGGGCTACTACATCCGGCTAAACCAACTAATCCGAATAAGCAAAAGCTGATAATTCCTTGTTTGAAATTGATACTAACCATGCTCCACTCCTCAAAAAATCGCAATTGATCAACAAACAAAAACTGTCTTTGAAGTTTAAGCTGCAAATGTGCAGTCCCTCAAAGTCAAATTCACACCACGGTTGCCAAGGACTGGCTCCTGTAAATTTCATCTAGATGCTGGTTGTTCAGTGCAGAAGGAGGGCCATCAAAAGTCACACGACCGTTGGACAAGCCAATAATGCGATCGCCATACTTTTTGGCAAATTCCACTTGATGTAAGCTCAGTAAGGCTGCAATGCCATCGGTTTTGCAGATACCACGGAGCAAAGACAGTACCTGATGAGCACTCGCCGGGTCAAGGCTCGCAATGGGTTCATCCGCTAACATGAGCTGCGGTTGTTGAGCTAATGCACGAGCAATGCCAACTCGTTGCTGCTGGCCACCACTGAGAGATTTCACTGGAGTTAATGCTTTATCGAGTAAGTTAACCCGTTCCAAACAGTCCAAGGCAATCTGTTGATCATGTTTAGGAAGTGGCAGTAGACTCCTCCAAAAGGAATGATAAGCTAATCGACCCATCAGTACATTTTTCAGTGCTGAATGACGTTCAATCAACTGATGTTGTTGGAAGATCATTCCTGTTCGCTTTCGGTGCAGACGGAGTGAAGACGGTTGAATTAACTCTCCAACTCCCTCTACAACAACGCGACCATGAGTTGGCGGATGAAGATAATTGAGGGTTCGCAGCAAAGTTGATTTACCCGCTCCAGAAGATCCTAGAACAATGGCAAACTCACCCCGATTCAGTTGAAGTGATACGGATTCAAGGGCAACAATGCCATTACTGTAGGTCACTCCAACCTGCTCAAGACTAACAATCGCAAACTTATTCATCTGGCAAGCCGATTAAGTGGAAGTTCCAACGCCTATACCAACCAGTTATAGATGCTTTAACCACAGGCATTTTCTCATAAGAGGGTTTGTTCAAAGATTAAGAACAGGTTAAAGTCTGGATCGGGTATGGAAATTATTTGATTCTTATCCCATATCGAAATCACTTGGTTTACTTTCTCTTTTGGAATAGAACACAAATTCAGAATCAGATTTTAGATGACAGACTGTACCTGTACAGAGTGCTTTAATCATCCTTGATTCCTTGTTGTGAGAGGTATTCATCCAAAAACACCCTCACGACTTCAGCCTTTTTATTACCCGATGTTGCACAATAGATTGACAATCGTTTGTGCAGAGACTCTGGCCAATCAACCGTAATTCTAACTGTGGCTTCTCTTTCTATCCCAGCTTCTTCAATTAAATTAACCTCTATCTAAAAATCAGTAGAATCAACATTCTCAACTGTAGGATATTCTAGATATTATAGTGTTGGTAGATGTGAAGCTCGTTTTCTCTCCCCGGCTCTGTAAGTCGGGGTTTTGTATTTTCTTTATCCTTGTTTAATTGTAGAGTGGCTTTCGAGTACAACAGAGGCTTCTGGCTGAGGCAATAAGTTTAGAGATTGTTGTCTGCTAAAATTAATTCAAAAAGCTGAGGTGTGATGACAAAAATGCGATTTATCAACCCCAAAACCGATTACGCCTTTAAAAAGATATTTGGTTCGACTGAAAGCAAAGATATTCTGATTAGTTTTCTGAATGCTTTGATTTATGAAGGCAATTCAACGATTGAAGACTTAGAAATTGTCAATCCCAACTTACCGCCTCAACTTGAAGGCTTGAAAGATACCTATCTCGATGTCAAAGCAAAGCTGAATAATGATACAATCGTCATTATTGAAATGCAGGTTTTGAACGTAAAGTCTTTTGGGAAGCGGGTTTTGTTTAATGCGGCGAAAACTTATGCGTTTCAACTGCAAAGAGGGCAAGGATATCGATATCTTCAACCTGTAATTGCTTTAACGATTACGGATTTCGAGATGTTTAGCGATCACGATCAATTGATTTCTCGCTATGTTTATCGAGAGAAGACAGAAGGCTACTACTACACAGAGAATGACATGGAGTTGGTCTTTATTGAATTACCGAAATTTACCAAAGAACTCAACCAGCTTGAAACTCTAACTGATAAATGGATTTACTTTATGAAGTATGCGCGATCGCTCACCTCAATCCCAGAAAATATGGATGATATTCCTGAACTTCATCAAGCCTTTGAAATCGCCAATCAAGCCGATTTAACACCAGAAGAACTCGAAGATTTAGAACGCCGAGAAATGTTTATCTACGATCAGCAAGGCGCGATCGCATTGGGAATTGAACAAGGCATTGAACAAGGCATTGAACAAGGCATTGAACAAGGAAAACGTGAGGTGGCTCGAAATTTATTGGGTCAACTAGATAATGAAGCGATCGCTTCTGTAACGGGATTAACGATTGAAGCCATTGAAGCATTGCGTCAGGAAGAAAGCAACAATTAACTTCATTTAGGAGAAACTATTGACTCATTTCGTATAGCGATGTCCGAACTAATAGAATGGTGTGATGCAACTTTGAAAAATTATCAAAATAATTCACAGGTCAACGTCATTTTTAACCTGACAGGCAGTTTTAAAAGCGTCAACGGTTTTCTACAAGCTGTAGGAATGTTCTATGCAGATGAATGCGTCTATATTTTTCAGTTTAGTTCAGAATTATTACGAATTCCTCGCTTACCGATCACGCTTGATTCAACGGGTGTAATTGAACAACATTTAACGACATTTCGACAGCTAGAATATCAACAACTTCCGCTTTCTCAATGTCAAGGTATTCCAGAAACCTTACTCTTTAGAGATGGAGAGTTTGTGGGGTTATCAGAATGGGGAAAACTTCTCTGGAAACAGGCGAAGAGTAACTATTATGAACGAGAACTTTTATTACCATGGAGTTCTAAATTGGTCTATTCTACGGAGTTTGGAAATTCAGTAGAAAGGGTGCAACCCGATCGCCTTTTTACTCTCAATGAACGTTTAGATGATTTGAGCCGATACTTAGAGACTAATGGACAAGAGAATCCAAGAAAGTTAGATTTTAAACAACTCAAAGGTAAACCATTTGAAGATTCTACCTATGAATGTGATGTCTGGGGAGATCGAGGCGATCGCATTTTTGGTCATTATTTGGCGAATGGTCGCTACCAGTGCGATCGCTTAGGAAAGCATCTTTAAGAGGAAAAGACTGAAAGTTAGAAGCTGTGTCTATTAATGAGGAAAATTTGAATGAGATCAGAAGATATTGCTTTACAAGTTATGCGAGAGGCTGTACTAACTTTAGCACGTTGGTCAGAGGCTGAATTCTCAAGAAATATAGAAAAGAATTATCCAGCAGTTGAAAAAGCAAAAGAAACGTTATCTTGGACAGATAATAACATAGATTGTTTACGCTTATTGTTCGATTTTGTCAAGCTTCGAGAAGGTCACAACAAAGAGTATTATTGTCTTGTAGATGCGATTGCAGATTCTGCTCCTTTGATTTCCTATCCAATAGAAAAAGCACCCGATTTAGCTGAATATAAACAAATCGTCAAAGAGGAGATAGTTTAGGATTATTTGGTGAGGTTTTTAAATGGCATGAATGGTTAGGAACGGGCAAACATAAAACAATAGATGAACAAATTGAGAATTATCTAAAGCCAGAAACTTTCCCTGATTTATTCGGTGTTTTGCCATTTGTAAAGCAACTCGATCAAAATGAAAAGTTTAGGATTTCCCTGAAAAACCCTTATAATGCACCCTATTCCCGTGCGATTGCCACTTGGATAGAATTATTAAATCGTCAATAAAACAGAGGTTAACACCATGAACACAACGACTCAACAAAAACTAACATTTGAGGACTATCTCAACTATGATGATGGTACGAATAACCGTTATGAATTGGAAGATGGGGAATTAATTATTGTGAATCCACCAACATTTGATCATGCTTTAATTATTCGATATTTAACCAATGCTTTTGAAGCTGAAATTAGTCGATTAAATTTACCTTGGGTTACACTGGGAAATGTAGGAGTTAGAACCTCGATTAATCGCTCAAGAATTCCCGATATTTCTCTCATAGCCAGAGATCAAATCACTCGTCGGGATGTATCAGCAGTTCTGGAATCAGCTACACTGTTAGCCGTCGAAATTGTCAGTTCAGAGTCAAAAACACGAGATTACCGCTACAAACGTTCAGAGTATAGTGTGGTAGGAATTCCTGAATATTGGATTGTCGATCCAGTTGAGCAAAAAGTTACAGTTTTAACTTTAGTAGAAGGATTATACGAGGAGACAGAATATCAAGGAAATCAACAAATTGTTTCTCAGATATTTCCTGAATTAGCGTTAACTGTGGAACAAATATTACAATCTTAATAGAAGGTGAGAACCTTTTCAATAAGTTTGCTATTATAACTGAAAATAAAACAATGAATAAACCTGTTAAGCTAATAGTGCAGAAGAATCAATCTAAACCCAATCAGTAATCCAGTTATCAAGGCAAAAATAATCACCCAAAGTCTGATATTACCCAAGAGATTGTTGATAAAATTAAAGAATTGAAAGGAGGTCTGAAAGATTACCCAATTCGGGATTTAGTTAAACACGCACAGCAGTTTGGACCAGAACTAAAGCGACAGCGACTGGAAACAAATCAGGTTCGTAAGTTTCTGGATGCCATCAATCAATTGAAAGCCAAATTAGTAGGAAATGATTTCTCTGCGATTGAAACAGAAGTTGTTTTGCTTAAACCCAAGCTGGCTTACGCCGCCGCACGACAGGATGCGGTTAAAGCATTAAATAAAGTGATGGAAGAAGCAATTGATCGAGTACACAGCAAAGACGATTTTGAACGCTTAGTTCAATTAATGGACAACTTCCCCCACTCAACTGTTATGCCAATCAACTCAATCAAGTGTTCCTACAAATTCTGACCAATGCCATTGATGTTTTAAGAACGTTTGAAGAGCAAGACTTTCCAGAAATCCGGATTACAACAGAGATAAAAGACTCGCAAACGGTGAGAATTCAGATTGCAGACAATGGTTCTGGAATGAGTGAAAATACTCGCGAACGCATTTTTGAGCCCTTTTTTACGACTAAACTCATTGGTCAAGGTACTGGACTTGGCTTATCGATGAGTTATCAAATTATAACCGAACAACATAGTGGCACAATTACCTGTAATTCCAGATGGGGAGAAGGTACTCTCTTCACGATTACTCTACCTCTTACTTGATACTTACATCCTCATATTTTGTCCGGAGATCCGCTTGACAACCCCGTACTAACTTACAAGTTCAATTAATTGCAAGTTTACGAGGAAATCCAATGTCTGATCGAGAACAAATCAAAATAGATAGCTTTCGAGTTTCGGGTCCGGTTCAAGGAAAGCGGATTGAACTTGAATTTGATGTTAAACCGGCTCGTAGAAGAGACAAGTCATCTTATTATAGTTCTTCTGATGAATGGAATTCAGTATGGTATCTGTTCTTCCTGCTTTTCTCTTTAGTATTTTTTGTGGGAAATACAGTCGGGACTGGCCCGACTCCATTTCCTGATGCCTTATATCCTTCTAATCAAAGTTCTAGTTCTTTTGTTCAACCTAACCCGTAAGGCGATGAAGATTTGGGATCAATTGAGAATGAATTCACAATTCACAGCTCAATTTTTTAATTAAGAAACTCCGTTAATGTAGCTTTCTTATAGAAAGATGAGTCTTAAATTCTCCAAAGAATTGTGAATTGTGAATCTCCCATTTTTTTGAGTGTTTATTTCCTCAAATACTAGGAGCCAGCCACCCTCGAATAAAGTAATAGAACGTAATAATATATTCTTCAACGACATCTGTTGTGATCAGAAGTGCTTCTGTACTCGGTAAGAAGTCTTTTGCTGAAACTCGCTCTTGAAATTTCTCATTCGGGAGAGAGGCATAGAAGTTAGTGGGAGCTGGAATCACCTTAAAACCCACATTAGCAAACGTTAAGCTGGCTCGCCGCATTTCTAATGCAGATGTCACCAAAATAATCGCCCGTCCTAAATTATAGTCCTTGGCAATTTCTTGAATGGCAACAGCACTATCATGTAATGTTCCTTCCGATGTATCTTTGATGATTGCACTGGAAGGCACACCCATTTCCCGCAACAATTTAGCGATGGAGTCGGCTTCAATAATGGGTTGTAAATATTCATTTTGAGAGCCAGCACTCACAATCACTAGCGGAGCTAAACCATCTTTATAGAGTTTAGAGGTGTAGGGAATACGAGCGCCAATTCGAGTGAGCTGAACTTGAGTCGCGTAGGGAAGCTTTGGCTCAGTTGTTCCCGAACCCAATAGAACAATTGCTTCTGCCCTTTCTCCACAGCATAAATTCTTTTGAACGGTTTCAATTGCATTTTTTTCGAGTTGAAATGCCAACCATTCAGCCACAAAGGGCATACTCGACAAAATCAAAATCAGTAGTGCCGTTAAAATCAAGTTTGGGCCGGGACTGGCAATTCCACCTTTATTAATTTGAGTGGCGGCTAAAATCAAGAGTAAAATCGATAAGCCCAGGGGCAAAACAAACACCGATAACAGACTCAAAATTGACAGTCCAACCGGACTATCTGGTGCAGTAAAGGCAATCAATAACAAAAATACAGCGAGCAAAAACCATAACCGAGAAACTAGATTTCCCTCTTTACTCACCAGGAGTTTCCAGAGTCTAAAAATAATCGTTCCCAGTAGCAGTAACAATAAAAGTCGAGTCAGTTGTACAAACATTTTGTTTATTGTTCAAGATGAGTTATTAGACGCCAAACGTTAGACAATCCAATTAGCCTTAGTCTAGAGAAAACAGAAGTTTCTGATTTTTCCCGGGTTGTCCACCTCTTTTCAGGGCCAACGGAGATGGAAATTGCAGTTTGGATATGGCTAAAGTTTACAGAAATGATGAGCAGTTTCAAAGCCCATTGTTAATATTAGTCAAACTGATCAAATGGTCAAGGGAGCGCGAGCGCCAGTTGGGGTCAATATTACTGAATTTGACGCTGAATCGCTTCAACAACGGTTTCCACCACTTGCACCCGTGCAAAATATTTGCAATTCGCCGCTACAACCGTCCAGGGGGCAGTTGGCGTGTGAGTGCGCTGAATCATCTGATTGACCGCAACTTCGTACAAAGGCCATTTTTCTCGATTGCGCCAGTCTTCATCTGTCAGTTTATATTGTTTAAAGGGATTCTCTTCTCTGGCTTGAAATCGCTTCAGTTGTTCATCGCGGTCAATATGCAGCCAAAACTTTACCAACACATAGCCGGCACTGGTGAGTTGTTCCTCAAATTCATTGATTTCTCGATAGGCTCGTCGCCATTGCTTCTCTGTCGCAAACCCTTCTACTCGTTCCACGAGAACGCGACCATACCAGCTACGGTCAAAAATTCCAATTTTTCCACTTGGGGGTAGATGTCGCCAAAATCGCCAGAGATAGTGATGATTTTTCTCCTCATCGGTTGGTGCTGCATAGGGTTGAACTTGATAGCTGCGGGGGTCTAAAACATGAGTCAACCGTTTAATAGCTCCTCCTTTCCCGGCGGCATCCCAACCTTCAAATATCGCTAACACCGGAATCTCTTGTTTGTAAATTTCTCTTTGCAGTTGACTGAGGCGAATTTGTTGCTCGGAGAGTTGTTGCTTATATTCATCTACAGAAAGAGATTGACTCAGATCAACTTGTCTAAGAGGATTGGGTTCAGTTGGGTCGAGGTGGTCTTGGGGCGGTGTAGACACAGGCGGAGGTTGAACCTGTAACCGCTCTAATGCTTCTTTAAGCGTGGCAACCATCGTTGAGAGGACTTTAACCCGAGCGTAGCGTTGACTATCGCCTTCTACCAGCGTCCAAGGAGCTGCCCCGGTACTCGTCTGAATTAACATTTCTTCCGCAAAGGTAGAATAGGTGTTGTAATTTTCCTCCTGATGCCAATCTTCTGGACGTACTCGCCACGCTCTTAACTCATCTTTGCCTGCTTTTTTGAGACGACGCTTCAGTTCTTTTTGACTCAGATGAATCCAAAATTTTGACATGACGACACCATCATCGATCATTTGCCGTTCAAAGGCATTAATTTCCTGCATTGCCATCGGAACTTCTGCCTCCAGAAGTCTCTCAAATAGCCTGTCTTCGAGAACGTGGGTATACCAACTGTGATAAAAAATACCCATCTGACCCTGAGCAGGTAACACTTGCCAAAACCGCCACATAAATGGATAACGGCGTTCCTGTTTGGTGGCGGGCCAAATGGGATGAACGATGAATCCTCGCGGGTCCATGTAGCCGACCATTTTTTTGACTAATGCTCCCTTTCCGGCTGCGGTCCAACCTTCTAGGACAATCATTACTGGAAGCTTTTTCTCCCAACAGGTGTGTTGAAGCGATCGCAATTTTTGCATTAAGCTTTCAACTTGACTCTGATATGTTTCTTTATCTAGAGATAAACTCAGATCTAAGGTATCGAGCATAAATTCTTCTACATTACGGTAAGGTTTCAGTCTAACTTCTCTGTGAGCGCTCCAGCACTCTTCAATTTTAAAGTTTTCCTAAAGACCGATCGCAACTCCTTTCCTAAAATGCTAAGAATATTCAAGATTCTAATTTCTAGATTCTCAGTCAAAGTCAATGTGTAAAATTCCTAATTCCTTTTCCGGTATTGATAGTTTGCTACATTACTGTTTCGGAAGCTTGTCCAACTTTTCAATCAAAATGCACTTTTTTATCCTTACCGATGGATTAACAGGTTTAGCTGTTTTAGGGTTTACACTCTGGTCTGCTTTGATTCTTAAAGAACAATTCCCCGATTCAGACATTAATCCAACCGAATTTAAAAATTAGAGAATGACGTTTTTCGTCGAATTCAAACATCAATAATCAAGAAAAAATACTGAAAACAAGATTTCAAAAATCAGGAAATAAACTCTGAAATTAGAGGGGCTAAAATAGAACTTTTCTATAATTATTCTTTGAGCTGATAATCTCTGTAATTTCCAAGCTGGGAGTCTGTCAAATTATGAAAGATTTCTTGAGTCTGCTCGCAGAGGGAGCCATTAGGCGTATCGTAGATAACAGATCAAACTTTTAAAAGGAGTTCAACCTTGAAAAACGCAGCACCACAGCAGGGGCTACCTGCACTCATTTTAGGTATTGTCATCTCAGCCGTTCTTTTAGTCGGACTCAATGCGTTTGTTGTGATTAATCCAGGCCAGGCAGGAGTATTGAGTATTTTAGGGAAAGCCAGAGATGGCGCACTCTTGGAGGGTCTACACTTTAAGCCGCCTTTGATTTCTGCGGTGGATGTTTACGATGTCACCGTTCAAAAGTTTGAAGTTCCCGCCCAGAGTGCGACAAAGGATTTACAACAACTTTCGGCGAGTTTTGCAATTAACTTTCGTCTCGATCCGGTACAAGTGGTCACAATTCGACGTGAACAGGGAACGTTGCAAAATGTTGTTTCTAAGGTGATCGCCCCTCAAACTCAAGAAGCATTTAAAATTGCTGCTGCAAAACTCACGATTGAAGAAGCGATTACTAAACGAGACGAACTCAAGTCTGACTTCGATGAAGCACTGAATGCGCGATTGGAGAAGTATGGTATTGTGGTACTCGATACCAGTGTGGTCGATCTCACGTTTTCGCCAGAGTTTGCTAGAGCCGTTGAAGAAAAACAAATCGCTGAACAACGGGCGCAACGAGCTGTCTATGTGGCGCGAGAAGCTGAACAACAGGCTCAAGCTGATGTGAATCGAGCCAAAGGTAGAGCGGAAGCCCAGCGTTTACTTGCAGAAACCTTGAAAAATCAAGGGGGCGAATTAGTTCTACAAAAAGAAGCCATTGAAGCTTGGAAACAGGGTGGCGCACAAATGCCGAAGGTGTTGATTTTGAATGGAGATTCTAAGAGTAGCGTACCGTTCTTGTTTAACTTGAGTGAGTTATCAGAAGTCGATGCACCTAGATAACACTCGGTTCCAAACTCAAGAAAAACTGTAAATCGTTTGAGGTTCGAGCCCGTCGCAAATAGATGAGGGAAATTGAGTCAAAGGGAAGGTTTGTCGCTGGAGTTGGACTTGTAGATTGGCTAACGGATCGACCCCGGAAGAAACGAGAAACTCTAACTTTTTGAGTCCAGGCGCAGTCAGAATTTGGTCAAGGATTTTCGCGATCGCTTCTATGTATGGATGATCGCTCTGTTGATACCAATCTTCACTGGCTGCGTCTACTTGATCTAAGCCTAAATGAAAGGTTAAAGAGGCTGGATGAAACAACGCTGTCGCCAAGGGACGACGTTCTTCTTGTAGGAGTAAATCGTGACTTCTGGCTAAATCCTTGAGTTTGTCGAGGCGATCAGACTTTTCATGGAGTTGAACCGCAGATTTCAATACGGCTGGAGTCGAAGGAGTCTCTAAACTCAAATCTTCTCCTCCAAATTGAACTCTAGCTTCATCCCATTGAATGGCGACTGTCACTAAATAGGTCTGAAGTAATAAATGCCCTAATTTTTTTGCTTTTGTTGCCAGATACTTAGAATTATAATCGGTCGCTTCAATTAATAAGGGAACTCGATCTACAATTTCAATTCTATACCCTTTTAACCCAGCAATTTTTCGAGGATTATTCGTAATTAAGCAAATTTTATTGACGCCAATATCATTCAGAATCTGTGCGCCTAACCCATAATTTCGCAGATCGGCTGGAAAACCTAACCGTTCATTTGCTTCTACCGTATCTAGTCCTAAATCCTGTAAAGAATAAGCTTTTAACTTATTAATTAAACCAATGCCTCGGCCTTCTTGTCGTAAGTAAACAACAACACCTGCTCCGGCTTCCTCAATCATTTTCAAAGCGGCTTGCAGTTGCATCCGACAGTCGCACCGCAACGAACCAAAGGCATCTCCCGTTAAACATTCTGAATGTACTCGCACCATCACAGGTTGGTCTTTAAACTCTGCCGGATCGCCTTTAATAATCGCAACGTGTTCAGATTGATCCAACATATTTCGATAGGCATAAATCAGAAATTCACCGAACTGAGTGGGTAATTTTGCAATGGCTTCTCGATGAATAAAGCGATCGTGAAACAGGCGATAACTAATCAGATCGGCAATGCTAATTAATTTCAGATCGTGAATTTTTGCATATTCAATCAACTCCGGTAAACGCGCCATCGAACCATCTGGGTTTTGGATTTCGCAGATCACACCACCGGGATATAAGCCCGCTAATCGAGCCAAATCCACTGCTGCTTCGGTATGACCCGCCCGCTTCAAAACACCTCCTTCTCGCGCCCTCAACGGGAAAATATGACCCGGTCGTCGTAAATCTTGAGGACGGGTTGAGGGATTAATCGCGACTTGAATCGTGCGGGCGCGATCTTCGGCGGAAATCCCGGTGCTGACTCCCATCGCTGGAGACGCATCAATACTGACAGTGAAAGCCGTTTGGTTGCTATCGGTATTGTTGGCAACCATTAAAGGTAAATCGAGTTCATCGAGGCGATCGCCGCTCAGAGCCAGACAGATTAATCCTCGCGCATGAACCGCCATAAAATTAATCATATCAGGAGTCGCAAATTGAGCGATCCCAATCAAATCGCCTTCATTTTCCCGATGTTCATCATCCACAACAACAATACAACGTCCAGCTTTCAAGTCAGCAAGGGCATCTTCAATGGAGTCAAATTTAAACGATTGAGCGGGAGTGTTTGAGGAAGACACGGGAGATTACACCTTTTCGGTTATAAGTTAATACTGATTGTAGCGAAGCAGGTCGAAGGGGAGTGGGTTAACAGGAGATAAGAAGACACAGGAGATGGAGAGTTAAATCTGATCAATCGCCCCTTAAGCTTATATTTAAGATTCTCACCAATTCTGACTTTGATAGGTCAAAATTAAACCAACACCGATTCTAAATTCTGTTGTCTGTTCGGTCAGAGTACCCGCCATGTCGATTAATCCCCTGCTTCGCTTACTCAACCCTAAACTGAGATTTCCTTTGCAGCTCATCTTGATTGTACCGTTTGCCCTTCAGATTGTGGCAGTGGTTGGGGCGATCGGCTATATCTCTCACCGAAATAGCCAAGACGCTGTACAGGATTTAGTCAGCCAGTTGATGAATGAACTCGGCGAACACGTTGATGAACGACTGGATAACTATCTTGATGAACCCATACTCCTCACTAATATTAATGTAGATGCCATTGAAATCGGATATTTGAGTTTGGACAATTTATCCGTCGTTGAGAGTCGCTTTTTCTTGCAAATCCAGCGAGTTGAGACGCTCGAAAGTATATATTTGGGGACAGAAACGGGAGAATACCTGGGTGTATATCGAACTTCAGATTTATCACTTGCTAGCTCTGCAACTTCTGAATATTACCAACAGCTAACAAAAAGGCGTACACCCTCTCTAAAATCAAAATCACCCCTAAATATCAACGATGACTACGATCCCCGGACTCGACCTTGGTATCAAACTGGGATACAAAATCGACAAGCCACTTGGAGTCCAATTTATGCCTTTACAGATGGAAACTTAGGAATCACAGCAACTCGACCCTTTTACGATCGCGATGGAAATCTGCAAGGGGTGATGGCTGTTGATGTCGTTTTAACCGTGTTTAGTGATGTTTTGCGTCAGCTCAAACTCACGCCTTCAGCACAAACATTTATCCTAGAACGTTCAGGAGAACTGGTGGCGACTTCGACGGATGAACCCGTTTATGAAATGACCCCTCAGAATCAGCTCACCAGACTTCAGGGTATCGAAAGTCAAAATCCATTGACCCGAGCCGCAATTCAACATTTAATTAGCTTTACTGGGTCGTTAAAGAATATTGATCAAGTTAAGTCTTTGGAATTGAAAATCGAGGGTCAACAGTATTTCGTCGATGCTGTACCTTACTCTGATAGCTATGGATTAGATTGGCTGATTGTGGTAGTCGTACCTGAAGCCGATTTCATGGCACAAATTAATGCCAATCGTCGCATGGCAATTGTGTTTGGATTAGCCGCTCTTGTCCTCGCCATTGGGTTAGGTGGGTTAACGTCTCGTTGGATTGCCGGACAAATTTTACAACTCGCGCGAGCCAGTCAAGCGATCGCCTTTGGACAGCTCAATCAAAAGGTGAATGTCGCCCGTGTTAGTGAGTTAAAAATGTTAGCGGACTCCTTTAATCAAATGGCTCGTCAGCTTAAAACCGCATTTGAGGAGTTAGAAATTCGGGTCGAGGAACGAACCAGTCAGCTCAAAGATGCTAACCAACAATTGCGAGAGGAAGTTTGGGAAAGACGACAAGCTGAAAGAGCATTGCGTCTTTCAGAGAATAAATTTTCTAAAGCCTTTCAGAGTAATCCAAATCCGAGCTTTATTACTCAGTTTTCCGATGGTTATATTGTCGATTTTAATGAAAGTGCGCTCAAACTCCTCGGCTATGAATCGAATGATATTTTCAATAAAAATGTTAAGGACTTTAACTTTTTGATCAATCCAGAAGATCGGAATTATATTGCTGATATTTTGAATAAAGATGGAGTGATCCGGAGTTATGAATGTGAATTTCATACGAAGTCTGGAGAAATCCGGATCGCGTTATATTCAGCCGAACTGATTGACTTGAATGGACAAACTTGTGTGTTGAGTATTTTCAGTGATATCACCGAACGAAAACAGGCGGAACTGGCGTTGCAAAAACGTTCTCAGATCGACCATTCAGTTAGCCGTATTTTTCAGCAGTTTGTCGATCAAGATGTGAATCCAGCTATTGATTTTGCCTTGGCAGAAATTGGACAATTAACCCAAATCGATCGCTGTTATATTTTGCAATATGCGGATCAAGGTCGGCAATTGGTGAGCATGACGAATGAGTGGTGCAATCAAGATATTACCTCAACAATGTCAGAGGTGCAAGAAATGCCGGTGAAGCTTTTTGACTGGGGTTTTAAGCAGCTTAAAAGTCATAAAATTGTTCATATTCCTGATATTAATAGTTTGCCCAAAGAAGCCCTTAGTCTCAAACGAGAATGGAAAAAACGAGGACTCAAATCAATTCTGATTGTACCGATGATTAGTGTCGGAAAAGTTGTCGGGGCTGTTTGTTGCAGTATGATCCGTTCTCCTAAAGAATGGACATTAGAAGAAATTAAATTAATTCAACGAGTCGGAGAGATGATTCCCATTAGCTTAGAACGGGATCTCGCCGAACAAAAACTTCAGGAAAGTCAAGAACGATTAGCCGGAATTTTAGACAATGCAGAAGATGCGATTATTTCCGTGAATGAGAATCATAAAATCTTGCTTTTTAATCACGGAGCAGAAAAGATTTTTGGCTACTCTTCAGCCGAAACGATTGGGAAATCCTTAGACATTTTGCTCCCGATGGATGCTCGAGAAATTCATCATAGATATGTGTTAAATTTTGCACGGCTTGAATGTCAATCCCGTGGCATGGGTGAACGCTCTAGAGAAGTTTGTGGATGGCGTAAAAATGGAGAAAGATTTCCAGCCGAAGCTTCAATTTCTAAAATTAAAATGGGTGAAGGTTGGATTTTTACCGCAATTTTAAAAGATATTACTAAGCGCAAACAAGCAGAGACAGCCTTAGAACAAGCTAAAGATGCCGCCGAAGCCGCGAATAGAGCTAAAAGTGAATTCCTCGCGAATATGAGCCATGAACTCCGCACCCCATTAAATGCGATTCTTGGCTTTTCTCAACTGATGAGTCGGGATCAGTCTCTGATGCCCGAACAGCAAAATAATCTTAATATTATTAATAGTAGCGGAGAGCATTTACTGGGTTTAATTAATAGTATTCTAGATCTCTCGAAAATTGAAGCCGGTCAGATGACTCTCTATGAAAGTAGCTTTGATTTGTATCATTTACTCAATACCTTAGATCAAATGCTACACTTGAAAGCTGCAAGCAAAGGGTTAACCCTGAAGTTTGAACAAGATGAAAATGTTCCTCAGTATATTGAGACGGATGAAAGTAAACTGCGCCAGGTTTTAATTAACCTTCTGGGAAATGCGATTAAATACACAGAAACAGGTCAAATCATCTTAAAAATTAAATCCAAAGTTTTCCCAGAAAGCTATAAAAATAATCGACTCAATCTTGTCTTTGAAGTGCTCGATACCGGAACCGGAATTTCCCCCGAAGAAATTGATAATATTTTCGAGGCATTTGTACAAACCAGCAGTGGACAAAAAGTCCAGCAGGGAACAGGTTTAGGATTGCCAATTAGCCGCAAATTTGTACAGATGATGGGTGGAGAAATTCAGGTCAAAAGTCAGATAGGAATCGGAACAACCGTTGAGTTTGAGATTCCCGTTACCCTCACAGAAGTCTATGAAATTCAACCTCAAAAACCCAGCCAACCTGTCATGGGATTAGAACCCGATCAACCTGAATATCGGATTTTAGTCGTTGACGATCAATGGCAAAACCGAAAACTTCTCTCCCAGCTTTTGCTCTCTGTGGGTTTCAACGTTCAAGAAGCAGAAAATGGTGAAAAGGCTCTAGAATTGTGGAAGAGTTGGAAAGCTGATTTTATTTGGATGGATATCCGAATGCCTGTATTAGATGGCTATGAAGCAACTCGCCGAATTAGATCGGCTCCTGATGGTGATAAAGTGGTGATTGTGGCTCTAACAGCAAGCGTCTTTGAGCAAGAACGAAAAGCTGTTCTCAATGCAGGATGTGATGATTTTGTTAGAAAACCCTTTCAAGAAGAAGTCATCTTTGAAAAGTTAGGTGAATATCTGGGGGTGCGCTACATTTATCAACAGGAATCTGAATCAGTTGATATCAGTTCTGAGGGAATCCGGGATAAAATTAAACCTGAAGATTTGCACATCATGTCATCCGAATGGCGCAAGCAAATGCTCGAAGCCGCTTTAGTGGGTCGAGATCAACAAATGTTTGATCTGATTCAAGCGATTCCCGAAACCCATAGTTCGATTGCGAACACTTTAACTCAAATGATTGAAAACTTTGACTTTGATGAGATTGTGGAGTTAACAGCCTCTGAAAACAATTCTTCTGGAGAAACAAGCCCCGAACCCAACTAACCTCAGAAAAACAATTCCAGATCGGATAAAATAACAGAGATGCGATCAACCAAGCCACGCGATTCTCCATTGAGGAATTTCCAAATCGCCCGCCTAAATTGACTGAGGGGTAACGTAGACTACAATTGACAAGTCCAAATCCGATGACTCACAATTCCGTTCGGGAAGACAAAGCTGATATCCTGATTGTTGATGATACCCCGAACAACTTACGTGTTTTATCTTCAATACTGCAAGCTCAGGGGTATGAGATTCGCAAAGCCATTAACGGTCAAATGGCGATTCGTTCTGTGCAAACCGATCCCCCGGACTTAGTGTTGTTGGACATTAAAATGCCGGATTTGGATGGCTATCAGGTTTGTTCTCAACTCAAAGCGATGGAAGGAACTCGTGACATTCCGGTCATTTTCCTCAGTGCTTTGGATGATGTCTTTAATAAAGTTTTAGCGTTTCAAGTCGGTGGGGTTGATTATATTACCAAGCCTTTTCAAGTCGAAGAAGTGTTAGTTCGAGTCAAAACTCACCTAACCCTTCGACAACTTACCAAAAATCTGGAATTACGGGTCATTGAACGCACCACAGAATTGACGAATACCCTCAACGAGTTAAAACAAACTCAGGTTCAACTCGAAGATTCTTTACAAGAGTTGATCCGAGCTAGAGATGTTGCAGAAAAAGCCAATCAAATTAAAGGTCAATTTCTGGCGATGATGAGTCACGAACTCCGAACTCCCCTGAATGCAATTATTGGTTATAGTCAGTTGCTGGAAGTTGAGGCGGAAGACCATCAATTTGAGGAGTTGATCCCCGATCTCAAACAAATTACTCTCGCCGCAGAAGATTTACTAGAAATTTTCAGTAACATTCTAGAAATGTGCCAAATTGAAGCCGGGAAACAACGACTCCACCTCCATGAATTTGACGTACAAGAATTAATCAATGAACTCAGTACCCAAGTTCAACCCATTGCTGAAAAAAATCACAATACTTTAACCATTGATTATATTAATGATCCAGGTTCCATGTACACTGATAGAGTGTGGATGCGCCAATGTATTCTCCAAATACTCAGTAATGCTTGTAAATTCACCCAAGAAGGTAAAATTACATTAAGTCTCGAACGTCGAGATCGACAAGAGCTTAAATTCAAAAGCGAGAAAACCGATTTAGTCAATTGGCTTGAAGGGTTTGGGGAGGTACTCTTAATTCAATGTAGTGATACCGGAATTGGGATTAAAGCTGAACATTTGTCCCAAATTTTTGAACCCTTTTTCCAAGTAGATGGATCGACCACTCGTAAATATGGTGGCGTGGGACTCGGTTTAGCGATCGCAAAAAGTCTTTCTCAAATCCTGGGTGGAGATATCCAGGTAGAAAGTATTTTTGACCAAGGATCGACCTTTACACTCTGGATACCTACGACACTCCCAACACCTCCATCCAATTGTTTATAAATCTTGAATTTTTTAATCGGATTGGAACAAATTACTATTAAAAATCACCTGTTTGGGTGAATGATCTTGTACACAACGAATGAGATATTGAAGCTATACCGATTATCTAAAACGACGAGTTTAAAACCATGAGTGAAAATCACACCGGACACCCAAAAACAAGTATTCTCATTGTGGATGATACGCCTAATAATTTGCGGTTTCTATCCAGTATGTTGTTAGAGCAAGGATATGAAGTTCGCAAAGCAGTTAACGGACAAATGGCATTACGCTCGGTTAAAACGGAACTTCCTGACCTAATTTTACTGGATGTTCTCATGCCAGATATGAGCGGGTATGAAGTCTGTCACGCGCTCAAAGCTCAACCGGAAACTCGCGATATTCCGATTATTTTTCTCAGCGCACTCAATGATGAAAAAGATAAGGTCATGGCGTTTGATGTCGGCGCGGTAGACTACGTGACTAAACCGATTCAGTTTCGTGAAGTCTTAGCACGAGTGAAAATTCATCTCACCCTCCAACATCAGCATAAATTACTCTTAGAGCAAAAGCAACAATTAGAGTCAGAAATTCGCGCTCGTGCAGAAACCGAATTTGCCCTCCAAAAAGCTAACTCCAAACTCCAACGTCTTGCCAATCTTGATAGTATTACTCATATTGCCAACCGTCGCCGTTTTGATGAATATCTTGATAAACAGTGGCATCGACTCGCCGAGGCCCAAGAAATTATTTCTTTAATTGTATGCGAAATTGACAGGTTTAAATCTTATGTAGACCTGAAGGGAAATGCCGCCGCAGATGAATGCTTAAAAACGATTGCTTGGGCAATTTCTCGACCCATCAAACCCGCTAAAAATTTAGTCGCTCGCTATGGCGATGCTAAGTTTATTTTGGCTTTGCCTCAAATGACTGCGGATGACGCCTTTCAAATTGCTGAATATATTCGCACTGAAATTTCCCAGTTAAAATTAGAATATTCAGCCGAACACACAAGTTTTTATGTAACCATCAGCTTGGGAGTCAGTAGTTGTATTCCCCAAAGTAATATCGAACCCCAAACCTTGTTTGAAAAGGCAGATAAAAGTCTCCATGAAGCGGTCGAACAAGGCGGCGATCGCACAGTAGTTCACCCATAACAAACGATCAAGAAGATCTAGAAAAATTTTCTGGAAATTACATGACGAAACTCTTACACTGATTAGGGTTTCATATTTCTGTATCACATATAACGATTTTTTCGGACTCGTTGGTTTGGAAACACTAAATCGGAATATTATTTTTATGTGGCAATCTAAGTTAAAATACCTTGTGACCTGCATAAAAATCGGAGACCGATGACAGATCGAACTGTAGCTGCCTATGGATCTTGGAAATCTCCCATTACAGCCGATTTAATTGTTGCGGGAACAGTTGGACTCGGAAGTGTAAACTGGGATGGAGAAGATATTTACTGGTTGGAAGGACGTCCTTCAGAGGGAGGACGGAATGTATTAGTGAGATTGACCCCCGATGGTCAACAACAGGATATTACGCCGAAACCCTTCAACGTGCGAACTCGCGTTCACGAATATGGCGGTGGGTCTTATACGATTCATCAAGGAATTGTCTATTTTTCTAATTTTGCAGATCAACGCCTTTATCGTCAGGTGATTCAAGACAGTGCGCTTCCTCACGACGTTACGCCTGAACCACTGACCCCAGAAGGAAAATACCGTTACGCAGATGCAGTGATTGATACCCAACGTCAACGGTTAATTTGTGTCCGTGAAGATCACACAGGCGCAGGCGAAGCTGTTAATACGATTGTTAGCATTAATCTCAACAACCCCGAAGATATCAAAATCCTAGCCTCTGGGAAAGACTTTTATGCTTGTCCTCGCCTGAGTCTAGAGGGTTCACAGCTTTGTTGGATTAGCTGGAATCATCCGAATATGCCTTGGGATGGGACTGAACTGTGGTTAGCCTCTGTAGAAACAGAGGGTTCTGTAAGTAACCCTAAACTGATTGCTGGCGGCGAAGAAGAATCAATCTTTCAGCCTCAATGGTCGCCGCGAGGTATACTTTATTTTGTCAGCGATCGCTCGAATTGGTGGAATTTTTACCGTTATCGGTCGGGTCAACTTGAACCCCTTTACCCCATCCCCGCTGAATGTGGTTTACCGCAGTGGGTGTTTGGGATGTCTACCTACGGCTTTGCAACTGCTGATGATGGGATTATCTGTACCTACACGGAGAAGGGGAACTGGTATCTCGCCACTCTCAATACTCAGTCTCAACAATTGCAACAGTTTGATATTCCCTATACCTCAATTTCGGGGATTAAAGTTTCTGGAGGTCGGATCTTATTTATTGGGAGTTCCTCTACTGAAGCCAGTGCGGTAATTCGTCTCAATTTTTCCGATGGGGAAATGTCTGTGCTGAAACGGTCAACGGATATTGACATTGATAAGGGTTATCTGTCGGTTGCAGAACCTGTTGAATTTCCAACCGAAAACGGTCAAACCGCCTACGGTTTCTTCTATAAACCCACAAATAAAGACTACACCGCATCGTCGGATCAAAAACCGCCGCTAATTGTTAAAAGTCATGGTGGCCCAACCGCCGCAACTTCTAGTGGCTTCAGTCTCAAGATTCAATATTGGACGAGTCGCGGATTTGCGGTTTTGGATGTAAACTATGGTGGAAGTACAGGCTATGGGCGTGAATATCGTCAACGTCTGCGCGATCAGTGGGGAATTGTTGATGTGAATGATTGTGCAAATGGGGCGAAATTCCTAGCCCAAAAGGGTTTTGTAGATCGCGATCGCATGGCGATTACAGGCGGAAGTGCGGGTGGCTACACAACGTTATGCGCCCTGACCTTTACTAAAGTCTTTAAGGCGGGTGCGAGTTACTACGGCGTTAGCGATCTCGAGGCCCTCGCCCGTGATACTCACAAGTTTGAGTCTCGCTATTTAGATAATTTAATCGGGCCGTACCCAGAACGCCAGGATCTTTATATTCAGCGATCGCCGATTCATCATAGCGAACAGTTATCCTGTCCCGTGATTTTCTTCCAAGGGTTAGAAGATAAGGTTGTTCCACCCAACCAAGCGGAGATGATGGTAGAAATATTGAAAGCCAAGGGAGTAATGGTGGAATATGTTTCCTTCCCCGATGAACAACATGGGTTTCGCAAAGCCGAGAATATTAAGCGATCGCTAATTGAGGAGTATGGTTTTTATGCCCAGGTGTTCGGCTTTGAACCCATTGAGGCTTGAGGTTTTGAATTCTCTCTAACCCTCTCTACTTCAACTGTTCTGTATTTCATCCCTCCGCCTGTGGCACCTCCCTTAGCAAGGCAGGGTCGTTTCGTTCTAGCCCTAAAACTTGATTTGTGGGGAGGTGGGGAGGTCGGGAAGCTCGGGAAGCTCAGGAAGATTTTTATTAACAAAAAGCTATTTTTGAAAGGAATTAAACCTTCTGGCTACCACCCCATCACCCCATCATCCTGTCAACCTCGGCAATTTTTAACTGAGAATGAAACAGCCCTGGGGATGAGAGGGGGATTAGGGGATGAGATATTAAATTAATCTTCTAACGGTGTCCAATCTCCAACCGGAACGAACGCCGCCCAATAATAAGGATGTTGATACTGCTCAGAGTTTAACATTTCTAATTGTGTTTGTCGCAATGCTTCTGAACGTCCTTGATTTTGCAGAAGTCGTTGATAATATT
This sequence comes from Cyanobacteria bacterium J06592_8, assembly GCA_038530755.1. Classification (GTDB taxonomy): domain Bacteria; phylum Cyanobacteriota; class Cyanobacteriia; order Cyanobacteriales; family Microcoleaceae; genus Capilliphycus. The sequence continues at coordinate 1,788 of JBCBCI010000021.1, read as the reverse complement.
TAATCATTAATTCCTTCGTTCCTTCGTCGTCAACTTTCCATAAGCTCATCAGTTGACTTTCTGCACCTGCTAATGTAAACGCCCGACGTAAACCATAAACACCTTCACCGTTTTCAATTTCTCCCATTCCAGTTTGACAAGCAGATAATACGACTAACTTTGTGCCGCGTAGCTTTAAGTTAGCGACTTCTAAGGCTGTTAAAACCCCATCTTCAGAACCACTTTCACGAGGATGAAAACCCGCCATCGCTAAACCGGAACGTAATAGGGGATTTTCTTGAACTGGAGTTGAGGGTTGAGAATTTGTTGACCCTTCGGCTTCGTTCAGGGTTAATAATAAATCTAAAGGTTCATTGGGTTCAATTCTCGGTATATTTTGCAAGAAAAAGCCATGGGTTGCAATATGTAAAATTTCCGGTGCTTCTACTTGCTTAACGATATTTTCTGTGGCTTCAGATTCAGTAAATACGGTAACATTAGGAAGTAAAGTCGAAATTACTTTTGCTTCTTCTGCGGTTCCGGGTAATGGTTGAAAATTTAGAGCAACTGCCCCCCTCGCCCCCCAAATTTGGGGGGAATCAGAGTTTTCTGCAACGGGAACGGTTGTCGGTTGACCGGGATTATCATAATTTGGATTGGCGATAATAACAGGGTTTTGACGAGAATCATATTCATTTTGTAACCGGATTAAATCTCGTCCTGTTGTTAAATAGGTAATTCGATAATTTTCAACTAAATATTGATTATTTTCATCAACTAACGCAGCAAACGAAATTCGGTTTAATTCAGCATCGGGTGAAATGATAATATGCTCAACATCACCTAACTTTTCTCGAATCGGTTTCATCAACAGTTCATCAAGAGAACGAGCAGATTTGTTCATCAAAGCAGAGGAGGCTTTAAGAAACAGATTTTGACCAAATCCAAGTCGCTTAGAATAGGCTTCGTGAATGGTTTTAGCTTCTCCTAAATCAACCCATTGCGGTTCGCCTGAAGATTTGAGGATATAAGCTGCATAATGAGGCTTTACTCTTCCTTTAGGATTCAGAGAATAATAAAGGACTAATTCAACTAATGCTGTATCTTCAGGAATTAATTGTTGTACGGCTTCAATGGTAACAGGTTCAGAAAGAGTTCTAAATTCAGCACTCCGACTAGAAAGTTCAGCTTCCAAGTTGTCTGCTTCTTTTTTCAAAGCCTCAATTTGTTGACGGTATTGTTCAAGAGAGAGATTTTCAGGTTGATTGTAAATGAGGGTTGCAAGCTGAGTTCTAACTGCTTGTAATTCATCGAGGAACTTTTGATTTTCTGGTGTAATATTTTCCCGCAACAGTTGTAAGTCATTTGTGATTACATCCAGAATCCGACCTTTTCGGCGAAGAAGTGTTGTTAAAGCCAAGCGTGCAGCTTCTGAATTATTGGGTGCATTTTGAATATGTAGAGAAATAGCAAAATCAGTTGTCCTAGAAATTGTTTTCATCGAGTCTTGTTTCTGACGTTCTGAACCTGTTGCCAAAAGAACATTTAGATTTTGTTCTTCAACATCTAATCCCTGACTTAGAAAGTTAATAGCTTGCTCATATCTTCCTTGTGAATAGTAGAGTAACGCTAAATTGTTCAGGCTAATAGCAACATCTGGATGCTCTGGTCCCAATAGCTTTTGATTCATCTCTAAGGCTTGCTTGTAGAGCGGTTCGGCTTCCTCATATCTTCCTTGTGAATTGTAGAGTACCGCTAAATTGTTCAGGCTAATAGCAACATCCGGATGCTCTGGTCTCAATAGCTTTT
>JBCBCI010000020.1:0-86686 GCA_038530755.1 Cyanobacteria bacterium J06592_8 | reverse complement strand
CTGGGATGTCACATCCCAGTCGCAAGCGGCAACGCCTTCCGCGTCCGATTTGTACCGACCTAAGAATGTTGTCGTTAGTCGTCATGCCGACCGTTGGCTAGTTTCATTTAAGGTTGAACAAGCACCAATGATCACACCTAAGTTCGTTGATGTAGTCGGCGTAGACTTGGGAGTAAAATCTCTGGCAACTCTGTCTACGGGTGATGTTTTTGAAGGTGCTAAGTCTTACAAGAAACTAGAAGCCAAGCTGTCGAGACTCCAGTATCTAAATCGAAAGAAAATAATTCGCTCTAAGAACTGGGAAAAGGCTCAACTGCAAATCGCTAAACTGCATCGCCGAATTGCTAATCTCCGCAAAGATACATTGCACAAACTCACAACCTATCTAGCTAAGAACCACAGCCAGATAGTAATTGAGGACTTGAATGTATCCGGAATGATAGCTAATCACAAATTAGCGAAGGCAGTTCAAGACATGGGTTTTTACGAGTTCAGAAGACAACTTGAATATAAAACTGAGTTGTATGGTTCCGAACTCATAATTGCTGATAGATGGTTTCCCAGTTCAAAGACTTGCTCTAACTGCGGAGCGATTAAAGATTCTCTATCGTTGTCTGAGCGAACATTCAGATGTGATGATTGCGGATTCAGTTTAGACAGAGACTTAAACGCCGCAATAGTTTTGAAAGGTTTGGCGGGTAGCTTGCCCGTGTCAGCTTGTGGATTGGTAGATGCCGACATCACCAAGTAGAAGCAAGAACTGAGTTAAAAATCCAGATAATTACAGATTATTCAGGATTTTTGTAGATCTCAGAGAGCGGCTAATCTAATCGTTCTTGACAAAGAAAAATAATGATTTTAACTGAACTACAACATTATCTTGCTCAACGGGGTAAAGCTTCTCTGTCTGAATTAGAAACTCATTTTCGCACGGATGGCAGTGCGTTACAAGGAATGCTTAACCAACTCATTCGTAAAGGTCGAGTTTATCAACATCAAATTGAAAAATGCGGAGGATGTACCAGTTGTCAGGGAGAATTGTTTGAGTTGTACGAATGGGTGGGGCAAAAGAAGCATTCATAAAAGCTTCACCAAAAAGTTCAGCACAAACACAGGTTAACTGTTTCAAAACACCATGTAATCAAGATTTAAAGCATTGCGATCGGATCTTTGCTGTATAATTTGCATACAGTGATATTTGTTAATCTTGTGGATAGTTTAGCCAAGTGCCAATGAACTCCAATTCTCTGTGTAAATCGGGTCAAATTGTGAAACTTGAGCATAATCAATACTGTCTCTATGCAGAGGTGATTCAAGTGGTCACGACTCGTCAGATGTATTGGGTCAGACCCTTAATGTTATTAGAATTTTCTTCTGAACCTGCTTTGAGAGACGATCCTCAATCTCATAAGTTTTACAATTTACGAGACAGTTCGGACCTAATTTGGCCCTTCAACCTATTTCAACCCGCTTTAGATACAGAAGTGATTCCTCTGCTGGTTGAGTTGGATTCTACTCACGAAAAGAACTCAAACACAAAAGCGATCGCCCATCAACAACTGCGATCCTTTGTTCATAAAGTTTGGCAAGCTGATCCCGATTCATTTCCTCGATAGCTGATTTTTGACAGAACTCTCAAAGATAACGTTATAGGGATAACGGTATAAAAACGTGAAGCGCAACAGTTATAAGAAAACCCCTCTCCAAACCTCTCCCCTATTAGGAGAGAGGCTTAAAAACCTGATTTTTCGTCGATCTTTAACACGTTATAAAAGGCTTCAATCATTGTTCGCGATCGCCCCAACTTTTCCACTCCGGATGATTGTCAAGATCAAACTCTTCAAGTTCTTGAATCGACTGAAAATCTGAGGATTCTCCTGTTGTATCCAATGCGGGAATGACAAAAGGCAAATTTGCGCCTTTCAGTCCTCGTTTAATGCGTTCGGGTGTTTCTGAAAATAGCACAAACAAGGGATAAGTTTTCTCTGCTTCTTGGGAGTAAATATGGCTATAATGATGGGGCATTATCCATTCATAGCCTTGATCTAAGCAAACTTGAGTGAGTCGCCACCGCATTAATAAGTCTGAAAAATCTTCATTGGGGCGATGAATAAAAATGAAAATTTCTGTCCCCACTTTAACCTTCCACTCCGGATCGCACATCATAATTCCTAAATCACAGGGTAAAGATAATGCTTGTCCAGTGGCAAGACTCACACCCGATTTTCCAGGAAAAGAAATATCATTTTGTAAACGAACAATCGGTAAAGGAATTGTAATTAAACTCTCATCAGGACGACGCATACTCGGAATCATTTCTAAGTAGTCTCGATGCTGCTTTAAAAGAGCGATCGCCGCTTCAGCGTTGCTATATTCAGCTAATAGGGTTTCGTAATGAGATTGTTGAACAGGCATTTCAAAATTTCAAGTAAACTGCTAGAACGATAATAAAATCAAGCTGATTCACAGTTAAATCAGCTTTTGTTAACTTTTATTCAGGTTTTTAGACTCGGCATCACTACGAGGATAGTTCTTGAAAAAACTAAAACTTACAATGCCTCGAAAACTTTAAACATCGGCAAATACATGGATAGCAAAACTGATGCAACAATTCCACCCACCAGTACAATCATCATCGGTTCTAAGGCACTGGTTAAACCTTTCACCGCTTCTTCAACTTCTGTTTCATAAAAGGCCCCAACTTTCATCAACATTTTGTCGAGTTCCCCCGATTCTTCACCAATGGCAATCATTTGAATTGCCAAACCCGGAAAAACATTTCCTTCCTGTAGAGCTAAACTAATTAAACCCCCTTGTTGAATTTCTTCCCTAGCGTGTTGAATAGCATTTGCGATCGCTTGATTTCCCGCGACATCTCGCACAATTTCCAGGGAGTTCATAATCGGTACACCCGAACGAGTTAAGCTTCCGAAAATTGTACAAAAACGAGCCACCGCAGACTTTTCAATCAGTGGTCCGAACAAAGGCAATTTCAGATAAATTTTATCCATCGTGATGCGACCAAATGGCGTTTTATAAAAGGCTTGATACGCCATAAATAGAGCAATTAAAGCACCAATAATAATCGCCTGCGGAATAGGGGGCCAAGTGGTACAAAAGTCACTAATACTGAGCATAATGACTGTAAATACAGGCAAATCAGTACCAATTTGCTCAAAGATCCCAGCAAAAGTAGGAAGCAGGAAAATCGTCATCCCAAAGAACACCGCCAGTGCAATAAATAAAACCGTTTTCGGGTAAGACATTGCCGCTTTAATTTCACTTTCGGTTTTGTGGTTTTTTTCCATCATCACCGCCAGACGTTCTAAGACTTCATCGAGTACACCCCCAACCTCTCCGGCTGCAACCATACTGATAAATAACATATCAAATACATCTGGAAATTTCCGCATCGATTCGGAGAGAGCCGTTCCTTCTTCTACATCAGCTCGAATCGTATCCAAAGCGCGTTTCAACTTAGCATTATCACACTGTTCTGATAGTACGCTCAGACACCGAGCCATCGCAATCCCCGCATTAAACATCGCCGCAAATTGACGGGCAAAAATCGCCAGATCTTTAATTGTAATCTGGGCGAGAGCGACGTTAATATCCTCTTCTAATTTTTTGAAATCAAATCCTTGTTTTCGAGAGTGAGTCCGTAGTTTATTTGCCGAAGTCATAGATTCCCTTGTTGCAATCTAAATTTAACTAAAATTCAACTAGATTATGAATTCTAAATTCTATTAACGTGCTTTTGCTTTTTGAGCCGTTCCTTTGGGTGCAGGGCCGATTAAACGTTCAAGTTCATCTGCTTTTGAACTTTTACTCATTGCCGCTTCCCAGCTTACTTTTCCTTCTTGATACAGTTTAGCGAGTGCCATTTCCATTGTTTGCATTCCCAATTTTGCCCCCATCTGAATTTGAGAGTAAATTTGAGTTGTTTTTCCTTCTCGAATTAAGTTTCCCATCGCCGGAGTATTCAGCATAATTTCTTGAGCTGCACAGCGACCACCCCCAATTTTGGCAACTAAGTTTTGACTACAAACTCCAACTAAAGATCCCGATAACTGCGCCCGAATTTGGGGTTGTTGAATGGGCGGAAATACGTCAAGCATCCGGTCTACCGTCGCTGAAGCTGAGTTGGTGTGTAGAGTTCCGAAGACTAAGTGACCTGTTTCTGCTGCGGAAATTGCCAAACCAATCGTGTCTAAGTCCCGCATTTCCCCAACCAGAATGATATCTGGATCTTCCCGTAATGCCGCTTTCAAGGCATTGCCAAAGCTCTTAGTATCTTCCCCTTTTTGGCGTTGGTGGAATAAGCTTTTAATATTCGGAAAAACATATTCAATCGGGTCTTCAACGGTCAGAATATGTTCACTGCGGGTGCGATTAATTAGGTCTAATAATGCCGCCATCGTTGTGGTTTTACCGGAACCCGTTTGACCTGTGACCAACACCATTCCGCGAGGTCTTTCGGTCATATCCCGAATCGGTTGAGGGACTCCCAATTTATCCGCGTTGGGAATTTTAGACGCTAACGCCCGCAAACAAGCCGCCCAACAGCCCCGTTCGCGATAAACATTGACCCGGAAACGAGCTAATCCTTTTACCCCGTAAGCACAGTCAAGTTCCCATTCTTGCTCAAGTTGTTTACGCTGCATATTATTGAGCATTTGGAAGATCAGAACTTGCACTTCTTCGGGAGCCATACATTCACCGAACTGATTTTGAGGAGTGAGTTTCCCACTAATACGGAAAAAGATGGGCGCACCTGCTTGGATGTGCATATCAGAGCCACCTTGTTCGATCAAGGACTCCATCACATCTTCGATCATTAAACCTGGCATAGCAATTTATCCTCCAATTCCAAAAATTATGAATAAAAACAATTGCAGTCAACTTTGAGAGCAATCACACTTTGCTTCAGTGTTCCCTAATGTCTTCTAAATTTAATCGGTAAAACGAGGAGTCATGCAATAGGGGCAATCCAACCATTCGGGTTGGAGTTCAGCCTGACAACCCTTACAGGTCAAGCCCTGCTTGCGTTTAGCTTTCAGTTCCGCTTCCAAGCCGGAGTCGGTAAATGTGACCCGTTCCACTTCTTCAAAGGTGGTGTAGCCTTCACGTACCAGTTGTAAACTGTAGGCGAGCAAGGTTTTCATCCCTTCTTCAACGGCGGCTTCCTTAATTTGTTCAGTCGGTGCGCCTTGAGTAATTAAGGTTTGCATCCGTTCAGTCACTTTCAGGAATTCGTAAACCCCAACCCGACCTTTGTAGCCAAGTCCACCACATTTTTTACAGAGTTCACCCCGTTCAGCAAGGGCGCGGCGTTGGTCAGAAGCAACAGTATTTGCTCTAAAGAATTCTACATTAACCTCTCGTGAAGCCGATAAGCCATAACGTCCCAGTTCTTCTGGAGTGGGAGTATAGGGAACCCGACATTCAGTACAAACGCGCCGCATCAGACGTTGAGCGAGAATACCGAGTAACGCCGCCGATACCATGAACGGTTCAACGCCCATTTCATCTAGACGAGCGATCGCACCTGCGGCATCATTAGTATGGAGTGTCGTTAATACTAAGTGTCCCGTTAACGCCGCTTCAATCGCAGTTTTCGCCGTTTCTAAATCTCGCGTTTCTCCCACCAGTAGGACATCCGGGTCTTGTCGCAGGAACGCCCGCAAAATATTAGCAAAGGTTAAGTTTTTTTCTCGAATCACCTGACATTGCGTAATCCCGGGAAGTGCGTATTCGATGGGATCTTCAGCGGTACTGATGTTAATTTCTGGGTCGTTGCGTTCAGCCAGAATTGAATACAGAGAGGTTGATTTACCCGAACCTGTGGGTCCCGTTACCAAGATTAATCCAAAGGGGCGACTAGCCGTTTCCCTGACCATCGCCAACGTTTCATCATCGGTGATCAGTTTATCAAGTCCGAGTTGAGTCGAAGAACTATCGAGAATCCGCAGTACAATTTTCTCACCATAGCGACTCGGTAAGCTATTGACCCGAAAGTCTACCGTTCTGCCTTTAAACTTACGCCGAATCCGTCCATCTTGGGCTTGACGACGTTCAGCAATGTCTAGTTCAGCCAGAATTTTAAAGCGAGAGGTAATCGCCGGAATTACTTTTTTGGGAAATTTGAAATATTCTTGTAGAACCCCGTCTTTACGCATCCGGACGCGCATTTCAGTTTCTTGAGGTTCAACGTGAATATCAGAGACTCCCTCAGATAAAGCTTTGGCGAGAATCACGTTTACCGCCTTGATAACAGGTGCAGTTTCTGCTTCTTCAATTTCCTCAGCTAAGTCAGCACCACCGCCCTCATCGGTGACATCCTCCAAGTCCATATCCTCAAAGTCGCCAGAAGTGAACTGAAGTTTTTCCTGTTCTTCACGGGCGGCTTGAGCTTGTTTGCGTCGCAAATCTTCTTCACTATAAGCCGAAATCAACTTATCATAGTCATCTTGGGTGATGACCAGACGTTGAAGATTCCAGCCTTTCGGACGCAGAATTTGGTTTCTCAGTTCATCCAAGGCACTGAGGTTATCGGGGTTCACCATCGCCATTAACACCGACGGTGGCTCAGTTTCCATCATTTTTAAGGGAATAAACTGATGGCGTTTGCAGGTTTCAACCGTTGTTTCGAGAGTATCCAGCATTTGTTCGATTTGCTCAACCGAAACCTGTTCAACCTCTAGGTCAAACGCTTCAACCCCGTAGATAATTTTTTGCTCAAAAAGCTGTTGTTTTTTATATTGACGTGCGAGTTCAGGAGGCAGAGGTTTCCCTGTTATCGATTCCAGCACTTCTGTCAAGGGTTTCCCTGTTTTACTGGTTTTCAGAGCTTGCTGAAGTTGTTCTGGGCTGATGTATCCCGATTGAATTAACTTATTACCGAAAGGAGTGGTGCTAGTTGTAACTAGGGCGGTTCGTCGCCGAGATGTATTAGTCATATTTGAGGTAACAATCTCTTAAAAATTTAAGGTTCCCAAAAAAATTGAGAAAGTTTCTGGAGCTAGTCTCATAACAGTTTTCACGAACTTCAGATCCATGCAGAAGCCGTCAAAGTGGCTGGGGTGCCCTGATTTTAACCAGTTTATCTATTGACGCTCATCCCCCAGAAAACTAGACGGTTGAGAGGGGAAGATAAGAAGTCAGGGAGCAAGTCTGGCGATGCGGAAATCCGAATGCTATTTTGACAAGAATTTCAGCTTCCTATAATCGTTGTTAGACTTCTGCCCACGAATAAAACAGAGAGCTTTCTCATACTCTAGTTCTCCCTACTCCCAATTCTCCACTATCAAACCCTGATTAGGGTACGATCTAGATAACTGTGCTAAGTTCAGGGAAACCTCTACTCAGATAATAGCTTTTGCGCGCCTCCGATCGCTGTGATTTTGGATATGATTTTGGTTAAAATTTTGAAACAGACACCAAGCGAATTGGAGGATGAGCGAGAGCGAACTCAGCACAGACTATGATTCAAGCTCCATCGCTTAGTTTCCTATGATGAACCCAGATCAGCAAGACGAGATGATGCCCAACCCAACTACTGATAGTCCAGAAGCCACAACCGAACCGACTGGTATGACCTTAGAGACTGAAGCTCCCCAATCTTCGGAGGAGCAGGCTACTACTGTTGACGTTTTGAGCGGTGAGCCGACTTCCCCAGAGGAACCTCAGTCCGAACCCCCAGAAGCATCAAGTGGTAGTGACCAAGGGGCTGAAGAGTTAGCAGCCCTAGCTCAAGCTAATCAAGCCCTCACTGCTCAAATTGATGACTTGAACGTACAATATCGCCGCCTTGCTGCGGATTTTGAGAATTTTCGCAAGCGGACTCAGAAAGAAAAAGAGGATTTAGAAGTCCAGATTAGGTGTAATACCCTGAAAAAACTGTTACCTGTTATCGATAACTTTGAACGGGCGAAAAAGCTGATTAAGCCTCAAACGGATGCTGAAAAGAATATCCACAAGAGCTATCAGAGTGTTTACAAGCAAATGGTCGAAAGCCTCAAGCAGTTGGGTGTATCGGCAATGTATCCTGAAGGAGAAGCCTTTGACCCCAATCTTCACGAGGCGGTCATGCGTGAACCATCCGATACTCATCCAGAAGGAACTGTGATAGAAGAACTCATGCGAGGCTATATGCTCGGTGAACGGGTTTTGCGTCATGCCATGGTAAAAGTTGCCACCGCCTCAGAGTCTTCTAGTTCATTAGAGGCTGAGTCTGAAGCTTCAACTGCTCCAGAATAAAAATTAGTTCGGTGATGGGGAGAACAGAACAAGGAGGAAATTTCGGGATAATCACAGTGAAAGCTATCATCACCTTGTTATCCGTTCACCCATTCCTTCGCTCCCCTTAAACTCAGCAATTTAGAAATGAAAAATGAGAGAACCTAGAGAAAATAGGGAACTTTAGAGGATGTGATTAGCAGTGAGTTTTCAACTCCTGCATTCACAATCTAAATTACTCTACTTAATATTGCACATCTTTATCGCCGAGACATTATGGGAAAAGTCATTGGCATTGATTTAGGTACTACCAATAGCTGTGTAGCTGTTCTAGAAGGCGGTCAACCCACCGTGATTGCTAACTCAGAGGGCGGACGGACAACTCCTAGTATTGTTGGATTTGGTAAACAAAACGAACGCCTAGTGGGTCAACTGGGCAAACGACAAGCCCTGACCAATGCCGAAAATACAGTTTATAGTATTAAACGATTTATCGGTCGCCGTTGGGAAGATACGGTCGAAGAACGCAGCCGAGTTCCTTACGAATGTGTTTCAGGTAAGGATGACACGGTCAATGTCAAAATTCGAGAGCAAGTCTACACCCCGCAGGAAATTTCGGCGATGGTGTTGCAAAAGCTCAAGGAAGAAGCTGAAAGTTATTTAGGTGAGTTAGTAGACCAAGCGGTCATTACCGTACCTGCCTACTTTACTGATGCTCAACGACAGGCGACCAAAGATGCGGGAACTATTGCCGGGTTAGAGGTTCTCCGTATTATTAATGAACCCACTGCCGCTGCTCTATCTTACGGCTTAGATAAACAAGATCAAGATCAAAAAATCCTGGTCTTTGACCTTGGAGGTGGAACCTTTGATGTCTCTGTGATGCAGTTGGGAGACGGGATTTTTGAGGTGATTTCCACCGCTGGAAATAACCACTTAGGCGGAGATGACTTTGATAATTGTGTGGTGCGTTGGATTGTCGAGGTGTTCAAAGAACAGGAAGGAATCGACCTCTCGGAAGATAAAATGGCACTCCAACGGATTCGAGAAGGGGCAGAAAAAGCAAAAATTGAACTGTCTACCCGCACGACAACTTCTGTTAACCTCCCTTTCCTCACAGCCGATGATTCTGGCCCGAAACACCTGGAAACTGAGTTGAGTCGGACTCAATTTGAGGAACTGGTTAAACCTCTGGTTGATCAAACAATTGAACCCGTAGCTCAAGCCCTCAAAGACGCAGGCTTGCAACCCGATGATCTTGACAAAATTATATTAGTCGGCGGTTCAACTCGGATTCCCGCCGTACAGTCCGCCATTAGTCAATATTTTGGGGGGAAATCCCCAGACCGTTCCGTCAACCCTGATGAAGCCGTTGCCTTGGGTGCAGCCATTCAAGCGGGAGTCTTAGGCGGTGAAGTTAAAGATTTGTTGCTGCTGGATGTAACTCCCCTGTCTCTCGGTTTAGAAACATTAGGAGGTGTCTTTACCAAAATCATCGAACGCAATACGACCATCCCCACCAGTCGTTCTCAAATGTTCTCAACGGCTGTTGATGGACAAACCTCAGTAGAAATTCACGTTCTCCAGGGAGAACGGGCGATGGTTAAAGATAACAAAAGTTTGGGTCAATTCTTATTGACTGGAATTCCCCCAGCTAAACGGGGAGTCCCTCAAATTGAAGTATCTTTTGATATCGATGCCAATGGAATTTTAAAGGTTTCGGCCGTCGATCTCGGGACCGGACGCGAACAAAGCATTCAAATTACTAATACAGGCGGGTTGAGTGAAGCTGAAATCGAGCGAATGCGCCAGGAAGCCGAACTCTATGGCGACGAAGACGAACAACGCCGACAAATCCAAGCCCTGAAAAATCAATGTGCAACCCTATTTGAAAACTGCAAAGAAACCCTCAAACATCATCCCCAACTGCTGACACCCGAACTTAAAGCACGCATTCGGACAGAAGCCGCAGCCCTGAAAAAAGCAGTGGCAAACCCAGATGTCACCTACGACGAAATGAAAGAACGGGTAGACGCTTTCCAAGAAATGCTCTATGAACTGGGTGCTGCCGTTTACGAAAAAACCGAACCTGAGTCTGCGGTTGAACCGCCCCCCGTAGAAAGCCTGCCAGTGGTAGACTTAGAACAGGACAAAGCTGTTTCTGAAGATTTAACTTCTGTAGAGGAGTTTGAATCAGAGGAGATTTCCTCACCTGTAGAGGATGCGATCGCCGCTGAACCGACTGTCAATTCAGAAGAGGATGCCAACCTTGAACCCGCTTTTGGGGTAGATGTGGCTTCGTTATCCTCAGAAGATGCGATCGCTTCTGAACCCGCTTTTGGGTTAGAGGAGGTTCCCGAAGATTTGGCAGCCGAAGCCGGAGAAATCTTAGATTCAGATCCAGGCAACCCTTTTCTAATGAATTCCAGCAGTTAGTTTGGAGTCGGAGCCTGAGCCGATTACACGGTTTAAACCTTCACTCTAGAGTAACCTAAGCATTTTTGTGTCGTTATTGTGATTTAGATTTCACCAAGAAAGTTCTATGGCAGCCGATTATTATGAAACACTAGGTGTTGGTCGCAGCGCAGACAAAGAGGAAATTAAGCGTGCCTACCGTCGGCTAGCTCGCAAATATCACCCCGATGTCAATAAAGAACCGGGAGCAGAGGAGCGCTTTAAAGAAATTAATCGCGCTTATGAAATTCTCTCGGAACCCGAAATGCGAGCGCGTTATGACCGTTTTGGTGAAGCTGGAGTGGGCGGAGCCGCAGGTGGTGCTGGCTACGGTTCAGCAGACTTTAGTGATAGTTTTGCCGATATCTTTGAAAGCTTTTTCAGTGGATTTGCAGGCGGAGTCGGTGGCCCGCAAACAGCAGGTAGACGCAGAACAGGTCCGGTTCGAGGGGATGATTTGCGCCTAGACTTGCCGCTTGACTTTAAAGAGGCGATCTTTGGTGGAGAAAAGGAAATTCGCATCAAACATCTCGAAAACTGCGAAACCTGTGGCGGTACCGGCGCAAAACCAGGGACTCGCCCTCAAACTTGTTCAACCTGTGGCGGTAGTGGTCAAGTTCGTCGTGCCACTCGCACTCCCTTTGGTAGCTTTACTCAAGTTTCTGTTTGTCCAACTTGCAACGGCACAGGTCAGGTCATTGAAGAGAAATGCCCGACTTGCGGTGGACAGGGTGTGAAGGAAGTGACCAAAAAGCTAAAAATTAATGTGCCCGGTGGGGTTGACAATGGTACTCGTTTGCGCGTTGCCAATGAAGGAGATGCTGGAAAGCGAGGTGGCCCTCCAGGAGATTTGTATGTTTTCTTGTCTGTGTCGCCGGATACTCAGTTTAAACGTGAAGGAATTAATATTCTCTCTGAGGTAAAGGTCAGTTATTTACAAGCCATTTTGGGCTGTAACTTGGAAGTTGAAACCGTAGATGGCCCGACTCCGGTGAAAATTCCGTCTGGAACCCAACCTGGAACTGTTTTAACAATTGAAAATAAAGGGGTTCCTCGCTTGGGAAATGCCGTTAGCCGAGGCGATCACTTATTAACGATCTTGGTTGATATTCCCACAAAAATTTCTCCTAAAGAACGAGAACTTTTGGAGGAATTGGCGAAAATTCACGGAGAACGAACAGGAAAAGGCGGTTTGGAAGGCTTTTTAGGTAACTTATTTCACCAAAAATAATACCAAAAATAATCGGGAAATCATTGGTAAAACCATAGGGAATTTGGAGAAGAATTTCACACAAGTATGACCAACTTTATCACATCTACACCAGATGCTCAAATGGATTTGCGCGGAACGCCCTGTCCGCTTAACTTCGTCAGAACAAAATTAAAATTGGAACAAATGACCCCGGGAGCATTACTAGAGGTTTGGCTAGACTCCGGCGAACCGATTGAACAAGTTCCCGACAGCTTAATGATGGAAGGCTACCAGATCGAACAAATTCAGGATCGTTCCGGTTTCTTTGCGATTCAAGTTCGGCGACCATCTACTCAAGCATGAGTTTAGTCGAAGTTGATCAAGCGGTCAATCTCCAGACTCATCCTGTGATGGGAACAGTGGTCGCAGTCCAGGCTAACTATTATCAAGTGCAGTTGACGATCGCATCTTTAAGTCTACCAGAAGCTCAAGGGTTAACTGAACCCTATTTACTGTGTACTCGTCGCACTCGCTTAAAAAAAATTGGTCAGAAGGTAATGGTGGGCGATCGCGTCGTGATCGAGGAACCGGACTGGACTGGGGGACGAGGTGCGATCGCAGAGGTGCTTCCCCGTCAAACCGAACTCACCCGCCCTCCCATCGCTAATGCTGACCAAATTTTATTAGTATTTGCGGTCGCTGAACCCGATCTCGATCCTCAAGCTTTGAGTCGATTTTTGGTTAAAGCTGAGTCAACAGATTTAGAAGTCTGTTTGTGCTTAAATAAGTGTGATTTAGTCAGTGTTGAGCAATTACAACATTGGCAAGAACGTCTTTTAAATTGGGGATATCAACCCTTTTTTATCAGTGTTTATCAAGGCTTAGAATTTATTTTTGCTCATAACAATCAGATTGAAAGTTATTCAATTTCTGACTTTAAACTGACAGTAAATCCCTCTTTAATTTATCAACTTAAAGATAAAATAACGGTTATTTGTGGCCCGTCAGGAGTAGGGAAATCAAGCTTAATTAATTTATTGATACCAGAGATCGATTTGCGTGTGGGGTCGGTTTCCGGAAAGTTGGGGCGAGGAAGACATACTACCCGACACGTTGAACTGTTTGAACTTCCCTCAAAAGGATTATTAGCGGATACTCCTGGCTTTAATCAACCGCTATTAGATTGTATACCTCAAAATTTAGTTTATTATTTCCCGGAAGCCCGACAAAGATTAACAACAGGAAGCTGTCAATTTAGTAATTGTTTACATCGCGACGAACCCAATTGCATCGTTAGGGGAGATTGGGAACGGTATTCATTATATCTTGATTTTTTAGAAGAAGCGATCGCACGTCAAGACGCTTTACAACAACAACCTGATGAAGAATCAACTGTCAAATCTAAAACAACATCGGGTGGAAAGCAAAAATATGAACCCAGGTTAAATAGTAAAAAATATCGCCGTTCATCTCGACGAGTTCAGAATCAAACGCTACAGGATTTGTGTGATGATATAGAGGATCTTGATTCTGAGGAGTAGGAACTAGAGGAAGAAGAATTGGAAAGTTAGTTCTAAGAATTAGTTTTTAGAATTAGTTTTTAGAATTAGTTTTTAGAATTACTCAAGTCAATCTATTTCTAACTCTTGTTTGAATTCTGTAGTTTGATTCTGTAGGGCTTGTAAATCTTGAGGAGTATTACAATTAAATAGCATCGATAAAAGTTTAGGTTCCAGTTTCAATGGATGAACCGGAACTTGAGATAACCAGAGTTGAAACGAACGTCCGCCCTGATTAATAAAGTTTTGCAAGTTGATCAAAGCGCTCCTCCGATAAAAGCCACATAATGGTTCCCATCCCGACTCCTGACGGGGAACAACCGCTAATATTGATTCCGAAATATCTGTTAATTGACTCATCCAGTCTTTTAAAATAGACGGTTGCAGTTGAGGTAAATCGCAAGCCAAAAGCAACACCCACTCTGCATCAATATGAGTCAATCCATCAGCTAAAGCAACGATTGGTCCCGGACTATCTGGAGAAGACTCCGGTAAAAATTGTACCCATTCAGAGACAATATTCTGATACCGTTCTGGCCAGGATGTTAACACATAAACCGACGAACAACAGCAAGCCGCAACCTCACAAATACGGGTTAAAAATGGTTTCCCGAACCACTGAATCAAGGCTTTATCTCGACCCATGCGGGAACTTTTTCCCCCGGCTAAAATTAAAGCTGCGATCGCATGATTTGACATCGTTTAATGTGCAATCCTTTCTAGTCAAACCAGTTTTGTTTGAGCAGCCCAAGTAGTAAAGAGTCCGCCACCCACTCCGAGTAACGTCGCTCCCCAAATATAGGCAGACCAACGATAGTCTTCATCTATCTCCAGAACCGTATTTTCTGGATTGTCAACAAAGTTGTTAATCTCTGCAACCATATCTTGAGCATAGTGGTGATCGAGGCGATAGAACGGTAAGAAAACTCGACCATTTTCAGTTAACAGTGCGACATAAAATGCACTATAGTCTGAATCCGCTAAGTCCTCAATATTCTTCTTGATGATTTGCGCCCCTTGCAAACTCTGGATCGGAATTTCTGTAGATGTTGAACCCAATAAACCGGATTCTTCGAGGTCACATTTGCCGAGCCTTTGTTCTGTCCGTTCACAGGTTAAATTCACGGTACTGACAAAGCTAATCATCATTAATCCCGGTACGAGGGCAAGGCTGAGTAAACCCAAGGAAAAAATCGGAATCTTTTTGAACCTTTTGAGGAATGTTTTAGCAAACATGATTGATTCTCCTTGAATTATCCCTGAACAGCAAGACGAAGGGTTTCTAGTTTCTCCGCCACTTTGCCATCAACGAGTAATTGCTTGGCGGTGGATAAACCCGATTCTAAGTCTAAACACACTCCACACTGCCACAAGTAAAATCCCCCATTCCAAACCACTGCTTGCATGAGTTCACCGGATTGACCCGCTAAAACTGCTTGCATATCCGCGAGTAACTGAGTTGAACCGAGAAATGGAACTTCCTTTCCGCCATATCCGTACTCATAGGGATGGAGTAGCAAACGTTCTAGGGAGGAATCTTCCTCAGATAAATCAGAAGATTGATGGACTCCGATGATACAAGTGCGATCGCGAGGAAGATCGCAACTGCCTTCTAAACCCTTGACAGTAATAAACTGAGTCGTTCCCCGGTGTTGAAAAGTATCACAAAATAGGGTTTCTGTCGGAGGATGAACGTAGCCACAAGCTAGCATTGCTTCCCCTGCATAAGGACACAACATTAATTCCATGGTCGCTATTGGAGGACGTTTACCAATTTCTCGACGATAGGGAACTAAAGCGGCGGCCTCCGGAAAGTGAGCAGGAAGATAAAAGAACCCTAAACCCGTTGTCTCTAGAACGTTTTGGACTTGTTCTAAAGTGAGTGTTGTCCAGTCTACGCCTAAACCTTGCCAAATTTCAATCAAAGGAATTCCTTCTTTAGTTGGCATGGTATCACCCCCATGTAAGATCGCGGGAACTCCTGCGGTTGCCACAATTAAGGCTGTTAAAGGGGAAACCGGAGCAGTACGTGATCGCCCATCGTAGGGACTATTCAAGAGAAGGGGAGGCGTAGAGAGGGGTTGGAGTTTCGGGCTGAATTGATCACACCCATCGAGCATTCCTGCTAACTCCTCACCTGTGGGTCGTTTAATTCGGTGAGCAATTAAAAATGCACCAATTTGAGCAGGCGTGGCTTCAGCCGATAGCATCATTTTCGTGGCTTCTGCGGCTTCTGCACGACTGAGATTTTCGCTGGTATGGGGGCCGCTGCCTATTTTACGAAGTAACTCTCGAAAGCGATCGCTCATTGCATCAAGTTTGAGGTGAAAATAACATAGAAGTTCTCAGCATACTCGGTTTAGGAGGTTTGATGAGCGGTTAATTTACTCACCTTCTCGACTGTGAGGTCAGAAGTAGGCGGAATAAACTCTTGTACTAACTTCCAGAAATATTCTATCGGGGGAATCTGCATTCGGTCACAAGTCGCAACCATTACAACTTCCCGACTCAAAGCTTGACTAGAATCAGAGGAGTTAACCTCTGGAAACGCGATCGAACGAATGGCTAACGTTGGGTCAGTTTGAGATTCAACCAGGGCTGAATGAGGCAGCAAAGCCACGAGTTCTCCCTGACGGACGACTCCGCGAAAGGCATCTAAGGTATTGAGTTCGAGAACGGCGTTTAGTTGGGTGTGGGTGTGGTTAAACTGTTCCTGTACCCAACGTCGCATTCCATAACCGTCCTTAAACACTACTTGCGGATAATGAACCAGTTCTGACCAAGGCACTTCGGTAAAATGGGCTAGGGGATGATGAGCTGCCATCAAAACTTCTATGGGTTCCCAATAGAGGCTTTCAACAATTAATTCTCCGGTTACGGTCAAGGAACGGTTATTCATCACAATGGCGATATCAACCAATCCATCTCGTAACACTTTTAACGCCCGATCGCTTCCCAGGGAAGTGACTCGCAGTTGAACTTCTGGATAGGCGTAGCAAAATTTTTGTAATACGGTGGGTAGGTAAGAGGCACAAATCGAATGAACAGCGGCGACGCACAGTTCCGGTTGCTTTCCCGCAAGTAATGATGCGAGTTCCTCTTTTGCACTGTCCCAGGTTTGACAAATTTTGCGAGCATAGGGCCAAAAGCGTTCTCCTCCTATGGTCAGCTTGGCTTGGGTTGTGCGGTGGAATAGAGGTAAACCGAGTTCAGCTTCTAATCCTTGCACTTGGCGGCTGATCGTTGACTGAGTGACGCCACATTTATGGGCAGCTTGTTGGAAACTTCCCGTTTCAGCCACACTGAGAAAAGACTGCAACTGCTCTAGGCGCATGAAAATTTAATTAAGATGGCAAGACTCTATCTAAATTTATGGTAAAGGATTGGTGATTTTAGTTTGGTAGACCTTGATACAGCTTTTATACTTATCCCCAATCTAGTACGGCTCTCTACTCTAATTTTGAAGAAATGTAGTGCTGAGAAAGTAGTGCTGAGAAATGCGATCGCCAATAGAGTGTAGAAAGACGTTACCTAAATTGTAGAATTCTCCTTGAGATTATCATAATCGATTTTAGAACAACCTGGAGTTTAACATCAGGGCTGATCAATCTCAGTAAACCGATTGTATTTCTCTGACTCTCTTCAAATTCACACTTGATTTACGCCTGATTTAATACAGTCATGGCTCTAATCCTTTAATTAGAACAAATATGATATTAGGCTTGATATTAAGTGTTATATTTCTGGGTTCTAATCTCAGTTGAGAATCAGACATTTTGAGAGGAGAGTCCGGAAAACTCAAGCAGCTAACTGATCAGTATAAACAGACTTCTTGGGTTTGGGATATCTTCAAGATTGAACTCAGGCTTTCAGGTTTTGATTATCTCTATATTGTGCAATTGTCATTAGAGTTATTTCGTAAATTAATCCCAGAAATTATTTTTTTATTGACTTCTCCGTATTTACACTGAGATGTTTTTTTATTTGATTTACGTGAGATTGCTTACTTTAAAAAAGCTTTAAAAAAAACTCAAATAATTCATTGATATTTTATTGACCTTTCATTTTTAAACTGTCTATAATGGCTACAGAGCGAAAGGGAAAAACAAATAAAAGAACAGCTAAAGATGTTGAATCATCTATGTTTAAAAGCTAATAACTCTCCCTGCCAACTCTTCTGGGTCATTAAATTTCAGCGAACGATCGCTCACAAAAACTCGGTGATATGAGTCACAAAAACATTAGATAAATCTAAGTTGAAACGGACTCACGATTACCAACAAAGTCAAACAAACACACAAGTCTAAACTAAGGAGAATAAAAAAATCATGGCTGGATTCGTAAATAAGTTCGTTATCGGTGCTTCTGTTTTAGTTGGAATGAGCGCAGTTGGTGTCGCTCCTGCTCAAGCACAATTTAAATTCGAGAATATCGGTGGTGCTCAAGATGTCAAACTCTACAACTCTGATGGAACTAACACCTATGAAGATCCAACTGCCAAGGTTGAGGACTTACTTAAAACTGGTGACAACAATCCTGGTGGAAACGTAGAGCTGTTTGCTACAAGTGAATCTGTTTCACTCACCCAATATTTCTTCGGTCCACAGGAAGCTACTTCTATCGAAGGTACTTACAAAGGTCAAAGTTTAACTATCAGCAGCTTAACAGCTACAGACTGGTTTGGTGACAACCTTGATATTTCCTACGGAGCTGATAACTTTGCTAATCAGTATTTCAATGCCTTCTTTGATGCAGCGATTAATGATGCTTGGAAGCCTGTTGCATCTTTATACAAAGAAAATATTTACAATGCCTTCGGAAATGCTAATCTATTCCAAGCTGCTAGCGACCCCAACATCTCCTACATCACTGATAATGGTGAAGACTTAATGGTTGGTTTAGCGGGATACAGTAATCTCTGGCAAAAGGATGGTCTTGAAATGGCAGTTCAAGCCCTAACTAACTCCATGCTAGGTCTAGGCGTGTACGATGTTTTCAACGAAACTATCCAATTCAGTGAAGCAGTTAAAGTTAACTACGGTGGCGTAGAGAAGCTTCTTTTCGGTGATTTTGCAACTGACAGTAACTTAGTATCAGATGATGAGACAAATTCTCATACTGGCAACTACGAAGTTACTGTTGGTAGTCTGATTGAGCCTCCTGCTTCTGTTCCTGAGCCTTCTACTATGTTAGGTCTGATGGCTGTCGGTGGACTTTTTGCAGCCGCAAAGCGCAACGCTAAGAAAGCCTAGATTTTACAATCACTGTCGATAGTCTGAGTTCTTTGGGGGAGCCGTTTGGCTCCTTTTTTTTGATGCAATTTTATGGTGCTACTTGAAGCGGGAATAGGAATATAAAAAACCCCTTTCGATCCAAGCCTCCCTTACTAAGGCAGGTGTCGCAGGCGGAGGGATGAAATACAGAACTCTTTGACGTTGAACTAGAGATGTGTATAAACGCTAGCCTTGTAGGAGAGAGTAGCTAGAGGTGGAGAGAAGCTTCAATTCAGATAGTTGCACTTTAGGCGTTCTAACATTCTGGCTGTCTTACTGATAATTCTGCGATCGCCTCTGTTGAACTTTGCAAATCTTCACGAAATATTGTTCTTTTCCAAATATAAGTACATTTAATATTTTGACAGTCTAAATTCAAGATTAGTTGGTATATTTTTGCTAATTCTTTTTCATTTTTCGATAAAAAACTCTGATTAGTACAATTTTTTCATTTTTAGAAAAAATTTGCCAATTTGGCAAGTATTAATAGGCAAACTGTTGAATAATTTATATCATCATTGATTTTGTACTTGATTAAAATATTGCCATTTTGAGAGCAGGCATTACACGATTGACTCATTGAAGATCGGTCGAATCTTATGCTGACTGCTTGACTTAGAGTAATATTTTTACCGAATTTTCTCAGAGCTGAACCCTGTTTCATCAGTCAACCCGAGGTAAAGAAGAATGAATCAAAATTCACAATCACCGAGCATTGAGCAATTTAATTCAGAGGATCAACTGACAACCTATTTAGTTGAAGATGCCCTAGAGAAATATTCAAATTTGTTTGGTGAAGAAATCTCTTATGGGTATTCTCCGTTTGATGTGACTTTGAATAGCACAACCTTTGCTGAAACCGATGTTACCGGAACTGCTACTGTTAACTTTTCTGAGACGAATACACAAGAACAAGGGGTAGATGAAGCTGATCTAGTAGAAACCAACGGAGAATACATTTACCAAGTTACAGGTCAGACTTTAACGATTGTTGATGCTCGCAATTCCGAACAGCTTACTCTGGCTTCGGAAACCGATTTAAAAGATCTCGGCAATATTGAGGGAGCATATCTCTACAACGATCAACTCACCGTTATTTCTACCACTTTTCCTTGGCAAATTTGGTCTGGGGGGTTATTTCCTGACTTTGCTCCTTTCCCAAGTCCGACTGTTAATGTCACAGTATTGGATGTCTCTGACCCAAACTCAGTCGAGATTGAAGAAACATCTAGCTTGGATGGGTATTTGCTCTCTTCTCGTGCGATTGGAGATCAGGTGTATGTTGTCACTCAAGATTCCTTTGGCTTACCGACACCCGAACTGAAGTTGAAACAAGGCGAACCGACAGACTCTGCAAATGAAGCAAAACTAAGCCTTTCTAGTGGCGTGACGACCAACGGTTTGACTTCGGTTTCCGGGAGTATCACGGGGAATTCTACCGATGGTTTGAGTGTTTCTGGAAGTATCACTCAGACTTCATCTGACCTTTCTGCTAATTCCTCTAGCCTGACTATATTTCCTTGGCCTCCAAAACAAACCTATGTGTATGAAACCGAAGAAGAATACCTAAAACGGATCGAAGGTCAAGAGTTGGAACTGGCTTTACCTGAATTTACCACCGTTGATGATCAGGGCAAAATCTTACGTGAGGGACTGTTGAATGAAGCCGAAAATATATACAAGCCCTTGGATGAGAACCCTTTCAACATTGCCTCGGTTTCTGTTTTTGATGTTGATGATAATCAAGCCGGGCCCAACTCTTCAACAGGTATCCCCACCAATAACTTAAACGAATTGTATATGTCCCTTGACAATGTTTACCTCTTGAAAAATAATTGGTGGCGCTCAGGACAAACAGGTCTATTGAAAGTTGATCTGGAGTCCTTGGATCTAGTAGCAACAGGAGAAGTACCGGGTCGGGTACTCGATCAATTTTCAGTGGATGAAGAAGGAGGATTCCTACGAGTTGCTACAACCACGGGCTTTGGAAGAAACTCCGAAAACAACGTCTATGTTTTAGAACAAGACGGTGAAACCCTAGAAACTGTGGGTAGCATTGAAGGAATTGCACCCGGAGAAACCATCCAATCTGCACGCTTTGAAGGTGATTATGGCTTCCTAGTCACCTTCGTTCAAATTGATCCGTTTTTTACTTTGGATTTGAGTACACCGACAAATCCTGAAGTTGCAGGTGAGTTAAAACTTCCTGGCTTTTCTGAATATCTGCAAGTGATTGAGAACGCAGAGAAAACTCAGGTACTGGGAATTGGTCGTGAATCGAACGATTTGAAAGTTTCTTTGTTTGATGCGACTGATTTTGACAATCCCAAAGAAGTGGATAGCTATATCTTTGAAGGTCGATACAGTAGCTCAGAAGCGCAATGGGACCCCCAAGCAGTGGGTTATTTTCCGGAGTTTGATACTTTGGCGATTCCTTTCCGAACTTCTAACGGTGAGCAAGGAATGCGGGTGTTTGATGTTGATGCGGAAGAAGGCTTTAGTGAGTTAGGAGATATTACCCATGATGGTGAACGGATTCGACGCAGTTTGGTGATTGATGATGAACTTTATGCCATTTCCAATGATCGAGTCACCGTTCACGATATTCAAACGTTGGAACTGGTCGATGAGATTATTTTACCGAAGTCGGACGATCCAGTCATTATTGGATTTCCAATCGATCCTTTACCGATAGATCCTTTACCGATAGAACCTTGGCCAATTTTGACGACAACGATTGACACGACCAACACTTTGAATATTTTTTGAAAACAAGTGACTTTCAAAGTCAGTTAAGTTCTCTGGGGGAGCTGTTTGGCTCCCTTTTTTTTGATGCTATTCTATCTGGTGACAGTTAAACTCCGACAGCCATTACTACTCAGGCTAGAATACTATAGGAATTTGAGATAGCCTGCAACGAATTCTCGAATGTATTGAGCGATCACATCAGGAAGTTCTTCGGGTAAATTGTCACCACCCGGTTTCACCAATTGTAGATCAGCCATAGGCGCCAGCACCGAATAGGCTTCACTGATCGATTGAGCGATCGCATGGTCGTGAGTTCCTTGTAAAATCAGTACAGGTGCTTGCAAACTAGACAATCGTTCATCGAGGAGTTCTGCACGATATTCCGCCCATCGCCGCTTGAACATGAGTTGAGAAGCACTAACATAACTCAATATTTCTTCTCTGCGTTTGAGGATTTTTTCAATTTTCTTACCCTGTCCAACTAACTGAGTAAAGGGATGAATGAGTTTTAAGATCATGTATAAGGGTGCAGGGGGATGAGCAAGCCAACGCCACCGACGCCAGCGTTCTTGTTGAGAAGTCGCCTTAAGACCTTCGGGTGAAATCAAGATCAAACGTCGCACCCGTTCTGGATATTTGAGTGCATAACTCGCAGCGATCCAGCCTCCCAAGGAATGACCCACTAAGCAAACATCTTCTAATTTGAGGAGATTAAGATATTCTGCTAAACTCTCTACCATCAAATCAATTGAGTAATGAATATTGGGAAAATCTGATTCTCCACATCCGAGTAAGTCCGGCGCAAAACACCGAAATTCAGGACACAAATGCTCAAAAACAGGTAGCCATTGACGCCCATCATGCCATGAACCATGCAAAAAGACGAGATTCAAGCTAGATTGACCGATTTCACGCCAGAAAACTTGACCCTGAGATAATTTGACGCGAGAGTGATGAATCTGTTCTAACATCGTTAAAATAGTATTTAAAGGGTTAAATGAACAACTTGTTAAAATCAGTATGAAGCTGTTTATAACAGAAAAATTTCACATCTGCTAGAGGGATGAGATACCGAGAAATTGACACTTGTATACGCCTCAAGGACTGATTAATGTCTTGAAGGCTTGCCATTGTTGAAATTGCTGTGTTGAAATCACTATCAATTTGAATCGGTTGATTTACGCTAATGTGGTGCGACCTTCCAAGTAATCTTGAAGTTGACGACCATAGTCATGGCTAAGATTATCTTTAGGAAGTGATTCCGGGCTAAACGCTTTAACTTCGCTAATTTCACGTTCATCGTGAATTTTGATAGTCCCTTTAACTTGCGCCTCGACTAAAATGCAAATTGAATGCAATCTCAGATCGCGATCGGGTGCGGAATAAACCCCAACTAAGCGACCAATTTCTACTAATTCTAATCCGGTTTCTTCCCGTAGTTCTCGTCGCATTGAGGTCGGAATATCTTCACCCCAATCCACCATTCCTCCCGGTAAAGCCCACTTGCCATTATCACGACGTCGAACTAAAATAATTTGGCCGTCCGGTAAGATTGGAACTATACTTACGCCCGTAACGGGATGGCGAAAGATGACGCCCAATACCGCCTGTCCGAACTGCCATAACCGTTTGACAGATTCTACCAATGTTTGTCACCTCTACTCTGGGATTAACAGTTTGAGGACTTCCGCCGCATGATCGGCCGGTTTGACCTTACGATAAATCTTAACAAGTATACCATCACCATCAATTACAAACGTATGACGGAAGACTCCCATAAATTCTCGACCCATGAACTTTTTTAACCCATAACTTCCATAAAGACTTGCCAATGTGCCCCCTTCATCACACAATAAAGGGAATGTTGTTGATACTTGGTGACAAATTTGCTGTGAGATTTGGCATCATCTGCACTAATACCCAAGATGGTAATATTTTTCGCTTGGTATTGAGCATACAGATCTCGAAAACCACAAGCTTCTTTTATACAGCCGGGAGTGTTATCGCGAGGATAAAAATACAACACGAGAGGTTGTCCGCGAAAATCACTCAAACTGACTAAATTTCCTTGAGTATCCGGTAATGTAAACTCAGGTGCGCGATCGCCAGGGTTGAGAGTCATTGGTAATCAGAATTTTGGGTAGTAGATTTATCGTTGAAGCACTCACATTATGTCTGATCGCGGCTTTTTCTGGCAAATCCGGAAATCATGCTACAGGATTTATTAGAAGATCGCCAGTAAGAGGATCGTCAAAATCATCAGGAACAATAAAGCGTCCCTCGTCAAAGCCAGGAACTCGAACACCTGTAGTTTGAGAAGATGGTACTCTTTTATTCGATACAGAAGGAGTCAGCCTCGCTATTTCTTGACCTTCTACAGAGATAACGATCTCTTCCCCTTTCAAGACCTGAGATAATAATTGAGAAAATTGTTGTTCGGCTTCTTGTTGACTGACGTAGATGGTCACAACTCAGTCTCCTAAGAATTTTATAGTATTTGCTTAATTTTACCTCTGGTGAAAACAATGTTTCAAGCCACTCGTCGTCGTTTAGCTGTTTGGTACACCAGTGTAACTGCGGTTTTGCTACTTCTATTCGCCTGTGGTTTTTTTCTCTATTTTCGCAATACCCTGATCGAACGTATTGATGATACTCTCAATCATGTTGTTGAAGTTGTCGAACGATCGCTGGTCATTGAGTCGGTTTTTCCCCCAAACGCCACTCACCAATTTCAGGTGAATGTAGAAGCCAGTTTTCGCAATAATACTGAGGCGACGGATGACGATCGCATTGACATTGAATGGTTTAGCCCTACCGGAGAATTATTGTGGTCTACTTTCTCGGAACCCTTGGATTTTCCCTTTCATCTCAACCGCTTTGGAGAAACGGTTCATATTTCTAGATCCTCTCAAACTGAAAGCATTGTTCTGCGACAAATTAGCGATCGCATTCAAGTTGGGCGACAGGTGTTAGGATATCTGCGGGTTAGTCATCCTTGGTTTGAGGTCACGAAACCGACTCGTCAGTTAATTATTGATCTGAGTTTAGGGGCGATCGCAGTGATTACATCAGTTGGGGCGATCGGTTGGTTTCTCTCGGGTTTGGCGATCGCTCCAGTACGCGAATCTTACCAACGCTTAAAACAGTTTACCGCAGATGCGTCTCACGAACTCCGCAGTCCGGTTGCAACGATCCAAACTAATGTTCAAGTGGCTTTAGCTGAACCCGATCTCCAACCCAGTGAACGTCAACAATTGCAACTGATCGAACGCTTAACCCGGCGTTTGGGGCGTTTGGTGGATGATTTGCTATTTCTCGCCCGCAGTGATAGCGGAATTGTTCAGCCTCAGTTTGTTTCTCTACCGTTGGATGCGGTTTTGATTGAAGTGGTGGAAGAACAAAATGCGATCGCAACGGCTAAAGGGGTTCACCTCAATTTTGACATTCTAGATCCTCAAACCTCAATATCAGAAGACTCCACAACTTCCGAAGTTTGTTCAGATGATTATTTGACCTTGAGAGGAGATTGGGATCAGTTGGTGCGTTTGTTTACAAATCTGGTTGAAAATGCGATCAAATATACGCCAGCAGGCGGAGAAGTCACGGTTCAACTGCAATGGATTCCCAAAGGAAAGCGTTTAGCGTTGGGTTCGGGAACTGAAGCGGGAGACAAACTCAGTATTCAAGCAGAACATTTGCAAGTTCTGGTTAAAGATACCGGAATTGGAATTCCCACCGAAGCCTTACCGCATATTTTTGATCGCTTTTATCGAGTTGACCCCTCTCGTAGTCATCGCCGTCGGGAAGGAACTGGACTCGGACTTGCGATCGCCCAAGTTATTGTTCAAAATCATCAAGGACTGATTCGGGTTGACTCTCAACTCAATCAAGGTACAACTATTACTGTGATTTTACCTGTACATCGAGGTGAATAATTTTGAGTTGGATCGAGTCCTTTTCAGAAGACTTTCTATTTTTAGACAGGGATTTTAATCTCTAGCACGAGTAGGATTATAATGCGCTCAAGCGCAACTACAAACTCTTTTCTGGAAATGTATGAGTATTTTATTCACAACAGATCGGCTAATTATTCGCCATTGGGAACCAGAACAGGACGCATCACAAGCATTTCAGATTTATGGCGATCGCGATGTCATGTCCTTTATTAGTCCACCGTTAGCTACTGTAGAAATGGTTCGTTCTCGACTACAAGATCGAATAGAACGGGCGCGTAACTCGCAAAATGGAACAGGGTCTTGGGCAGTTGTAGACAAAGAAACGAAAGAAATTTTCGGTGCAGTTCTGCTGGTTCGACTTCCTGATAATGATGGAATTCCTACAGAAAAATATGAGATTGGATGGCATTTTCGCAAGGCGAGTTGGGGAAAAGGTTACGCCACAGAAGCCGCTAAAGAAATTCTGGCTTATGGCTTTTCTATTCTGCGTTTACCGACTATTTATGCAGTGGTTCGACCGGAAAATCAACGTTCAGTTCGTGTCACTCAACGACTGGGAATGAAACCCCTCGGACGAACGAATCAATATTATAATGTTGAATTATTATTATTTCAGTTAGAAGCAACTGATTACTATACTCACAAAATTCAATAAATATTATTCAGATAACTGTTCTATAAACTGCTGATGTTCAAGGCTTGTTAATCCTTGTTGTTCCACTTCTAACACTTTCGCTAAATTCCCGGTGAGTAATGCCGAAACATCTAACCAAAGTCCTGTAAAAATTCGACTACACAAAATCCCATCAGCATTAACTTCTAAGCGTTTGTATTCTCCTTCACTTAGATAATACCAGTCAAATTCGCTATCATAAACTCGCCAAACTAAATATTCTTGAACTTGATTTCGACGGTACACCTTGAGTTTATCATGTAAATCAATAGATGCAGTGCTAGCCGCAATCTCTACAATTAATTCTGGCCCACCTTCAACATAGTCATCCTCACTAATAGAAGACTGTCCTCCTGTTTCTATTCTGAGTAACGCATCTGGTTGGAGTTCGTTGTCTGCATCGAGTCGAACTGTTGTATTATCAGCAATACCCACACCAGGCGTATTAGCCACATAAATTAGCAGCCAGCCCATAACTTGGGCATGAGGTAATCCATGATTACGATAACGTAAAGGTGAAGCCATGTAAACCACTCCTTCTATTAATTCCGCTTTTTTAACATCTGGCATTGCTTGATAACGCCGTTCAAATTCGGCGCGAGTTAAAGAATCACCACTTTCTAGTGGAGGAATTGTTAAACTTGGAGGAATTTTAGTTTGAGTCATCAGAGTCGGATAAAAATTATAGAACTCAAAAACCCAATTTCTTGACGAAACTGGGCTACTCTGAACTCTAATATAGCAGGGATAGGCTAGATTGAGAGATTAATATTAAAACTCAGCTATTTTTTCTTTCTCTGAGTGGCTGCTTTGGGTTTAGGTGGTCCGAAATAGGCTTTGAAAATCTCGTGGGCGATAGGCGCGGCGGAGACTGAACCATAACCCCCTGCTTCGACTGCAACGGCGATCGCAATTTCGGGGGCATAAGCTGGCCCGAAGGCAATGTACATGGAATTATCAGGTTTTCCGGGAATTTCAACGGTTCCGGTTTTCCCGCCTGTTAAGGGAATAGACCCATCATTTAACCGTCGTCCTGTTCCTTGTTTGACCACATCAATTAACCCCTGACGAACCACATTTAAGGTTGCTTGAGAAATCCCGGTTTTGATTCTTGCCGTTTCGGGTGTATTCGTTTGAGAGGCTAATAAATGCGGTTGAACTCGCCATCCTCCATTCGCAACAGTAGACACCATCACTGCCAGTTCTAACGGCGTGACTAAGACCAATCCTTGACCAATGGACATCGACACAGTATCCCCAACGTACCAAGGTTCACCGTAATTTTTTTCCTTTTCTGCCGGAGTGGGAATTTGGCCATGATTGGCATTATCTATCCCTAAAAGATCTAAATTAATTGAACCGCCAATACCCAATTCTCGACCCCACTTTGAGAGTTGTTCGGCGCCTGTTCTCATCCCAACTTGATAGAAAAAGGTGTTACTACTAACCGCTAAGGCTTTCTTAAATCCAATTACCCCATAACCTTTGCCATTATATTCGTGAAAGGAAGTATTTCCAACGGTGATTGACCCCGCTGTTCTCAATTTAGAAGTGGGTTTATATTTCCCCGATTGCATTCCGGCGGTTGCGGTTACTGCTTTAAAGGTACTTCCGGGTGGATAACCTTGTGTTGCCCGATTTAATAGCGGATTTTCTGTTCCTTGAAGTTGGTTCCATTCTTTCGCGGTTAACTGACGAGTAAACAAATTCGGATTAAAACTCGGACGGCTTGCCATGACTAAAACTGCCCCAGTTTTAACATCAATTGCGACAACTGCCCCGCGTCGATTTCCTAATTTGTCTTCAGCAATTTTTTGGAGTTTATAATCAAGTGTGAGTTTAACGGGTTCCCCTGAAACTGGAGATTGTAAACCGAGTTCTTGGATTTCATTTCCTTTGGCATCGACTTCAACTAAACGATTTCCCCAAACCCCATCTAACTGGTCATTTGCTTCCCGTTCTACCCCTGTTTTTCCGACAATCATTCCCATCGGATATTCAGGTTGTGCTTCCAATTCCTCACGAGTCGCTTCACCAATATATCCTAAAACATGGGAGGCAAAATCATTATGAGGATAATACCGTCTCGATTCTCCTCGAATTTCAATCCCTCTTGATTTGCCCATTTCTTCCGCTAAGGCAACGAACATTGAAGGATTAATATCTTGATAAATTCGCACCGGAAGTCGAGAACGATATCCGACTGTTTCTAACTGCTCTATAATTTGAGTATCGGAAATTTTGAGAATTTTACCTAATTGTTTGGCTGTTTCTGGCCACTCTTCTGCTGTTTGTTCTTGCGGCCACAAATACACCGAACGAGATAAGCGACTGCTAGCAATCACTTCTCCTTTTCGGTCGATAATTTCACCTCGTTTAGCCGGAACAGGTGCCAAACGCAGACGATTAGTTTCTGCCCAAAGTCGATTGTATTCTCCTTGAACAATTTGCAGTTTAGCGAGTTGAATTGCATAGACACTCATTAAACCACTAATTGCTAAAATCAGAATAATTCCTTTGTGAAAACGAGAACGTCTGACCGTTGAATGCTGCACTTTCGGAGTGGCAGTGACGTCATATTTGGGTTGATAGTCAAATAAGGTTTCCGTAGCCATAGGAATTACATTAATGTAAGATTTCAGGGTATTATCTTTTCTTCCCGATGAAGGGAGGTAAAAATCCGGATGAGAGAGTGAATTTGTTGAATATCAGGCAGAATCGCACCGAATAGACTGGTATTTTTTCTCTGAAGCCCTCAATGGGATGCCAAAATGTTGATGAATTTAACCTGTTTCAGCGAAACAGATGGAAATTAACCGATTTTGTTACCCTTTTTCTGAGGTTAAAGTGAAGGGGTAAGACTATCGCTTGTCTACTGGTTTTAAAGGAGAACTAAGCGCGGATTCTTAGAGGCTGTAAATTCAGCTATTAATCGAGACGTTAATTCTCGGCTTTCAGTTCCTCAAAACAGGCTAAATTTATCAGAAAATTAGAGATGTTTTGTAATCCGAATTATTGCCCCTCCCTTTGCTTTAACGCCGTTTGATAGGCTTTGACTTTCAGATCAATTCCGGTAATTGCAGTCCCGACAACAACCGCATCAGCACCGAACTGAATTGCTTTTTGGGCTTGCTGAGGAGAAGCAATTCCGCCTTCACAAATCACAGGAACCTCTAAATTTTTAACCATCTTTTCCAATAACTCCCAACCTGGAGGCGAACAGTTTTCTGTTGCTTTTGTATAGCTATAAAGTGTCGTCCCAACAATGTCTGCACCCAATGTGGCGGCTGCGATGGCTGCTTCTAGGGTGTCTACATCTGCCATGACTTGTTTACCTAATTCTTGCTGAATTTTGGGAATCAGGGTTTTTAGCGTTTCTCCGTTGGGACGATTTCTCAAGGTGGCGTCAATGGCAATGATATCAGCCCCGGCTTGGGCGATCGCGACTGCATCTGCAAACCGAGGTGTGATATACACTTCAAAGCCCGGAATTTGCTGTTTCCACAATCCGATGATCGGTTGAGAAATCTGTTCTCGCACGGCTTTGACATGATTGGGAGTATCCACTCGGATTCCGGCTGCGCCTTGATTAATGGCGGCTTTTGACATGGCTGCAATAATCGTCGGATTATGCAATGGAGAGTCAGCAGGGGCTTGACAGGATACGATTAAAGATTGAGGCGGAATAATATGTTTGTCATGGGCCATTTTTAGTTAGTTTTGAGATCAGCTTATTTTTGGCTAATATTGTAGAACTTGATGAAGATTTTTCCAAACGGGTCTAGACCTATCTTGTCATTTTGTAATTCTTAATTTTTTTGGAATTTAGGTTTAAAAATTGCTAGAGAATTATAGATTTGCATAAAATTATAGGACGCAAGTCTTACGTCCTAACAGAATTTTTCTTTGATTTTACAATCTCGATTACACTTCAGCAGAGGCTGTTTTCTTGCGAGTTCCTATTTTTGGTAGCAGCGTATACTTGAGGGCGTAACCCAAATAGGTGAATAACACAATCAAAACGGTACCAATTCCGACTGGACTGGGTATCCAGAATATTGCTTCTAAGTGATTGATTTCTCCAGGTTTTAGCGTCCAAACCAGTTGACCATCTTGTTTAGATGTTACCGTTAAAGCAGTTAGGGCTGCTTCGGAAATTGCTGTCGGTTCTATTAACTTTGCGCCCCAAGGGGTATTTAAACTAAACTGAAGTTCTAACAAGTCTCCGGAATTGATTAAAACCTGTTCTTGAGTTGTGAGTAAGGCTAGCGATCGCAAATCGAGTTCTAAACTTAAATGATTCCGCAATACAAAGATCAAGTTATTTTGCTGTATGTCTAAGTCAGAGGAAAATTGAGGCAGATTATCTTCTAATTTGTCTTTGTATTTTCTATTCTTAGTTTGAGTTGGATTATAAAATTTTTCAAACTTCTGTTCTAAATCTTCCCCACTATAAAAAGGAATCGTAACTAAAATCTCTCGATCTGAAACTCGCTTGGTTTTTCCCTGAACTTGTCTAACTCGACGCTTGAGACTGGTTAACCACTCGTTAATCGCCTCACTACTAAACCCCGTTAAACGTTCTGAGAGTATGATTTTTTGCTGAATTGTCCCGTGAGTTTGGTTGTTGAATTCGATTCCGACATCATACTGAACACAACCACTCAGCAATATAGAAGTTAGAAAAACGATGAATAGCGTTCGGATCGTTTTCATAGTCTTAATTTTAGAAAGTTGATTAAGATTTACCGATCAAGATTTGCGGGCAGCAACCCCTAACTGATTAAATAGGATACTCGGAATATAAGATCCGCCGCCAAACCATTCAGGATGATCGCTTAAATCTCCGAGTTGGTTAAAGGCTTCAAAAATGTTACCTGCAACCATTGTATTCTTCAAACGACCGACAATTTTGCCTTTTTCAACTTTGTATCCTAAAGCCAAATTCACGGAAAATTCTCCCGCCAACTGGTTAGATTGACCCGCCCCCAACACTTGTTCTACAATCACGCCTTCATCTATGCTGGCGATTAAATCTTCTGTAGACGTACTTCCAGGGGCGATACAAAGATTCACTAAAGAAGGCCCCGGACGAGATAATCCACCCCGAAAACCATTTCCAGTCGGTTCGACTTGACCCCGAACTGCCCAGTTTCTATCCCAATAAAACCCTTGAATTGTACCCTTGTCAATAAAGGTTTTTTGAGTGGTTGGGGTTCCTTCATCGTCAAAGTCACAAGCTGATGGCCCAATTGTCGGATTTTCTGATAAACTCAGACGAGAATCAAATAGAGTTTGACCTAGTTTATCACTCAAAGGTGAAGCTTTCTGCACAACCGCCCGACCCGATAACACGGTTCTAAATAAACCACCTAATATTGTTGCAACCGCCCTGGGAGTAAATAATACTGGAAAAGAACCACTCGAAATGCTGGCTTGGTGTTCGGCGAGGCGATATTTTTGCAACAAATCTGATAAAAGGCGATCGCTATCGATGGGACGATCTCTAGTAATATCAAAGGTATAAATATCGAGAAAGTCTTCACCTTGAACAAGATTTCCGCCTAATACTCCACTCAAAGTTTGTCCGGATTGTTCGGCAAAAACATCTTGACTGGTGGCAATTTGAACGGATTGATTGCGAATATTAAAGTCAACACTCACGAGAATTTCGGAGTTATAGTTGTGAACTTTTTCGATTAATGAGTGACCGAGTTCTACAAAGTCTTGAGTCGTGGGAGGAGTATAATCTGTTTTCGGGCTAGAATGATGATAATTTGCAGCAAATTCAAATTCAACCGGATCGCCAATTTCTGCGGTTTGAACAGCAGCATCAATCAAGTCATCGAGTCGGCTTAAATCGGTTGAACTAGCAAAGCCAAGTTTCCCATTTTTTATCACTCGTAAAGCTACACCTTGTTTAGCTTTAGTTTGTAGGGATTTGAGATTATTATTCTCAAACTCAATCGGTGTCGCTTCAGAGGAGAGAAAATAGACTTCGACTTGATCGACTTTGGGTTTCGCTAAATCTAAGAGTTGTTCTAATACTGTGTTAGCCATATAATTTATACAAATTGATTATTTTGTTGTTGTGATCTTCAAGAACTGAAAACTATTCCCAAACCATTGTCCACTCACTGTCGTTAATTTCTGCTAAAATTTGTTCGGGATAGAGAACACCAATATTTGTTCTTTCTGCGAGAACATGGATTTCGATGCCTTCTGAGGGTTCTAAAGCTTTGATTGAAGATTCTGTTGTTAATCGCATCGGGACAAAAAATTGATCTTCAGAGTCTAAAGTCGGATCGACATATCGCAAAAAATTCATCTCAACGACCGGATCACACAATAAAATTAATGCCTTTACCAACTCGGTCGGATTTTCACCGAGTTCTGGGTTTCCTGTTGACTGAGTTTCGACCTGAAAGGCTTCCATTCTCTCATAAAACCACTGTTGATAGTTATCATCAGGTCCCCATTGTGGATAATCGCACTCAATATCTGCCACACCATATCCTTTAATCTGATGGGGATGAACCCATAATCGATTAAAGAGGCGATACATCGGAACTTTTTTATAGATTTCTTTGATGAGGACTTTAGAACTCATTATTTAGGAATATAATTTAAAGATGGACTCAGATGGATATTTTTAGACTGAAAAAAGAAAAAGAATTCAGCAGATCGACCCGAATTTTCAACGCCAAAAACTTCATACAGTTTAAGCTTTTCGGCTAAACTAAGTGAAGTCTGAACGATTAATCACTCCGTTGGCTTCGACCTAAACTCAAACTCAATTTTCAAGGCTATGACTGGAACACCGCAAGACAATCCCAACTTTAACCCGCC
This sequence comes from Cyanobacteria bacterium J06592_8, assembly GCA_038530755.1. Lineage (GTDB taxonomy): Bacteria > Cyanobacteriota > Cyanobacteriia > Cyanobacteriales > Microcoleaceae > Capilliphycus. The sequence continues at coordinate 53,744 of JBCBCI010000020.1, read as the reverse complement.
TTCCTCGAACAATACAGAGAATATAGAAGAACTCCTACAGCAACTCCGTCGCAAAGAAGGAAACTGGGTCAACTGGGGAAAAGCCTGTGCGACGCTACAAAAATCAGGCTACAACTCCCAAAAACTCTTTGAGGAAACTGGATTTGAACCTGTTCAGCAAAATCAAGTGATTGTCGCCTCTCAAGTATACACGTCTTTGGTAACAGGTGGCGCGTCTGAACAGGTGCGATCGCATTTTCAACTCAGAGGAAGCGATCTTCTTTACGAGTTTCGCATTCTCACCCAACCGGAACGAGTTGAGGCGGCGGAATTTAGCGTTTCTCAGAATATTGATGCAGATGAGGCGAAGGATCTGGCGAAGGCGATGAAGGATCTGTCTCGTGTGAGTAGTTTACCAGAAGGATTTACCCGAAAAGCAGGTGATGCGATCGCCTACCAGTGTTGGAAAGCCGCCCGACAGCAAAGCGATCTCCAACAGCGATCGCGTTTAATTGCAAAAGGCTTAAAATTTGCGGACTCTCCCTCTGCCCGCGAACATATCGAAAAGTTACTCACCGATTTTTCAGTTGTTTCTAGTCGTCCTGCCCCGCGTTTACCTGTTTATCGACTAGAATCTGATGAACAACTTCCCCGGATTCTTCCGGTTGTGGGTGAGTTTCCGTTGACTTTAGAAGATTTAAAAGCTGTTCCGATTACTGATGAATCTGACCCATTTCGGATGGTGAAATTTTCGGGTTCTGGGGCGTGGATACCGCTTCCAGGTTGGCAAGTTATTATTCAGGCAGAAGATCCAGTTGTTATTTTAGGAAGCAGCGACACTTTACCGAATCCTTTACCGGGAAAAGTTGAACCTGTTTTAATTGTAATTGATCGGTCTCAGCGTCAGTGGGAAGGTGATCGATATTTTTTAGTTGAACAGAATAATCAACTGGAATTACAGTGGTTTGAAGATGATCCGAATATTTCGTTATTGGGGCAATTGATTCTGATTATGCGTCCGAAAAAGGTATTAGATGAAAGTCAAATTACTAATATTATGCAATTTGATGATTAGTTAATCTAGTCCGAGTTAGTTAGAGTCAGAGATTGAAATCTCTGCCTAATACTTAAAGTCCTCGCGCAAAAGTTAAGATTGGAGTCGGTTTCAACCGACTTTATGTTTGAGACCGGGATTTCAATCCCTGGAAGGAAGTGACTGTAGAACAATTTAACCAACAAGCCCGTATTTTAGAAGCCGTTTATATTTACGGTAATTATATCGAGTAATTTAATAGGATTTTCAGTCATAGTCTTTACTTCTAGGAGATTTACAAAAGGTAATTAGACAGAGGTGATAGTTCCTGATAAACTTGATGCCAATATTGATGGAAAATCGAGGTGCAATGTCTCGTTCTAAAGCCCTACAATCTTACATTCTGATTCGTTTACTTCTGGCACCTTTAATGCTGTGGACTGTGACAAGTGTTGTATTCTTATTACTGAGAGCAACACCTGGCGATCCGGTTGATGCGATTCTCGGCCCTCGCGCCCCGGCTAGTGCAAAAGAGGCTTTGCGATCGCAGTTAGGCTTAGATGGTTCTCTCCTACAGCAATATCTTGACTACATGGGAAATTTACTGCAATTTAATTTGGGAACTTCCCTCACCAGTCGAGGACAATCTGTTTGGGAGATTATCTGGGCTCACTTTCCCGCAACGGTAGAATTAGCTGTATTTAGCTTACTTGTGGCTTTGATATTGGGTGTCAGTATTGGGGCAATGGCTGCCTCGCGTCCGAATACGGTTTGGGATACGGTGGGGCGGTTATTTGGGATTGTCACCTACTCAGTCCCCGCATTTTGGGCAGGAATGGTGTTTCAGCTTGTGTTTGCGGTGCAGTTAGGCTGGTTTCCTTTGGGAACTCGTTTCCCCGTCAGTGCGACTCCGCCTCCTCTGTTAACTGGACTCTACACGGTGGATAGTTTGCTGAATGGGAATGGAGAACAATTTTTCACCACACTCTACTACCTGTGTTTGCCTTGTTTAACTTTGGGTGTGCTACTGAGTGGGATTTTTGAGCGAATTGTGCGGGTGAATTTGCGGCAAACATTACAAGCAGATTACGTGGAAGCGGCGAGGGCGCGAGGAATTCCAGAACGCCGGATTTTAATGGCTCATGCCCTAAAAAATGCGATGATTCCAGTGATTACAGTCTTAGGGTTAACTTTGGCGGCGCTGCTGGGAGGTGCGATTTTAACAGAGGTGACGTTTTCTTGGCCAGGACTGGCGAATCGACTCTACGAAGCGATTACAGTGCGAGATTACCCGACTGTACAGGGAATTGTAGTGTTTTTTGCAGGTTTGGTGGCGATCGCCAGTATTGCGATTGATATTTTGAATGCCTACATTGATCCGCGTATTCGCTACTAAAAACAGAGCAGAAAGCCTTAACCGAATAAATCGCTTGCGAGACACATCTTGACAATTTTTAACATAACGGCGCGGGATCGTTCATATTTTTTAATGAAATCTGGGCAGGCTACGTTGTATAACTGATAGCTGAGGGATAACAATAAGAAGCAAAAGTTAGTCAGCCAATCCGAACAGTTGATTAAGAAAGTTTAAATTCCTCTCATAAATTGCACAAAATTCTCTAAGATTTCTCAGTGGGGAGATTGTGTAATCCGGGTAACCGGACAATCGCAAGGTGTCCCCTGGGGAAGTGGTAGTCTTTGCTTAGAACTGCTGATTTTCTCCAGTCTCTAGATCCAACGATTATAAAGTTGGCAAAGGTCTGGAATTCTCATAAATTGAGAATCTAAAGTTAACTCAAACCAATCAAGTAGGAGATTTAATCCATGTTTGATGCTTTCACCAAAGTCGTGTCTCAAGCAGACACACGGGGAGCAATGTTAAGCACCTCTGAAATCGACGCTCTTAGCGCAATGGTTGCCAATGGTAACAAGCGTCTTGACTCTGTTAACCGGATTACAAGTAATGCTTCCAGCATCGTTGCTAACGCAGCTCGTTCCTTATTCGCAGAGCAACCCCAACTAATCCAACCCGGCGGAAACGCTTACACTAGCCGTCGTATGGCTGCTTGCTTACGTGATATGGAAATCATCCTCCGCTATATCACTTACTCCATCTTCGCTGGTGATGGTAGCGTTCTCGATGATCGTTGCCTCAATGGTCTGCGTGAAACTTACCTCGCTCTCGGTACTCCTGGTGCTTCCGTTGCAGTTGGCGTTCAAAAAATGAAAGAAGCGGCTTTAGCAATCGTTATGGACCCCAACGGTATTACTTCCGGTGATTGCAGCGCTCTGAAAGCTGAAATCGCTAGCTACTTTGATCGTGCAGCAGCAGCAGTTGGCTAAATTTCTGCCTCCAGAATCGATTCTGACTAACTGTGCTGACGTTGCATTTGTATGGCTCGCACTCATTCAAAAACTTTGTACACCTAACCTAGATAGATTAGAAGCATGAAGACTCCTTTAACCGAAGCTGTCACCACCGCAGACTCTCAAGGTCGTTTCCTCAGCAGCACTGAAATCCAAGTCGCTTTCGGACGTTTCCGTCAAGCTTCCGCTGGTTTAGAAGCAGCTAAAACTCTGACTTCCAAAGCTGATAGCCTGATCAACGGTGCAGCTCAAGCTGTATACAACAAGTTTCCTTACACCACTCAAATGCAAGGACCGAACTACGCAGCAGACCAACGTGGTAAGGATAAGTGCGCTCGTGATATCGGTTACTATCTGCGGATGGTAACTTACTGCTTAATTGCAGGTGGTACTGGCCCGATGGATGAGTACCTGATTGCAGGTATCGATGAAATCAACCGGACTTTTGAATTGTCTCCGAGCTGGTACATCGAAGCTCTCAAGCACATCAAAGCCAATCATGGTTTAAGCGGCGATCCTGCTGTTGAAGCTAACTCCTATATCGACTACGCAATCAACGCTCTGAGCTAGTCAACCGTTTTTTGCCTGGAACGATAGATAGCTGTTAGCTAGCAGCAGATCAGTGTTGAGTTAGCAGTTATTTAACGCTCCAGGCATCTTAAATTTCAAGAGCTGAATAATAAAACAACCAACTTTTTAAACCCGTGACTGTTCATAGCAGTTTCATCTTCAGGAAGAAACGTAAGCTGCTTTGAATTTTTCTCGTATTTTTCTTTAACAAAAATTAATTGAAGAATACAGAATATAAATTTCTCAATGTCGTGAGGTAACTATGACAACATTATTAGTACCCGCTAGTTTACAAGCAGCGGGCCGACTTGGTTTAGACGCATTTGATGGTACGAAAGCAGAACTTCGTCCAGATTGGACAGAGAGCGATTTACAAACCATCTTTCGTGCCACCTACAAACAAGTTCTAGGAAATGAGTATATCATGAAAGCTGAACGTTTAACGTCAGCAGAATCTTTACTCAGACAAGGAAATTTGACCGTTCGTGATTTTGTACGTGCCATAGCACTTTCAGAGCTGTACAAGAAGAAATTTTTCTATCTCAATAATAATCAACGTTTTGTGGAGCTGAACTTTAAGCATCTGTTGGGACGTCCTCCCTACGATGAACAAGAATTAGCATTCCATACTCGCTTAGTTGAGGATCAAGGTTACGACGCTGAAATTAACTCTTACTTTGAAAGCGAAGAGTACGAAAATAAATTCGGCGATAATATCGTTCCTTACTACATTGGTTTCCAAGTTTTCGCTGGATCGAGAACAGTTGGCTTTAGCCGAATGTTCCAACTGTATCGGGGTTATGCCAATAATGATCGCGGTCAAGTTGTGCTTGGCAAGAATGGTAAATTGTTTAAAGAAGTTGCTCGCAACCAAGCCAGTACCATTCCTCAGTTATCCGAAACCCAGACAAAGTCTAAAATGGATGCACCCCAAAAGACTTTTGGTGGACTGGGAAATCGTCAGCAACGGGTTTATCGGGTAGAAGTCACCAACCGAATTGGTTCTTCTGTGCGTGATAGTAACGTCCGTCGCTCAAACAAAGCATTCTTAGTTCCTTACGAAGAACTATCAAACCGGATACAGCAAATTCTTCGCAGTGGCGCCACGATTATTAGCGTTCGTGAAACCTAAAAGATTTGGGTAGATGATGAGACGGTAAGCCATGACTCGATGATGAGTGCTGAATTCTAAAATATTGAGCCATCAAGCTTGCCATCTCTTTTAAAAAGAATTGTTGTAAATCAGTCTAGAATCAGTCAACGGAGTAATTATGTTTGGTCAAAGTACCTTAACAGGCAGAGCTACCCTGAGTAATAATGGGAGTCGGATGTACAGTATCGAAGTTGAAGGTATGGGTCAAAATGTTAACCCAGATCGGATTAGCTATCCCATTCGCAGCAGCCGCAAAACATATATTACAGTTCCCTACAATCGGATGAGTGAACAACTCAAGCGCATTAACCGCATGGGTGGTAAAATCGTTGGTATTCAACCCCTGACGGCAGATGGAAGCAGTGAAGCCAAAATGCAAGCGACTGCGGTCAATCAAATTGTCGGGGAAGAAAGTCAACCCGAATCAGAAGGCTAATGACGGCTTCAGATCAAGTTCCAGAAATGTTAACAACCCAACAGGCGATCGCAAACCTTCAACACGAAGAATTGGGTCGCCGTTACTATGCAGCTTGGTGGTTGGGACGTTTTCGAGTCTGTGAACCGGAGGCGGTGGATGCTTTGTTAGCGGCTTTAGAAGATGACTCCGATCGCACTGAAGATGGCGGTTATCCTCTCCGTCGGAATGCAGCAAGAGCATTAGGAAAACTAGGCGATAGGGGAGCAGTTCCGGCTTTAATTGAGTGTTTGGACTGTTCTGACTATTATGTCAGAGAAGCAGCCGCACAAGCCTTAGAAGCGTTAGGAGATCAAAGCAGTATTCCCGCTCTGGTAAAATTGCTCGAGGGTGGAGTAGAAGCCGCTCAACAGGTTCCGGGAAAACCCCATTTGGTACAGCCCTATGATGCGATCATCGAAGCATTGGGGACAATGGGTGCAACCGAATTTGTGGAGATCATTCAACCCTTTACAGAACATCCAGTGGCGCGAGTTCGCTGTTCAACATTGCGATCGCTCTATCAACTCACCGGAGATGCGATTTACGGAGAACGTTTAACCCAAGCGCTACAAAATAATGAGTTACAACTGCGACGCAGTGTCTTGATGGATCTCGGAGCAATTGGTTATATGAACGCAGCCAAAGCCATTTCAGAAACCTTAGCCGAAAATAGTTTAAAATTAATCGCTTTACAAGGCGTTTTAGAGCATCACCTCAAACAAACAGATTTAGCCACTCTCTCGGATGAAGCTATTGAAGTCATGAATTTAATGGATTCTTTACTATAAAATACTAAACACTACATTGTGGGAGTTCACTGTGTCCAGGGATTAAAATCTAAAGTCCTCGTGCGTAGGACTAAATTTAACTCACTGTTTTCTGTAACCTGTTCACTGTTCCCTGTTTACTGTTCACTGTCTAAAGATGATATCAGACCTTATTCTTGCCGTTGAACAAGCAGATTCTTCAGATGCACTTTTAGAAGCAGTAGAAGCTCTTGCTGAAGCCCAATCGACCGAAGCCATGTCAACCTTAATTACTGTACTCGGTTACAATAATCCGGGTGCTGCTGTTGCCGCCGTTGATGGATTAATTGCACTTGGAGAAATCGCCGTTCAACCCTTACTTGAACAATTAGATGGTTATAATTATGGTGCAAGAGCCTGGGCAATTCGAGCCTTATCTTCGATTGGCGATCCCCGTGGTTTAGAGGTATTATTAGAAGCAGCAGAAACAGATTTTTCTTTGAGTGTTCGTCGAGCTGCCGCCAGAGGGTTAGGAAGTATTGAGTGGGAAAAAATGAACCCTGAAAATATTACTGAATCTCAAATAAAATCACTCAAAATATTGTTGCAAGCGACTCAAGATCCAGAATGGATTGTGCGTTATGCAGCAATTGTGGGTTTACAGGGATTAGCGAATACCATCAAAACTCAGCAGCCTGAAAGCTTTGAACAAGCTATACATCGCCTTGAAGATGCGATCAATACAGACGAAACCTTAGCAGTTCAGGCTAGAGCAAAGTTGGCTCATCAAAGCCTTGTGAAGTAGAAACTAGGCTACAATTAATCTAAACAAAATCATCAGGATCGAGATTCAATTCTCATAATTTTGCTGCTAATTTTGCTGCTTTTTCTTCAGCGATTAGGGCTTGTTTCTGATACTTTACCCTAGAGATATTGTTCAATCCACGTAAATGATAACAGACTGCGAATCTGTGCTTCGGATCGCACGATAAACTTGAGTCCGAATTCCACTGTAGAGGAGATTCGTTTCTTGATATCCAGCTAAATTGAGCATGATCATTACCAAGAGCATTGAGGAGTTACTGACAAATTCAAACACAAAAAGATTTTATGATTAAACAGGTATTACACAGAAATTTCGGTGTCTCTACATTCCAAGTTAAACTTCTCCATTGCAATCACCAACAGTAAAATTACTGAACTTTTCAAGCCCAAGCAGCCAAGCCGAGTATTTGCGAAATACTGTTTATTATCAAGATAGCTTACTGTATAAAGATCGTAGTAGAACGGTAAACTATAAAACCTGGTCAGGGCGTCACAGAAATATGGTATCCTCCATTTCAGATTGTAAACTTGTTCGCAACTATCCTTGGACAGTGGATTTTCAATGAAACGCAAACATTTGATTTTACCGGGACTAACCTTGCTACTCGGTACAATGTTCTTAGGAACAGCGATCGCCCGCGAACTCTCTGAACAGGAGAAAACTGTCGTTTGTAGACTCAAGGATGTCGTAGACGAAGCAGGGCGAGACGGTTATGAGTTAATCTTCTGGCCAGTGGTTCGCAAAGGCCCTCCGAAAATTAACGCTCCCCTAACCGTTAAACTCGATCCATCAGTGGAGTACCTATTTGTTGGATACTGCGATGAAAATTGCAGTGATGTTCAACTGAAAATCTCGAATCTCTCAGGAGAGGAACTCGGATCAGAGGAAGATGTATTGTCTGTACTCACCTTTGAACCGCCCTACACCGATGACTATGAGTTAAGCTTACGAATGGCAGACTGTAGCATGGATGACGGCTGTTTCTATGGTTTAGGCATTTTAGCACCCAAAGGGGCGGCTGTTCCTTATGGCTCTCGTTTACCGCAAGAATTAGCTCAGTTTGAATTGTGTGACTCCTAGTTTCACGATCCCTGAAATAACAAGATAACACCAGCGATCGCGATGATTGCCCCCAATATTGCTCTCAAACTAACTCGATCTCCCAGACTCGCTGCAATTGGTAACACGAAGAGGGGACTGGTGGAATTCAGGGCTTGAGCAATACCTGCTGCGGTAAATTTTAAAGCGGTTTGTTGTAACCAAATTCCTAAGTATGTGCCTAAAAATGTTGCCAGTCCAATCACGAAAAATGTGCGTTGAGACTGCAAAGGTTTAAGCAACAAATTTATATTTTGACGTTGAACAAACAGCCATAAGGATAGAACCACTGTTCCACCCGATAGCCGCAATAAGGTACTCCATAATGGACTAATTTCAGTTTGGGTTAAGGCGACGTGAGAGAGGATAATTCCGACGGCTTGACAGATTTCAGCGAGTAAGCCAAACCAAAGTCCTCGACGTAAATTTAGAGAATCTACAGCCCCGTCTCCAGTTCGTTCACTGATTACCCAAGCGACACCAAAAACTGTTAGGAAAATGCCTAACCACGCCGATAAAGGTAGGCGTTCTTGCAGAAATATTAAGGCTAAAATTGCCGTCAGGGGAGGAGCTAAGGTTTCCATTAATAAGGCTCGTCTTGGCCCCAAACATTTTAAAGTGGTAAAATAAGCACTGTCTCCAATTGCAATTCCAATAACTCCACTCAGAATTAAGAGTCCAACTGTTAAAAATTCTAGGTTAGGAAATAGACTTCCTCGTAAAATAACAGTTAGCAGTAACAGTGCGATCGCAATTATGCCTTTTATTAAGTTTAATCCAATGGCTGAGATCTTCTCTCCAGCTTGACTATAAACAACTGAAGCCAATGACCAAAAAAAAGCAGCCAGTAGCGCAGCAAACTCACCCCGAAAATTTGTTAAAATAGAATAATCTATCATTAAATACTTGAATCTTTAAACACAGCCCATGTATGATAGCAAATCTAATTGAGTTACTGCTGCTGTGATTAAAATTAGTCAAAGATTCAAGAGGAATTCAAATAAAATACCCTCAACTCCATTCAGAAGCTGAGGGACTGCAAACTAAAAATAAAGCAGACGGATTTTGTAGTTGGGCTTTAGCACTATCTATCCTTGGTAGAAGTGGATGACAACACCACTCCTAATCGGTCTATAGTCAGTTTAAAACTCAATGATATTGATATAAAGTCTAGATTACTTAACTCAAGATTTGCTGAACACAATATTGTACTCCGGTTTCAAAAATCCGAGTTCCGCCCCCTTCCATCACCGTTTGACGCAAGGCTTGAGGATTCGTAATTTGAACGCCTGCTAAATAATTAATTCCCATATCAGCTAACTCGGATAGCCAAGGTAAAGTCGGTCCCATTAATACTAATGTGGCATTTCTTGATAATTCTACTAAACGGGGAAAAGTTTTATTTGCAATTGATGTAGAGGTGAGAAATACCCATTCAGACTCCGGTAACGTATATTCACAAGCTGGGTCAGGTAAATCACTCCCGGTTGGCTGTCTTTCTATCACCACTAACTTCATCTCTTTTTCATAGTGAGAGAGTTGAGGATAGCGCCCGATAATTGCGACTCGTTTCCCCCGAATTTGAGGTAAAAAATATTCAAATACAGCTAAATTAGCAGGGCCATTCGCAGAGAGGGGTTGAGCCGTTTTCAGTAAAGGAGAATCAGAATTAATCATCGCATTAATCACCGCCATTCCCACTGTCGCTTGATAATAATCCCATGATCGCACCCATGCGACCAACTCCGAAGTCGGTCTATGAGCTAAAGTTCCAGACCAAGGTAATGTCCGAGTAGAGGTTCCAGGACTCATACACAACCCCATCCCTTTAGCCGTACACAGCGTCCAAGTTAAACCAATAATAATTTCTTTAATAGCAGTATCGCTTGCACTGCGATCAAGAAGTAAGTCATAGATTTCGTGAGGATGAGTCATAGTTTATAGATTCGTACAAAATAAATTAGCGTCAATGACTCTAGTTTGAACCCCTAACCTCCCCTTGTCTACTGTCCCCTTTGTAGTTCACAATAAACATAAAGGATCGCACCAGGAGGGATTAGTGAGCGATTTTGACTACGATTTAGTGATTATTGGCGCAGGTGTCGGCGGACATGGTGCCGCCATTCATGCTGTGAGTTGTGGTTTAAAAACAGCCATTGTAGAAGTAGCAGAAATGGGCGGAACCTGCGTTAACCGAGGCTGTATCCCATCAAAAGCCTTGTTAGCCGCCGCAGGACGGGTGCGAGAGTTACGCAATACTCATCATCTACAAACGTTAGGAATTCAACTCGGACAAGTTAGCTTTGATCGCGCTACCATTGCAGGTCATGCGGAAAATATTGTCACGAAAATTCGCGGCGATATGACCAATAGCCTCAAACGCTTAGGAATTGATGTCATTCAGGGTTGGGGAAAGGTCGTCGCCCCTCAGAAGGTAACTGTCGAAACAAGCCAGGGCGAAAAAACAGTTACCGCAAAAGATATTATTTTGGCGCCGGGTTCCATTCCGTTTGTACCGCCGGGAATTGAAATTGATCATAAAACGGTTTTTACCAGTGATGGTGCCTTGAAACTGGAATCTTTACCGCAATGGGTGGCTATTATTGGAAGTGGTTATATCGGTTTAGAATTCTCCGATATTTATACGGCTTTAGGGTGCGAAGTCACGATGATTGAAGCATTGGATCAATTGATGCCAACTTTCGATCCAGATATTGCTAAAATTGCCCAACGGGTGTTGATTTCACCGCGAGATATTGAAACTCGTGTCGGAAAATTGGCAATGAAAGTGACTCCCGGTTCTCCAGTTGTCATTGAGTTAGCTGATGCGAAAACAAAAGAAGTTGAAGAAGTCTTAGAAGTCGATGCTTGTTTGGTGGCGACGGGGCGTATTCCCTACAGTAAAGACTTAGGATTAGAATCAGTTGGTGTGGAAACTGATCGACGAGGTTTTGTTCCCGTTAATGATGATTTAACGGTATTATCTGCGGGAGAACCGATTCCAAATTTATGGGCGATTGGAGATGTCACAGGTAAAATGATGTTAGCCCATACAGCATCCGCTCAAGGAATTGCAGTCGTTGAAACAATTTGTGGTCGCCATCGCCAAGTTGATTATCGGAGTATTCCGGCTGCGGCTTTTACCCATCCAGAGATTAGTTATGTCGGTTTAAGTGAACCTGCGGCGAAAGAATTAGCCGAGAAAGAAGGCTTTGAAATTGCCTCTGTCAAGACCTATTTTAAGGGAAATTCTAAAGCGATCGCAGAAGGAGAAACCGATGGAATTGCTAAAGTGATTTACCGCAAAGATACGGGCGAAATTTTAGGGGTTCATATTTTTGGGTTGCACGCTTCCGATTTAATTCAAGAAGCGGCAAATGCGATTAGTAGCGGTCAGTCTGTGCATTCTTTAGCATTTTCTGTACATACTCATCCAACACTTTCTGAGGTTTTGGATGAAGCCTACAAACGCGCTTTGAGTGCAGCGCATTAACAGTTATCAGTACACCCTTCGACGTAGCTCAGAGCAAGCAGTACAGAGTAAACAGTGATTTTAGCTAAGTTTTAAACTGTTGACCAAAATTGATGATTAAGCTGTAAAATATTGGGTGGATTGAGAAATCACTAAAACTTGTTTTAAAATAGTTTAAACCTTCTCAATCTACCCGATTAATTAATACCCAATCATAAACGCCTAAAAATGCAAATTCGCCGTCGTCCTCCTAACCCTTCCGTTAACGTTGCAAGTTTAAGTTACAAAGTTGCTGTCCCTGATGAAAAACCTCAGAATATTCTCGAAGAAATAGTCTGGGAAAAAGAAGTTGAAATTGATAGAAAACGGGAACGTTTACCGTTATTGGAGTTGCGGCGTCAATTAGAAGGTTTAGCACCAACAAAAGATTTTATCGCTGCATTAAAAGATAGTTCGACTCAACCCGCAATTATTGCAGAAGTTAAAAAAGCTTCTCCCAGTAAAGGTGTAATTCGAGAAGATTTTGATCCGGTTAGTATTGCTCAAGCCTATCAAGACAATGGAGCAAGTTGTGTCTCAGTTTTAACCGATCAAAAGTTCTTTCAAGGCAGCTTTGAAAATTTAGGAAAAGTTCGAGCAGCCGTTGATATTCCTTTATTGTGTAAAGAGTTTATTATCTATCCCTATCAAATTTATTTAGCCCGAATTTATGGAGCAGATGCAGTTTTATTGATTGCTGCAATTTTATCAAATCAAGATTTACAATATTTCCTCAAAATTATCAAATCTTTAGGGATGACTCCGTTAATTGAGGTTCATACTCTCGAAGAACTCGAACGGGTTCTCAGTTTAGAAGGTGTGAGTTTAATTGGGATTAATAACCGCAATCTAGAAGATTTTTCAGTCAATTTAGAGACAACTCGCCAACTTTTAGAAGCCAAAAAATCAGAAATCCAATCCCAAAATATTTTAATTGTAAGCGAGTCGGGTTTATATACCTCAGATGATCTCAATACTGTCAAAAATTCTGGCGCAAATGCAGTTTTAATTGGCGAGTCATTAGTCAAGCAACCCAACCCGGGAGAAGCATTACAACAACTATTAGCAGTAGACAGTAGAGAGTAGACAGTACATAGTAGACAGTAAACAGTGAATAGTGATTTTAACTTAGTCCTTTTTAAAGGACTGCAAATTTCAGACAGGGAATTTATTCCCTGGACACAGTAGACTTAAGAGGACTTCAAATTTCAGACAGGGATTTTATTCCCTGGACACAATAAGCAGTAAATAGTCAAGGCTGAACAACTAATAACTGTTTACTGTATAACTGTAAACTATAAAGAAAGCTTTGATAACGCATGATTGATTTAACGGGAAAAGTAATTTTAGTAACAGGTGGAAGTCAGGGTATTGGAGCAGCAACAGTTAGAGTTTTGCATCAAGCTGGAGCAAATGTTATTCTTCACTATGGCAAGAGTCGAGAAAAAGCCGAAAAAATTTATCAAGAATTAGGGGAAGCATCCTGTTATTTAGTGCAAGGAAATTTAGCTGAAAAAAATGCAGCCTTGGAGTTATGGCAAAAAGCAATATCTTGGCAAGGGAAAATTGATATCATTGTTAATAATGCAGGAATGATGACTCCAGCAAGTATTGATGATAATCTTGAAACCTGGAACCAAGCTTGGCAACAAACGCTACAAGTTAATTTAATTGCGGTGGCGGATTTGTGTCGAGAAGCTATTCATTATTTTAAACAACAAAATATTAAACAACAAAATATTAAACAGCAAAAGGGAGGCATTATCATCAATATTGCCAGTCGTGCAGCTTTTCGGGGCGATACACCCGATTATATTCATTATGCGGCATCTAAAGGCGGGATTATTTCTCTGACTCGCACCATCGCTAGAGGATTTGCTAAAGATCATATATTAGCCTACGCGATCGCTCCTGGCTATGTTCGTACCGATCGGATTATTGAGACTGCAATTCAAGCCTACGGAGAAGACAATTTAACGAAAGATATTCCGATGGGTGAAATGGCATCTCCTGAAGATGTGGCGCAAGTTGTGGCGTTCTTGGCATCCGGTTTAGCGCCCCATACAACCGGAACAACAATTGACGTTAACGGGGCTTCCTATGTTCGTTGAGAGGATTTTTATTGATTACAAAGCCTTTCTAGCCTAAAAAAACCCTCTCTCTGGCTGCTAACCCCTAGCTACTCGCTCTCATCGGTATTGGGTGATGTTTACCATTCATTAGAGGATTCCAAGGCTCAGGCTTGAGCATTTCTAAATTGAGTCGATAACCCACATTTCGCACCGTTTGGATTAAAATAGGTTGACGAGGGTCAACCTCAACTTTTTTTCGTAATGATAAGACGTGAGTATCAATGGTACGCGGATTATCAATTGAGTCTGGCCAAGCCCGCCGCAGGAGTTCCGAACGACTGAGTGGTTCTCCCTCGGCTTGAGCTAAAACATAGAGTAAGCTGTACTCTTGAGGTGTAAGTTCAATCACTTGTCCGTGTATTCTAACTCGACGTTGCACCAAATCAATTTTTAGAATACCGTAATCCAAACTAGCAGGCGGAGTAGTCGTGTGGTTACGTCGGATCAAGGCTTCTACTCGAGCTAAAAACTCTTGCATTCCGAAAGGTTTTGTTAAATAATCATCAGCTCCAGCTTTTAAACCTCGGACAATATCTGCTTCGGTTTGATGAGAAGATAGAATCAAAATCAGCGACTGTTGTTGCCTCAGCCAGCGACAAAATTCTAAACCATTTCCACCCGGTAATTCTGCATCCAGAATCACCAAATTGGGTTGATGAGTGTAGAATACTTCCCTAGCATTGTGAAAATCGGCAGACTGCCAAACAGTGTAGCCCACTTGCTGCAAATGCCAACCTAAAAGCGATCGTAAATGAGGATTTCCTTCAATAATAGAAATGCAAGCAGATCCCACGAGTTTTAGTTATCCTAGATTATTATTGGAATACAGGTTAGCAGAGCCTGTTCAATTAATTTTGTAACCGATGTTACCCTCAATCAAGTTCTTCTGTTTCTAAGGTGAAACACGGAAGATAATGCGATGGATACTGGATCTTCCCCATCTTACCAGTAATAATAATCGTCAACATTAGTCCAATTTAATTCTCTCTTGATTTAATCGTCAAACTCTTGACAGACAAGTTATGATCGAAATAGAGAGACTCAATCAACCGGAGTCGGTTAATCCCTAATTTCGATCAAAGTCTAGTCGTCAATCCCATCAAAGCTTGGTGATTACCCATCGAATGTTTTGCTCTCCTGACAAATCAGTGGAGTCAATAGATCTCATTAACCGAATCACCCATAGCCCAATTCTCCTGGAGTGGTCAAGGGTTCGGTGTAGAGGATATTAGTCCATTAGAAAGCTGCCCATCTGTAGATTGTCCCCCCGATACTAGGAAGATTGAGCTAAAATCTAAAATCTAAATGGGATGGATGACGAAAATTAGCCCAATATAGGGAAATTTTTAATTAAATCGTCCATTTCCATCACTAAATTCCCCCTGCCCAAACTCTAAACACACAAAAAATTATGCTGCAAGACGCCCCCACCATTCGCCACTACCAAAACCTCACCGACGCCCTCGTCGAACTTTGGAATCGTGGTTATCGCTACGATGACTTGAGAATGTATATTGATGGTTATCTAGCAGCTCTGAGACATTCTAACGCTTTAGAAGCCTATCTCGTTCATCGTTTGGAAGAAGAAACATTTCGATACCTCAATGATCCTTCTAACTTTGAAATGGCAATGCCGATGCCCCAACCCGAAGTCGATTACTACTAGATGATGACAATCAAGGGTCTGAGGAAGATTACGATCGCCTCAGACTCAAGTAGTTGTTAGCTATCAGTGATTAGCTTTCAGTCTACTCTAATACAACACCAAATGAAAGCCGACTCTTGAAGGGTTTAGGAGTCGGCTTCTTAATGAACTTGATGTAGAAAGCTCTAGGAGGCTAAAGCCACTTCAACCATTTCTTGGAGTTTACCTTTTTGGTAGAGTTCGATCATCACATCAGATCCGCCTATCAATTCACCATTAATGTAAACTTGGGGAATCGTTGGCCAGTCAGAATAATCTTTAATTCCTTGACGAATGTCAGGATCTTCTAAGACATCAAGGGTTTCAAAGGGAACACCCAAGCTATTCAAAATCTGGACAACATTATTTGAGAAACCACACATGGGCATTAACTTCGTACCTTTCATAAACACGAAGATTGTGTGGTTATTCACCATGTCGTCAATTTTAGCTTTCAGTTCTGGAGTCATAGTTTTTCCGTGCAGTAGCTGAGATTAATTATTTTCGAGAAAGAAAGTTTGAGAAAGAAAGTTAAAGACACAAGGTTAGGAATTCTTTCTCTCTAATCCCTAACCTTCCAAATGACTGTCAGCATCACCGCTTTCAGTATTCAGCCTTAAGTTTACTTAAATCCCAGAAACTTTTCGGTCACAGGGCTAGCAAAATCAGCTTTAGGCTTGAACATTATTTAAGCAACGGGATTAGCCTCTTTCCACTCTAAGGGCGTAAAGGTTTTCAAGGCTAGAGCATGAATTACTTCTGTATCCATTGCTTCTTTGACCGCACTGTAAACCATTTGATGCTGTTTAACCAGGGTTTTTCCCTCAAACTCAGAAGAAACTACAATAGCCTGAAGGTGATCGCCACCTCCGGTTAAATCTTGAACTTGAACCGTAGCGTCTGGCAACTTCGATTTAATCATTGCCTCGACCTGCTCTAAAGCGATCATGGAATTTCTCTCTAGACAACCGTATCCTTTATTTTATCGAATATTTACTCAACAGAAGACGATGATTGTTCAGTTGGCTCACTCCCAGGCAGAGGAGTATCTACAAATCCTAACTCTAATAACTGTTGATAAGCCTTTTTACCTAAATCTCTTGTCGGGGCTTGAGAACGAATAATTTGAATGAGCAGAGGAACCGCCAGTTCCGGTTGACTTTGAGCGCGATGGACTAAAGCCAGTTGATAAGTCGCATCATCTCGCATCTGGGCCGTTTGTCGAGCATTATTACGGTGTTGATCGGCAACTCGATTATCAATTCCTGAAAAGCTAGTCGCTAACTGCTGATAAAAATTAGACAACTGGTTAAAAACCTGACGGGCTTCTTGGAGTTTAGAAGCGGCTTCGGTGTAATTTTCCGTTGCTACAGCTGTACTGGCTTCTTCTAATAAACGCTTCCCTCCTTGAATACTGAGAAAACTATCTTCTAAAGCCAAGGGGCGCATCTCGTTCGGGCCAACAGGTTGTACGCCCTCATCCTGAGTCGAATTCTCACTGAGGGTTTCCGGTATAGACTCTTGAGCCAGAACCTTAATCGGTGTTAATATCATTCCGACAGCCAGAGCCACAATCGGCCAGTAGGCTGCATAGCGTCGAAGGTAGACAGTTGCAGAAGATTCCATGACCAAGGGAGCGCGATCGCGCAACGGAAAGTGTACAAGTTTAAAGAATTTTATCATTTTAGCTTTCCATTTCAAGATTTTTTTAGATCGTCTACGTTCAACCCGCACAGGTTATAGTTTTTAGGAGCTAGGGATTTCCTCCAAAGCTGACAGATAACCATCGAGATTGATCGTCTAGGTGGTAAAGGAGAATTTAGGTAAAAATAGGGTTACTACATTATGACATCACCTGAGAACTCAGCAAGCATTACCCGCCCAGAATACCAAGGCATAGGAGTTTCAGAAGAAAATGTGGGTCTAATTTTACAGCGTGGCAGTGAAGAACTCCGAGTTGAAAAACTACCCAATTTATTCACTGTGCGACTCTCAAATGACCAACAAACCTATATAGATCCACAAAATTCTATAGAGGAAATCACCAGAGGGCCGATTCCCATGGTTTATGTCTTGAGTATTCCGACAGGACTAGAAGAAATCGAAGTTGAACCCGATCAACTTGATGCCGCCATGAAATTTGTACGACAATCGGATCGAGTTGTGTTTGCTAGCCATGTCTACCGAGTCGATAACGATCCGGGTATGGTCTTTTTCCTCAGCGATCAGATTACGATTCAATTTGATGAGTCTGTAGAGGAGGCGAGTCGCAACCAAATCGCCTCTGATGTGGGCTTAGAATATGTCAAACCTGTAGACGGAATTGACAATGCTTTTGTTTACCGAGTCACATCTGAAGCCAGTGAAAATCCAATCAAGATTTCTAACCATCTCAAGTGGAATCCGGAGGTTTTAATCGCGGAACCTAATATTGTTGTGCGATCTCAACCCTACTATCGTCCGCAAGATCCCCTCTACCCGAAACAGTGGTATCTTCACCATAATGGGGGTTCATCCCAACTCGCCGTTAACTCCCATGTGAGTGCAGAACTGGCTTGGGATATCACTCGCGGGGTGCGATCCGTTATTGTTGCCATTACTGACGACTCCGTTGATGTCAATCATCGCGACTTCCAAGGTCCGGGTAAAATTGTTGCCCCTATAGACTTAAAAGGTCGTGATAGTCTGCCTATGCCAGAAGCCGCCTCTGATAATCATGGAACTGCCTGTGCTGGGGTTGCGGTTGCCGAAGAAAATGGCTATGGCGTTGTTGGGGTGGCGCCGGGTTGTGCTTTAATGCCGGTGCGAACCACAGGTTATCTTGATGATGAATCTGTCGAACAAATCTTTAACTGGGCAATTCAGAAAGGGGCATCGATTATTTCTTGCAGTTGGGGAGCGAGTGCGATTCATTTTCCCCTATCATTGCGACAGAGTGCCGTTATTACCAAAGCTGCAAAACAAGGACGCAAAGGCAAAGGCTGTGTTGTCATCTTCGCCGCAGGTAACGCCAATCGTCCGATTAACGGTGTTCTCAACGAACAAGGCTGGCCCAATAATGTAATTCAAGGTCAAGTCAAATGGTTAGCCGGATTTGCAGTTCATCCCGATGTGATTACCGTTTCCGCTTGTACCAGTCTCAGTCAAAAATCGGCCTATAGCAACTGGGGAACGGGAATTTCTGTCTCTGCGCCCAGTAATAATGCCCCTCCGGGAATGTGGCTTCCGGAAACCGGGTACATTGGAACTCCTCCCACGATTCGGACTTCTTTAGAAGGATTAGGGGTCTTCACCACTGATCGCGTTGGCGGTGCGGGTTACGATCAATCTGATTTTACGCCCTATTTTGGGGGAACCTCTAGTGCTACACCTGTCGTTGCGGGAGTCGCCGCCTTGGTATTATCTGTGAACCCCGATCTGAGTGCTTTGGAAGTTCGACGAATTCTAGAACAAACCACCGACAAAATTGTAGATCCCAATCCCGATCCTCAATTGGGTGTTCGCATGGGAACCTACGATTCCAATGGATATTCTCAATGGTTTGGTTATGGGAAAGTTAATGCCTACAAAGCGGTGAAAATGGCACAAAGTCAGCGAATGATGCTGCAACAACCCTCTCGACGAGTGGTAAAAGCCAGTAATCAAACCTTGTCAATTCCGGACAATAAACCCGAAGGAATTAAAAGCGCGATCGCAATTTCTGAGACTTCGCCACTCTACGATTTGCAAGTTTCCTTAGAAATTGAACATAGTTTTTTAGGGGATATTGAAGTTTGGTTAATTGCACCTGACGGTGAACAAGTATTACTCCAAAATCGGTTGATGGGTCGCCAAACCCAGTTGCAAAAGACCTATTCTCTACAGACCACGCCGTATATGAGGCAAGTTTTGAACCGTTCTCCACAAGGAAATTGGCAACTTTGGGTGATTGACTTTGCGCCGGGAAATACTGGCAAGTTAAAACAGTGGAAACTTGATTTGGGATTGTAGATTTAAAGAATCTTAGGATGCTGTGCGATCGCTCAAAATGCCAAGCGGCTCATTGTTCAAATTGTTCTTAGGAATCTGAATTGTCAATATTCTGCACAGGTTTAGAAATATCGTTAAGTTTCCTAGCCTGTTTTTCTGTAACAATTTGATAGCCAATTGGCATTCCTAATTCAAGCTAAACTGTTCGACATTAACGTTGTGAATATTCTGTTTCCTTTTCCCTTTCAGGAATTTGAGTATCCTAATATAAATGCTAGACAGTTTACACTTTTACATTTAAGGCTTGAGCTAATGGCAAGAATTGAGGGACCCATTGTTCTTGACTCACCACTAACATTGGATAGGAACATTGACCATAATTTACACCCGGTTCTAGAGGAAAAATAGAATCAGTATTTAAGGGCGTACAAGAAGCCCCAGCAGCGTACAGAATCGGCCAAATTCCCGCAATATCCCAAACTTTAGGCGTGGCTTCTATTCCTCCAATTGCCAAGCCAGAAGCGACCATGAGCAAGTTATAACCCGCCATTCCTAACAGTCGAATTTTATAGGGAACATTCGGAATAATCCTCGCGCTGCGAGAACAAAGACTCAAAAAATGATGAGAACTTGGAGGTTCTAAACTCGCATGAATCGGTTCTTGGTTACAAAATGCACCATTAATACCTGTTAAACCTGAATTCTTGAGCCAAAAACCATGAAAAGATTGATTTAAAACTGGGAGATGAACATAACCAAAAACCGGGGTTCCTTGATACAGTAAACCCATTAACGTTCCCCAAATCGGTAGCCCACAAGTAAAATTTGTCGTACCATCAATCGGATCGATAATCCAACACCACTCCGTTAAGGGGAAAAGGTGTTCTCCTTCTTCAGATAATAAACCATGCTCAGGAAATGCTTTGGCGATGCGACGACGAATTTCTTGATCAGCCCAGCGGTCAGCCCGCGTTACTAAACTTCCATCAGACTTCTCATCTGCTTGAACCGAACCCCAGTCTAGCAATAACTGTTGTCCAATTTCGTGAGTTGTAGTTTGAGCAAAATTTAGAACAGTTTCCCAAAAATTCGTCATTGGATTAGATTCAAGATAATTGATGGCAGCCTACCTCTAGGATACTGGCTCTATGGATGAAAATTTTCCCTAAAAAGTCTAAAGATTTCCAGAACACAATTTGGCGAATGTTCTCAGCGGCTGCGAAAAAATCAAACTGAATCAAGAATTCGTGGGCCTGATTGTACGGGGAATGGGGACGATCGCACTCAAACGTTGATTGCAATTTTGACAAATCAACACAGTCGTAACACTTCAGCGATATACTAATCGCGATCGCAGTAGTCGTATTAATTTTAGCCGTCATCTTGATCAATGCTGACAACTGCTTAGTCACCTAGAAAAAACGCTACAAAAAAGTTGTGAAGATTTAACCGAAGAAGACCAAGGAGAATTGAAGACTTTTCGACTATCCTTTTTTCTTGGCTTTGGCTTGTTTTTAGGGGACTCAAAATCTTAATCTTCACGCTTGAGAATCATCATCACAGGGTTTCAGATCCGAGGGAGGGCGATCGCTACTCCAAGCCCACCAAGCACAGCCACAATGACACCAATAAAACTCTTGCCATTTGCGGCGATGATCGTCACCATAAACCGGAGAACGACGATTAACCCAGACTTGCTGTGCTTCACGAGAACTGGCTGAACAATTTGGACAACAGAATTCAAAAGCATGAACTGCGTCAGTAGTCCAGTTAGGCGGAGTCGGCTGAAAAGCATCCATTAGGCAAAAATTGGCTCACGCAAGAAATACAGTTACTATTGTGTGCATATTTTCAGGGATTTTAACGCTAAGATGCTTGCTATTAGAGCATTTATCAGGCAATATGCCGAATAGCAGGAGAGGTTGGACGATGAACCCATTATTGAATTTAATATCTCTGTTAGGAATTGCAGGCCTGTGTACAATTGCTTGGTTAGGCTCGGAAAATAAACGAGTCATTTCCTGGAATACAATCATTTGGGGAATTGGCTTGCAGTTGCTGATTGGCTTGGTTGTGTTTGTATTTGGCCCAAAACTGGTGGAAGGATTGAGTACCCTACTCAACGCCATTTTAGATGCGTCTGAAGCCGGAGCCAGGTTTCTGTTTGGGGGTCCGAATTCCCTATTAGTTAACGATCCGAACTTTGCGGCGGGTCCTGGCCCGGCTGGTCGCTGGATTGCGAGGGCTGTCGGTACGCCCTATGTTGCTGTTCCTGGCGATCGCATTGGCCCTGATAATCTCAACCCTGGATTTGCTTATGTTTTGGCATTTCGGGCGTTACCTCAAGTTATTTTCTTTGCAGGCTTGGTGAGTTTATTGTATCGGTTAAATATTATTCAGCCGATTGTGCAAGTCTTCGCCCAAGTTTTTCAGAAAACAATGGGTATTAGTGGGGCAGAATCACTGGCTGGGGCGGCAAATATTTTTGTGGGTATTGAGTCGGCGATCGCGGTGAAACCCTACTTACTCGATATGACTCGCAGCGAACTTTGTGCAATTTTATCGAGTTGTTTTGGTTCGATTGCCTCCTCAGTTTTAGCACTCTATGCGGGCTTTCTCCGTCCGACATTCCCAACGATTACCGGACACTTAGTTTCCGCTTCGATTTTAACAATTCCGGCTTGTTTTGTTCTCTCAAAAATATTAGTACCAGAGACAGATGAACCGAAAACAATGGGTGGCGTTCCCAAGGATGAAAAAGTTAATTTAGAACCTCGTCCTAATCCAATAGATAGTTTAATTGGAGGAGCATTAGATGGGGTCAAAATGGCAGTCGGAATTGCAGCCGCATTAATTGCAATTCTGGGTATGGTTGCTTTGATTAATTTAGTCTTTTCTTCGCTTGCCTCTCTTTCGGAAAGTCCGTTAGTAGTTTTGCGACCCATTGGTCAACTTTTTCAAGTGGTCACGCTACAAAATCTGTTAGGAATCTTATTTTTGCCCTTAACATTCCTGACGGGAGTTTCTCTAAATTGGCAAGAACTCTGGCAAGCTTCTACACTCATTGGTAGACGTTTACTCGAAACGAATATTCCTCCCTATCAGGCCCTAGCTCAACTGAATGCAGCAGGTGAAATGAGCGATCGCGCCATGCTAATTGTTAGTTATGTTCTGTGTGGTTTTACTCATTTTGCCTCTTATGGAATCTTTGTTGGTGGCTTGTCTTCTTTGATTCCTTCTCGGAGTTCGGAAGTATCTTCTTTAGGCATTAAAGCATTATGGGCGGGAACATTAGCCACCTTAATGACAGGATGTATTGCCGGGATATTTGACTTTGGAAATCCGATGATTTTTGGGAAATAAATTCACATCTCGCTGAGGAATTCAACTATGAGAAAAAATCGTCTGATGTGGATTGCGATCGCCGCAGTTACCACGACACTTTTAATTACTCTTATTCAACCCTTTCCCCTGAAAAAATCATCTTTTTTAGCGGTGAAGATTGGTATCCCGACTCAAGCACAACAAGCCTCTCCAACGCCCAAACCAACGCCCTCTCCGGCTGCTTCTCCTGCACCCAAACCCACACCCACGCCAACTCCTAAAGCCTCACCCACGCCGACTCCTCCTCCCGTTCCAGATGTCGAACCTTTACCTTTGAGTGAGAGTAATTATAAAGATCCTCAAGGTCAATTTCAGATCGGAATTTTAGAGGGATATAATGTCGGTTTTGTCGGGAATTTTCCCTTAATTGAATCTCCAGACGGAAGTTTAGCCTATACTGTAGTTGCCAAACCTAGAGAAAGTACCAGAGCCATTCCTAATGCAAGTTTGGCACAAATTGCCATTGAAGCCTTTGAACGCGGTGAAGGATTTAAACCGGGTCGTTATCAAGAATTAGGAACAGGTTCGATTAAGCTTCCTTGGACGGGAACGTTAAAAATGGGTTCAAAAACTCAACCCATTCAAGGGTCAATTTTTACCCGTCAAGTGGGTAACAATATTTTTCTATTATTAGTCTCAGCCACTGAAGCCAAAGCCTCAGAAGTTGATGCCGCAATTGTGGCTTTATCGGATACCCTAAAACCGATTCAACCCTCACAACCTGAATCTTAAAGGATGTCAAAATAGATTCATATTTTAGACCTCAACTCCCAATAACTTTAAGCTAAAATCAAGCTAAAACCTGAGATAATCCATGAATCAAGATACTGAAATTCGCCACTTAATAGACTTGATGCCTGCCTCCGGTCGAATGATGACTCAGTTGGTGAGTCAACCTCAACAAAAAGCCGTCATTGACTGCCCTTTTCCGCTGCCCTGGAAACCCATCCGGCGAGTTTTTATCAACTTTGAACTCTGGCAAAATCTCTCTCGACCTCAACGAGATTTGCTACTGTTACGAACTGTCAGTTGGGCTTGCAATATTCGTTGGATTAAATTAGATATTAATCAGGGTGTCGCCTTAGCAGGATTAGTCGGAACGGTAATCGAAATCTCTCAACAAGATGCCGTTGGGGTGATGATATCTGGGAGTTTAGCTGCTTTTGGATTAAGCCAAGTTTGGAAATCAAATCGTAGTTCTGAAGTCGAACTCGAAGCCGATGAAATTGCGATTAGAGTCGCTCAACGGCGAGGATATACAGAACCAGATGCCGCTCGTGCTTTACTCCAAGCAATTGAACGAGTTGCTGAAATAGAAGGTCGGACAAGTTTAGATTTTATTGAGTTACTTCGTTATCAAAATTTACGAGTTATGGCTAAACTTTCCCCAGTAACAATTCCAGATAGTATTCGACAGGAAAGTCGGTAATTTTGTTTTAATTGATTCCAATTTAATCGACCCCAATCTTAGATTAAAATCCCATGTCAGAAACCTTCAAAGCCCTACTCGTTACTCAAACTCCAGAGGAACAATTTACCTCAGCAGTTGTTGATTCTAACTTGGATGATTTACCGCCAGGAGAAGTTCTAATTCGGGTGCATTACTCTTGTTTGAACTACAAAGATGCCCTCTCTGCAACCGGAAATCGAGGTGTAACTCGAAAATTTCCCCATGTTCCGGGAATTGATGCCGCAGGCGTTGTGGTTAGTAGTCAGGTTCCTCAATTTCAACCTGATGATGCGGTACTCATAACTGGATATGATTTGGGGATGAATACCTGGGGTGGTTTTGCCGAATATATTCGAGTTCCGGCGGAATGGGTTGTCCCCTTGCCAGCGGGTTTAAGTTTACGAGAAAGTATGATTTTAGGAACAGCAGGATTAACGGCGGCTTTGAGTGTTAATGCCTTAATTCAGCATGAGATTTTGGCAACATCAGGAGAGGTTTTAGTTACAGGTTCAACCGGAGGTGTTGGAAGTTTAGCGGTTTCAATTTTAGCTAAATTAGGGTATTCCGTTGTCGCAGTAACGGGGAAAGAAAAAAGTCATGATTTCCTGAAACAATTAGGTGCAAAACTGATTCTAGATCGTTCAGAACTCAATGATAAAACTGGAAAACCGATGTTAAAAGGACGTTGGGCAGGAGTCATTGATACTGTGGGTGGAAATCCATTAGCAACTGCCCTGAAAACGACTCAATATGGCGGTTGTGTAACCGCTTGTGGTTTGGTGGCGGGTGGTGATTTACCGTTAACAGTTTATCCTTTTATTTTGCGAGGTGTGCGTCTAATTGGGATTGATTCTGTACAATGTTTAATGTCTCAACGGTTGGAAATATGGTCAAAATTGGCTCAGGCTTGGAAACCGGATTATTTAGAGGAATTAGCCACAACTATTTCTCTAACTCAGTTACCTGAAAAAATCTCAGAAATCCTGAAAGGTAAAATCCAAGGTCGCATTTTAGTTGACCTGCATGAATGATAACTTATGACTTCATCTCGGCATCGTTTTAACTCCCCAAAGCTTCAGTTTAGACTGGGAATAATCGGAATCTTTTTGATTTCACTCTTACTGCGATTTTGGGGACTTAGTCGATTTAATACACTGGTTTTTGATGAAGTTTATTACGCTGAATTTGCGAATAATTATATCACCAATACCCCTTTTTTTAATGCTCATCCGCCTCTAAGTCAATATATTATCGCTCTAGGAATTTGGATAGGTTCTCGCTTACCTTTTGGTCAAGATACTGTTAATGATTTAGCAGGTTCAACCCTATCAACTTGGAGTTATCGTTGGATGAATGCGCTGACAGGTGCGTTTATTCCGCTTATTGCTGGTGCGATCGCCTATCAACTGACTTCTCGCCGTAGTTATACATTACTTGCGACTTTATTAATCGCTGTAGATGGTCTTTTTTTAGTAGAATCTCGCTACGCACTCAATAATATTTATATTGTAATTTTTGGCTTGTTAGCGCAACTTTTTTTTATTCTATCCCTGAAAGTTGAACAAATGCAGCGATGGATAATGTTGATCGCTTCAGGAATCTGCTTCGGGGCAACTGTAGCTGTTAAATGGAATGGTTTAGGATATTGGCTGGGAATCATTCTGCTGTTAATCGCAGCCTGGGTGATTAAATTCACTGAGAATGAGAATCAAAATCAAACTGAAGATCTTCCGGCTATCCCCTCGCCTCCCTCTCCCCTAGAAAATTTAACTCAATTATCAGTTCTTCAGTTAATAATTAGTTTAAGTGTTATTCCAATCTTATTTTACGTCTTGGCTTGGATTCCTCATCTACAAATTAGTCCTGAACCTGGACTCTGGGAACTGCAAACCACGATTTTGAGATATCACAAATCATTAGGGAGTGGAACAGAGATTCATCCCTACTGTTCAGCTTGGTATACTTGGCCCCTAACCTTACGACCTATAGCCTATTTTTATGAAAAAGTTGATAACTTAACCGCTCTCGATCCGTCTGTTCCTCCCCCTAGTTTTACTCCCGCTATTTATGATGTTCATGCGATGGGAAATCCTCCCTTGTGGTGGTTTTCAGTCGGAGCGATTTTATTAACGATTTGGGTGTTATTCAAGCGGATAAACATTGAGAGTAAAGTCAAAAATAGGTTCTCTCACTCTGAGTCAAAAACAATTGATGATTCTATTCGGTTTTTACCCAAAATAGAACTCGGATTATTACTCTATCTACTCATAAATTGGGTCGCGAATTGGACTCCTTGGATCACTGTCACACGCTGCGTCTTTCTCTACCATTATATGAGTGCATTTGTCTTCGCGGCGTTAATACTCGCTTGGTGGATTGACCGCAGTTTACAGAGTGATTTCCCGGTTTTTCGATTAATTGGAACTGTGGTAGTTTTCTTGATTATACTCGGTTTTGTATTCTGGATGCCAATTTTCCTGGGTCTTCCACTCTCTCCAGAGCAATGGAAAATGAGAATGTGGTTTCCAAGCTGGATTTAAGGAAAATCAGAAATTGATCATTCTTTCAAAAGTTAGATAATTTTAGATTAAAAATATCAGGAGCAACAAGGAACGGAAAACCGAACTTTATTCAAACATCAAAAATAGTCGTATTTTCCGGAATAAAAGTTCAACGAATGGAAGAAGGTTAAAGTGAGATCAATCACGATAACTAACTCGGTTTATCACGGTAGAGTTGGGAATTAAAGTTGATAATACTAAATTAAGAGTCGGATACATTGAATAGTAAAGAGATAAAAATGATGGATAACAACGCAAACAAAAAACTGACTGATAAAACTCAGGAAAGTGTCAATGAGGACACTCAAGCCATGAATGCGATCGCGAAAGCCTTAATGGTGAGTGCCGCTTGGTCGCTTGCGGGTCTAAAAAATTCTAATGACTCAACAAAAGCACAATCAGAGTCTGGTAAAGTTTGGGTGAATTTGCGCCCTTTGGCTGAATAAACTTAGATTATTAAGTTTGAAGCTGTGCTAATCTATCAGATGAGGATTGGGTGAGTAACTGTGCGATCGCGAAACTAATCGGTTGATGAGTTTCTTGCTGATAAAAAGTATAACCCGGTGACGGATTAACCTCAAAACAATACCATTCCCCCTTAGAAGTTTGCCGAAGGTCAATACCTGCTAGAGGAAGTTTCAGGGTGGCAGCAAGTTGTCGGCATTGTTGTTCAATTTCTAGCGGTAAAACATCGTGTTTTAATTGAGGATAGTCCGTTGTCTGGTTCGGATAACGATAATCATCCGCAGTCGAAGCGATCGCACAGGCGAAAACCGCCTCACCCACCACATGAACTCGATAATCTTGTCCGGGAATATACTGTTGAAATTGAGTCGGACACCAAGCAACTTTTGCTAGACGTTGATGATGTTCTACACTCAAACGAGTCACTTGACTGCGAGTCGAACTAATCGACTTATAAATCACACTTCCATGCTGTTTCCAAAACTCATAAACGGCATCCGGATCAGTTGTCACTAAAGTGTCTGGAACCAGAAAACCCGCTTGACGAATTTTTTGGAGTTGATAGGGTTTAGAATTATTGGATGCCATCGCACTGGGACGATTTAGAACCAACGCCGAAGTCATTTCAACCCAAGATAATAAAGCTTCATCTACTGCTGTGGCGTGTTGCCAAATTGCACTTTCAGAACCTGCCTTAGTAATAAAAGGAAGACGGCGAGAATCGTAGGGACGTAAATAAACACCTGTGATCGCATCAAGTTTAAATATCCCCTGCGGTGTGACAATTTTACCTGTAATAGCATTACCAATAGTATTACCAACAGAAAGAGAAATTGAAATTTTAGCAATCTCCCGTTGGTCTAAAAATACCGTCGGAGATCCTCGCTCCTGCAACGCTTGATAAACAGCATCTAAGGGTGAATCTCCCGGTAATCCCCATAGTAAAGTTAACATCAATTCTTGGTGATAAAGTAATCTAAAATTGCGCTGCTAATCTCTGAAGATTTGAGATCTAGCCATAAATCTGCACGCAGAAAATTGGCTTCAGCCTCTGGGCGATCGTAATGAACGACTAATGACTCAACGCCTGCAAATTGAGCAAGTTTTTGGGCTTGTTCTCCTAATTTTGGTTCAACTTCACCGATATAGCGATTCCCAATCACGGTTACAGGAATAGACTGTGCGGGTTGTTTTTTGGGGTTTGATTCTGCCTGTAAGCGAATCGATTGATCGTGAGGTTCCACAGACATTCCCACTTGAGAAGCTGCATAAATCCACTGCGGTGATCGCCAATTATTTCCCATTAAAGAAATCGGTGTGGGTTGATTGAGGATCGGACTGGGAAGTTCGGTTAACCAAGAGGATAAAAAAGCCGTCATTTCAGCCGCAACATAAGCGCGATCGGTTTCAACAATCTGGCAGAGTTCCTGTTCAAATACACAAGGCAAACGAGTTAAAACTCCGGTAATCTCTTCGACAGAAATGACTCGCTCATTAATGACAGCCGTTGAGTTTTTGCGGTTGCCGAGATAGTGACACCAGCCAATCTTTGAAAAGTTCTCAGGAGTGAGTAACGCCACTTCTAGATTTGTACAATTTGTGGAATTTGTACAACTTTCCACCCAGAAGCGAGCAGCCTCATCGTAACCACTTGCTAATACGATTAACACTACTCGCCTCCTTTTTAGACTTCGTTTAAGACAGAATCACCAACAGCCGGACGTTCTTCAACGGAGATAAACGCTTCTCCATTTTGTTCGATACGCTGTTGAATATTGTCAATAGTTTGAGCCATTAATCCTAAAGCTTCTCCAATTTCCGGAGTGGGAAGTGTGATATTATCAGGACGGGGTTTGATATCAGGAATTTCTTTGATTTCCGGTTTAATTTCTTTGATCAGTTTAGGTGTACGGGTTAGCTCAAATAAACTGCTTCCGGTTGCAGTGGGAAGGCTATAAACCAGTTGATCAAAATCAGCACGACTCAGCAACCCACCTTCATTAACAAAGGTACCGCGATGTTCAGGCGTTAGCAATACATTAAAGCTTCGTGCATTGCCAAAACCGCCTCGTGCGAAGATTTCGACATAGCCACGAATTTCTAATTGATCCGTTTCCGGATTGAGTTGAGTGATGTCGGGTTGTAAAATAACTAAAGCGGTATCGTGGGCTGGAATTGATAAATTATAGTCAAATTTTCGTGGATCAGCAGTCGGAACTAAGTCACCAAAAACATTATTACCAACGACATCACGAATAGTAATAGTATCGGCTACATTGAGATTAGGTGTTGTTGCAGAAAATCTCAGTCTTAAGGGTATACGGCGATCATTTGGATTCGCGATCGTGAGAAAATAACCTTGTAAAACGGTACGATCTGAATTGGGAATATTACCCGTCACAGGTGTGATGGATTTGAGTAATAATTCAAAGGTTGAAACTAGCATAGAATTCCTTTGAGCTTTATATTAGATGAGCTAGATCGAGATATCTTTGTTTATTCAATGGAATAGAACAGTGAGAATATCTTGTTCTTGCTTCCCACTGTAGCCAGTTTGTCTAAGGCTTGAAAAGTCCCTTTTTTAGATGTCATAAATTTGAGTTACAGGTTGCTGATATCGTCAAATCAATAGCGTAAAATAAAGGGGTTGATTTGTCGGATTATAAACTGAAAATGGTCGAGCATCTTCTCAAAGCCAATTGTCAAACGGTTCATTTAGGAGGATTTTCTCATCAACTTGAACCCGCTTTAACTGTTGATTCTGGCGATCGCATTCAGATCGAAACCTATACCGGATTTAAAATTTGCGATCGCGCACCTGATGCTTTTCTCACTCCGGAATTACTTGACATTTATCACCATTTACCCTTAGAACGAAGAATCGGAAATGGCCCTCACCTGCTAACTGGGCCAATTTATGTGCGGGAAGCTAAACCGGGCGATGTTCTAGAAGTTCGCATCGAAGCCATTTCTCCCCGTTTGGCGATGGGGTTTAACGCTATTCGTTCCGGTTGGGGGGCTTTACCGACAGAGTTTTCAGAACCTCGACTGCGGTTTATTCCCCTGGACTTAGAACGAAATGTTGCAGAGTTTCCCCCAAATAGTGAAATTTTTATTCCTCTGGTTCCTTTTTTTGGAATTTTAGGCGTGGCGACATCGGAAACAAACCGTTCTTCTATTCCTCCTGGAATTTACGGCGGTAATATTGATAACCCCGAATTACAAGCAGGTTCGCGTTTATTTTTACCGATTTTTGTTCCGGGTGCGTTATTTTCAATTGGTGATGGACATTCAGCCCAAGGTGAAGGCGAGGTGAATGTTACAGCCATTGAAACTTCTATGAATGGTACAATTCAATTAAAGTTACATCAGCATTTATCTCTAACTGCACCCCTAGCGGAAACGCCAACAGATATTATTACAATGGGATGGGGTTCAACTTTAGATCAAGCCTTTGAATCTGCACTCAAACAAATGATTCAATTTCTGGAAAAATTTGTAGGATTGGATGCAGAAAATGCTTATGTTTTATGTTCTATCGCGGCGAATTTTCGGATTACTCAGGTTGTGAATTCTCCACAAAAAGGGGTTCATGGTATGATCTCAAAATCTATCTTACCTGAAACGTTTAGACTCACAACGGATGACTATTTCTGAATTATTGATTTTTGCGGGAAGCGGAATTTTTGCCGGGATTTTAGCAGGATTTTTAGGGATTGGTGGAGGAACGGTTTTAGTTCCGATGATGATTGCATTAGGATATGAACCTGTAAGCGCAGTGGCGACAAGTACATTATCGATTCTGATCACTTCTATTTCGGGTAGCTTTTTAAATTGGCGCATGGGTTATCTTGATTTTGATCGCATCATTGGAATTGGATTTCCAGCTTTAATTACTGCTCAAATTGGGGCTGTTATGGCTGATCTTTTTAGCGCGAAAATCTTATTAATTTTATTTGGATCGTTACTCCTGCTGAATATCTATTTAGTTGAAATTCGTAAACAAGTCACTCGGCGGAGAAAACAACAGGAAGACGAACAACATCTCTACAAAACTGAAGTTCATCCTCAACATTCAATCTTATTCAATTCTATTCCTGACACTCTATTTCCGATTACTCCTCATCCTCTAACTGTGAATTTTGAATATTTGGATAATTCTAAACAAATTCATTTTAAACAAATCGCTCGTATTTTTACAGGAAGTTTAGCGGGAATGTTAGCAGGGCTGTTTGGAGTGGGTGGCGGGCTGATTATGATTCCTCTACAAATTTTACTCCTGAATGAAACCATTAAAACGGCAATTCAAACCAGTTTAGGTGTGATTGTGATTACTTCATTTTCGGCTTGTCTTGGACATGGTCTTCAGGGAAATGTTGTTGTAGTTTCAGGACTTTTATTAGGATTTGGTGGCTTACTTGGTGTTCAGTTAAGCGCCAGATTTTTACCAAAGCTTCCAGATAAAACAATAAGTTTAGCCTTTCGATCTTTACTTTTAATTCTCTCTATCTATATGTTTTGGAAAGCGTTTAATTAAGCTTGTCGTTGTTTGTAGTTGGGCTTCAGCCCTATTATGAGGCATTAGATGTGCGCTAAAGCGCAATTACGGAAGATCGGCGCTAAAGCGCAATTACGGATTGAGTCAAATTGTAGTTGTTTGTAGTTGGGCTTGCTGCACCATCCGAAAGATTTAATATGCGCTCAAGCGCAACTACGGATTCAAACTTTAGAGATATTTTTTTAAGAGTAGTTCTAACTGTTTCATTCTTTCCGCTGAAATCGTATTCAATGGAGTTAATACTGCATATTTTAAAGCTGAATGTGCTTCAGATTCGGGAAGATTTTCGCTTAAGCGTTTAACAGTTTCTTGAATAACTTTTTGAGCATTAACGGCATTGCGTTGTAAATTTCCGATGATCATTTCAACGGTAACACTATCATGTTCAGGATGCCAACAATCATAATCTGTAACTAATGCTAAAGTTGCGTAGGCGATTTCGGCTTCCCTGGCTAACTTTGCTTCCGGTAAATTCGTCATTCCGATAATCGTTCCGTCCCAACTGCGATATAAGTTTGACTCGGCTTTTGTTGAAAATGCTGGCCCTTCCATACAAACATAAGTTCCACCCGAATGTAAGGCAATATCGGGTAAATTCAGAGCGGCGATCGCATTAATTAAAATATTCGATAACTGCGAACAAAACGGATCTGCAAAGGCAATATGAGCGACGACTCCCTCTCCAAAAAAGGTCGAAATACGGGCGCGAGTTCGGTCAATAAATTGATCAGGAATCACCAGATCTAGAGGCTTCACCTCTGCTTTGAGAGAACCCACCGCTGAAGCCGAAATAATATATTCAACACCTAAACTTTTCAACGCATAAATATTAGCGCGATAGGGAACCTCAGTCGGTAATAAATGATGAGTGCGTCCATGTCGCGCCAAAAAAGCCACCTGCATTCCTTCTAATGTTCCGACAATAATCGGGTCAGATGGGGAACCGAAGGGAGTCTTAACTTCAATTTCTTCAATATTTTGTAGCGCATCCATTTTATACAGACCACTACCACCAATAATCCCAACTTTAGCCTCAGTCATCGAAACTTCTCCCACATTGTGACTCAGAGTATTTTAGCAGCGAATCTGCACATATTCAGCCGATCAAAAAATTGAGAAACCTAGCTTTTAGAAAAAACTAGGCTTCCTTGGACTTAATCGTTAATTAAGCGATCGCTATTCGTTGATTATTGATTAAAAGTTGAAATCATTACCGTCCAATTCGGTGACATCTTCAACAAAAATCGTTCCTTCTACGTTACCCAATGCACCTAATGGATCTAGCAATCCAGGATCGACAGCGCCGAGAACGTTAATTGAGATTCCACCCCCAGATACATCCACGTTGAAGTCTCCATCATCGAGAATATCATTATCGTTGGTGTCCAAAGCATCAAAGTTGTATCGCAGTTGACCATTAACTTCAGTAACCAAAGGAATATCACTCAAGTCAATCGTATTAGATCCTCGCAGGAAACTCTCAATCGTATCATTTCCGAAACTATCAAACCCTAAGTCTTGGTTCTGTTCAGAGAAGGTGAAGGAAATGACATCGCCACCGCCTCCCGCAATCAATACATCATCACCTAATCCACCATTGAGAATGTCGTAATCTGTACCTCCGGTTAAGATGTCGTTCCCGTCACCTCCATTGAGAATGTCTTCGCCTTCACCTCCATCCAGGAAGTCATCATCAAAGCCGCCTTCGAGGGTATCATTATCGGCTTGACCATACAACGAGTCCTCGCCAGTCCCTCCAACCAGAGAGTCTGAACCGTCTTCTCCATCCAGGAAGTCATCGCCAGATTCTCCCAGTAGAGTATCTTCGTCATCTCCTCCCCAGAGAGAATCATGGCCAGATCCACCATTGAGTAAATCTTCGCCCTCGTCGCCGTTGAGAGTATCATTACCGGAATCGCCTTCTAGGGTATCGTTTCCGAAACCACCCGAGAGGTTATCAGAATCTTGTCCGCCAATCAGAGAATCAGCTTGAGACCCACCATTGAGGGTATCTTGACCATCGCCGCCATTCAGGGTGTCTTGTCCCGCATCGCCAAACAACACGTCATTATCATCGTTTCCGAACAGTCGGTCATTTCCGGCGTCGCCATCGAGGCTATCATCGCCGTTTCCGCCTGAGAGGGAGTCAAATCCTTCACCACCAGAAAGGATATCGTCTCCGTTGTCTCCTGCTAGGGTGTCATTATCCTGTTCACCGTAGAGGCTGTCATTGTTGTCGCCTCCCCGCATCGTATCTTCTCCCAAGCCACCGAAGAGGAGATCGAATCCGCCTTGTCCTTCTACAAGGTCGTTACCGGAACCGCCACCGACTGTATCGTTACCATTTCCAGCAAACAGACTATCGTTTCCTGAAACACCGCTGATGTTGTCGTTGTTGTCACCGCCTTCAATGAGGTCATTTCCGGAGTTACCGACAAGAACATCGTTTCCTGAACCTCCGAAAATCGAATCATTACCTGTTCCGCCAAAAACGCGATCGTTATTTTCCTCGCCATATAACCTATCGTCTCCTTGTTCTCCATAGATGCTATCTTCACCCGAACCGCCATAAATCAAATCGTTATTTGTGACGAAGAAAAAGTCATCAATGCGAAACTCTAAACCCGGCGTTAATTCGGCAAAAACTGGATCGAGAGAGGGTAAAACTTCCGGAAGAACAGAAACAAAATTGTTCTCAACTCTTGTATTTTGTGAGGTCGTACCGAGTCCATTGGTCACACCACCCACACCGCCAATTGAGTTGCCTTCAGAATCACCCCGTAAGAGATCGTTGCCGCTATTTCCTTCAATCGTATCTGCACCTAAACCGCCGAAAACGGTGTCATTTCCACCATTTCCCGATAATTCATCATTGCCATCAAACCCTCGAATGCGATCGGCTAGAAACCCACCATTAAGGGTATCATTACCGTTGTCGCCATCAATATTAGCCATAACTTTCTCCTAAAAAGATAGAGTTTGTGTTGATGTTTTTTCAACACTTGTTCTGAATATTGATTAGGAGAAAATCATTTTTTTATGCAAGCTTTTAGGATTGATTTTTATAAGATTTTTCTTAATTTGTGTTAGAAATTAATAGAGTAAAAAACAATCTCATAGCCGTCAGGTTTTGTCAAGTCGCACAAATGAACTACATCTGAGAACCGGATGACTGATCTTTCCATAAATATTAACTAAAATTCAAATACAGTGCGGAATGTTCCCGTAAAAATTGTGCCGTTACTGCCTTGATTTCCAGCATCATCAATAATCTGAATCACAGGTGAAATTTGAATATAGTCATTAATCGGATAGTTGTAAAAGAGTTCAAAATTGGTTTGAGTTGAGTTACCAACTTGATCAGCAATGAAGGGTTGTCCGACTGCAAATCCAGTGCGATCGCCTTCTGTGAAGAGAGAAAAGAGGGAAAGACCCGCCATCCAATAATTCGGGTTAATATCACCAAAGTCTGTGTTCTCGAAGGAACTATAGCCGTAGCGACCAAACAGTGCAAACTGAGATGAAATCGCCCATTCAAAATTAACTCCGACTGCATCAAAACGTTCATCAAAAACTTCTCCGCCACTGTAAATCAAACGGAAAGTCAACTGGGAGGATGGAGTATATTCTAACTCTAACATCCCTTGATAAAAGTCATCGAATAAGCCTCGATTTCCGCTGCGATTAGAATATAATAATTGTGTGAAAGCTTTCAGTCCAGGAACAAAACTCGAATCATTTTGACTAGGATTGGTTGCATTAGCAGCAATATACAATGCGCGAAAGGTTAAATTACCATTTCCAGGTTTCCAATCGGCGATCGCACCCGCCCCAATTCCGTTAATCGGAAATAGCACATAATTATAGACTAAACTTTCTGTAGAAAAGTCTCGGAAACTTAGGTTAGCATAGCGATTATTATCAATAAAATCTAGCGCCTCTATTAAAGCCCCGACCGTTAGAGAGAGATTTTGAGAAGCTTTAAAACGATAATAGACTCGCCCTAAGCCAAAGATATCATCTCGAGGCGGACTATTAGAAATGTCTAGAATACTCCCAAAATTCGGTTCTAATAAACCTGTGGCGTTATCAAGAATACCGTTACTTCCTGTATCGACTCGAATTTTTAACAAATCTGTCCCGCGAAAACTGGTATCAAAATCAAAAGCTGCGCGAAACAGAAACGTAGCCTGGGGGTCTTCCTCTGCTAATACAACGCCCTTGGGATCGATAATGCGATCGCCTTCAAAACCGCCAGCATTCACTGCAAAAATAACTTGTCCATTTAATTGCGTGGTTGTCGAAAATTGTTGTTCTTCTAGAACAGTCACCTGTTCTTCTAAATCAGAAAGACGAGTTTCTAACTCTATCAACTCTGTCTCGAACTCTTGAACCAATCGGGCGAGGATTGTCAGATCATCTTGAGTGACTGTTTCTGTTTGACTTAGCAGCCGTTCAATACCCTCCAAACAGGCTTTTAGAGAGGCTGCAAATTCATAGCGGCTTAAAGTTCTAGACCCTCGATATAGACCATCTGGATAACCCGAAAGACAACCATAACGATTATTTAAACCTTGCAACGCTTGAGAAGTCCAGTCCTGGGGAGAAACATCATCTAATCGATAAAACTCTGTATTTTTTAGCTGCGATTGAGTATAATAATTAAAGTTGATGTTTTTGTAAGTATCTAAATAAATTGAACTCAAAAATAAGCTAAAAATACTAACAGTTTTTAGAAAGTTCTGCATCATTAGTTACAAATTAAATTTACAAATCAAACTAAAACTTCCATTTTTTCGAGTCATACCCGACCGGATATTAAAGATTATTATAAATCTGCAACAATAATCAATCTTTGTAAATAAATATGAAGTTATCTCCTAAAATATAAGACTTTGACCGGAGAAGTTGTTGTCTAAACCACCAAAGCGTCTTGATTTGGATCATTTGTGAAAAGTCAGATAAAATCTCCAATTAATAGATAAACTTTTTCCATTGAGCGAGGTTCTAGAATAGAGATATAAGAAAAAAATGTGAACAGAAAAATCAATTTTTAGAGAGTAATGATAGCGATAAAAAGTGCCAAAAATTCCTACGATAGTCCTTTCGATAAATGGGATGAAGTTAGCTGGATTCGCAGTCAACCGATGAAAACAGGCCCCATCAAAGGTTTGCCTTTTCCTCCTCATTTGATACCATTAGCCTCTCATCCCAAAATTGCTGAAAACTCTGAACATTGGTTACAGGTTTTAGCCTATAAACTTTTAGGGTATTTGAGGTTTACAACCCTACTTGAACTCAACTATGTTAATCCTATAACCGCAGCGATCGCCGCAGGTCGCGCCCCGTTTAAAGTCACAAATGAACAACGAAGTGATGCGTTGCGAGTTTACTGTGATGAGGGAGGTCACGCCCTGTTCAGCGAAGAACTGGCGATGAAAGTAGAAGAAACATTTGAACTGCATCATTCAATGTTAGGGCGTCCTCGCATGGAAATCGATCTGGAAAAAATTCTGGAAAACAATAAATCTCAAATTTCTCCAGAATTAATCAAATTATTTTTCGTTGCGATTTCCGAAACCTTAATTAGTAAGTCGCTGCATCAAATTCCTCACGATCCTCAAGTCGATCCTTTAGTTCGGGCTGTCGTTGCGGATCATGCAGATGATGAAGCCCGACATAATCTCTATTATCGCCGTCTATTTCCGATTATTTGGGATAGTCTTCCTTGCTATGACAAAGAAGAAATGGGTAAAATTCTACCGAGTTTAGTTTGTGCCTTTTTAGGGCCAGATAAAGAATTTGACTACCGAGTTTTGCGACAAATCGGGTTTAAACAAAATGAAGCCTATGAAATTTTGGAAGAAGTTTATATCGAAAGTGAAGTCTGTAAATCGGTTAAAAAAGCAGCCACTTCGACCTTGAAGATGTTTGAGGATGCAGGCGTTTTCAATATTGCAGCAGTGAAGAATACATTTGCCGATCACGCATACCTTGATTAGTCGAATAACGGTCTAGATCCCGAATTGTGTTTAAATTATCGCCCAATTTTTGGCAGGTTTATTGAAAGCAACCTCGATTCAAAACCTGCCCTTCCCTAATCTGTTTTCAGATTTTTTACAAACTACTATTCCAGATTGATCCTAATATGAATAATTTAAAAAATGCTTTAGTCATCCGCCATCTTGCTTTTGAAGATTTAGGAAGTTTAGCAGAAGTCCTGATTCAACAAGATTACCGGATCGCCTATCGTGAAGCTGGAGTCGATCCTCTCTCAGAAATCAACCCACTTCAGCCCGATCTGTTAATCATTTTAGGCGGACCCATTGGCGTTTATGAACAAAAAGAATATCCGTTTCTCAACGACGAACTGAATTTACTTCATCACCGTTTAACGGCTGATTTACCGACTTTAGGAATTTGTTTAGGATCTCAATTAATGGCGCAAGCACTGGGTTCTTTGATTTATCCTGGACAAATTAAAGAAATCGGTTGGTCAACTCTAAATTTAAGTGAAGCCGGAAAGCGATCGCCTTTAGGTTATCTCGAACAAATCCCTGTATTACATTGGCATGGAGATACTTTTAATTTACCCGCCGGTGCCACTCATCTCGCCGCCACAGAAAATTATGAAAATCAAGCATTTACTTGGGGAAAAAATGGTTTAGCTTTGCAGTTTCATCCAGAAGTAACACCCATTGGTTTAGAACGATGGTTTATTGGTCATGCGGCAGAAATTTCCGCAACTCCTCATGTAAATGTTACTCAGTTACGCACTGATACAGAAGCCTATAGCGAACAACTTTTAAGTTATTCTCGTCCATTTTGGCAGGCTTGGTTATCCAGTTTAAATGGCGATTGCAAAACTTTTAATGATAATCTACCGCACTACGCCCAGGGAATAGGGAATAGGGAATAGATATAATGCGATCGTTTTATGTCCCTTGTATTAGGCAAAATCATCTACTCTTTGAATTAGACTTCAATACTAAAATTGCGGAAATTAGGTTCCGGATTTTGTAGCTACACCTAGCTGGACTATTTTTTCAAAAATTATGTCGCGTTCAAAGAAAGAAGAAGCAAGTGGATGTGGATGTGGAAGTATTCCCTTCTCTGTTATATTCCTGTTTTTAGCTGGCGGATATGGGCTATTTACACAACGAGATCGCATAGATATTAGTCGTTTTTTACCTGATGATTTACAAGCCAACATTCCCTTTTTAAATTCTTCTCCATCTGAACACTCTTCTTCTAAGCCTCTACCTTTTCCGCCTATAGCCCAGAGTACACCGAAACCACAGCCAGAGGTTGTAGAAACATCCCCAACAGTTGTACCATTACCTCCTGCAATTGAACCACCATCGCCAAAACCTTCACCTTCTCTAGCTAGCCCTGAGAATACACAAACACCGCAGTTAGAGGTTGTTAAAATCACTCCAACTGTCACACCCTCATCCCCTCAAACTGAGCAAATTTTGCCAACTTCAACACCTTCTCCTGAAAAGATAGAAGTTGCTGAAACAACCTCAAAAGTGATAACGCCACCGCGAACCCCTTGGGAGAAAAAAGCAATCCGAGGGATCTATATAAGTCGCTATCAAATTACAAATAATGCGAGTGAAAGAATGATTCGAGAGCGAGTTCGTTACTATCGCGATCGCGGAATTAATACAATTATTCATGGGGTTTGGGGAAACGCTTGTACCATGTATAAAAGTCAGGTGATGCAGGAAACACTTGGCTATGAAAGTTGTCCTAATGAATTTCAAGATCAATGGCTAGATTGGTTAATTGATGAAGCCCATAAACAAGGAATGGAAGTTCATGCTTACTTTGAAAAAGGGATTAAAATTGATGAAGATAGTCCCGCGTTGAATTTAGCAGTTGAGCGAGGCTGGATTGTTCCGGGAGTAGATCGAACTTATCCTGAAGTTGAGCATTATGTTCTGAATATTGGCAACCCAGAAGTGGCTGAATTCTTTACGAATATTGTGGTAGAATTTGTTCAGAAATATCCGAAAATTGATGCCGTTCAATGGGATGATTATTTAGGATATCATGCAGAGTTACCCGGTCAAGTTGATCGCACAAAAGAACTCACAAGTTTTGTACAGAATACAATCAAAGCCATGAAAGCGGCTAACCCGAATGTCAGCTTTGATATTTGTCATCATAACCCTTATTGGGCGAAACGATACTTTGCAGCCGATTGGGAAACCTGGGGTGTTGATCGCGTATTTATTCAGGTTTATGGTGAAGAAAATTTCGAGGATGAACTGAAGTATGTCGAGGCTTATAATGGAATTTCAATTAGTGAACGACAATTTGATCGCTTAGAAGAATTGGTCAAAAACTCAAAAGTTGAGAGTATTTTATTCTTTCCGCTCTCCGGAAAACCTGAAGAAATGGCAAGTAAAGTTAAGGATTTAACGACTAAATTTAA
This sequence comes from Cyanobacteria bacterium J06592_8, assembly GCA_038530755.1. Lineage (GTDB taxonomy): Bacteria > Cyanobacteriota > Cyanobacteriia > Cyanobacteriales > Microcoleaceae > Capilliphycus. The sequence goes on along the minus strand of JBCBCI010000020.1, from coordinate 13,358 downwards.
GTAACTGTATGGTATTAGCTTTCAGGCTCAATTTACCGTTAATGTACTCCACCTGAAAGCTAAATGATCTTAAACTCAAAATTTAGACAACAGCGGATTTCTAGCTTTTCGCCCATTCTAAGGCTTGTTCTTTTTCGTCAAAATGAAAATGTTTGACCTCAATACTAGAAAACAGTTTATTACTAAAATTTGTCCACTGTTCTACCCATTGTTTCTCTGAGACAACGGCTTTTTTTTCAAAGTCACGGAAATGGGGAACAGCAAATTTGATATCTTTCCAAAGTGCTTCCAGTGACATTCCTTCGAGACTTTCAATTTCAGCGTAAATTCTTAATTTCTGATGGAGTTTGAGTTTGTCTTCGATCTGCTGAATGACCGGATCTAAATCTGCGACTTCAATTTTTCCGTGAACGTGTAAGCCAATAACGCGATCGCTTCCAGTGGGAATGAGTTTTAGCATAATTAGCCCTCCGATTGATTTTTGGCTAGGCTACTCTAAATACTATTATAGCTATCTTCTCAAACTTTAGGGTGAAACCTTAATTTTCCCCAATTTATGTTCATTAACATTTACAATTTCTGATAGACAAGAGGAAGATTGTATAAATCTTTTGCTAAACAGGATCGGTAGGGTGAGGAGACGAAACCACGGGGTGTTCAGAAATTGGAGTTTTAGATTAGCACACTGAGTCAAAGAGTGATTAACTTAGCTTCCTATATCTGTATGTCCCTGCTCTAATTCCCATTGAACCCCATACGGGTCAAGAAAATAGAAATATCTAATTCCTCCAACTGTCTGACAAACTTTCTTTTTTTCTTCAATAGAGTTTTCCATTTCAATATCATAAAATTTAAACTGTTCTGGAGTGATATCATCTATCTTAAATGGCTGGTATTCTGGGGATTCATTAATCATTTTCACGCCGTCAATAGTCTTTAGGTAATTAAAAGATTCTTCAATATTTTTGACCCGTAGTGTAATATGACCGACACAGCCTAAACTATTAGTCTCTTTGTTTGTCGAAAATAGAACTCCTGTTGGGTTATGATATTGCATTAGCTCTAGAAATAATCCTTCCTTTGTCGGTATCCTCAGAAATTTTATCGAAACTTCTACTTCACCTGGATTGTCCAGAAATCCAGCGGATTTAGCAAATCCCAGATTTTTAAAATGGGGGAATTCTTGTATCGGTACTGCTCGTAGAGCCTTCTCATAAAATTCAGTAGCTTTTTCAATATTGTCTACAACAATATTTATATGACCTAGAGATTCATACTCAATCATTTTTGTTCTCCTAGATGACCCAACTAAATGGGCTTCCATTTTTATTGATTATATCAGTAGTTCTCTTTTTTTTTCGGAGCTAGATGCAAGCCATTGCCAAGGGGATCTGACCCGATTAGGCTTGATGAGGGAATTGTGGGAGTGTGTATATATATTGCCATTCATGTTTTATGATAGTTCAATAATAACCAAAAGCTATTTTGAAAAGTACAGAATAAGTGTATGGACTATAATAATCTCTGCCGAGTGATCAGCCAGAAAGTAAAAAATTCCCTGGTACAAAACCTCTCCCAAATGGGTTGGATAGGAGAAACCTTAGCCAAGAGCAGTGACTTAAAATCTACTCATCAAATCGATGAAATAGCAATTCGTGTCATTAAGTCGGTTTTGAAGGACTATCAATGTAATATTTACCTAGAGTCCAAGCCAGTTGAATACCAAGATGGAGCCTCCTTTTCCATTTTTATTGACCCAGTAGATGGCTCTTTGAATTGGGAACGAGGAGTAGGAGATCCTTGCATTGCCATCGCCATTTCAGAAAAGACAACAGACATCAAACTGAAAGACTTAAGTTATGCCTATGTAGAGGGATTTCGTTCTGGAGATTTCTATTATACTCAGTCGGGTTCCTCCTACTTTTTTAGCCAGCTTACTCAGAAGGAAGTGTGTATCCAGTCAGTGGGTAAGGTGCGTTTGTCGGAAGCCACCGCCTATCTCAGACCTGGATATTCCCTAGCAAAAAACCAACTAATCAGCAGTTTTCCTATCTTTCTGTTGTGTCGGGATATCCGCGCTATCGACAATGCAGGTATGGAAATTTGTGAAATTGCTAGAAATGCTGCGGATTTGATGATAGAAGCTCGCAAAGGCTCGGACAATTTTAACCTTTTAGCTTACCCAATTCTCAAATCGGCGGGAGGAATTCTCTGCGATTTGTCCGGGAATTCTTTGGATGAACTGAGCATGGAGTCTTCTGTGCAGGTGGACTATATAGCCTGTAACAACCCAGAGTTACTAACACAGACACTAGATGTTCTGCGTCAGATGAAGCAATCGCGGCAGTATGTCCAAGATAATATTATTTTTTCATATTAGGCGTTAAACTGGGCTAGGTTAGGAAATTATACCTCTGCCTTCTATCCAAACTCAGCTTCACTTAAGCTCTGATGTTGACCCCTTTTCAATTGCTTGTCTCAACTCAATCCGTGAGGCTGACTAGACTTGAAAGGGCATACAATAGAGGAAAGTATAGCTGTATTTCGGGCTCCAAAATCTAAAGAAAGATTGCCTCGAACTGCGTTGTTCAGACTGACAACTAACAATTAACTATGAAAAATCCACTCAACTTAGACATGACGAAAACTCATACCAATATAACTCCCATCGACTCCTCTGTTAAGGACACCGCTATCGTCGCCACAGATGTTCACAAGTGGTATGGAAACCATTTCCATGTCTTACAGGGAGTGAGTCTCTCGGTTCAACGGGGTGAGGTTGTCGTGATAATGGGACCGAGTGGTTCAGGGAAATCTACCTTTATCCGCACCTTTAACGCCTTAGAAGAATTTCAACAAGGAAGCATCATTATTGATGGAATTAACCTCTCACACGATTTGAAGAATATTGAGGAAATTCGCAGAGAAGTGGGAATGGTATTCCAGCAGTTTAACTTATTTCCCCATCTCACAATCTTACAAAATGTCACCCTAGCCCCGATTTGGGTACGTCGCTGGCCGAAAGCAAAAGCCGAAGAAGTGGCTTTACAATTGTTAGAGCGGGTTGGTATTCTCGAACAGGCGAAAAAGTTCCCAGGACAGCTATCCGGAGGTCAACAGCAACGGGTGGCGATCGCCAGAGCATTAGCGATGCAACCCAAAATTATGTTATTTGATGAACCGACGTCTGCGTTAGACCCCGAAATGGTTCGAGAAGTATTGGATGTAATGCGAACTCTCGCCAGTGAAGGAATGACAATGGTTTGTGTGACCCATGAAGTCGGGTTTGCGCGAGAAGTCGCGGATCGAGTCGTGTTGATGGCGGATGGAGTCTTGGTAGAAGAAGGCACTCCCGAAGAATTTTTTAGTAACCCAAAAGAAGAACGAACAAAGAAGTTCTTATCTCAAATTTTGTAGAGAATATTATAGATAACATTGTAGAAAAAATAATCTCAAGACGCATTATTTTGATCGTGAGTCCAGAATGCTACATCATCCTTTAACCAAGGAAAGGGCGGTTTATTCTGATAATTAGTAAAAATGAATAATGATAATGAGCAACCTGATATCGCTCTTGAAGGCGTATAGCCGAACGAGTTTTACCCCAAATAGGTATGTTTACGCAAATCCAGATGGCTATTTTGTGTGACGATCGCTAAATTGTCATACTTAAAATCATACTTCTCCGGAACCGAACCGATTTCTCAGTAGAGAAAGGTGGGTAGCGAGGGTCAAACTCTCTCAATTACACTTATCCGTTAATTCGGACAGTCTAAGTACCCTTTCAAACAAGAGTGAGTCATGTCTAGTTAAAATTTTTAGGCGATCTTCAACTTCATTGGTCGCTTAATTTTATCTTTATTTTTTTTCTTAACTCAATTGAGTTATCAGAGATTGATGCGTGACAAATCAAAAAAAGTCATGGGTATTTTTATACATAAAAACAATCTTATGCCAACCAATTAACTGTCACAAAAACGATTTTTAAATCTTAAACAAAACGTTTAATATGAACGTGTTCTTAAAAACATTTGATGCTTTTTGGCCTGGCATTAAATGGACAAAAGAACACCGTTTTTGCAAGTGGGTGAAATAGTAGTTATCCTCAGAGGTTACTATTATTAATCTCCTATTTTTTCTGAAACCAAAAAACTCAAGCTTTTTTTCAAGCACAGGGAGCTTCTACCAAATCAATCAACACACATCAACAATGACAGGAGAAATCTAATGAGCAACAACAACCCTCGTGTCATCATTTCCACCGACATCGGTGGAGGAGACGCTGATGATATCCAGTCTCTCGTTCACAGTATGTTTTACTTGAACGAAATTGATCTCAAGGGAATAATCGCTTCTCCCTCTGCTGACAGCAATCGGTCTCCTAGTTCAGGTTTGAGAGAAATCAATCAAGTAATTGACTCCTACGAGGGAGATTTCAATAATTTGAAGACCTGGGGAGACTTTCCGAGTCCGCAATCCCTGCGGAGTATCAGTTATCCTGGTGCAGCCCGGACTCTGGAAGAGGGAGGTTCTATCCAGCAAAGTAGTCAGGGGGCTGATGCAATTGTTGATGAAGCAAGAGCCGCCTCCCCTAATGACAAACTCCACGTCTTGACTTGGGGCTCTCCAACAGATGTGGCGATCGCCTTGGAGCGGCATCCCGAAATAGCTGACTCGATGGTGGTTTATACGATCCTGGCTAACTCGGGTGCTAACAGTGACGATGATGCAATGGATATTATCAAGGATAGCGACGTTCTTCTCATTGACAACAATACTACCTTCCGAGGAATGTATGCCTGGAACAGCAGCACCTACGGGAATCCACGAACATTCCCAGACAAATTTATTAAGCCAAGCAATTCCAATTTGGCCGATCATTTCATGGAGGCTACTAAGGATGTGAATGGCGACATCTTGAAAATGGGCGACACTCCTTCTTTCCTCTATGTCATCGATTCAAAAGACAATGATGATCCCACACTGTCTAGTTGGGGGGGGCAATTTGTCCGCAAATCCCACAATCACTACTCTGATCGGAGCGACAACTCCGCTACTCCTCTGGGTCGCTCTCGACCCCTTGCAGGTGCAGGAACTGTATCCCGCCATGCTGATGCCTTTCTGGGAGATTGGCTAGATCGGTTAGATTGGCCTGAGCGTCCCAAGGGGGGCTCCGGTGGTTCCGGTGGTTCCGGTTCTGGGGGTAACGGCTCAGGCTCCGGTGGTTCTGGTGGGAGTTCCGGTGACTCCGGTGGTTCCGGTTCTGAGGGTAACGGCTCAGGCTCCAGTGGTTCTGGCGGGAGTTCCGGTGACTCCGGTGATTCCGGTGACAAAGATATTTTGACTGGCTCCAGTGGGGATGACTTTCTAACTGGCTCCAGTGGGGACAATGTTTTGATCGGGGTCAACCGAAACTCCAGTAATCCAGGCCGGGGGGAAAAGGATGTTCTCGAAGGTGGAGATGGTAACGATACCTTTGTCCTTGGCCAAAAAAATACCGTCTTTTATGACGACAATGGTTCTAGTTTGTCGGCAGGCTGGAACGGTCGAGCGGTTATTCTGGATTTCAATCCTAAAGATGATGTCATCCAGTTGTCCGCCTCTGGCGATTATCGACTCGAAAAAGCTGGATCTGATACCCGAATTTTTGAGGTAAGTGGTTCCGTTAAAGATATGGTTGCTATTGTGGAGGATGTCACTGGCTTAAAGCTAGGAAGCAACGACTTTGTCCTCGTTTGATGTTTAATGCTTGATGCTTGATGCTTAAATTTGGAGCCGTAGCAATAGATGATGATCGCTACGGCTCCTCAGTTTGAAAAAACTTTGGTTATCCCTCTTCTGTCACTCTCCGAAATATACAAGTCATATATTATAAATCATCCCGCGATCGTGCAACGCCTGAAAATCTGACCAATATTCAGGTTGTTCCAAATAGGGGTTCATTCCAGAAAATGGATGAGACATAGAGTCTATCTTTGTTATTATCGAAGTTATTATCGAAGAATATTTTAACTAAATCTCGGTTTCAATTAATTTTGCTAACTCTATAAAAGCTTGTTCATTTCGTCGATAATAAGTCCATTGTCCGCAACGAGTGGAAATCACAAATCCCGCAGATTCCAACATTGAGAGATAATGAGAAACAGTAGACTGAGCTAAACCTGCTTTTTTCTGAATTAATCCGACACAAATTCCCATGTGTCGAGAACTTGTATCTTGAGACGGAAAGTGTTTCTCCGGCTCCTTTAGCCAGTGTAAAATGCTGAGTCGAGTCGGATTGGCGAGAACTTTAAATACATCTGCTATCTTCATACTCCGATTGTATATCGAGAAATATCGATTTGTCAAGATATTGAATAGATCCGACTTCCTACTCCCTATCAGGTTAGATATGAAAAGCCGTAAGTAATTAATAAAACTGGGATTGCCGTTTTCTGTGGATAATAAATAAATAGTTTGGCTTTATTCGCAATTGATAAAAATGAACGCGAATAGTGTTTTCAACTGACTTGCATCCAGCGATCGCACCCGGACAAAACTGATGATTGAAAACTTTACCTTTGATAAAGGCAAACCTATCGAGCAGTTGATTCTATGTAAAAAGCTGAATCTAATAACCCAAGTAATAACCCCTACAGTATCTATTCTACTGATCGGGTTGCCTTGAAAACAATAGGATTTTGTAAAACTTCAGATGCAATTATGTAAAGGTTCAGTAAAAATTTTTATTATTTTGGCACTTAAATGAGAATTGATCCGATTAAGTACCGAAGAACAAAATTATTTAGATAACAAGCAGAAATTAAGGCGTTAAAAATTGTAGATGTTCACCGGGTAAGGATTGCAATTGAGATAAATTTCCTTGGAGTTTAAGTTGACCTTTTTCGAGTAAAATCACCCAATCTGCTTGGTTAATGACTCTAGGTCGATGACTAATTAAAATCGTTGTTTTTCCCCGTCGTTCATGGAGGAGTCGATGGAGAATTTCGGTTTCACTGAGAGGGTCAAGACTTGCAGTTGATTCATCTAAAATCAAGATAGAAGGATGAGTAACAATCGCTCTAGCAATGGCTAATCGTTGTCGTTGTCCGCCGGAAATATTGGCTCCAAATTCACCTAAAATGGTTTGATATTTTTCAGGAAGTTGACTAATAAATTCATCCGCCCCCGTAATTTGACAGGCGCGAACAATCGCTTCAAAAGGTATTCCCGGATGTCCGAGTTGGAAGTTTTCAATAATTGAACGACTCCAAAAATGAGCCTCTTGAGGAACTAATACAACTTGATGACGGAGACAGTCAAGGGATAAATCTTGTTGATTGTAAATCCCCAGTCTAATATTACCCGACTGGAGTGGATATAAACCTGCAATCAGTTGAGCAAGGGTGCTTTTTCCACAGCCTGAACGACCAATAAGTGCTATCGTTTTTCCACCGGGAAAGACAACGGAAAACTTATCTAATAAATTCACTTTTCCGCCATAGTTAAAGCTAATATTATCACAGGTGATATCATGGTTCGGTGGAATAAAAGCTGAGGGTTTTGAGTCGGTTTCTAATCCTTCAGGAGCGGCATCAATCACATCTGCGAGTCGTTGTGTTACCGTTTGTACCCGAGTCAAATCATCAGTAAACTGAACGATAGAATTCACAAAAGTTGTCAGATTTCGTTGTAAGGTCAAAAATGCTAGAAGTTGACCAATACTCAGACTCCCGGCGATTGCAATTCGACTCCCAAACCACAATAACACCACACCCCCAACTCCACTCACAAATCCTGAAAAAATATCATTGAGAATGGCAATTTGAGTCGTGCGAAAGGCGAGATTTGCTTGTCGTCCAAAGCGGGTTTGAAATTCTTCCCAAAATTGGGGCGCACTGTTAGTTGTTTTTAAGGTCAGTGAACCCTTAAACGTTTCAACTAAAACACTCTGTGTTTCGGCTTCAACTGCAAAGAATTGACGAGTTTTTTGTCGGAGTTGAGGTAATAATAAAAATGTTGATAATACCATCATTCCCGCAATCGCGATCGCGGCTACTGTTAAAGGCACACTATAAATCAACATGACAATCACAGAAACAATTGCCACCAGAAACTGACTCGGAAAACCAACAATAAATTGAGAGATAAATTGATTCAGTTCTTGAATATCTTTGAGCCGACTGACAATATCACCCCCGCGATGAGTTTCCGAGTAACTGAGAGGAAGATGCAATATTTTTCGCCCAAACTCCATGATTAGTCCCAGTTCTAATCGTTGAGCAAAATGAACAATCAAATTCGACTGAACCAAACTCAAAGATCCACTAAAAATATTCAGCACAACTACAACTATGACAATCGATTGTAGCAGTTGCAAATCCTCTCGAACCAAAACATCATCAGTAATAATTTGAATCAGAAACGGTGAGCCGAGTGCCAGTAAACCGAGAACAATATTAATGACAAAAACCTGAACTAAAACTTGACGATAAATCCACCCGCGTTTGAGCCATCGCCATAAATGAGTAACTTGATCGCTAGTTTGGAGAAAAAATCGTTCTTGATCGGGTTCAATGAGTAAACAAACCCAGTCATTCCATCCAGAGACTAATTCTTCTTTAGAGAGGTGAAGAATACCAACCGCCGGATCGCCAACAATATATTTATGGCGTTGATAGCCATATAAAATCACCCAATGATACCCTTTCCAGTGAATAATTAAAGGCAACGGAACTTGATCAATTTCATCTAAGATATCAGGATCAGCCCGAACAGGTCGAGTATTAAACCCCACCGCTTCACCGCCTTGTTGGAGTCCCAGTAGCGTTGTTCCTTGTTGACCTGTCCCCGAAACAGAGCGTAAATGGGGAAGGGTAAATGTGCGTCCATAATATTTGGCGACTGAAGCCAGACAAGCGGCGCCACAGTCTTCCTCGCTATGTTGTAGAACAACTGGATATCTCATAGAAATTGATAATCTCGCCCGCAGCCTGTAAAAAAGCTTTTGACTGGTTCGGTTAGAAAGTTTACCAGGGAATTGTCCCGTTTGGGTTGGGGAATAGGTGACACACAAAAAAACACCCACAACAATAGGGGTGCTTTTAGCAGGACTAAGTATCAAACTAAAGTGCTACACTCAGTAACTTCCAATGCAGAAATTAGTAGCAGTAGCGAGGGCTTCCAGTGTGGTAAGCAGGGTAGTAGCTATAGTCGTGATGATGGTAATAGGATTTTTTGTAGTGATAGCTAGACTTTTTGTAGGAGTAGCAGCCACAACCGTGACCACCATTGATGTTGGAAGACTCCTCAGAGGAGATTTCAGTAAATAGTTTCTTGGTCTTGTTTTCAGCCATGTTAAATGTCCTCAACACGATTAAGATAGACAAACTATACCATTAGGTAATTCGACCCAGATTCAGGTTTTCAAGGTGTAATCAGAAAGTAGAAATCCGATCAAATACCTAGACAAGATTTACCGAGATCTGAGACGATGCGATTATGTTAGCAGGTAAATCCTGAGATTTCTAGTTGATTTGGTCAAATTTGGGTTAAGATTTGTCAGAATGCCAATTTTTGGACAATATTTCACAAGTAGATAGACTTGATTATTTTTTAACTTTCTCTCCTGCCTTTTCCCTTCGGTTTTATGGCTTCATCGTTATGGCTTCAAACTTCCAACCGATAGAACTGCAACCCCTTGATAGTGATGATTTTTTACCGCCCATCAGTCGTTGGACTCAGTGGGGAGGACTGTTGCTTTTAGGAACCTTTGGAGTTGCTGTGGTCTTGGCGAGTTGTATTCGTTATAGTCCAGGGGTGAGAGTCCCTGTGGTTGCTCAACCGGGAGGTGATGTGGAACTGGTTCCCGCCGAAACTAGTGGTATCGTTGAACGGATTGTTGTTCAAGAAAATCAACGACTGGAAAAAGGAGAAGCGATCGCTCACGTTAATCAATCTGTGCTATTGACTCAAAAACGTCAGCTTCAAAATCAAGTTAAACAACTCAAGCAAGAACGGGATCAACTGGATCTCTATATTAGTACCCTAGATGAGCAGATCTTGACGACACTTAGATCTAGAGGCTCTCGACAACTACGGCAAAGATTAAAGGATATGTCCTTAGAGTCAGCCGTCGTTGAACTGACGAAGTCCTCACCTGAAGTCGCTCAACAGTTTGCTCAAGAGCGACGAACCCTGCTCAAACAACGATGGCAAGTGGAAAAGCAGTTCCTCCAAGTCGCTCAACAACTCGAACAAACCACAAGTTTAATAGGACATCGTACCATTCGAGCGCCCATGGCTGGGACTATTATTCAACTCAATCTCCCGAAACCGGGTCAAATGGTAGAAGCCGATGCCATTATTGCTCAGATGGTGCCAACTCAAGTCCCACTGGTGTTTAAGGGTTGGGTCAGTGAGAAAGATATTGCTCGTATAGAAAAAAATCAGTCCGTTCGTTTACAAATTAATGTTTATCCTTTTCAAGAGTATGGTATGTTAGAAGCAAGGGTACAACGAATCTCTCTGAATGGCACGGCCCTTCAAGCCTCTACTCGCCCGACCTCAAAAGCGTATTACGAAGTTTTGATTCAGCCCGAAAGCACGTATCTGATCAAAGGCAACCATCAATACGGTATTTATACTGGGATGGAAGGAACTGCCAATATTCTTGTCACTCAGGAGCATCTCTTGAGCTGGGTGTTGAAGAAAACTAAATTAGTGACAGACTTTTAAAAATTTAAAGTTCTGTGAAAAGTCTTATAACTTCATTTAATCTATTAAGCCCAAGTTATTAATGGATTATAGAGAAGTTATGTATTTAAGTGGGGTTGCTTTCCGGAAAATTAAATTTTTGTACCAAAAATAACAGAACTTGCTATCAAGTATGTTATGCTATGAAACTAGTAGATAACTTCCCTAAAAGATCGAAGGTTTATATATGAATAAACTCTCAAGTGATTCTATTGAAGCGTAGGGAAGAACACTAAAAGAAAACCAAGATTTAAAAAATTAAAGAGGTATTATGAACCAACAGGTTATACACCCGATGGAAAAACTTCAGCGTCAGGTGGATTCCCTCATTAAATCCGACCTAATCCAGCCCACAGACAGCCTTTGGAAGATCGCATTTCTCTATGGCGATGACTGGAAACATTGGAAAAAAGAACTTTTAGAGTTTGGTTTTTCCATGCAAGACCCAATTAGTACACTGCTTGTTGTAGAAGCCTGGGACGAAGACTGATCGCCTTAAATTTAAGCTGAGTTAATTAATTTTGGGGTTCTTACTGTTAGGTGATGAATAGTCCTGATCAATGACAGAGATGAGAGTGATTATTAGGTCAATTAATCAAATGAATTAGAATGATTAATTACTGAAGACAGTCTTGGAGAGCTTGAGACAGTTGTTGGGCATCCCCATAGCGATCGCGAGGCCGATATTTCGTCACTCGTTCAATAACTTTTCGCAGTTGAGGAGTAATTGTAGGAATACTTTCAAGATTAAAGCCGAAACTTTTGTCTTGTTGCCCATAAAAGTTGAGAGGACTTTCGCCCGTGAGCAAAAAGATCAGCGTTGCACCGACAGCATAGAGATCTGAAAGTGTTAGAGGCTGTCCTCGGTCTTGTTCAGGTGCGCTATACCCTTCCGCACCGATGCGGGTTCCCGGTGGTGTTCCAATTTCCTTCACCGCCCCAAAATCAAGCACAAAGATTTGTTGATCTCGATTTCTCAGCAGTAAATTCGCAGGTTTAATATCTCGGTGAATAATCGGAGGATCTTGTTTGTGAAGATAGTTTAACACTTCACAGGTTTGGATCATCCATTTAATCGCCTGTGGAGGTGCAGCAGGGCCTTTTTGCTGAACGATTTTTTCTAGATCCTGACCATGAATCATCTCCATCGCCAGATATTTCTTCCCATCATCGACAAAAAAGTCATAAAACTGAGGAATACCCTCGTGGTTCAACGCTTTCAAGGTGCGCGCTTCTCGTTCAAACAGTTCTTGGGCTTTAGCAATTTGGGCGATGTCTGTATTCATCTCCTTGAGAACTACTAGCGCGGGAATTCGAGTTTTACCAATCGTTTGAGGTAAAGTAGATTCTGCATTCCAAGCCAGAGTTGTTGTTCCCATTCCGCCCTGACCTAACGTTCGTAAAACGTGATAATTGCGGATACTGCGTTCAATGTGAATCGGTAAACCGCAATGAATACAAAATAAATTATTAGGTGGGTTTCCGGCATGAGTACAACCGGAAGGATTTTGAATAGCAATTGGGCGAGTCGATTGCCAATTCAGTTGCAGTAAAGGGCCATCTTTAGCGAGTTCCAGGATAGACCCTTCAGTTGCGATCGCTTGAGAGGTCAGCACTCCATTGACAAATGTACCATTCGTTCCTTTATTAATTAACATCCATTCCAAAGGATTGTCATTGAGTTTACGCAGTTGTAGATGATGACGAGACACCAACGGATCGACAATCACAACCTGATTATCTGACGCCCGTCCAATTTCAATCACAGACTGATCCTCAAATTTCCATTGTTTTTGAGGCGTTTTCGTTTTGGGATCAAGTAGGGTTAACGTAATTGTATCAGCCATCTCAACGAACTTCAGCATCCAGTCCTTGCTAAATTATAAGCCCCTCCTTTCAAATCTGAGAATTGTCTTTACAATATCGAAATATAGAAACTTTAGATTTATAAATGTGCGCGAAAGAAATTATTATTAAATATATCGAAATGCTCAAAGTTATTCAAAAGTTAGAAGAATAAAACCTGAATTATGCTGAAGCACTTATTATAATTATCCTTTCCCAAAATTCGAGCAAAATTTATGGTTCAAATCATTCAAGCCCAAGAAGTTAATCTCCGCTACTTAATTGATAAGTTTAAGTTAGAGCGAGTTCAGAATCAAGTTGAATTTTTCCCAGAGTGGCAAAACAATTTTCCGGAACTGAGTTCAACAGAAAAGCAGTGGTTAGACCGAGTTCAACAAGGATTTTTGAATTTACTAAACTATCCACCTGTGTCTGAAAATCTAGTAAAAATGGCAGTTGTTGATCCAATATTGTTTATTGCTGGATTTTTTCTTTATCCTTACTATATTCGTTCTGAAGCATCGGTAGAACTCATCCTTGAAGACGAAGATACAGCCATCAAAGGGCGAATGGATACACTGGTTTTAAAAGAAGAACTGTGGGTGATGGTGATAGAATCTAAAAAAGTCGGATTTTCAACAGATGCAGGTTTAGCTCAGATTCTTACTTATATGTTAAATAATCCTCATCCCGAACATCCCAGTTATGGAATGATTGCAACAGGCGGAACATTTATATTTGTGAAATTGGTTCAAGAAGATATTCCTCAATATGCAACG
>JBCBCI010000019.1:0-87886 GCA_038530755.1 Cyanobacteria bacterium J06592_8 | reverse complement strand
ATAATTGAGGGGTTTTTACCCAATTATACGTCGAGCTTGCCTAATCACGTCGTACAAGGTGTCTTATACGCTTAGTTCTCCGCGTCAAGCTTAACGTATAAATATAATTCTAAACCGATCGCGTAGCTTATTAAAGATGTCAATTAGAGTTGGGCGATCGCCTGTGCAATCCCTTCTGAGTCACAAACAAAGCCAAAACACTGATTGACATTATATATCGTCGCTTGCCAACAATAGTCGGGTGATGTGGTGGCGGTACAGTCTTTCACTAAAATACAGTCATAGCCCAAGAAGTTCGCATCTTGCAACGTTGCCATCACACATTGATCCGCATTCACCCCTGCGAAAAATAAGGTTTTCTTCCCTAAATTCCGCAAAATACTGTCAAGTGGAGTGTCCCAAAATCCACTCATGCGATACTTATCGACTCGAATATCTTGTTGTTTTTGTTCGAGTTCATCCACAACCGCCGCCGCCCAACTTCCCGCCTGTAAAACGGGTGCATCATTTTTCGGTAACGGATCGCCTAAACCGACTCCTTCACCTGTTGGATTATAAACGTGAAGGGTTGCTGGACTAAGATTCAATAAATCTGGACGATTTCCCCAGTTTACCCATATTACTGGAACATTTGCCGATCGCAATACTGGAAGCAAATTCTGCAAAGGTTCAATCGGTTGACGTGCAGGTGTCACATCTACCCCAATATGGGCTAGCCAGCCGTCTGGGTGACAGAAATCGTTCTGCATATCAATCACTATAATGGCGGCTTTGACAAGGTCTAGTCGTAGGGTTTTGGTTTCTGTCGCGAGGGTGATGGGTTGAACTTTAGCAACTGGGCGAGTCAGATCGGCGATCACATCATTGACACCCCAAGCATTGGCAGATACACCTAAAGTTCGTAGAGAGGAGGAATTCATACTCTGGATTCTACGGAGGTTTGTCTTTATTTTAATGGATTATTGCTACTGTTGATAACAGTCTGATTTAAAGGCTGACTTTCTCAGCACAAACCTTCAGTGTTTTTCCATCGCACTTTGAAGATTTTTGACCACACCAGAGTTAAGAGGTTTACTCAGAGTTTTTTCAGGATTCGGGGAAATAATGATTGAGATGTCAAATGGGGGGCTAGGTTGCAGTATTGTGACGTTTTCTGTCATCTAACTCACGGAATCGGCGATCAAAGTCGTGAGTCATATTTTGCGGCTACCTGATGCGTTGCTGAAGTCTGAAGATCGAATCCCTAGAGCTATTTGACGTTCTAAGAAACAAGAGTCACAGCTTGCAAACTGAGTGAGCTGCTTTTCTGAAATTGACCACTTAGATCCATCTTTTTTCTGAACAATGACAACATCTGAACATTTATTCAATCAACAGATTCTTGTCTCTGGGGTTCGGAAGTTCCTTTAAGCGATGATTGCGATCGCTCAAAGGTCTAGACAGGATTATTTACCTATTACGAAACGTTTGTCAAGCCTCTGATTTTATTCTCCCATGATTTGAATCGATACGTGACGTGTTCGCGGTCCGTCTAACTCTAGAAATAATACAGATTGCCAAGTTCCTAAACTGAGATTTCCTTCTACCACTGGAACCACCTCACTCGTACTTAGCATCATTGCCATTAAATGAGAGTGAGCATTGATCGGTTCATCAGGAGGAACATCCCTTAAGTGTAGATCGTTGTGTAGATATTTCGCCCCAGGAGGAGCCAACTTTTCTAGATGGACTTTTATATCCTCTATCAACCGTTCTTCATCTTCATTAATCACGAGGGCAGTGGTCGTATGGCGAGAGAAAATCAGGACTTGACCGTTCAGAATCTGACTCGCTTCTAAATGGGTCACAATCTCTGAAGTAATATTGTAAATCCCAATCCCTGGCTGGGTTTCGAGGGATATCAACTGATGAATGATCGCCATGCTTCGACTCTCAAGATTAATTGAAAATGATACATATATTAACATTGCAGCCCATCCCCAGTCATGGCTAGGGAGTCGGGCTACAGATTCAAAGCTTCTCTTCGGTGAGAGAGAAATCAATCAAAGCAATTATTCTTCTTCATCTTCACTGAACTCTTCACCAGATTTGGCATCCATCTGAATCAGATGGATATGCTTATGACCTAAGCGAATTTCAAATTGATCGCCCGGTTCTAAGCCCATTGATTGGGTATAGTTTGCGCCAATAACCAAAGAACCATTTTTGTGTACACAAGCTCGATAACTTGCTTCTCTACCTCGACCATCTGTACGACCTGGATCTAGCGAAATTCCCTTAGCTGCCAATAGCGCGTCGTAAAATTCCGTCATATTTGCACGCATTTGCTCGTCTTTTGTGGTGGTGTAATATCCACAAAGTTTAGCTGTCTCTCGACGAGGCATATTCCCAAGCGACTTGACTTTCTGAAGTAATGCTTTGCCTGTCAGTGGAGCTGCGGAAGGCTTCTCTGTTGCTGATTTTACCATTAGTTTACTCCGAATCTTAGTTGATCAATCCTAACACGTATGTTCGTTGTTTTTTACATGATATAACTATAAGAGCATTTTTGTGTAAGATTTTTAGATAATTTCTGATATCTTGACTGCTCAACTCTCCTGAAAATCTGTGAAAACTCTATTTTCTGTTCCTACTGTTAAAAGTTTATAGCTTTTTACCCTCTAAACGGAGAGCAGCTTAGTTGTCTATACAGATACAATACCGAAATACTGTGCTTGGATCGGAGCAGTTTTTTTTCTCTTGTTATCTGCGCGATCTCATCTTCTAAAAAAGTTGACTTAAAAATCAAACTACGCTAAACTTTGAGATAAGAGGAATTTATCAATCAAACGCATTCAAAGAGGGTTTGGGAAGACGATCTATGAAACTAAAAAAAATTGATTTGAGCCAAATTGTTGCAGTGGGTCATAACGAAGGTCAATTAGGCTTGCTGATTGATCGAGGTGAGGACATTGAGTATATCGAGATTCCTGCACCGAAAGTGGCTTATGACGGCTTACAATACGTGTCTAATTTTGCTAACAATCCCGTTATTCCTCAACTGGATCAAGACCCGACACCATTGAAGGGTGTTATCCCTTCTAGGCCATCTAGGGAGCATTGTTTTTTGATTGAGCAAGAAGAAGATGAAGAGACTGAATGTTTAATTGAATTAGAATGTTGCGACGATGACAGCAGTGAATATTATCCTGTGAATCTCGAAGACACAGAATTCTCAGATGAGGCTAGCTATTGTGACCAATTGTTAAATTTCCCCGTTCCAGGCTACTCTCTTGACAGCAAAAATGCCAGAGATTAAAATCTCTGTCTAACACATGAACTCCTCACGCATAGGACTGAAACTGACTGTCTACTGTGTACTGATTACTGTGTACTGATTACTGTTGACTGTCTACTGTTCCGTCAAGGAGATAATTTTCTCAAATTCAAAGTTTTCTACTAACTCCGTTAATGTCCCAATTAACGAAGACTGTTCAACCGGAATTTGCTCAATCAGATTCAAACAGTTAAGGCTACTCCCGATTGTAGCTGCCTCATATAACTGATGAATCCATTCAGGCGACATGATTGCTAAGTCGGCTTTCTCTAATTGAGAGCTGGGTAGAGAGGAGGCAGAAACTGTATCCTCCATTGTTATTGGCTCAGAACTGTATTCTACCCCAAGATAGAGGCTTAAGACCTCTAAAATTTCTTCTCGACGAAATGGCTTGCTTAAAAAATCGTCACAGCCTGCGGCTAGGCATTCCTCTTGCTGTTCAGCGAAGGCACTGGCTGTCAGTGCGATAATGGGAACGTGGGGCTGTCTGGGTGTTAATTTTTCTTCCATCGCCCGAATATTTCGGGTTGCTTGATAGCCATTGACAATAGGCATTTGCATATCCATAAAGATGAGGTGTGGATGCCAGTTTTGCCACAGATGAATGGCCTCTTGTCCATTGGGTGCATTTTTAACTTCTAACCCCATTTTATTTAATAAAGTAGAGAGCAGAAGAGAATTAACTTGATTATCTTCGACGATTAAAATACGATGACTTGTTTCTTGATTTGTTGTTCTTGCTGTAGTGTCAATCTGGTTGTATGTAGGTTGTAGAGCTGATTGTCCCACAGAGACGGGTATAGAAAAGGAAAAACAGCTTCCTTTCCCAACAATACTATCAACCGTAATTTCGCCTCCCATCAAGTTCACAAATTTTTGGGAAATTCGCAAGCCCAAACCTGTTCCTTCCTGAGATTCTCGCCCAACTTTCGTTTGTTTAAATGCTTGAAAAACATCCTGGATTTCTGCGGGTGCGATTCCGGGGCCTGTATCTTGAACGGCAAAAGTCAGGGTATTGTCCTGTTGTGAGTTCTGATGTACAACTTGTAGAGTTACAAAACCTGCTTGGGTGAATTTAATCGCATTACCCAAAAGATTAATTAAAACCTGACGCAGTTTTCTTTCATCTGTGATAAGAAATTCAGGAACATTAGAGTCTACTTCAAAATTGAGTTGTATTTTTTTCGAGTCAGCTTTCAACTTCAGCATCGCTTCAAGATTAGCCAAAACCAGATGAAGGTTAAACTCACGTTCCTGTAATATTGTACGTCCAGCTTCAATTTTAGATAGCTCCAGTACATCATTAATTAAGCAGAGTAAATGTTCACCGCTGGCACTCATAATCTCAATGTAGCGTTGATTTTCAGCACTTAGAGAGATATCCTGCTGCATGAGTTGAGTAAAACCTAAAATCGCATTCAGCGGCGTGCGAAGTTCGTGGTTCATATTCGCTAAAAATTCACTTTTTGCTTTATTGGCTGCATCAGCCGCTTCTTTGGCTTGTTTGAGTTCATGGGCTTGGTTTTGAGTGCGAATAAATAGCTCAACCTGTTGTACTGCTACGCCCAGTTGATTACTAATTTGAGTAACAGCTTTTACTTCTGCTTCTTGCCATTCTCTCGGACTTTGATTCTGATAAGCACCGAGTAAACCCCAAAGTTGATCACCACAAAAAATGGGGGCAATAATGTAAGCTTGTGCTTGTAGTTTTTCCAAGAGTTCTAGATAACAAGAATCAAATCCAGCTTGGGAAATATCAGAAACACAACAATAACTCTTTTCGTGACGATAAAATCCACCTTGATTTTCTTTTAAATAGCTATCTTCAATCAGTCCATCAAAACTGCTAAACTGACCCCCTATACAATTGGCGTTATCTACAGCAACTTGAGTCAATTCAGGTGCATTAATCTCTGTCGGAAATAAAGCGTTCCAACCCGAAGCTACTGACTCTGAAACAACTTTACCACTCCAATCAGAATTAAACTGATAAATCACAACCCGATCGCATTCTATGGCTTGTCGTAGTTCTAATGTTGTCACCTGGAAAATCGATTCTAAATCAAGCATTTGCCGCATTCGCAGGATGACTTGAGTTGTGGCTTTTTCCCGTTCTGCCATCTGTTTGATCGCTCTTTCAATCGCAATTCTTTCTCGAACTTCTGTTTCCAGGGTAATATTCGCAGCCACTAATTCTGCGGTTCGTTCTTCGACTCGAAATTCTAACTGTTCATAAGTTCGTCTTTTTTCTTCTTCTGCCCATTTTCGTTGCAGTTCAGCCGCTGCACGAGCAGCAAAAACGGACATAATTGCCTGAGTTCGCTGATAGGTTTCAATCGGTTTAATATCAATAATACATAAGTAACCAATCGCATTTTGCTCGGCATCCAATAAAGGCAGACCCACATAGCCTTCAGCATTAATTTGTTTGAGAAACTGATGATGGGGAAACAGTTGTTGCAGATTTTGAGGATAATAGCAAAACTGTTGTGCTTTAATAACAATTTCATCGGGATATTCTTCTATCTTGCCATCAAAAATATTCGATAAATTTTGCTTTGAATAAAACGCCAGTGTATTTAATTCTTGTGTTTCTTTATCAGCGATTTCGCAGACTAACACGTAGGGAACATCTAAAGCTGTTGTCAGGTTCTGCACCAATGCGGGAAAGAAATCCTGTCCGGTCACAGAAGCAGTTCCGGATAAAATAGTTTGGAGAATTTCTTCAGTTCTTTGTCGTTCTGCGACTTCTTTTTCTAACTGTTGATTAACCAGTTTAAGTTGTTCCGGTGATCGCAAAGCGAGAAATTTTGGCAGTAATTCTATTAATTGTAAGGCTGTATAACAAGAAACCAATGCAGTTAGAGCGCGTTCGATCCCAGAGATCCAGTAGTTAGGATACCACAGCGTCCAAATATCAAGTAAATGACCAACACCGCAGAAGACAATAAAAGCACTAAACAAGACGAAGAAACCAGAAAATGGGAGATCGCTCCGTTTACGAACAAAATAGATCAGCATTGCCGGAATTGAGAAGTAGGCGATCGCAATGAGTGCATTACTGACCAAATGTAACCCTACTAAAGGAGTTTGCCACAAATAACAATAACCATGTGGCATATAAGACGGAGTTAATAAAAGAGTTAACCCATATAACACTGTTTTTTCCTCCTTAAAAAGGAACTTTACTTCATTATTTATTTGCTTTTTATGAAAGGGTAGCGCTCGGCGGAGAACCACAAAAATTAGGTATAATTCTTAAGTGAGAAAATTTTGTGTTCAGTTAGGAGAAGATGTAACTAATTCCGCAATAACTCGTGCTAATCCTGCCACAACTCTCGCCAAGCGGTCATAATTAATCTGTTCGGGAGTATCGTTCCAAGCGTGATAATAGGGATAGCGAAACATGGCGGTATCTGTCACCATGATAGCGGGATATCCAGCTTGCCAGAATGACCAATGATCGGAATAACTAATCCCAGGAATTTGTTCGGGAACAGCCGCACCTTCACTCGGAAATTTTGTGTGGCGACGAAATGAACCGATAACTTGACGAACTAAAGAAGTAGATTTGAGGTGAGTAACAAAAGCGACATAATTTCCGGTAGAGGGATAAAAATTTCCCAACGGAAAGGGAAAGCGTTGACTACCCAGTTCGTCAGAATAGTACCCGATTGTTTCTAGAGACAACATCCCGACAATATTATCTCGACATTGTTGGCAGTATCGCGCATAAACTAAACTTCCCATTCCCTCTGTCATCGCAAAGGGAGGTTCTTCGTTCACAAATTCAACAAACCGTAAGGTTCGCTTTGGCTTTTTGCGAGCAAATATTCGAGCCAATTCTAAAACTGCCGCCGCACCGGAACCATTATCATTAGCGCCTGGACATCCCACCACCGAGTCATAATGACCCCCGATCACAATAATCTCATCCGGATGCGTACTTCCTCGAATTTCTACAACTAGATTTTCAAAGGTCTGGCTATTCACTTCGTAGGCTTGACGTTGAACTTGATACCCACAGCTTAAAAACTTTTTCTCTAAAAAATCTGCTGATGCTCGGAGATTTTTGGGGTTAAGATAATTGCGCTCACCAATTTCTTGTGCCAAAATCTTGATGTCTTGTTCAAGAGCCATTTGAAGTTGGATTTCTTGGGAGGTTAAGGGGGGTAACGGCCCCCGATAGCTTTCACCAGGCATAGAGGGTATCATAAAGTTTGCTGCTGTTTTTCGGTTAACTTCAAGAGGCAGATTTTTTTTAAGAGTATTTGAATTATATCATTAAATTACAACCTTTTCTGTTTTTTTTCTGATGTTTAATCGAATTAAATTTTGCTTTTGCTTCTGATCTGCTGTGTTCAAATTGCTTTGATGTTTTGTATAAGCGTGTAAAAAGGTTGCCAATTATCCTCAACAACAATGGCTTCCCAAACGGCTTCGATTTCGGTTCTGAGTGGAACAATCTGGGGATTATGTTGTTTTAATCGGGCTTTCATTTGCTCCATTTCAGTTGGGGAGAGGGTTTGCAGATAATGATGATAAAGCTGTTGCCAACTTTCCAAGTAAGATTTTCGCCAGCCTTCAAATTTAGGGAGTCCTTCAGTTTGACAAATCAAAGTGTAATCGTCTTGCCATTGTTGACAAAATCCTGCGGTGAGCAAACTAAAAAAGTCGTGATAACCTAAGTCATTATTTTTGAGTAAATTAATCGTTAACTTTAACAGTTCTTCGGCTTCAGGTATCGGTAACTGCTCAAACCCTAATTTATTGAGCATTAACTGTCGATAACTTTCTTGAAATTGGCGATCAAATAAATCTAGTCCTGTTTCTAGATCTTTAGGATCGACAACCATTAATAAGGGTTGTTGTAATCGTTCTAAATTTCCCTTACAAACCCAAGGTTGATTCGCATAGCAATAAAGACCACTATAATCAAAATACGCGGCAGTAAATCGGGGATTGTAGGTGGGAATAAACGCATAGGGGCCATAATCAAAACTTTCCCCAGTAATCGACATATTATCAGTATTTAAAACGCCGTGACAGAAACCCGCTGTCATCCATTGGGCTGCTAAAGTCGCCACTCGTTCAACTAATGCCGCATAAAATAAAGCATAGCGATCGCGATCAGTTTTAAAATGAGGATAATAATATTCAACAACATGATCTAATAATTTTTCGACCAAATCTGCCCGACCAAAATAATGTAATCTCTCAAATGTTCCGAAGCGAATATGAGAGCGACTAAAACGCACCATTGCCGCCGAACGAGTCGGAGAGGGTTCATCACTGCGATAGAGTTTTTCACCCGTTTCTATCAAGCTGAGAGTCCGAGAGGTGCGGACACCCATTCGATGCAGGGCCTCAGCCGCAATGACTTCACGAACACCGCCTTTGAGGGTCAGACGGCCATCGGCATTGCGAGAGTAAGGCGTTCGGCCTGTTCCTTTGGTTCCAAAGTCGTAGAGTTCTCCATCACTTCCCCGAACTTGTCCGTAGAGAAAACCGCGACCATCTCCAAGTTCAGGGTTATAAGCCCCAAATTGATAGCCGTGATAACACATTGCTAAAGACGGACGCACACTTTCAAACTTACCGAAGGCTTCAATAAAATGGTCATCGCTGACAGTTTGGGGGTCAAGACCAAGCTGAGTCAGTATCTCATCATTGCGAAAGCGCAGAATATGGAGGGGAAATTCTGCGGCCCTCACTTCGTCATAGTAGTCACTGCCTAATGTTTCAAATGCAGGTTCATATTCGAGAAAAAGGAAGGGATTCGCCATAAGAAACTCGTGCTACAGATTTCAATCGTTATATCTTATCGGCAAAATATTGTACTGTGATCAAGGCTACCAAAGATTTTAAGGTTTCGAGAGGAGATTTTCGCTTATGTGGGTGATTTGACTCGATTTAAAATAATCATATTTGAGCCAATTACCGCAGTCCTCGCCAGGGGTTTTCCGTTCACCCCAGTCAGTTCAAGTCGAGTAAAATCAAAATCCTGAGCTTGTTTCAGCAAGATTTGCGAAAGTTGATTTTGTTGGTCTTCTGTAAGTTCATACCAACTCTCGCTCAGTTCAACTTGTAAGCGATTAACTGAGAAGTTTGCCCGCACTGCCTTAATAATTTCAGGACTAATTTTTAGGGTCATTTCTTCCATTTTTGCTTGAATCGTTGCAATTAAATACTGTTCTGGGGTTAGTTCTAAGGTTTTGGGAGAAACAAAACGAACAGGCTTAAGGGAAACAGTTGCGACCAAAGTTTCTGGAATTTTATTGGGATTTTCGACTTCAAGAAGGGTTTCTAATTCAGATCCTTCTACTTCAGGAATTATTTCTACTTCCGGTTTTGAAGATGATTCAACTTCATCACTCTCTAATAAGATTTCAGTAATTTTTTCGGGTAAATGTTTGGGTGATTGTTGTGGTTTATATTCTTGAGGTTTATTATCACTTGAAATTTCTGGAGGTAGAGATTCAGGGAGATTTTCGGCTATGGGTTTCTCAATAATCGTTTCGGTCGTTTGTTCATCTGAAAGATGGGTTTCTGTAATTCCTATAGATGGTTCACGATGAGGAAACTGTTTGAAAATTTGACTCAATATAATAATCAAGATAGCGACAATTGCGATCGCTAAAATTGGATCGGACAATTTCCGATTCAGAGTATGAGGAAGAATTCGTCTAATGGGTGCTAAAATTTGGGAGAGCTGAGATCTTAGGGATTTATTTCTTGACTCTCGATTCGGGTTGTTTTCTCCAGAAGATGGATTTTCAAGTTGGTTAACAATTCCTTCAAGGTTGTCAATTATCCCTCGCAAAACTCGAATACTGAGTGTTGTTAAAACATTCGGTTTAGGGGGGCGATTTGGCGGTTTTTTAGAGTAAGGAGAGGAGAATCGATCTTCAGACATTTTTTATTCCCGGCCAACCATTGAGGGCAGTCGAATGCGCTAGACTAAAGTGTGGGATTTGTTCTCCCAATGTATCATTGGCTCGTCTATTTTGAAAACCTAATTTCTTAATCTAAATTTTTAATAATGAAACGCCGTCAATTTATTCTTTCTAGCTTTATTTTTGGCAATCTTGTCAGTTGGAGTTGGGGTCGGAAAATTTCTTCTCTTTTCATCCCTCAAACTCAGCCTGGGGTTAGTCCTCGCAATATTGTATCCGTTCCAACCGAAGATCCTTTACTCCGGTTTATTTCGGTTGCAGATACAGGAACAGGTGAAACCGCACAATATGCAGTAGCAGAAGCGATGAACCGTTATCACGAAAAACACCCCTTTAATTTAGCAATTTTAGCCGGAGATAATATTTATCCGAATGGTGAAATCGAACGCATTCAAGATGTTTTTGAGAAGCCCTATCAGAATTTACTCGCCCAAGGTGTCAAATTTCAAGCCTGTCTCGGAAATCACGATATTCGCCGAAATAATGGTGATTTACAGGTGAATTATCCGGGTTTTAATATGACAGGGCGTTACTACACGTTTCGTCGAGATCCCGTCCAATTTTTCGCCTTAGATACGAATACGAATGCAGATTGGTCAGTTCAACTTCCCTGGCTGAAAGAACAACTCCAACAAAGTGATGCAGCTTGGAAAGTTGTATTTGGACATCATCAAATTTATTCATCTGGAATTTATGGCATCAATCGAAAATTAATTGACAAGTTAACTCCATTATTTCAAAAATATAATGTCCAACTGTATATTAATGGTCACGATCACAACTATGAACGGACACGATCAATTGAGGGGACAACTTATTTAGTTTGTGGGGCGGGTGCGAAAAGTCGTTCAGTTAAACGCTCAGAATGGACAGAATATTCCACACAAGACTATAGTTTTGCTGCTTTTGATGTGTACGCAGATCAAATTATCGTGCGCGGAATTAACACCGAAAATCAAGTCTTCGATGAAGGTGCAATTCTAAAACTATAACTGAAATTATAAGCATTTTCAATTCATTCTCACTGCTTGCCTTGCGTTTCGGCTACGCTCAACAGTCACGTAGTCGAAGGGCTAACTGTGTACTTTGTACTTTGTACTGTGTACTGTTAACTGTAAAAGTCAGCAACGATCACCCATCTGTAGGATGTCAGACGTTAACTGTTTTGAATAAACTAAAAGCATCTTGAAAGTTAAGGCGAGGTTGAAACAGAACAAATGAAGAAATTAGGTACTCATTTAGTTCTCGATGCGTGGCAATGTCCTGCTGATGTCCTCAATGATTCTGAAAAAATTCGGAATGCAATGATAGAAGCGATCGCCGCAGGAAATGCCACTTTAATTGACTTGTGTGTACACCAGTTCAGTCCCTACGGGGTCACAGCAACCGCTACACTCGCTGAGTCACACATTGCGATTCATACCTGGCCAGAATACGGTTATTTCGCCGCAGATTTCTTCTTCTGTGGTCGGGGTGAACCACGCAAAGCAGTAGAAGTTTTGAAAACCGCTTTAGAAGCAAAACAGACTGACTTAAAAGAATTTACACGCGGGTTTGAACCCAAGACAACGGTAGGATATGAGAAGCCGACCCCGAGTATGATTCCTCAAAAAGCCTTTGAAAAAAATCTACCCAGTTTAACTTCGGTCTAACTCGCTATTGGCTACAAGCTATCAGCAATTAGCAGTGACCGCGCTATCGCTGATAGCTGACTTCGCGCCTTCTAACTTGGATCGGAATATCGTAACAAGCGTGCTTATACTCCCCGCTTCACCGCCAATTCAACTTGTTTAAATTCTTGTTCAAGACGCTGTTTTAATTTATCGGGTACTGGACGGTTCGGGTAGGAACTATAATGTCCAGCTAAAGCATTTAATGCAGTTCGCATGGTTGTAAATGAGCGTAACTTTGAAATCGCCGGATCGCGACGATAGCGAGATGCAAAATCATTGATTAATAGACGAGCTTCAGATTGAGCAGAGGCTTTCTCTGGAGCGTCTTCAGGTAGCTCAATGGCAGTTCGCAAGCTTTGAACAACGGTTAGGGTATCTTGTTGATAGTTTCCGCTTAAACCCGCAGGAGAACTACTACAGCCGAATAAACAGAGGGAAACAGCTAAAATTAGAGCCAGTAAGCGTGAGAAATAGTTTTTCATAAAACAGGGTTGGCTGTAAGGTGTCAAAATTATCTAACATCCTACCGCTTTTACAGTCACCAGTACACAGTGTTTTCAGTTTTTAGTCACAGTTAACAGTTATAAGAAAAACTGCCAACCTGATTCAGATCGGCAGTTGTCGGATTAGACTCCATTTAACTTGTAGAATCCCACATTCATAGACTGCACGTTCCTTGATTTTGCTCCCGATGCTTCGTTAAACGGCCCAAAGACTCTACAATCAGCCATCGAAGCGCAAGCCTAACCTTCTGTAGATGTCAGTCTCCTCTAGACCTGTGCTATAAGTATTTATATTTCTTAATCTTTTTTTTCAAATGCTGATTTTTTCGACCAGGCTTGCTGAAATCAAGAGTAGTATAAGGAAAAATATACTTTTTGGCAAGAAACTGACTCCGGAACTGGCTGCAATTTTACTTGTATACTTCGTTCAAGGGATCTTGGGGTTAGCCCAACTCGCTGTTAGCTTCTTTCTCAAAGATGATTTGGGGATGAGTCCAGCGCAAGTCTCAGCGATGCTAGGGATTGTTGTATTACCTTGGATTATTAAACCTGTATTTGGTTTCATTTCCGATGGTTTTCCTCTACTGGGCTACCATCGACGACCTTACTTAATCTTCGCAGGTTTTCTCGGCATAATTGCCTGGATTGGCATGGGAACAGTTGTCGAGAGTCCCTGGACTGCTACACTCGCAATTACACTGAGTTCTTTGTCTGTCGCGATTAGTGATGTGATTGTAGACTCATTAGTTGTAGAACGAGCGCGTCAAGAATCTTTAGGTGATGTTGGTTCATTACAGTCTTTGTGCTGGGGAACTAGGGCTGTAGGAGGATTAATTACGGCGTATTTGAGTGGTTTTTTACTAGAGATATTAACAATAAAAACTATATTTTTAATTACTGCAAGTTTTCCGTTTCTGATCTGTATTGCTGCGGGGTTAATTCGAGAAAAATATGTGAGCGATGCCCCCGATTTAGACAAGCTTAAACAACAATTTAGCCAACTTCGTCAAACCCTCAGACAAAAGTCAATTTGGTTGCCGATGGCATTCATATTTATCTGGCAAGCCACACCAACTGCTGACTCTGCATTTTTCTATTTCACAACCAATGAACTGGGATTTCAACCCGAATTTTTAGGGCGAGTTCGTCTAGTGACCAGTATCGCTTCTCTGCTAGGCGTTTTTCTGTTTCAACGTTTTCTTAAAACGGTTCCCTTTCGGAAAATCTTTATTGGGTCTACAATTTTATCATCAGTTTTGGGGATGACAACCCTACTGCTCGTCACTCACGCTAACCGGGCGATCGGAATAGACGATCACTGGTTTAGTCTCGGTGAGAGTTTAATTTTAACTGTAATGGGGCAAATCACTTTTATGCCTGTTTTGGTATTAGTCACACGTCTGTGCCCTCCTGGAATTGAAGCGACTGTGTTTGCATCATTAATATCAGTTAATAATTTAGCGGGTTTACTCTCTCACGAGTTTGGAGCTTTGCTAACTCACCTTTTAGGAGTCACAGAATATCAGTTTGATAACCTCTGGTTACTCATTGTTGTGACGAATATTTCCACTCTGCTGCCTTTATTTTTTATTAATTGGTTGCCAAAGGGAGATGTCCAAACCCAATCCCAGGAAATTGATTCTAAACTTCCAATTTCTGAACTAGCAAGACCTCATCATCTTCCTGAACTGGTTCCAGAATATGAGGGAATTGGTATTCGAGATTAAGAACCTAATCGCAAATTTTTGTTTATTATCTCACATGAATAAAAGCAACCATGACTAACCTAGAAATCCCTAAATCGAGTTTTGAGAAAAAACTCTCCTACGACCCAAAAGAGTGGCAAAAAGGCTATCAGTCTCAACCCCATGAATATGACTATCCCATTGAGGATATTACCGGAGAAATTCCCCCAGAATTAGAAGGAACTCTCTATCGCAATGGTCCCGGTTTACTGGATATTAATGGTTATTCCATTCATCACCCTTTTGATGGAGATGGGATGATTTCGGCGATTCGCTTTTCTAAAGGTCGCGCCCACTATCGTAACCGTTATGTACGGACTCAAGGCTATGTCGAAGAACAGAAAGCTGGAAAGCCTCTATACCGAGGTGTATTCGGGACTCAAAAACCTGGAGGAATTTGGGCGAATGCTTTTGATATTCGCTTGAAAAATATTGCTAATACTCAGGTGATTTATTGGGGCGGAAAGCTATTAGCGTTGTGGGAAGCCGCCGAACCCCATCAACTCGATCCGCATACCCTAGAAACGTTAGGAATCGATGATCTTGATGGCATTTTAAAGCCCGGTGATGCGTTTGGGGCGCATCCTCATATTGACCCGAATTGTGAGTTTAATCACGGAGAACCTAGTCTGGTTAACTTCTCAATTAAACCTGGACTTTCAACCACGATTACCATTTACGAACTTACCCCCGAAGGCAAACTCCTCCACAAACACGCCCATTCCGTACCCGGATTTGCCTTTATTCACGATTTTGTCATTACACCTAACTACTGTATTTTCTTCCAAAATCCAGTTACCTACAATCCTTTGCCGTTTATTTTTGGGTTGTCTGGAGCGGGAGAATGTGTTAATTTTAAGCCTCAACAACCGACTCGAATTATTGTCATTCCTCGCAATCCCAAACAGGCAAAAATGCAGTGTTTTGAAGCAGACTCGGGGTTTGTTTTCCATCACGCCAACGCCTACGAACAGGGAGACGAAATTTGTGTTGATTCTATCTGTTATGAATCTCTTCCCGGAGTTGATCCCCAAGCCGATTTTCAGGATACTGATTTTACTAAGTTAGCACCAGGACAATTGTGGCATTTTCAGATTAATTTAAAAACAGGTGAAGTAGAACGTCAGCAAATCGAACCCCGTTGCTGTGAGTTTCCGACTTTGCATCCAGACAACGTTGGACGCCCTTATCGATACGTTTATCTCGGTGCCGCCCATGACCCGGAAGGGAATGCTCCTTTACAAGCGATTCTGAAGGTCGATTTACATTCTAACGAACGTCAACTCTGGAGTGCCGCCCCTCATGGCTTTGCGGGTGAACCTGTGTTTGTTCCTCGTCCGAATGGAGATACAGAAGATGATGGCTGGCTCTTGACTTTGGTGTATGATGCGAGTTACCATCGCTCTAACCTCGTGATATTAGATGCTAAAACGGTCGAGAAAGGCCCAATTGCTCAACTGCATCTCAAACATCATGTTCCCTATGGTTTACATGGAACCTTCGCTCAGATATTAGGATAAATGTCAGAGTTGAATGAGAACCGCTTTCTAGAGATTTGATCTGTCTCCGCTACAAAAGATTCCATGCCTTTTCCAGATTTGATTCGCGAAGAGGTATGGAATTCTCATTTAGACCTCAAACGAAATCTTTGAGATCTAGCCGAATTGATGTTGGCAATGCTAATGTATAGGCAAACTTCTAGCATTAGCTTTGGTCGGTATAGGTCTTCTCGAAAACTTCTCACTCTCTTATTTTGATTTAGCGATGCCTCAAGAAGCGTCACCTGTGGAAATCCTGTTTAGTATCGTTATCACTACTTACAATCGCTTAGATTTGTTAAAGCGGGCAATTAACTCAGCCTTGAAACAAACAGTTCCTTGTGAAGTGGTTGTAGCCGATGACTGTTCCTCCGATGGAACCGAAGAATATGTTCGGGGCTTGTGTGAGTCTCAAACAGAGCAAACAACCCATCCTTTAGTTTACCATCGCAATCAGAGCAATAGTGGTCACTCTCAAACCATGAATCGAGGTGTGGATGTTGCTTCTGGACAGTGGATTAAGCCTGTTGATGATGACGACTATCTCGCTCCAAATTGTATCGAAAAAATGATCCAGGCGATCGCGATTCATCAACAAACCATTACACCCGAAACCCAGTCTGAAGCCGTTATCTGTTCCGCCCAAGCCGCCCAAGTTGATCCTGATGGTCAGGAACTGAGTCGAACTCGGTTAATTGGGCCTGGAAAAGCTTTTTATATTCCCCAAGAAGACATCCATTATGGAATGTTATTAGAACAGATTCCCTTTGGAACTCCCATACAAGTGGCTTATCGCAAAGATGCGTTTTTGCAATCAGGAAGTTGGGATTCTGAGCTAGACTTAAATTTTGATGATATTGATTCTTGGATTAAAATTGCTCAGTTTGGAGATGCTATTTTTATTAATCGTTGTCTAGCCTATCGCACAATTTGGCCGGGTGGGAATAATCAGAAAATTCCTCTGGAAAAGCGGCTCAGAACGAATATTTTAATGAAGGAAAAAATCTATCCTTTGGTTCATCCCAAACACCAGCAACAGCTTCCGAAACTGTCACAAATTCAGAACTATTTGAGATTACATTGGGGCATAGTCGCCTTAAAAAATACGAAAATTAATCCGGCTTGGAAAATGGCATCTTCTGCATTATTCTCCCAGAAAGCCTGGCAAATTATGTTGATGTCAATGGCGACTCGTCAGCAGTCTTTAACCACAACTGGATTGCTGTCAGACTCGGAAGCAGAATTGTCAAATTCTCAGCAGCTTAAAAATTATCGCAAACTGCGCGAAGGGTTAACTGCTGTTCAGCGAGGTAAACTCAGTAAAGCCTCAAAGATGTTATTTCCATTTTTATTATCTCCGGCTAATCTCAAAACCTTGATGAATCTTTTAATTCTAGAAAACTCAAAAGAGTATGTGACAATTCAGAAAACGGTTTTAATTCACTAAAAGTAGAATCAGATGTTGTCCGAATTATTGTTGTAAAAAAAATTTGGGTTTGTAATTGCGCTTTAGCGCAGTAAATCTATAAATTTTGGATAGCCTGGACAATGCCTAATTTAATTATCATAGTTCTACCGGACATCATACCTAAATGTTGAGAATAGCCAAAGCTTTAATCACAACTTACTACGCCCATATGTTAGAGTACCGGGCTGAACTCTTTCTATGGGTATTGTCAGGTTCCTTACCTTTTATTTTGATGGGAATTTGGGTGAAAGCCGCTCAAACTCAAGAACTCACCCTAGAACCTGTAGATTTTGCACGCTATTTTCTAGCAGCATTTATCGTTCGACAATCAAACGTTGTTTGGGTGATTTGGGAATTTGAGCGAGAGGTCATTCAGGGTAAACTTTCACCCCGATTATTACAGCCAATTGACCCTGTTTGGCATCATTTCTGCTCTCATATCTCCGAACGATTCGCTCGATTCCCCTTTGTTTTGGGACTAATTTTGTTATTTTTTTCTCTCTATCCGCAAGCGTTTTGGATACCGAGTTTACAAACAGCCCTCACCTTTTTATTAATTCTGTTCGTTGCTTTTTCTCTACGATTTATAATTCAATATACCCTAGCTCTCGCTGTATTTTGGAGTGAACGCGCTTCGGCTTTAGAAGAACTGTGGTTTTTACCTTACTTATTTTTATCCGGTGTAATTGCGCCCTTAGAAATGTTCCCGCCAATGGTACGAGAAATCGTGCTGTGGACACCATTCCCCTACCTCGTCAATTTTCCAGCTTCAGTGTTAGTGGGACTTCCAACAAATATTGGGCGAGGGCTACTGGTGATGTTGGGTTGGGGGATTGTAGTGTTTGGGTTAAACCGTTGGCTGTGGCGAAAAGGACTGCAACAATATTCTGGAATGGGAGCTTGATTTGAAGTGACAACGTGGTAGGATATGTTGCCATAAAGATCGGCTAATCAGTTGATCAGTTCTGAGTGAAACAGTTGTGTGATGGTGAGTAAGTTTCAACAAGCAAACCAGTTAGTACGGATCGGCAAGCTAGAAGAAGCGGTGGCGGCTTATCAGACTGCAACCGAGGAAAATGCAGGTTTCTATGGAACGTATCAGAATTTAGGGGAAACGCTTTGGAAGTTGGGGCGTTTGGATGAGGCGATCGCAGCATTTCGCCACGTTGTAGAATTAAATCCGCGATCGGTTTGGGGTCTGTATCAGCTAGGAGAGTTGTTACGCCAGCAGAAACAGTTTGAGGAAGCGATAATATATTTGCGTCGGGCGATGGAGATCAAGTCTGATGTAGGAGAGTTTTATCTGAGTCTGGGGGCGGCTTTGGTAGAGTTGGGTTCCCTCAATGAAGCGGTAGAGTATTTGCGTCAGGCGGTGGAATTGAATCCGCTGCCAGAAGCGTACTATTATTTGGGTGTCGCGCAGTCTCAGCAGCAACACTGGTCAGAAGCCGTAGAGTATTATCGTCAGGGATTAGAGATTAATCCAGGTGATATTGACGGGTGTTTGGGTTTAGCAGAAGCATTAAGTCAGTTGGGTAAATGGTCAGAAGCCGTAGACAGTTATCGCCAAGTGCTGACGTTATCGGAGTCGGGCGAGGTATTGTTTCGCTTAGGTCAGGCTTTGGGTCAGTTGGAACAATGGGAAAAGGCGATCGTAGAATATCAACAGGCGATTAATTTGGGATTTGTAGGAGGAGAAGTTCGGCATCATTTAGGCTATGCCTTGAGTAAATTGGGGCGATATGAGGAAGCCGTTGTTGAATTGCGCCAGGTCGTAGAGGAAAATCCGCGATCGGCACCCGTGCGACATCAGTTAGGCTATGCCTTGAGTCAGTTGCAGCGATGGCGAGAGGCTGAGATTGAGTTAAGGAAATCGGCAGAGTTGCATCCAGGATCAGCGGTAGTTTGGCAGCAGTTGGGAGAGGTTTTGCAGGAGTTGGGGAAAAAGGATGAGGCAGTTAAGGTTTATCAGCAGGTAGTAGAAGTTCAAGGCCATCGTCATGTAAATTTAATGGTGCCCCCAGAATTACCCTTAGAGAGTAGTACGCTATTTCAGCAGGCTCTATTAGCCACTCAGAAAAATGATTGGTCTGAAGCAGCTAGCTGTTGGTGTAAACTATGGAAAGCATATGGAGATTCTCTACCTCCTCAAACTATGGTCTTCATCAGCAACGAACTTTTTAAGCTGGATGCTTTTGGTGAAGCTACAAATTGTTTAGAAAGAGTATTGGCAATTCATCCAGACTACCCCGGGGCGCTACGGGAGCAGAAGAATCAGTATTGCTATCATGCCTATTCTTCCTGGTTGATGGAAACTGTGGAAGGTATATCTGATTGGTACAGAGCGGATGGTTTGTTAACGTGCCCTGATTGGAGTACAGCAGTAAATCTTTGTCAGCGCTTTATCAAAACTGATGGTAGGAAAAATTCTCCAGGTGCTATTAAGCAGTATGTTCGGACAAATCTATTACTAGCTGAGGAATACTGGGAATGCAGAGATGCTCAGAATGCTAAGGCGGTGCTTCAGAAAGCTATTGAAAGCTTTGGTAAAGGTCTGCCTCTGAGTCTAGTTAACTCTATCATAAAATCGGTTGATGCTATTCGGGAAAATCCAACCAATAGTAGTGAAGAGTTGAGCGAACATATTCAAAACCAAATCCGCACTATTAATGCTGATGTTTTGTCTGTGAGTGAGTGGTTGTCTTTTTATGATGTGCTGAATTGGAATGGTTTCTTCAAATGGGGTTTGGTTGCTCGGCAAAAAGGGATTCAGCAAGCCTACCATCAGGGAGATACTCAGTCTAACAAAACGGAAAACCTAAAAATAGCAGCTATGGCAGCCATAGATAGGGCAGATTTCAAGGCAGCAGATAAGTACATTGACAAGCTATCGGCGACTAATTTTAACCGTCAGGAGTTGGCAGAGCTTAGAGCCTATAAATGCCTACAAGAGGGCGATATCCAAGGATTTAGGAAGTTATGGCCTCATGAAGCTAAGTCGGTGGATGTGCGTTTTCAGGAATATATTCAGGGTAAATCAGTGGCGATCGTTGGCCCAGCTCCGACGGGGGTAGCAGATGGGGAGGAAATAGACTCTTTTGATGTTGTAATTAGGTTTAATTATAGAGGGTTAGATTCTATGCCCGATCCTCACGAATACGGCACAAAGACTAATATTTCTCTCTACAATGCTCATACTATTAGATATTTGATTACTCAAAATAAACTAGGCTTCCTTTCTAAACTGGATTTTTGTCTAATTAGAAGACCTCGGTATGACTTGAACTCTCTGGGTTTGGATAAAAATAAGATTAGGATCATCTATGAAAGCGATAGTGTTTTGTACAAGTCCTTAAATGGTTTACCTGCTGTTTTGTTTGATGTGCTTCTGCAAGGAGTGGGTAAGGTTAAGTTATTTAAGTCAAATTTTTATCTGACTTCTCAGCATCATTCTCAAACCTATCGAGGTCGAAACGATGCTGATTTTGCTGGATTTCCACTTAGAAAGATTCAACCTGTAGTGGCAAATCATGATTTGATTAGTCAGATTAGTTTTACTCGTAATTTATGGAAGGCTGGTTTGATTAGTGTAGATGAACAATGTGCAAGAATTCTAAAGTTTTCAGACGAAGACTATTCGTTTGAGATGGAGAAATTATTTCCTAATTTTGGGGGAATTTCTGTTCAAAAATTTGCGAAGTTAGAGACCAAAAAAACGTTGCCATCAATGAGTATGAAGCAAGTTATTGTATCTGCTGAAACCGCTATGTATGGGAAGAATTGGGGAGAAGCTGTGAATAAACTAAAGCTGGTTTTAGATGCTTACAGTGATAAAGCTCCAGAAAAAGTCTATAGATATATGAGTCGTGCTCTTTCTGCACAAGG
Source organism: Cyanobacteria bacterium J06592_8 (assembly GCA_038530755.1). GTDB lineage: Bacteria > Cyanobacteriota > Cyanobacteriia > Cyanobacteriales > Microcoleaceae > Capilliphycus. The sequence goes on along the minus strand of JBCBCI010000019.1, from coordinate 66,802 downwards.
TTACTACCATGATGCAGAGATCATAATCCAGAAAGGTATTGCAAAATATCCTCATGAAATAAGGCTTTCTCTTGAGTTAGCACAGATAGCCTATGATAAAAAAGATTGGTCAGAAATGATTTTTTTATGGTATCAGTTGTTAGCCAAATTGAAATATATTAAAAACAAGCAAACTATTAAGGAAAAACAAAAGCAAGCTTATAAAAATCTTGCGGTTGCTTATGGGAATTTGGATAAGTTTGTTGAAAGTTCCTATTTTTTTGAACTATTTTTACAAACATCAGAAATTGCTCATCAATTAAAACCATATAAAAAAAGCAGCAATCAGGAGAATTCTATGCCGACTAAGAAAGAAAGCATTAAGTTACTTGCACTGATTGACGATGATAGCTCTCTTTTTACTCTAGCTGATGCTATATCTGATTTTGAGTTTCATGGTTATGAGGTTGCTGTTGCTCAAATTATTCATGGGTATGGTAAAAGAGTGTCAGAAAGACAGATATCTTTGACTAAAATTTATGGTAAGGAAATAACAAACATACGTTTATCAGACTTAAATAAAGAAAATCCATTCATTTTTGATTTTGATGCTCTGCTACTATGTAAGCATTCAAATATTTTTGGTGAACCATTTTATAAGCTAAATACTACTCGAAGGCCTTGCATAATAGCATTTTATCCAGGGGTAGACTTTTTCCCTACTCTTGGAATTTCTAATCGTATCTTTGCAGATATTATATGTTTCAATAATCAGCATGACTTTGATATTTATAATAAAATTTTGCCAGCTACTCTTATTCAAAGAAAGAGAGCTTTTATTTATAATCCCAAATTTACAGTATATAGTCATGATAATACGGTAATCAATAATAATAATAATATTAAAAATGTATACTTTTTTGCTCAAAGTATAGTTCCACTTTATTACAATCAAAGATTAGATGTATTAAAAGTTTTAAATAACTGTGCAATAAGCAATCCAAATATTAACTTGAAAATTAAGCTTAGACACTTGCCCAATGAAAATCGAACACATTCACATTCTGAGCAGTTTCCTTATGTAGAACTAGCAAAAAGTATTGAAATGGCAAGTAACGTATCTTTTTCTACAGAAACAATGGATGAGGTATTTGAGAATGCAGATTTTTGTATTACTTGCTCTTCAACCGCAGGAATAGAAACTGCTATCAGAGGAATACCAACATTGTTCTATTTGGATTTCCTAGAAGCAGATACCGATCCTATTACTAAATCTGCACTTAGAATTTTTCAAAATAGTAGTCTGTTATGCACAAAACATGACATAATAAATCTTAGTTTAAAGTCAGCTAATGCTACTTGGATAAAAAGTTTTATTCCAGAAAGAAAGGTAGTACATAAGATAATTCAATCGGTAAAATATCTGAAAGGTGGTTTTGTATGATTAAATAAATCAAAGAAATAAGTTACTTTTTTTATCTAAAAATAATCTTAAGTCTAAAGAGGAAACCTAACTATGATTGAGATACCAAAAGTAGGTGAAGGATTTAACCTTGAAAACTACTTCATAAAGCATGATATGGCTGATATAGTTTCTAATTCGAGTCAGCCAATGCTTGGCGTAAACGATATGATCACAGAAAACCCTTATAAACCAGAACTCAAAGACCTATATCGTCTCCACCGCTTTGTTATAGATCTGCGTAGAACTACGGTTCTGGAATTCGGCGTTGGATGGTCAACTTTGGTCTTCGCTAATGCTCTGAACTCCAACGCCAACATTTATGGAACTGAAATCGGGAATCTACGTCGCAATAATCCCTTTGAACTCCATTCCGTAGACAATGAATCTGATTTTATAGATGTAGCACGTAATCGCTTACCTTCTGAACTACAAAAATACGTCTTTTTCCACCACTCTAATGTAGAAATGTCAGAGTTTAACGGGCGTATCTGCACCCGCTATGAAACTCTTCCACTGGTAAATCCTGATTTAATTTATCTTGATGGGCCAGATCAGTTTAATGTTCGTGGTGAAGTAGCGGGCTGGAGCACTCGACACAAAGATATGATGCCAATGAGTTGTGATATTCTCCGAATTGAGCACTTCCTGACTCCAGGAACTTTAATTGTTGTTGATGGTAGAGCAGCTAATGCCCGTTTTCTAAAGACTAACCTGCAAAGGGATTGGGACTATAAGTATGATGAAGAGTACGACCAGCATCTTTTTCTACTCTGCGAACCACCTTTAGGCAAATATAATTACCGACAATTAGAGTTCTATGGAAGCCAGTTCCTAAAGTCAAGCTGCCTATAAACTTATCTAATACTTTCACTCTTAACAGTTCGTAAAGGTTAAAACTGTGGAAAATTTAATTCAGCCAAACGTGTATTCTGTTTCCTTCTTCTGGCCTTTGCCTGAACTTAAGTATGGTTGTCCAATTTGTGGATATTCTGAGAAGTTCTTTGCGTCTCCCTATCCGAGTAAGAACGAAAATTTCAGTAAGTCTATAGTTGTTTTTTGTGGACATTGCGGATCGGGATTTGTCTACAATGCCGATCAACTTATCAGTGGATACTATCAAAAAAAATATGCTGAAACAAATCGAAAAGATAGGAATATTGAACCATCAGTTTACTTCAGTACCGATTCTAGAAGTAAATATCCAAAGCTGGGTAGATATTTTTCACGATCTCAAGCCCAGGTCAGGGCTTTGACAAAATATGGTAGCAAGTTTGATTATGTATTGGATTATGGATCTGGGCCAGGTTATTTCTTATATTTAAGTGAAGCTAAATATAAGTTTGCTGTAGAGCTTGATGAGGAAAGTGACAAATATTTAACTTTCCTAGGAGCACAAAAACTAGATCCAGAGAAATTACCAGAGAAGTTTTTTGATGCAATTGTTGCTAGTCATTCTATTGAACACTTGACACCTGAAGAACTAAACGATCGCTTAATACAGATTGCTAATGCTCTAAAACCAGGTGGAATGCTGTTGATAGAAGTTCCGCAGGGTGGTCATAGCTATTTAGCGTTAACAACACGACAAGACCCCCATACTATATTCTTTACTCCCCAGGGAATTTATGAGGCTGTCTGCCGAACTGGTGTAAAAATTCTTTCAACATACGCACGGGGCAAAACCGAAGAGAAGCTTAATCCTAATGCAGTTTATCAGCCGCCAGAAAACAATGAATTTTTTTGTACTCGTTCAGGTGGCTTGACTCTAGTTTGTCGCAGAGATGATTAGAGTTCCCTCATTCTGGCAACAGTCTTTCAACAGTTAAGTGAAAAAATTTTATTGATCCATTATGATTTAGGCAATGTAAAATTCAGACTACAGTAATAAATTTATGCGTATTGAAAAAAAAATTAAGAATTATCTAGTCTTTTCTGGTGATAGTATATGGGATTCACTCAAGCGTATTAATGACAATCATTCGAGGATTGTTTTTGTTGTCGAGGATAATGGTCTTTTGATCGGTGCAGTGAGCGATGGTGACTTTAGAAGATGGATTACCAGTCATCCTAAATTTGACCTCAACCAACCTGTAGATTTAGTTATGAATCCGAATTTTATTTCAATGTCGGTTCATGATGCTCCAAGCACTATTGCCCAGTATTTTGCCCATGATAAAGATATTATCCCCCTAACAGATGAAGTTGGTAGGTTTGTAGCTCTCGCTAGAAAGTCTGCTACAGGTTTTCAAATAGGTGAGCATCTTATTTCTGAGCAAGGGAAGTCCTTCATAATTGCTGAGGTGGGAAATAATCATAATGGTGATATTACCTTAGCTAAAAAGCTAGTTGATTTAGCCGTTAAGGCAGGAGCAGACTGCGTTAAGTTTCAAATGCGAGACCTCAAATCTTTGTACTCCAATAAGGGTAAGACTGCGAAGGCTGATTATGACTTAGGTTCCCAGTATACATTGGATGTTTTGAATAAGTTTCAATTAACAAGGGAGGAATTGTTTGAAGTTTTTGATTACAGTTATCATAAAGGTATTCTACCTTTATGCACTCCCTGGGATTTAGTCAGTGTAGATGTCCTCAATGATTACGGCATAGAAGCCTTTAAGGTAGCATCAGCAGATTTTACCAATTTTGAAATACTAGAAGCTCTCACTGAAACCGGAAAATCTCTGATCTGTTCTACTGGTATGTGTGCTGAATCTGAAATCAAAGCTTCAGTTTCCTTGCTGAAAAAGCTTGGTGCTCAATTTGCTTTACTACATTGTAACTCTACTTATCCAACTCCTTTTAAAGATGTAAACCTGCTTTACCTGAGTAGACTTAAGAAGATTTCCGGTACTATTGTGGGATATTCTGGTCACGAGCGAGGGTTTTCTGTACCAGTAGCTGCGGTGGCTCTTGGTGCTAGGATTATTGAGAAACATTTCACAGTTGATCGCTCTATGGAAGGTAGTGACCATAAAGTTAGTCTCTTACCTGACGAATTTGCACAAATGGTACGCCACATTAAGGAAGTGGAAGACGCAATGGGTCAAGAAAAAGAGCGAGAAATCACTCAGGGTGAGTTGATTAATAGAGAAAATTTGGCTAAGAGTCTAATTATTAATCAACCCCTAGAAAAAGGAAAAATAATCAATCGAGAAATGATTGAGGTTAAAAGCCCAGGTCAGGGATTACAACCGAACCGTATTAATGAACTTGTGGGCAAAATCGCTAATCGAGATTTTGTAGCTGGAGACTTTTTCTTTGAGTCTGATATTGTACAAAAAGTAGTAAAAAAAAGGCAATACAGTTTTTCGCGCCCCTATGGTATACCTGCAAGATATCATGATTATCATCAACTAACCAAAGATATTGATCTTGATTTTATTGAGTTTCACTTGAGCTATCACGATCTGGAGCTTTCCATCGATGAATACTTTCCAACTCCTCAGACTATCGGTTTGGCAGTGCATAGTCCGGAACTCTTTGCGGGCGACCATATTATGGACTTAGCTAGCCGGGATGCAGCCTATGTTGATCGTTCAATTGAGGAGTTAGAGCGGGTAATTTCAATCACTAATAATCTGAAACATTTTTTCCCGACAAAGGACAAACCTGTTTTAGTTATTAACGCTGGTGGTTGGACTCCGAAAGGTTTTATTCCTATTAAAGATCGTAAGGCACTGTATCTTCAGGTAGAGAAAACTCTAGAGCAGATAAATCTTTTCTCTGTTCAACTAGCTATTCAGACAATGCCTCCATTCCCTTGGCACTTCGGTGGTCAGAGCCATCATAATCTTTTTGTTGACCCGGATGAAATATCTGAATTTTGCCGTCAAACAGGTCATAAGATTTGTCTAGATGTATCCCATTCAATGATGGCTTGCAATTATTACAAGTGGGATTTTTCCGAGTTTCTAGAGAAAGTGCTACCTTATACTGTGCATTTACATATTGTAGATGCCAAGGGAGTGGATGGCGAGGGAATCCAAATCGGAAATGGTGATGTAGACTTCAAAGTGCTTAAATATCAGCTAGATTTATTAGCTCCCCAGGTTCAATTCATCCCTGAAGTTTGGCAAGGTCATAAGAATAAAGGGGAAGGTTTTTGGTCTGCTTTGGAGTTTTTGGAAAAAATCGGGATATGATATTAAGCTTTAGGGCACTCTTTATTTTCCTCAATAGTGTTGTAGCAATCTAGCAACAATCTCCCAATCATCCAGTTCGTCAATTTCTACTGCTGAGTTTTCCGGCATTTCATAAATACCAATTTTTCCTCCTAGTCTGCATTTATATTTTTCAAGAATGGAGCATCGAGTAATATAAAAAGCCCCGTTTTCCATGAGGGTTCCGGTAAACTCCTGTCTTCGTGGTCTTTTTAGTGGATTGTAATTTAACGGGATGCCGTTATCGTTCCAAAAGAAGCGTTTGCTACGAACTGCACTGAGCATAGAATCAAGGTTCTGGGACTCAAATTGTTGTAGGGCGTTATCCAGGTGTTTGGATAAAAGTACGGGTGAAGTTGCCTGGATCGTGACTAGACAATCGCAAGCAATTTGCTCTATAAAATGTAACATAACTGATTCTGTAGATGCTTCGTCTGTAGCTAGCTCTTTTGGTCGTTGGATGACTTTGACATTGAGGTTAAGTGAGTGGACAACGGTTTCTATTTCTACTGAGTCTGTGGAAACATAAACTGTATCAATATGTTGAGCGTGAGTGGCTGCCTCTAATACCCATGCACATAAGGGTTTACCAGCAATTTCTTTGATGTTTTTTTTAGGAATGCTTTTGGAACCACCACGCAAAGGGATAAGAGCTAAAGTTTTCATATATTGTCTTGTTGAGTTATAAAAAAAACAACCTGTGTAACTTAAAAGAAGTATCTATAATAGAACGTATGCTAAAAATACTAACCTTAAAGAATTAGTCTCAATTCTTCAAACTCCTTTGGGTCAACAGCATTTTTGCGTAATTGTCTAGCAACTTGATGCAAATCACTTTCAGATAAGTATTCTTTCCATTCACCTATTTTACCACTTCTTATAAAAGATTCTACTTTAATTTTATCACCTACCACTAAAGGTTTTCTCTGCTTTTTTTCCATCTTCCTAACATTATCTACACTACAAGCATCTATTGCTGACATCAGATAACTATCATTGAACTCAAGACTAAGGTGATTAATTATCTTGGTAAATACAGATTTTGTCTCAGTTATTAATTCTTCGTAGTTTATGAGAATAGAATGTTCTGGACGCTCGTCTAAAATTTTTTTTTGATTCAGATAGGTTGCAGAAAAATGTTTAATGCGAGAATCAATAACTTCTTTTATTTCCACATTTTTGCCTCTGTTTTTAAAATGAAAAAAGTAGCTTGAAACAATAAAATCTAGCGGATTTCTAATCAACATAATAATTTTTCTGAAGTTGGTGTCTACATAAGTATGGGTATGATAAATCGGATAGTCTGTCTTTGTACTTAAAAGATTATTAATAACGTTTTTGTTTGTTAATAACTCATATACATTTAATCCATGTACAAAACCATATTTTCCTATAGAATCAAAATCTATTTTATCATTAATTCCTTGAAGTTGTGCAATATAATTTGCTAATACCATTAATGTGTAAGTTGTCCCTGATTTCATCAAGGTATATAACCATATTTTATCATCCAGCAAAATACTTAATAGCTTATTAAGTGATTTTTGGACAATTGTGTGAGACTTATCATACCTAATTAACAAATTCTGCAACCGAACAATGGCTTCAGGGTGTTTTTTCTTGGCAATAGCAATTTCGGCTAATTCACTATCTAAAGTTATATTATTAGGGTATTTCACAATACCCCTAGAGGTAATTGCCTCAGCAGTATCCAAGGCTCTGATTTTACGGTAAGCAAAACTTAATTGAGCATAGGTATTAGCAGGAGCATTCTCTCCTTGGAATTCTAAATCTATAGTCCATAACTTGATGGCTGCCAACCAGTTAGATCTTGTCATAGCAATTTGAGCATATTCAATTATTATTGAATGATTAAGATAAGCTTTTTCTGGATTAAGTTTTGCAGCATTGTTGTAATTAGTGATCGCCTCATCAAAATTATCTTGTAAAATTAATTTTGCACCTAATGCTTGATAAAATTTATAAAAATATGGTTTAATCTCTATAGCCTTTTGTAAATATTCCACTGCGGCTTCTAAATCTCCTTGCTTGGCTAAAATTTCCCCTAAACAGTAACAAAGCCAAGCTGAATTAGGATTAATTTTTAAACTCTCTAAATAGCAAGCACTAGCCTTCTCTATCTTTCCCTGTTTAACAAAAGCCTCACCTAAATTATGATAAGCCCAGCTAAAATTAGGATTGATTTCTATTGCTTGATGATAAAGTGCGATCGCTTCATCTAACTGCCCTTCTCGTTTCAGTCGGTTAGCAGTTTTCAGCAACTCACCTACATTCATATTTCTATTACTCACAGAACAAACTCACCAGACAGAAGTAACTCTAATCATTACATCAGGTCACTAATCCTAATCTATAATAACGCGATTGGGCGAAGCTCATTACACTAACGTGCGATCGCTCACTGCATCTAAACTGACCCCAACACCATTAAGATGAAATATTAGGCGAAGACTTCCGCTATCGTGAACTGCCATGAAACTTGACCTCTCGAACTGCGTTCGCGTAGCGTCTCGGAACGAAAATTGCAGTGTTGGACGAGTTAACTCAGGTTCCCCTGGGAAAACAGCAGAACTTGATCCCCAATTGGCGATCGCGTAGCCTGTGTGTAGCACCTATCGCAACCTATTGTATATTAATCCTGGGGAGACAGTCAACAGCATATCAATTGTTAGGAGAAAAAACATGGTTAGTGTTACTCAAGTTCAACCCCAAATCACGCTGGAAGAATTTTTAGAGCGTCCCGAAACCAAACCCGCCAGCGAATACATTGACGGAAAAATAGAGCAAAAGCCAATGCCTCAAGGAGAACATAGTGTTTTACAAGGTCGTTTAGTTGCGGCAATTAACCCGGTAGCATCACCTCAAAAATTAGCCTATGCTTTTCCTGAGTTGCGGTGTACTTTTGGAGGACATTCTATTGTACCAGACATTAGTGTTTTCACTTGGGATCGCATTCCCAAAACTGAACAGGGAAAAATTGCGAATCGTTTTGAAATTCATCCGGATTGGGTAGTTGAGATTTTATCTCCCGAACAGTCTGCCAATCAAGTCATCCGGAAAATCATTTTTTGTATTAATCAAGGCACCCAACTCGGATGGTTAATCGATCCGACAGATGAGTCAGTCATAATATTTCAACCCAACTTATTTCCAGACGTTAAATTGGGCGAAGAAATTTTACCCATCTTAGAAGCACTTCAAGACTTACAATTATCAGCAAAAGAAATGTTTAGTTGGTTACGTTTTGAGTAAGGGGAACAAAATCAATTGACCAACTCAAACCTTGGGATCATCACGTAGCGTCTCAAAATTACTGCCCCACTGCAAATATCTGTTCTGCCGTCAAATTTAATTCAGGAAAAGTAGGCGATCGCACCACATCTTGACCTCTAAATAAATTTAGCACGTATTCATCTTCTAGCAAATGGGAAACTGAAATCGTCGGTTGTTTCGGGTCTCCAATATATCGCCGACCCCCTAACCCTAAATAATCAACAATCCAATACTCACCGATTCCGAGTTTTTCATATTCTCCTAGTTTCATTAAATAGTCATCTTGCCAATTTGTATTGACGACTTCTATGGCAAGTTTAATACTTGCGCCCAAAGTAATCGTCGAACGCTTTTTCCATAAAAGTTCATTTTCGACAGCATTAGAATCTAATACCATCACATCAGGAATATAAGCCGATTTTTCAGAATCTATAGCCTTAACCAGCCCTTGTCGGGGAATAAAAAAGGGTAAATTTAAGCGTTTGATTTCTACACCGAGTTCTAAAGCGAGAAACCCTGCAACTTGTTCGTGAGTTCCAGTGGGTTGCACCTTGACTATCTCTCCATTATGCAATTCAAATCGACCTAAACCATCAGGATACCCGTTCATAAACTCTTCTAGAGTCATTAATTGAGTATCCTGTTCTTCTCGATCTCGAATAAACATCTTGCTCCTTCTAAATGCTTTCTAAATTGACTCAAAAAACGAATTAAGTTTTCTGTAATGATAGTGCGATCGCCTTTTTTATTCTACTGATTTAACCTGTCTATAAACTGCTGATGTTCTTTGCTAGCTAATCCTTGTTGCAATACAGCCAATACTTCTGCCAAATCTCCCACAATTAATGATGACACCGCTAGCCATAACCCAGGAAACACCTGACTCTCTATTACGCCCTGTTGATTGGGTTCTATTGGCAAATATTCTCCCGCCTCTAGCCGAAACCAACGGATTTGCTGTTCGTAGACGAGCCAGACGATATATTCTAGAACTCCATTTTGACAATATACCTGTAACTTTTGGTGCAAATCGTAGGAGGCACTACTAGAGGCGACTTCCACAACTAATTCCGGTGCGCCTTCGATATAACCATCCTCACTAATATTAGCTTGTCCTCCTCGTTGAGGGTCAATCATTAAAATTGCATCAGGCTGAGGTTCATTCTCTAAATCTAATCGAACCGTTGTATTGTCTCCAATCAGAACACCCTTTGTCATGGCGTGATAAACTCCCAGCCAGGTCATCATTTGGGCGTGAGGTTGTCCATGTTGGGTCAAACGTAGTGGTGAAGCCATATACACAATTCCTGCAATTAGTTCTGCCTTTTTCAGTTGAGGCATAGCACGATAACGACGTTCAAACTCATCACGAGTCAAGCAATCGCCATTTTCTAGCGGTAAGATAGAGCGTTGAAGTTGAGGAGAAGTTGACATTACTGATTCTGACAATATACAGTCTGCTCACTTACCCTTAGTTTATGGTATTGAGGAGTGACTGAAATTGCGATCGCTCACTGCATCTAAACTGACCCCAACGCCACTAAGATGAAATATTAGGCGAAGACTTATGCTCTTATGAAACTTGACCTCTATGCTCTCTGTCAACAATACGATTTCACCCCTGGCGGTATCATTCATGTCGGCGCTTATGAGGGAAAAGACCTGAAGCGTTACCCAACACCTGATATAGCGAAGATACTCCTGATCGAAGCAAATCCCGCAGCCGTTGAGCAATTACAAGTTAATTATGGGAATAAACCGAATGTTTTAATCGCTCACAGTGCGATCGCTAATCAAGATAATACTGTTACACTCAACCTAGCTTCTATTGAGTCGAGTAGTTCTATCCTACCCTTGAGCGGATATCAAGAGATTTATCCTAATCTCAAAGTTACTCAACAGATTACTGTTCCCGTTCATAGCCTTGATACTCTCCTGAGTGAACTAAATCTACGTCCAGAAGATTTTAATTTCCTCTATCTCGATATTCAAGGTGCTGAACTCTTGGCTCTCCAAGGTGCGAGTCAACTCCTCAACTCTATTGAAGCGATTTACACAACTGTTAGCTATGAGGACTTATTTGAGGGCGGTAGTCTGATCGATCAAGTTAGTGCAATGCTTGCTGAACATCACTTTGTCTGTGTTGCGGAGACGAGTCCCTACCATCCGGCTTGGGGTGAGGCGTTCTATATTCGTGAACACCAAACTCCTATTAACAATGAATCTCAACCTAATTCTGAGGAAGTTACGCCTTCAGTTGTTGAGGAAATGGTGACTCTCGCTCAACTCCAAGAAACTCAGCAAGAGTTAGCCGATTTACAATCTCGCTACCCAAAAATCCTCCAAACGTTAGAACAGTCTCAAGCTCAACAACAACAAACTCAGCAGGAACTTGAAAAAACTCAAAACCAGTTGAAAACGGCTCAAACTCAACAACAACAAACTCAGCAGGAACTTGAAAAAACTCAAAACCAGTTGAAAACGGCTCAAACTCAACAACAACAAACTCAGCAAGAGTTAGACACCTCTCGTTCAGAACTGCATCAAACTCGTGAAGAATTAGAACTGACACAATTTCAACTCGATGAAATCCAAGTGGAGTTAGAACAGTCTCAATCTCAACTCTATCGAACTCAAGAAGAACTACAAGAAACTCAAAACCAACTTGCTCAAGTGAAGCTGGAAAACCACTCTCAAGCATCTTCCTCAACTCACACTGTTGCTCATGTTAAGATGCTGGCTCAAATTTTGGCTGAAACACTTCCAGAGCGTTAAGCAGGAAAAGACTCCGAAAAGCGTTAATCTCATGTTCAGTCAAACGCTTATAATAAGGCTTGGAGTTATCCTTCAGTACAGAAAACACTTTTAAATTTGTACCGTTTTAACCTTTACAGTAATGAACTTATCAGCCCTAGATACCCAGAAATCCTCTGTCCTCATTCTGACGGGAATGCACCGTTCAGGGACATCACTCGCTACAGCTTTACTTCAGAGTGCAGGGCTACATATTGGTCGGCAATTGTTAGAGGGAAATTCAGCTAATCTTAAAGGATATTTTGAAAATGTAGAATTTGTCAAGTTTCATCAAGCTGTTTTACAATCTCACGAAATTAATTCAGACGGATGGACATTACAGGAACAGATTGACGTTGAAGAACAATATGTTGATCAAGCCCGAGAAATTATAGATCAAAATGCAATTAGTGCGATTTGGGGATGGAAAGATCCTAGAACGAGTTTATTTTTGAAGTTTTGGGCGAACTTATTACCCGAAGCAAACTTCTTATTGGTTTATCGTTCACCTTGGGAAGTCATAGATTCTCTCTATCGACGAGGTGATGAAGTCTTTCATACTCAACCTGAACTCGCAGTTAAAGTTTGGCTACACTATAATCACCAAATAATTAATTTCTATAACCACTTTTCCTCGCGCTGTATTTTAGCAAATATTGGTGCGATTGTTCAAGAGCCTCAACGGTATATTGAAACTGTTAATCAGAAATTTAAAATTCAGTTAGGAAGTCCCACTGAAGCCTTTTATGAATCATCTTTATTACAAACCTATAACCAAGATAGTCATCGTCCCACTGTTATTGATTACTATTTCCCAGAAGCAATAGAATTGTATCAAGAACTGGAAGCTCGATCTTGGCAACCGGATGAAAATTTGGACTTATCTTGGCGCGATCGCATTAAATCTTCACCTTACAGAGTTTGGGTATTTAAAGACTGGATGGATCTGCGGAGAGTCGAATCTTTACAGACCACATTACAATCGGATTATGAAACATTAAAAGCAGAATCTGAGCAACTCAAATCTCAACTAAGTCAAACTCAAGAAGAATTAGAAAAATCTCAATCTCAACTGAGTCAAACTCAAGAGGACTTAGAAAAATCTCAATCTCAACTCCAGGAGACGGAAGCCGCGAAAAATCAAGCAGAAACTCAACTGAGTCAAACTCGAACAGAACTGACACAAATTCAAGCTCAACTCAGTCAAACTCAAGAGGAATTAGAAAAATCTCAATCTCAACTAAGTGAGACAGAAAAGGAAAAAATCAAGTCTCAAACTCAACTCGATCAAGTTCAAACAGAACTCACTCAAACTCAATCTCAATTCAGTCAAGTTCAGAAAGAAGTCAAACATTATCAAACCCAATATTTGGAGTTAGAAAAAGTTTCAAATCACTCTAAGATTCAACTGAATCAAGCTCAAAGTGAACTTCACAAAACACAGTCTCAACTTTATTACACTCAAGAAGAACTCGAACAATCTGAGTCTCAACTTCATCAAACAACAACAGTATTAGAACAGTCTCTGACTCGGCTCCATCAAACCGAAAAGGTTTTAGAAGAATGCTATTCTCAGTACAGAAAAGCTCAAAATGAAGGGAAAAAAAATCAAGTTAAGTTATATCAAACTCAGGATAAATTACAGCAAACTCAAGAAGAACTTAAACAAGCTCAAAATGAGTTAAATCGACGGGAATTTATAGATGCGATCGCAGGTCAACCGAATGAATCTTATCAACAATTAGTTTGGGAAGCCTGGTTTGCTTACAGAAATAATGATTTAGCATTAATGGCACGAAATTTGCGAAAAGCCATGAAACAAAAGCCATTTTCTCAAACCGAAACGCTGCTAAATTGGTTAGAGAGTTTTGCAAAGTTCTCCTCTGAGCAAGGTGAAAGCCTAGATACTCAAACTTTAACCAACTCACCAGAATGGAAACAATTAATTCGTCAAACAATTTCTAGAAAATCAATTGCGGCTCGTAAACTGAGCGTACAACAACCTGTATCATTTTAGAAGTGAGATCATCAAAAACAATGACTGAGAGTTTCAAGTATCAAGTTCTCGATGTAATTCGAGTCAGTAATTTGGAGACAACCCCTGTCCTTGCGTTTTCAATTGACAAGCCCAGCAAAGGAACAGAAGACAGTTCGACAGTAATAGAAATTGGAGGTTGGGTACTGGGAAGAACCTCTAGGGCGATCGCAATAGAGTTGATTAAGAATGATGCTGTATTCCATACAATTTCGCTCAATTATTCTCGTCCCGATGTTGTCAAACGCTATTCTAAAGGGCCAAGTTTCCTCAATTGCGGTTTTCAAACAAAGATTAATATTAGTGGACTATCAACTGAAGATGAACTGCGATTTCAAGCTGTATTTGCAGAAGAAAGTCCTGTTGCGATCGCGATACTCAAGTTATGGCATAATGGTAAAATTCCCAGAACTGAAGCTCATTTAGGGTTGACAACATCCTGGCGAGAAGGACAGCTTTCTTCTAAGTTAGAGGAAATCAAAGTAGACCTAGAGCGATCGCGAACTTTTTTAGAAAGGGTGCAGTCAGAGCTGAGATAATCTTTTAAAATAAATTTGTATTTTGTGAGGATTGAGAGAGAGCATGAAAGTTTCAAGGTACGTGGGGTTCTTCGTTCTGATCTTGAGTTTGAGTGGAACCCAGGCAATTGAAGCCTTTTCGTTCAAGCGAGATCGGAGCGAGCCTAGTATAACTACTCGTGAGGTTGCAGTTAACTCTGTTGTTCAAGCTCCGAGAGATACTGATGTTGAGATTGAAGACAAATCGAGTTCATATCAACTTCCAGATGATCTTCCGAACGTCTTAATCAATCAAGAGTTAATCGATGCAGCTCAACAACGACTCTCTCAATCTCCAGAGAAATATCCCCTAACTCATAGAGCATATCAAGATATTAAGGCTAGGGCAAAAGACTTTTATGATAATGTGTCTATATCAAAAGTTCCAGTTTATACAGGGACAAATCGGGGAGAATATCGCTCTAGAGTATATAATGGACTAGCTAGAAGCTTCGAGTTAGCAATAATTTGTGTATTTGAAGATCAACCGGACTATTGCCAAAAAGCGATTGATATTATACTGGCTTGGGCTGAACAGAAAGGGGGAACTCAGCTAACGAGAGGTAGTAAAAGTAATCTTTCAGCATCAGGGTTGGATATCAGTCGATATTTCGCCCGTTACGCTCAGGCTTTTCATTTAGTTTCTCCTTATATGTCTGAGGATGAAAAAGAAACTGTAACAGAGTGGTTTTTAGAACTAGGATATGAAATCAAGAAAAGCCATGAATATTGGATTGAGAACTTAGAGAGAGAAGGTGCAAATAATCACTTGAGTTGGCATAACGAAGGAATGCTGATTGCAGCATTATATGGAGAAGATCAAAATCTATTAGACTATTTAATGAAAGGAAATCGATGGAACTATAAAAACTTGGTTAGGGATGCCATCTATGAGCAAAATAATCCTGATAATATATTCCGAGCGAATAGAGATTTTGCTCATCTTCCAATTCAGGCTAGAACGGGAGAGATATACGATCGTCATCGCAGCCTTCCTCATCCTCCTGCCAAGGGAGATATATATAATCGTCAAAGATGGTGGAATCAAGATGTTAAACAAAGAGCGGGTTTTGCTTACAGTATGTTTAACTTAGAAGCATTGATACTTGCTGCTCACATCGCTCAACTCAATGACTTATATTACACTAATCGTAAACGTTTTATTGATGTTCATAATCAATCGATTCGGAATGCACTTCGCTTTTATGGTGAATATTATTTAGATCTTCCTGAAGGAAGATCTGATTGTGAAAAGATTTCCGAAATTAAATTATCTTCGCAACCTTATGGTGAGCGATGTCCGATTGAATATGAGCCTTACTTTGGAGAACGTCCTCCTTACCATCAAATTTATCTGTTTACTATAGCAAGAGAATACTATCGACAAGATAAACCTTTCTATGATAGGATTATTTCTGTGAATGAAAAAGAAGTGATTCCAACTAATAGTTTTCGTCATACGAACAACCCAGTGAGTATATTTACATTTTTCTTTGCTGAAACATAAATTTAGATTTTAAGAATCTTAGGGACTTAGTCTTATGCGAGTAGAGGAATGCTGTCAGGCTTTATTAACTGAAATTTTAGTCAAGGTTGATGAACAGAGAGAAGGAATCTGTATTGATGTTGGTGTCGGAACTTTTGCCTTTTATTGCGAGTTATTTGCTAACTTAGGGTTTTCAAGTGTAGCCGTTGAACCCTTACCAATTAACCCATTAATACAAAGGTGTCGAAAGTCGGGCATTACCTTGGTAAAAAGCTGTTTATCAGAAGTTGATGGAGTTCAAAATCTATACGTTGGAAATGTAGGTAGTCAGTCTAATAATAACCCTAAACATCTCAATTTTTCTTCCTTATCATCCAACTGGTGGGGAGCTTCTTCTACTAAAGTTAAACAAGTTCCATCAAAGACATTAAAACGTCTACTCGAAGAAGTTAAAGCGAATCAAGTAACCTGTATCAAAATTGATATCGAAGGATCGGAGTCAATAGTGATTTCTCAGTTTAAAGAGTTACCTAAAACTCTTTTGCCGAAAGTTGTCATGTTTGAGTATGGTGGAGGTGCTGAACGAGGAAGTGGTACTAAAGGATGGGAACCGAAATTTTTAGCTGGTACTCTGGAATGCCTAAATGTGCTTAAAGAATGTGGATATAGTTTGAGTATTGTAATAGACGGTCAACAAAATACAGAAGAATTTATTTTTGATTTACAATCCCATGCCATTGATCCTGATAGAATATTCTATTCTAATGCTAAATGGGGTAATATTATTTGTTTTTTGAATTGCAAATATCCAGAGTCAGAAATTCACCAAGTTTGTATTCCTTGGTATCAAGGTAATTTGAGTCAATCTACTAGTCAAGAAAAACCCAAGCAATCTGAAAATCAACTTCGTTTGAGTGGCGAATTAAAAGTGATTGAACAACTGATTGAGTCCGATCATTTAGTGTTTGATGTGGGAGCCAATGTTGGTGGGTGGACGAAGGAAGTATTAGAGAGAAAGCAAAATTTGGAAGTTCACTTATTTGAACCTATTCCCAATAATTATACAAGCCTCATTAAAAGTCTTACTCAAGCGATTGAGACAAAAACAGTTATTCCTAACAATTATGCTTTAGGTCAAGAAGATAGTTTAAGAACTTTTTATTTTTATAAAGATAGACCTAGATGGAGTACAGCTTACCGTAGATTTAAAGTTGAAAAACAATATAAACTGGAAAATCCTCAAGAAATTCCAGTTTTAGTAACGACTTTAGATCGATATTGCAACACCTTAGGAATTCAACGAATTAATTTTTTGAAAATTGATGTTGAAGGCTCTGAACTGGAGGTTATTCAAGGTGCTGAAGAGTTTCTAAGAAAGGGAAAAATTGATTATATTCAATTTGAATACGGAGGTAACTATATCGATGCTAAAATTACTTTAGAAGCAGTTTTTAGTCTTTTCAATAAATATCGTTACTCTATATTTAAAATTCAGCCCTCCCAATTAGAACATATTCCCAATTTTAGCTCAAAATACGAGAACTTCAAATACAGTAATTTTTTAGCAGTTAATGAAAGACTTGTTTCTAAGGTTTTAGGAAAAAAACCCCAGATGCTAGATGTGCAAAAACTGTGTCAGGAATATACTATTACTCCGCGAGGTATTATTCATATTGGAGCACATCAAGCAAAAGGGTTAGATCAATATCAAAAAGTGAACGCTACTCAAGTGTTATTGATTGAAGCTAATCCAACAATATTTGAGAGCTTGAAAGAAAAAGTTGCAGGGTTAGAGAATGTACAAGCTATTCACTGTGCAATAAGTAATCAAGACGGTACAGCTAATTTACACATTACCTCATTAGACCAAGCCAGTTCTATTCTACCACTTAAAAAGGTAGAGAAAATTTATAAGAATATCAAAGAAACTCATCAAATTACAGTACAATCTAAAAAACTCGATACACTTTTAGAAGAACAAAAGCTCAAATCGAGTGATTTTAATATTCTCAATATTGATATTCAGGGAGCAGAACTTTTAGCTTTTCAAGGTGCTGAAAACCTGCTCAAGCATATTGAAGCAATTAACACCGAAGTTAACTATGAAGAGCTTTACGAAGGATGTGCATTAATTGACCAACTTGATGACTTTTTAGAGCAGTATGGATTCGAGCGTGTGGCGACTACCTCACCCTACCATCCAACTTGGGGAGATGCCTTTTATGTGAAAAAACCTGTAGTCACCATGTCAACTTTGGGTGCAAAAGTTCGTTTTGCTAACAACTTGTTCCGATATGCCTTCTTAAAAATTTACGCAAAGGAGCATAATTTCCGAGTTGAAACTTCAAATTGGATTGGTCAATATATATTTGATCACAACGATCCAGCCATTTTAAATAAATTACCTCAAGTGCGAGAGCAAGCCATGCCTTATAAGCTCTCAGAATCTAAAATCCTGAATTCTCAAAAGCCTTTCAAAAACGTCGATTTCTTTGGGTTTTTTCAATTTCACACCAGTTATTATGCTGCTCACAAAGATTATTTCCGCTCTCTTTTCCTACCTATACCTGAAATTGAATCAAAGTTGAAAAAAGCTCTACAGAATTTGCGTTCCAAAGGCAAAACAATTGTTGGCTTACATTTACGACGGGGAGATTACAAGCATGCACCTAGACCCTATCTTTCTGTTGCTCCTAATATCTGGTACAGAGAATGGCTCAAAGGTTTTTGGGATACACTAGAGCAACCTGTATTATTCATTGCTAGTGATGAAATCAAAAATGTCATAGGTGATTTCTCTGATTATAATCCAATCACAGTTCAAGACTTAAATATCGAATTGTCTCAAGCCAATTATTATCCAGATTTCTACATTTTGAGTCAATGTGACGTATTAGCAATATCCAACAGTTCATTCTCATTTGCCGCAGCAATGCTGAACGAGCGGGCAAAGTTATTCGTCCGTCCTCATTTACCTCAGAAAAAACTCATACCTTTCGATCCTTGGAATAGTGAACCCATCCTACGATGGAGTGAGGCTGAATTTGGGGATCAAGCTAGCAATCAAGTTGAAGAGGTAAAAGTTGAAATCTTAGCTGTTAAACTCTCAACAGGCTACTCTCATTTATTATTAGGACGGGGTTTAGGAAGCCCAAAGTCAGGCGATCAAACCAACACCAGTAAAATTAAGTTAGAAGGCTGGGTATTGGGAAAAAAATCTCCTGCGGTTGCTGTGGAAATCATACATGATGGAAAATCAATTCAAAGAATATCTATTAATCAGTCTCGACTTGATGTAGCTAGGCGTTATCCACAATCACTAGAAGTTAATCAATGTGGTTTTAAAGGTGAATTCGATGTATCTCAACTTCCGGTTGAGTCTGAAATATTCATACAGGCTGTCCTCAAAGATCGGAGTCATTTTCTCATAGCAAAAGTAAAATTGAAATGGCAAGATTTATC
Source organism: Cyanobacteria bacterium J06592_8 (assembly GCA_038530755.1). Taxonomy (GTDB): domain Bacteria; phylum Cyanobacteriota; class Cyanobacteriia; order Cyanobacteriales; family Microcoleaceae; genus Capilliphycus. Next base: position 47,571 of record JBCBCI010000019.1, on the reverse strand, counting down.
AAGCAGTAGCTTGAGAACAAGAGATAAATTTCAACAGGACTTAAAACAACAGCAAATTCGACTTCAAAAATTTAAAGCTCAACTAGACAACTTATCACTTCCTACACAAAAGCTGCAAATACAAGAAACATCAGTAGAGGTTCAACCTGGGCAAGAAGATGTTCCCTGGTTTGTTATGTCAGCAGCTTTGGCGAGGGGAGAAAGTTATTCCTTGCCAACGGAGACAGAAACAGAAAAAGCTCTCATCGCTGGCGTATCTATTGTCAAAGATGAGCAGGACATTATCTACTATAATTTAGAGTGGCAATATCGGCAGGGAATTAAGAGATTTGTCATACTAGAAAATCAATCTTCAGATCATACAGCAGAAGAGATTAGACGCTTTGCAGATACTCATCCAGAAGCAACAGTTTACTTGATAGAAGACAGAGATCCTAGCTTTCAAAAATATCGAAAATTGACCGCAGCAGCAGAGCTAGCGCACCGAATATGGGGAGTAGAATGGATATTTCCTTTTGATGGAGATGAGCTATTATGTTCAGGAAATAAGGCTTTACCGACTCTTCTTAAATCTGTTAAAGAAGAGCAGAACTGTATCCGTTTAGAATATAGAAATTATATCCCTATATCGTTTTATGATCAATCAGAAACCAACCCAATTAAAAGGATGACTCATCGACTTAAAAATACTTCAGGTCAAGGTAATAAAGTTTTAGTTCGTTGGAAACCTGGAATGGTTATTGGTCAAGGTCAGCACATCGTTTGCTTGAATGGGAAAGGTGTTCCTTACATATATGGTAAACCTCTCGGACTATTTATCAGACACTACCCCTTTCGTTCAAAAGAACAGATTAGACAAAAAATTATTAAGGGAGGGCAAGCTTATGCCGCAACTCAAGGTCTTCCAGAGCGAGTTGGTAGAACTTGGAAAGAATGGTATATTCAGTATCAACTTAGAGGAGAAGAATATATAGACGAATTCTACAACTCCCAACTGAGTGGACATGAAGATGCTGTATATGATCCGGCTTTCAAATAAATCATTAAAGCTATGTTTCAAACTTTTAAATCTTTAAGCTAACAGTAAATAAAGCTCAGGAAATAATTAAATGAATGAATTAAGTCGTAGTGACGCTTTAATAGATGCACAGATAGAAATTGTTTCTATTCATGTTCCTAAGACTGCTGGAACAACTTTTAGAAAAATATTAGAACAAGTTTATAAGCCTGAGTGTATTCTCCTAGATTATCCAGGGGAAAAGCGGAAACGTATACAAAAAGAGTTTCAAAGAAGAAAAGATAAAATTAAGGTAATACATGGTCATTTTGGCGCAAATAAATATCGTCACTATATTTCTGCAAAAAGAATTATCTGGATTAGAGATCCTATTCATCGTTTACTTTCTCATTATTTCTTCTGGAAGAATATGCCTGTCGAAAAAATGAATCATCCAGAGCATCGTTTTTTTGTAGAAAATAACTTAAGTATCATTGAATTTGCTAGCCTTTCTTCTATCCAAAACTTTACGCTCAAATTTATGAATAATTTAAGGATAGAAGATTTTTATTTTGTGGGAGTACAAGAATTTTTTCAAGAGGATATAGCAGAACTAAAAACCTACTTAAATTGGGCTGATTTTGAAGTTGAGTATGTGAATACCAATCCCGCACCTGCATACCAAGAACTTTTGAGTGAAGTGTTAACTAATAGCAGTATAATTGATAGGATTACTCAATTGAATAGTGAGGATATCAAGCTATATCAGAATGCTTTAATCTTTCGAGAAAAACGCAGACATGAATATAATATTTATTGCAACAATTCCTCAGAAATAAAATTACAAAGAATGAAAGCAGCGATAGAGGAATATAAATTCCGACTACATCAAATTAAAGTTGAAATTCAACAGTGAATGTCTAGCAAGCGTTCACTTAACTCTACTAGATAATCAATGTCCAGAACTTACATATTTAATATACGATTCTTGCAAATATTTTTTGAATGATAAAATTTTTGATTCAGAACGACCATCACCTCGCGTACTTTCTACAATCAAAACACTTGGATACCCTTGAACAACAGTGTATTTACCATGTCGCTCCAGGCTAGATAATTTGGGATGCTGGCTTTTTCCGTACTCACAAAATTTGATATCTTGCCATCCTAAATTTTCTAACATAAAGGAGAGAAATTCCTTAGAATACAGAAACTGATGACCCCATCCATGAAAGGCACGATTCATCGAAAATGTAGAATCAATACGCTTTTGTGGATTAGTTTCTGATAGATTAAAGTGGGTTGAAAGCACCCACTCCAAACTAGGAGTTGATAACCGAACAATTCCCCCAGATTTAAGGCTATTCCAAGCATTATTGAGAAAATCTATAGCTTCTTTCAAACTTAAATGTTCTAAAAAATGTTCTCCGTACACGTACTCTAGCTGATTAAATGGCCAAGGCTGTGTGACATCCATGACTTGATCAATACCAGGAAATGAGCGAATATCTACATTCCACCAATCAGGCAAAATATTATGGGGGCCACAACCGACCTGAACTTTTTTAATACCATTCGGATGATTCGGACTTAACTTTTGATTCATAACTGCTATTTTTCGATTAGTATTGTTTGAAAGGATTTTCAAAGCCTATCCACCCATCTTTTTCTGCTAATTTTTGAGTAGTGACTATGCTCGGCTTTTTGCTTTCAAAAAAAACTCGCTGCGACTGAGATGGATGATTGATAAAGATATCGTAGTGAGTAACTAGACTCTTTCGGGTTTGAGAGGGATTTTCTACGGTAGAACCTCCATGCACTAAGGAAGCGTGCCAAAGAAAGGCTTGACCCTTCTTCGCATAAAAGGGTTTTTTTTGCAATTTATACTTATCCATCATTTCATACATATAGGTATAACTTTGATCTTTTTCTTGCTGAGTTACTTTGAAATCATTCAGGATAATATCTCCTGTTTTCAACCTGTAGTAAGGTAACTTATGAGATTCTGGAACATAATTGAGTGGCCCTGAATCGGCTGTAATATCCTCAAGAGCAATCCAAGATGCTAAGACGTTTGAGGGCGGATTTGTAATGACATAAAACGGATCTCGGTGTAAGGGTTGATTACTTCCGTACTCGAAATACAGAGTCTGAGTTGCGACTGGCTTTTGATTGTAAATGAGCTGACAGTATCGATGCAATTTAGAGTGAAGATATAACTGTTTTGCGCTTTCACTATGAGAATGAATATCGAGTAGTCTAACTCCGACACCTCTACAAGATTTATCTCTGAGTTCAGAGAACGGTTGAGGACGATTTCCTCTGACTGCTACAAGCAAGTCGTTTGGAGGATTTTGCCATAGATTATCCACCGTCTGTTGAATTTCATCAACATTTTTTCAAACTCCAAACACAACTCATTCGCTCCGTATTTTCTTTGAAATCTAAAAACTTTGCATTTTATTTTTGTGCAAAATAGCGATCGCCTTTAACATCTCATCTACTCGCTTTTCAAAGCTATGATTCTCTCGTATGTTTTTGGCTAACTCTAACCGCTTTCCAATGTTCTCACTCCTTTGTTGTAAACAATTGCTGACGACAGTTGATAGCATTTGGACTGAATTATAAGTATGAATATTTTCCCCAAATACAGTCTCGAACCCGAAAACTCCATCAGAGACTATCATGCTACCACAAGCAGCGGCATCAAACAACCGATTGGAAATAAATCCTTTCTCTCGCATGGTTTCCCAATGGTCATTTAATAATACTCCACATTGACTGTAATACTGTCGCAATAATTCATTGGGAATATGTTCTCCTTTGAGATATCCCGACGGGAGTAAATTTTCCCAATTTGTCCCATAGACATCTACTTTTAATCCTGCTTCTACGGCATCTTTGACAATTTTGCGATAAACTTTACGAGAGTTTCCCACAAACAATATTTCTCCAACTTCTTGATTCTCTGTATCATCAGGATAAAATAATTCTGGATTGGTACATTGCAGTAAAGGTTGAACGGGAACTTTGACTTTTTGTTGTAATTCCTCTGCGTAGGAATAAGAGGCGACAAACACCTGATCGTATTGTTCATATTCTTCTAAAGAAACTTGATCGGGATGGCTAATATTCCACATGAGATTAATTTGATAGGATTTGGGTTGATATTGACTCAATCCTCGAATCACAATAGCAACGTCATCTCCATAACTTTGTGAATTTTCCCACTCCGGTAATATATCAATTCGCGCTGAATGACCCTGACGTTCAAATGCTCGTTTCATTGCCTTGGCAAAATGATAATCACCCCATTCTTTGGCTTGTTTCCAGTCAGGTACGCCTATTTTTATTCCAATCCGATACTTAAGCGTCATCTTCTCTCGGAGATTTGTAAAAACTGTTTGGGCGCGATGATTATAAGTATGTTTTTCTTGAAGAATTTGCTGCAACTGTTCGACTCGCTGACAACGCAATGATTCATCTGTTAGATAATTCCATAAAACTTCTTCTAAAGATTCCGCCGAATCATAAGTAGGCAACAATCCATCAAAGGCTTCTTCATTCCCAAGCTTCCCATTTGTCACGACTAAAGCCCCAGCCGCGATCGCATCAAAAACCCTCGAATTAGTAGATCCCCACTCTTTCGTGACGGCATTGGCATCATCAATAACGATCTTTGTAGAGGCATAAACCTGGGGTAATTTACTATAAGCGATCGCGCCTCTGTAAGACTTCTTAAATTGACTAAATTCTTCCCAATTGTGTCCATATAAAGCAAATTCAAAGGGTAGATTCTCGGGATTTAAGTAGTTAATAATCTCACGGGGAGAGTTCCAATAACTTCCGGTAAAACAGTAGTCTGATTTCAACTCCGGATTGAATTCTGCTTGCTGAGAGAATCGTTCTACGTTCGTTGCAATTCGGACTAATGTGACAGATTTTGATAATTTCTGAGAAACATAATTTGCGGCTTTTTGAGAGGAACACCAGAAACAATCATAATCTGAGGCTGACTCGCTAGACGCCCAAACTTCAAACCAATTTCGCGCCCAAGCTATCTTCACTAATGTCGGTTTTGCTTTTTCGATCAGACGTAAATCATATTCATGGCGCATCACCACAACGACATCTAATTGATGCAAATTGTACCATTGTGGCCCTTCAGAAAGATAGAAGACTTCCCATCCATATTCTCGAACCAACTGTTCGCCTAATTCCACTGCGGTAAAATAATCTCCGGCTGCGGCTTCTAAATCAGCATCGGTGACGACAAATCCAATTCGCAAAGGATGAGAAGTCCAGTACATTCCTCTCTCAAAGAAATCTTGAAGATGACGGCGACGGACATAATAGCCAAAACGCTGTTCTAAAACATCTTTGTTATTAACGAGTCGTTTTTGAAAGGACTCTGACGGCTTTCCACTAAATCGAGAAAAACCTCGGTGATGAAATGCGGCTAAATGATTAGCGCAAATGATTTCTCGACCTAATTTTTGACCAAATAACAAACATAAGTCTACATCTTCATAACCGTAGAAATACTCCTCATTAAACCCTCCAACTTCTAGAAAATCTTGACGGCGACACATGATTAATGCACCCGTTACGACTGGAACTCGCCAAGGAACAGATTGAAAACTCAACATCTGCGGTGCATATCGAACTTCAAAAGGATAGAAGGGTTCCAACTGAGTATAAAAATTAAATTGAACGCCTAAATGCTGAGTGGGAGGATGAGCTAGCGATCGCTCTGATACTATATCTAATAGCTTCACACCAATAATTCCGATATTTTCATCTCGTATTAAGTCTACTAATGCTGGGATAATATCTTGACACAAGGTAATATCATTATTCATAAATAGGAGTAAAGGTGCTGTTGTTTGCTCAACTCCTAAATTATTCGACTCTGAGAATGAATAATTTTCTCCTCTAGGAATGACTTTAATGGGTAACTGTTCTGACCACTGTTGACAAACTGAAACACTGTTATCTTTCGAGCCATGATCGATCACAATTAGTTCTATATTTTGATAGGAATTGTAGAGTAGGAAGGATTCAAATAGATTCTGGAGAAGCTTTTCGCCATTGAGGTTGAGAATGATAATTCCGACTAGCGGCTGTGTTGAAACTGGCAAGTTCAAAGGAGATCGATAAACCAGTTGATTTGCTACCGAAACTTTACTTTTCTGAGAACTCTGATGTTTTTTGCCATCAGTTCCCACTAGAACTTTTACAGGCGATTTCTTCAGATGTTCCCCGGTTTCACTGACTCGCACACTGACTTCAACTAAGCCATCACTATTTAATGACGGGGGAATTTTCAGTTCAAATTTGTGACATCCATGACTGTTCAAAGCATCTGCCAAATCTTGACGGAACTTATTTGCTGGATAGATTCCAATTAAGTTATTGCCAACAAAAACATCTACAAATACAACTTTACTGTGGTCTGACTTTTGGCGTACCCATCCAAAAACAAACTCACTTGAAACTGCATCTAAACAGCCCTCATAATCAGTTTGAGATTCAGACAACTCGTTCCTACGATGTAAATAAGCTGCATCCGCAGTCGCTTGTTTGACTTGAGTTTCTTTTAGTCTCTTTGCGGCTTTCCTAAATTTAGGATTCAATTCTACAGCTTTCTGATAAGAACTAATTGCTTGTTTCAGTTTTCCCGTTTGTTCTAAAGCTTCTGCTAAATTGTAATGATAGTTTGCATAATCTGGATCTAATTCAATTGCCGTTTGATAGGAGGCGATCGCATTTTCCCACTGTTTTAATTTTGCTTGGGCTTCCCCCAAATGATTATAGATTTGAGGAGATTTATCGTAAAAATTAATGGCTATCGTGTATTCCTCTATCGCCTCCTCCCACTTCTGAACTACAGCTAAAGCTGCACCTAAATGATGATGAAGATCGGCTGATTCTGGAGACAATTGAACGGCGGTAGCGTAAGCGGCGATCGCTTCTCCGATAGTCCCTTTCTTTTGAAGTAATTGTCCTAATTTTTTATAACTATTCTCATCCTTGGGGCGATCGCTAACGATGTGACGATATTTCAGGATAGCATCATCTAGAAGTTCTACTGTTTTTTGAAATGAAGTTAAGTTTTCACTCTGACTCGGAGAAGGAGGGTTTACTTGATTTTTTTTTTTCAAAACTGACTCTAGCTGTTGGGCGATCGCTGTATCCTCTGGTTCTAATTGTTGCGCCATTTGGTAGAATACAATTGCCCCATCTAACTGTTCAAATCGAGCTAGAGTATTAGCTAACTGACAGTAGAGTTGAGCATCATCGGGTTTGATTTCTAATGCTTTGTGATAAATCGCAACGTGATCGGGGTTTTGTTGAATAACCTGACGATAATATTTTAATGCTTCGTCTAAGTCGATTGTCGCCCGTTCTCTCAAGGCATCAGCTAGTTTTTCCTCAATTCCTGGCAAGTCTGACTGCAATTTCTGGGCGTTTCGATAGGCGACTACGGCTTCTTCCCAGTTTTTGAGTTCTGCTAATACGTCTCCCAAATTATAGGATGACCACGCAAATTCGGGGTTGAGTTCAATTGCTTTTCGATAGAAAATAACAGCTTCTTCCCAACGCTCTAGCTTGACCAATGCTTCGGCTAAACTGTTATGTGACCAAGAAAAATCTGGATTAATTTCGATTGCTTTTTGGTAGGATTCTATAGCTTTTTGCCATTTCTCTTGCTTAAATAAAACATCAGCTAAACCGTTATGCACCCACCAAACTTCTGGGTTCAACTCTATGGCTCGATAATAGGCAGAAATCGCCTCTGCAAATTGTTCTCGATCTCGTAACAAATCTGCCAGTTTCTGATAAGCTTCTCCATATTCTGGATCTAACTCTGTTGCTTTTTGATAGGCTTTAACCGCTTTTTCTGTTTCTCCAGCTTGAACGAGTGCCTCTGCTAAATACCGATAAGCCTCCGCATCCGCATCTCCTGAAAGTTGGAAGGCTTGATGTAACACAGAACCCGCTTCTTGCCATTTTTCTTGCTTTGCCAATACTTTACCCAAACTGTAGTAAGAAGCCGCAAAATTTGGGTTAAGCTGAATAGATTTTTGATAGACGGCAACGGCTTCATCTAATCGCCATTGTTGAGTCAATATCTCTCCAATTTGATGATAGCCTGAAACTGAATTAGGATCTAAAGCGATTATTTTTTTATAGATTTCAACAGCGTCTTGAACCTTTCCTTGTTGCGCTAAAAGTTGAGCTAAACTTTGATAATATCTCGGGTATTGAGGTTCAAGTTCGGTTGCTTTGCGGTAGGATTGTAACGCACTCTCAATACTGTTCTGTAAACGTTGAATTTCGCCGATTCCATGATAGGCTTCTGCTAATTGAGGATTCAACCGTAAAGCCTGACGATAACAAGTCATTGCTGCTTGGAGTTGTCCCTGCTGTAGACGAGTATTTCCAAGTTTTAAATGCTCTTCGGGACTCGCTTTTTCGGGTTGGAGTTCATAGGCTTTTTCTAAACAGTTGGAGGCTTTTTGATGTTCTCCCATCTGTGTAAATATCTTCGCAACATTGCGATACGCCCCAGCAAAGTCAGGTTTTTGAGTAATGGCTTGTTGATAATAGGAAACGGCTTTTTCTAGGCGTTCTTGTTGAGCATAAATACTACCTAAATTTGCTAAAACTTCGGGATAGTTTGGCTGAACTTCTAAAGCTTTTTCATAACAACGAATCGCAGCAGAATTTTCTTTTAACATTTGCAGGGCATTTCCCTGAATCTTATATGCAGCGGCTAAATTGGGCTGAATTTTTAAGGCTTGTTGACAGGTATTAATCGCGGCTTCCCATTTCTTGATTGCACAAAATGCTGTCGCTTTTTCAATGAGTTCTTCGGGTTTGGGAGGTTGAGTTGGCTGTTTAACTGAGGTAGCAGTACCATTCCCCGTTGACACTGAACTGACTGCTGCGGCTAAGGTGTCTGCTGGAGGTGCTTCTTCTGGTTTTTGGGCTGCGGCTAGGGTATCGGCTGATGTATTTAAAATGATCGGATTTTGTTGAGCATTCAGTTCAATAGCTTTACGATAATAGGGAGTGGCTTCTTGCATTTTTCCCTGTTTTTTCAGCGCATCGGCTAAACTTTGATGAGCCACTAATAGATTCGGTTCCCGTTGAATTGCGTGGCGATAACAGGTGATGGCTTCTTCAATTTCATTCTGCTGCATTAACGCAGTTCCTAGCTGTAGATATTCTTCAGCCGTAACTTTTTGAGGTTCGAGAATATAGGCTTTGTACCAACATTGATTAACTTTCTGGGGTTGATTGAGTTGTGTCCAAACCCGTGCTAAATTTCGATAAGCTCCCGCAAAATCGGGTTTGATTGCGATCGCTTTCTGATAACATTCGAGTGCTTGTTCCCATTGCTGGTTTTTGGCATGAATACTACCAATATTTGTATGAACTTCTGCGCAGTCCGGTTGAAACTTTAACGCTTGATGATAAGATTGTTTCGCTGCTTCTAATTGACCTTGACGTAATAATACATCCCCAATGATTTTGTAACCGGGTCCGTGCTTGGGTTGAATTTTCAAGAGTTGCTCACTCGCTTTGCGGGCATCCTCTAATTGACCTTGTTTTAGGTAGGCTTCCGCTTGTTGCTGAAGGACTTGAACGCTCTTACGCAGGATATCTTCGGCTCGCATGGGTTGGCTTGGTTTAAACTCGTTCATGGGGATTCCCAACTCCATCATTGTAATCTTTTTGGTGTCACAAATCGCAAAAATATTTTTCCCTTTCTTGTCAGCACCCTCTCACCCCTCTCTTTGGTATAACATAGTGAATTTGATCGCGATCATTACCCAACTAATGATAGCAGGGAAACCTCAACCGAATGTGTAACTTAGTGCGATCGCGTTTAGCATCTATTACTTCTGTCTCAATGGGTTAACCTCTTCAGAGCAGTGAGATTGACGCAGATATCTTCAGTCAAGGGATTGGGATACATTAGATTCCGAATTGGATAACAGACAAACCCCTCTCCCAATAGTGAATAATGCTTCAACTTCAGATATTGACTAATGACCCGATAATAATATCGCTGATAATGAGGTGATATTAATTCTATCACTTTAGCTTTTCTATTACAAAAAATAATATTTGTCAAACCGCTGCCATGAGCCGCGACAATCACTTTCGCCTGGGAAAACAAACGAACTTGCTCAGAAAATGACCAGGATTCTAGGAAAACTTCAACAAATCCCAATGGACGCAACACCTCCAGAACTTCCGCTTCGTTAATCACCTGTCTGTGTCTGGCTTTCTTCCGACTAATATAAATTTTATCCGGATAATTTTCTGAATAATTTTTTGTTTTTTCAAGGGCTAAGGGTAAAAAGGTTTCGCGTAAAAAGTCTATCGCCCAAGGCTGTAACCAACCCAAATATCCAGCAAAAGAAGGTCCGATTAATTGTTCGGCTTGCAGGTGAGGAATGCGATCGCTTTCTATAATTTTTTCGGTTGGTATTCCCAATAAGTTTAATGTTTCTTGCTGAAAGGGTTTCTGAATACTATTAACGACAAATCTATCAATTTCTTCTAATTTTATACCACTCTGGCGCAATAGGTGAATTCGGGGCAAAACATCAACTATCCAGTGAAAGTAAATATGTCCTGATAATCCCGATAAGACTGCAACTTTTCCTTTTACGAAGTGAATAGGTGGTAATTTTTCTTGTTTAAAAATTTGATGATTTTCAGAATTATTACCCGGACAGCCTGGAAGTTCACCTGGATATTCACGAGAAATATCTGCTAATAACTGATTTTCAGGTGTCATAATGGCGATCGCTTTACACACCATCCAATCATTTTCCTGGGGAACAATCCACGCCCGCCCATTTGGAATCTCCGCCACAAAGGTGTTAAATTCCGGAACCGGAACTGGTTTTTCGAGTGAATGGGTATAAATTCCATTTCCTAAATTGATTAATTCTAATTGTTTACCAATCTGTTTTAAACAGGGTTGACACTCTAAACCTCCACAGTCTTGAGAAGAATCTTGAGAAGGCTTAATGTAGTTAGTTTCTGAGAGAGATATCTCTGTGTAGAATCTATCCTGATCATCTTTTTTCAGATAATTTTTTGTAAATTGAATAACGTTTTTAGGTTTAAATTCTAAATCGGATTCGGTAATTTTAGGAAGGTCAACTGTATTATGAGTTGGACTCTGTTGCAACGCTTTAGTATAGTAATTAATTGCCGTTTCCCAACGCTGCTGCCTCTCGGCGATATAACCCAGAAGGAAATCAAATTCTGAGTTTGACTGTTGATTTTTTGGATAATTTTTTTGACGAATTGCTTTGGCAAAATGACAGGTGGCGATCGCAGAGTTCCATTGTTTTTGTTGGATAAAACAGGAAACTAATTTTATATAGATTTCAACTGACTGGGGTTGAATCTGCAATGCTTGATGATAATATCTAGCGGCTTGATCGGGTTGACCATATTTTAAGAGAGCGTTTCCTAAGTGTACATGAAACTGAACCCAATCATCATATAGGAGTAATCTTTCTGAAGACTGTTTAGACTGACTAGATGTGTCAAATTTTTGCAGTTTGCGGAGGAAACGAACACAAGCCATTTGTGCGAGTCGCCATTCATCTTTCTCTGTTTCTGAGGTAGACATAGACTCTAATCGTTGACAATAGGCTTCGACAAATTTTGGATCTAAAGTAATCGCTTTTTGATAATATGCGATCGCGCAATCAAATTGACCTTGTTTTTGGAAAGAGTAGCCGCAGTCACTATAGGCGAGAATATTTTCGGGGGTTTGTTGAATCGCTTTTTGGAAATAGTCAACGGCGATTTTATGTTGATTATGCTGTTGATAAAGCTTGGCTAAATTGAGTAAAGCAACCGTTAGACTGGGTTGAAGTTCTAGGGCGTGAAGGTATGCAGAAATCGCCTCACCTTTTTTATCTAGAGCTAACCAAGCCTGACCCATGTTATTATGAAGTATCGCCCAATCCGGCTTTTGATTGATCGCTTGTTGAAAGACTTCTATCGCTTCGGAATACTGACCATTTTCAATCAATAAGCATCCCAAAGCATTATAGGCTTTTGTATAATTTGGAGCGATGTGAATGGCTTGCTTTAGAATTGAAATAGCGCGTTCAGTTTGCGCTTGAATATTATAGGTTAAGGCTAAACCCAGATAAGCTTCAACATACTGAGGATTTCGGGAAATAGCTTGTTGATAGCTAGAAATCGCCTCGTCAAAACTTCCTTGTTTATATAACGATTCTCCTAAATAGTAATAGATTTCTATCCAGTCTTCTTTGAGTTGAATTACCGTTTTGTAGAGGATAACTGCATCATCAATCCATCCCGAATTATGATAAAGTTGAGCTAGATGAGCATAAGCTGTTGCATCATCAGGTTGGAGTTCAATGGCTTTTGTATAGGCTAAAGCCGCTTCAGTTAATTGTTCTTGGGCTTCTCGAATATGACCTAAAATTCGACTGGCGATCGCACAGTTGGGATATTGATGGAGAATCTGTTGACAAATCTCTAAGGAGTTTTTAATCTGACCCTGTTCTAAATAGGAAAGTGCGAGTTGAAGTTGTTGGTCTATCTTCATATTCAACCCTAGATGAATGATAAACGGGTTATTCGTCCGTCAAATAAGCATAGAAACGTTTTTTAAGTTTTTTAATTTTACCATTATCAGTCATCAGTATACCATCTTCAAAAGGGATTGATACCAGAAATAGCGTCTGCCGAGCGCTACCTTGTGTGACATCCGGAGATAATTTTTTTTGATATGAATCCATCAATTTTTTAATAATTCATCCCATCTTGTCAAAAACATTTGTGAATTTATATGAACTTTTATTGAGTCTAATTTTCATAAAACTTTATAAAATCTCAACCCATTACAAAACCCTCAAATCCTCTCTTGGTAGTCGTTCAGCTTCTGATGAGAGGGATTTCAGGTGACTTTTCTCTACAAGATTATTCAAAAAATTCACATTTTTTTTCCGGTTTTAGTATACATTTTATACAAACAAAGATCGAGTGACTTTATCAGTTGAATAGAATTATAAAAATATAAATTTGCGAACAAATAAAGAATGAAATACTGGCATCCAGCTCAAAAAGTATTGAATTCGTTGATTAGATCGACTTGTAACTCTCGAAAATGTCTTGTTTTGGGGATTAGCTGTAGTTTGCTGATTGTAACAGTAAGTGCAGTCAATCGAATAATCGCACAAACGATCAACCTTCAGAATCAACAGAAACAGGTATTTATCAATCCTAACACTGACCCACTTTTACAATCTGATTCACGTCAATATAATAACACTGAAAGAACCCTAGAACAGAATCAAGAGCACCCCTATCAATTTTATAAGTCTATAATGCTTTTAGGGGTTAGTAGTACCGGATTAATACTTTCTGGAATACTCTATCTCACCTTAAAATCATCTTCTCAAGCCTCGAACTCAGAAACGAAGAACGATCGCTCAAAGGGGAACTCAAATCTCGATCATCTTTTGACTCTCTTACCCGATTTGATCGAAGTCTCTGGAAAAGATGGCAGTTTATTTTGGAATGAATTGTTTATTTCACCCGTTTTCAATACTCAAGGACAGCTCACAAACTTTATTGGAATTCAGAATGATATTAGCGAACGCAAACAATCAGAAGCCGCTCTCAAAGAGTCTCAAGCACGTCTAAAAACGATCATTGCGGCGACTTCCGATGCACTGGTTGTTGTTAATCGTCAGGGGATGATTCGTTTTGTCAATCCGGCGGCTGAAGTTTTATTTGGTCGATCTGAATCTGTGCTTTTGACTTACTGGATCGGAAATTTTTTAGTTCAAGAAGATAGAACTGAACTTATGATTTTGCAGCCAGAAGGCAAGCAAGTTATAGCAGAAATGCGAGCCGTTGAGATTGAGTGGGAAGGAGAAAAAGCCACTTTAGCTTCCCTAAGAGATATTAGCGAACGCAAGCAAGCAGAAGAAAAACTCCGACACAGTGCTTTCTATGATGCGCTCACAAACTTACCCAACCGTGCTTTATTTATGAACGAATTAGAAGATGCGATCGCTCAAACAAAATCTCTAAATTCTGTCAAATTTGCCGTAGTTTTTTTCGATCTAGATCGCTTTAAATTTGTGAATGAAAGTTTAGGATATATTATTGGCGATCAATTATTAGTTGAGATCGCTCGTCGCCTAAAAAATTGTCTACGTCCAACCGATACCCTCGCTCGTTTAGGAGGGGATGAATTTACCGTTCTCCTCAGAGATATTGAAGAGGTAAATCAAGCGATCGCTATTGTACAAAAACTTCAGCATCAATTCACATTTCCATTTAATCTTAGCGATCATCAACTGTTTAGTAGTGCCAGTATGGGAATTGCACTGATCACTCCAGATTATATTTATCCAGAAGAACTGTTGCGAGATGCAGATATTGCCATGTATTCAGCCAAAAAACAAGGAAAGAATTGCTATGCTATTTTTAAGTCAAAAATGCGTAAAAAAAGTCAAAAACGACTCCGGCTAGAAACGGACTTGCGTTATGCGGGGGAAAAGCAAGAATTTTCAGTTTACTATCAACCCATCGTTTGTTTGACTACATCTAAAATTGTTGGATTTGAAGCTTTAGTTCGTTGGACACATCCCACTCACAATTTGATTTCACCCAGTCAATTTATTCCCGTTTCTGAAGAAACAGGATTGATTCTTGAGTTGGGTTATTGGGTGATGGAAACGGCTTGTAATCAACTCAAATTTTGGCATCAAAAATATCCGAGTATGCAGGACTTGACAATGAGTATCAACTTGTCCAGTCGCCAAATTCAAGAATATGATTTCGTCGAAAATACGAATAAAATTATTACTAAAGCTCAGGTCAACCCCAAAAAAATTAAATTAGAACTAACCGAAAGTATCTTAATGGAAAAACCTGAAGCTGTCAAAGAAAAATTAAAACAAATTCGGTCACAACAGATCCGTTTAAGTTTAGATGATTTTGGAACTGGATATTCTTCCTTAAGCTATCTACATCATTTTCCGATCAATACCCTCAAAATTGATCGATCTTTTATTCTGCGAATGAATTTCAAGCCTGAATATTCTGTCATCGTCCAAACTATTATTACTTTAGCGCACACTTTGGGAATGGATGTGATCGCTGAAGGCATCGAAACAGTTGAACATTTAGAACATCTTCAAACTTTAGACTGTGAATATGGACAGGGATATTTGTTCTCTAAACCTGTGAGTGCAGTTGAAGCCGAACAGTTGCTCGAATCACAACATTTGAGGATTCAATAACTGCTCTTCACCCGTCTAGAACGCCCCATCATTGACTGACTTGAGACTAAATTTTACTCTCTTTTTCAAACCCGGCAATCACCTGTTCAACGCTTAGATTCTCGAGGGGTTGCTGTTGGTCTTGGGAGACTTGTTTTAAGGGTTTCAAGGAAGACAAGACTAAACGAGTAAAGAACTTTTCAAAGCTTTGATCGAGTTCGAGTTGTTGTTGAATCGTTTCATCTTTTTTGATCCAATCTTGAACCTGTTCAGGAGTCACCGATTCTACAGCAATTCCTTTTTCCTCTGCAATTTGTTTCAAACATCGCAAGGCATAAAGAGCGAGTCGAGTTGAAAACTTTTCCTTAGAAGACAACAGCGCAGCATCCACCTTAATCGCTTCCTCTGTCGTCAAAAATTCTATTGTCGGTTGCATGATTTATTCTCAAAAAACTATTCTAAAAAACTATGTCAAAACCGAATCTAATGTGTCCAGGGATTAAAATCCCTGTCTAAAATTTGAAGTCCTTTTCAAAGGACTCAATCGCGCCTCGTAATCTTTTGTAACCTATAACCGATAGCAAGATTGCCTATTTACTGATAATCAAATATCCACACCGATGTTCGCCATTAACAATCCAGTGGGTCCGCTCCACAGTACAATCAGGTAAAACTGCACTAAACATCTCTAATTCGTGGCCACAAACGCTCGGAAACGACTCTGCCACATTGGAAATAGCGCAGTTATGCTCCGTCAGCACATACCGTTCGGTTTCTGAACTCGAAGTCTCCATCGCATACCATTCCGCCATGTAGCCTTCAGCCTTGCGAAGTTCTACCAACTGAGCAACCCGTTCTTGAACCGAGCCATTTCCCACCTGTTGACGGTATTCTAACGCCTTACGTTGCCATTGTTTCTGCAAAATTTGGCTGACTTGTTCGTGTCCAACCGTTTCCGCTAACGTATCAAGGAACGAAATGGCAAATTCGTCATATCGTTTCGGAAAGCGATCGCGTCCTTGACTGGTAAGCTGATAAATATGCTGCGGTCTTCCCATCCCCACCTGGACAGACTCGTACTGAATTGAACCTTCTGCTTCTAAGTCTTTGAGATGGCGGCGAATCGCTTGGGGACTGATTTCGAGGGACTCTGCCAATTCCTGTGCTGTGGCTTGACCTCGCTTGATGAGTTGCTGCACGATATCTCGCTTGGTGGAATGCTGCTGAGTGGTGGTCATCGGTGTTTGTTATAAAAATTTACAAAATTAGACTTTGACAATGCACTTGTTGTTAATGTAACTTAAAATAGACTTAAGTAACAAATCTGTTGTTTAAGTCCGGAGGTCAGGGACAAAGGGCTGAGGACGAAGGGCAGCAAGTCATTGACAACCGAGTTCCATCACCTCTTTAGTCAACCCTAAGCAATTGATTACACACGATTCTAAAAGA
The DNA here is from genome assembly GCA_038530755.1 of Cyanobacteria bacterium J06592_8. Lineage (GTDB taxonomy): Bacteria > Cyanobacteriota > Cyanobacteriia > Cyanobacteriales > Microcoleaceae > Capilliphycus. The sequence continues at coordinate 30,813 of JBCBCI010000019.1, read as the reverse complement.
ACACCAACCCTATTAAACTTATGACTGCTTCAGTTAAAACCTTAGTCAACCAACCTTATAAGTACGGCTTCGTCACCGATATTGAGTCTGACTCAATACCTGCGGGACTGAGTGAAGATGTCGTGCGTCTGATCTCCGCCAAGAAAAACGAGCCTGAGTTTATGCTAAACTTCCGGCTGAAAGCCTATCGTCAGTGGCTAAAAATGAGTGAACCCACTTGGCCACACGTCGATTATCCACCCATTGACTATCAGAATATTGTTTACTATTCTGCGCCGAAAGTTAGTGAAAAGAAAGGCAGCCTGGATGAAGTAGACCCGGCTATCCTCGAAACTTTTGAGAAATTAGGTCTTCCTTTATCTGAACAAAAGCGTTTGTCAAATGTTGCCGTTGATGCAGTATTTGACAGTGTTTCAATTGCCACAACCTTCAAAGAAAAATTGGCAGAAGACGGCGTGATTTTCTGTTCGATTACCGAAGCGGTAAAAGACCATCCTGAACTGATTGAAAAATACTTAGGAAGTGTGGTTCCAGTCGCTGATAACTTCTTCACTGCCCTCAATTCTGCGGTATTTAGTGACGGTTCTTTCGTCTACATTCCCAAAGGCGTTAAATGTCCGATGGACTTGTCAACCTACTTCCGAATTAATAACGGCGATTCGGGTCAGTTTGAACGCACGTTAATTGTGGCAGAAGAAGGTAGTTCTGTGACCTATCTCGAAGGTTGTACTGCCCCGATGTTTGATACCAACCAACTCCACGCCGCAGTGGTTGAATTAGTCGTCCTCGATAACGCCGAAATCAAATATTCTACCGTGCAAAACTGGTTCGCCGGAGACGAAAACGGCAAAGGTGGAATTTACAACTTTGTGACGAAAAGAGGACTCTGCAAAGGTGTGAATTCTAAAATTTCTTGGACTCAAGTTGAAACCGGTTCTGCCATTACCTGGAAGTATCCCAGTTGTGTGCTTGTGGGCGATAATTCTGTCGGAGAATTTTACTCTGTTGCCCTCACGAATAATATGCAACAAGCTGATACGGGAACCAAGATGGTACATATTGGCAAAAATACTCGCAGTACCATTATTTCCAAAGGAATTTCAGCCGGAAACTCCTCCAATAGTTATCGCGGTTTAGTGAAAATGGGGCCGAAAGCTAAAGGCGCTCGCAACTACTCTCAATGTGATTCAATGTTAATCGGGGATAGAAGTCAAGCGAATACTTTCCCCTACATTCAAGTAGACAATAATACCGCTAAAGTTGAACACGAAGCCTCCACCTCAAAAATCGGAGAAGACCAACTATTCTACTTGACTCAACGGGGAATTTCAGCAGAAGATGCAGTTTCTCTCATTATTAGTGGATTCTGTAAAGATGTCTTCAGCGAATTGCCAATGGAATTTGCCGTTGAAGCCGATAAATTACTGAGTCTGAAATTAGAAGGAACTGTTGGTTAATGCGTTCTCAAGTGTCAGAATCAGAATACTCGAAACTTGAATATAATGGCGGATGTTTCTGCGGTAATATCCGCTATCAAGTTCGGGGAAATCCTGATTGGGCAGGTCATTGTCACTGTAATATTTGTCGGGGAATTTCGGGGGCTGCGTTTGCATCTTGGGTTTATTTTGAAATCTCCAACTTTTCAATTAATAAAGCCCCAACTGCTTTTAAATCTTCCGAACATGGAGAACGCAGTTTTTGTCCGATTTGTGGCACACCCTTAATCTATAAAGATAGTCGTGCGCCTGATTATATTGGGGTAACATTGGGGAGTTTAGATCAACCGAATGATTATCCTCCTCAAGACCATTCTTGGACATCTAATCAATTGCAGTGTCTACATCTCAATGATGATTTACCCCGATATCCTCAAGAACATCCGCTTGAAGTCGAGTTATCCAATCAATAGTTAAAAGCAGAAATGATTCAAGAAAATAGTGAAGTGATTCTATCGGTTCGAGATTTAACGGCTAACGTGGACGGGACACAAATTCTCAAAGGGTTAAACCTAGAGATAAAAGCCGGAGAAATTCATGCCATTATGGGTCAAAATGGTTCGGGGAAAAGTACCTTTTCTAAGGTATTAGCAGGTCATCCAGCCTATGAAGTCACAGGCGGAGAAGTTACATTTCTCGGGCAAAAACTATTAGAACTCGAAGCTAATGAACGGGCATTAGCCGGTGTATTTTTAGCCTTTCAATATCCTCTAGAAATTCCAGGTTTGACCAACTCCGATTTTCTGCGGGCTGCTTACAACGCCCGGTTAAAGAGTCAAGGACAAGAAGAAATAGATGCCTTTGACTTTGAGGATTTGATTCACGAGAAATTAGAAGTCGTGAAAATGAAGCCCGAATTTCTAGAAAGAAGTGTGAATGAAGGCTTTTCGGGTGGAGAGAAAAAGCGCAACGAAATCCTACAAATGGCATTACTCGAACCGAAACTGGCGATTTTAGATGAAACCGATTCTGGTTTAGATATTGATGCCTTGAAAATTGTTGCAGGTGGCGTGAACCAATTAGCAAACGCAGAAAATTCAATGTTAGTGATTACACACTATCAACGACTATTGGATTATATTGTGCCGGATTATGTTCATGTCATGCAAGCCGGAAAAATTATCAAAACCGGAAGCAAAGAACTCGCCTTAGAACTCGAAGAAAAAGGCTATGACGAAGTAATTGAAGCAGCAACAGCGGGAGTTTAATGGTAACACAAGTTCAAGATAAACCCGAAGTTTCGTATTTGCAGCAGTTGTTAACTTTAGCCAGTTCATCAACAATTGCTGACCAGAATTTATATCTGCAAAATCTTCGCGATCGCGCTAAACTAGAACTGCAAGAAAAAGCGATTCCCACGCCAAAAGACGAAGACTGGCGGTTTACAGATTTGTCGGCTTTATTACAGATTAATTTTCAAGTCGCAAAACCCATCAAACTCGAATCAAAAGATATCTTCCCCCTAACGTTACCCGAAGCAGAAAATAGCCGTTTAGTATTTGTTGATGGGGAATACAGTTCTGAGTTATCCAGTATTCAAGAAGAAGCCGGAATCTTCGCCGGAAACTTAGGCAATTTACCGACATCTTTACAGGAACGTTTAGAAAATTATCTGGGTCAGCAACAAGGAGAATTCGAGGTTTTTAGCACCCTGAATACTGCTACTTTTAGTGATGTGGCGATTGTTTGGGTCAGCAAAAATAAAGTTGTCGAAACTCCCCTACATTTACTGTTGATTTCTACTGCTGATGATACCCCCAGATGGAGTCAACCGCGTCTACTCGTTGTGGCAGAATCAGGCAGTTCTATTAACTTCATCGAACATTATGCCAGTTTAGATGATTGTGCCGGGTTCTCAACCTCAAATCCCTATTTGATGAATAGTGTAGCTGAAATTTGGGTCGAAGAAAACGCCGCCGTTCAACACACACGAGTTCAACGGGATTCTCCTCAAGCCTTTCATATCGGGAGTACAATAATTTCTCAAGCTCGCAATAGTCGTTATACAATAAATACAGTGAGTTTAGGAGCTAAATTATCCCGTCATAATCTTAATATTTATCAACGGGGAGAAGGCACCGAAACCACACTCAATGGATTAACTTTAATCGGGGAAGAACAGCTAGCCGATACTCACAGTGCGACCTTTTTTAACCATCGACACGGCATCTATAATCAAGTTCATAAATGTATTATAGATGATCGCGCCAGAGGTGTATTTAATGGTCGTGTTGTCGTAGCGCAACCTGCCCAATTAACGAATGCTAACCAACTGAGTCAGAATCTATTACTCTCACCCCAAGCGAGAATTAATACAAAACCTCAATTAGAAATTGTGGCGGATGATGTGAAATGTTCTCACGGGGCAACTGTCAGTCAACTCGAAGAAGATGAAATCTTCTATTTGCGGAGTCGAGGGTTAGATGATGTTACCAGTCGGCATTTATTAATTGATGCTTTTGCCTCAGAAATTTTGCAGAAGTTACCGATAGACTCTTTACAGCAAATTCTGAGTCGCTGTGTTGCCTGTCGGACTGAATTACAGTGAGTTTTGCCTCTCTAGCCTCCCAACTTTGCGCCCCCCTAGCCTCCCAATTCTGCGCCCCCCTAGCCCCCCAATTCTGGGGGGAACTCAAATCTCAAAGTTCTCCATTTCTTAAAGCCCCCAATGTTGGGGCTTTGGGGGCAAGGAATTTACAGGGCGATATCGAAAATTTTAACTTTTGAATATAGAGAAAAAAAGGATACTAAAAATGACAATCGTTCAAGAAAAAATACTCGGTCACAAAGTTCGTTCAGACTTTCCGATATTACATCAAGAAGTTAACGGTCATCCGTTAGTTTATCTCGATAACGCAGCCACTTCTCAAAAGCCACAAGCTGTCATTGATGCACTGCGAAGCTATTACGAAGGCTACAACTCTAATGTGCATCGAGGTGTACATACATTGAGTGCCAAAGCAACTGATGAATATGAAGTCGCCCGTCAGAAAGTTGCCAACTTTGTCAATGCAGCCTCCTATCAAGAAATTATTTACACTCGCAATGCTAGTGAAGCGGTTAATTTAGTTGCCTATTCTTGGGGATTAGAACATCTCAAAACTGGTGATGAAATCATCCTCACCGTTATGGAACACCACAGCAATTTAGTGCCTTGGCAAATGCTAGCACAACGAACAGGAGCGGTGTTAAAATTTGTCAAACTAACTGACGATCAAAGCTTTGATTTAGAACAGTTTAAAAGTTTGATTTCTCCTCAAACTAAATTCGTGGCTGTTTCTCATGTTTCTAACGTTTTAGGTTGCATTAATCCGGTTGAAGACATCTGCAAAATTGCTCACGAAAATGGTGCCAAAGTCTTAATTGATGCTTGTCAAAGTTTACCACACTTACCTGTAAATGTACAGGCAATGGACTGTGATTTTTTAGTGGGTTCAGGTCATAAAATGTGCGCCCCCACTGGGATTGGGTTTCTGTATGGAAAGCTAGAACTCCTGAAAGAAATGCCACCCTTTTTAGGCGGTGGAGAAATGATTGATGAGGTCTATTTAGATCGGTTTACCTACGGAGAACTGCCCCATAAATTTGAAGCCGGAACTCCTGCCATTGGAGAAGCGATCGCTTTAGGTGCAGCCGTCGATTATTTGCAAAGCATTGGGATGGATAAAATTCATGCCTATGAAGAGGAATTGACCGCCTATTTATTTGAGAAATTAAAAGAGATTCCCGAACTGAAAATCTACGGCCCAAAACCTCAAGCCGACGGTTCAGGACGAGCTGCACTAGCCACATTTACCGCCGGGGAAATTCATGCCAATGACTTATCAACGCTGCTAAATGACTCTGGAGTTGCCATTCGTTCAGGCAATCATTGTACTCAACCCTTACATCAATATTTCAACATTAATTCCTCCGCTCGTGCGAGTTTGTATTTCTACAATACCCCAGAAGAAATTGATGTTTTTGTTGCTCAGTTAAAAGAAGCGATCGCCTTTTTCAATCAGATGTTTTCTTGAGTTAATCAATAAGTTCGTAGTTGGGCTTCAGCCCTAATAATTATTGTGCGCTAAAGCGCAACTACAAGCTTCTTAGATTTCCTCTTCCCTCACTCAATTTCGATGGTCGTTAATATAACGAATTCTAGCTCCCGCCCACTGTAATTTTTCCCGTAGCGTTTGATAGAACGAGTAATTTTCACGCAAAATAATAAACCGAACCTCACAGTTTGCCATCCGCACGTCTACTCGTTGTCCAGGTCGCACTGAAGTTGCCAATACACCATCTGTCCAGAGTTTCGTTTCATGTTCAGGATCGGCTAAAGGCCAAACACTGACCACAGATCCCGGCGGAAGCACAATTGGACGACTCGACAAACTCAAAGGACAAATCGGGGCAACGATCATAGATTCCATTCCGGGGTGCATAATCGGCCCATTCGCGGACGCATTGTAACAGGTCGATCCTGTTGGCGAAGACACAATTAAACCATCTCCTTGATACTGATCGACGACTTCCCCATCCACCTCCATCTCTAAAATAGAAGTCGGCATTCGATAGGGAGAAGCAGGCTTAATACACATCTCATTCAGTGCCAGATAAGGCTCATCATTGACTGGATCGAGATTAGTGCGATCGCCTTCAAAGACAGACGCCTGAACCATCATACGTTGCTGCATGGCGTAGCGATCTTCAAACATCCGCTTCACAACTTCTTCGGTATTGCAAACATCTTCAAAGGATTCAGTTAAAAATCCCAGATGTCCCCCCACATTCGCCGCTAAAATCGGGATTCCCTGTGGCGCCAGATGACGCGCTGCTGCTAACGCCGTTCCATCTCCCCCTAACACCACCGCTAAATCAATAGGACGGCTAGTCGAAGCCAAAAATACCGGATAAGGATTATCTTGAGCACCACTAGGCCCCATCAACACCTGACAGCCTCGCTTCTCAAAATGGGTTGCAAATTGTTCAGCCCACTGCTTACTCTGGGGATCTTTGGCTTTGTGTGCGATGATCACCTGTTTAATATCCACCGTCTTTCCTCAAATGATGATCTTCTCTATGCTGTTATTATCTCGTATCCTTGAACAGTAACCTGTTTGACATCTTATCTTAAGTTTTAACTAATGCTCCAAAATTTCTTCCAAGGCTTTCTCAATCTCTTTTTTAAGCCGAATTGTCCCCTCTGCGATCGCCCTGCGGATACTCAGCTCTGTGAATATTGTCAGAAACAAATTTTGCGCTGTCAATTTCCCCTCGGAAAAAAATTTTCGGCAGAAGTTCCTCTATTGATTTGGGGACAATACAAAGGAATGCTCAAACGGGCAATTGTTGCCATGAAATATAACAATCATCCAGAAATTGCTCAACCGTTAGGCTATTGGTTGGCGCAGGCGTGGTTAAGTAGCTTTGATCTTGAGACTCAACGTTTAGTTGTTGTTCCGATCCCTATGTTTCCTGAAAAGCAAAAAAAACGGGGATTTAATCAAGCTGAATTGATCGCTCGAAGCTTTTGTCAGACAGCAGATATACCTTTAAAATCTCAGGGTTTAGAACGGATACGCAATACCGAAGCTCAGTTCGGACTTTCAGCTCAACAACGACAACAGAATTTAAAGGATGCGTTTCGGGTTGGCAAACAGTTACGTCAATCTTCGGGATATTCTGTGTTAATTCTTGATGATATTTATACAACGGGTGCAACGGTTAAATCAGCAATTTACGCCTTGGAAAAACATCAAATTCCAGTGGTAGGGATTTTAGCGATCGCCACAACCCAATCTTTATCAGATCGCTAAGTTGCTCACTCCACTCCCTGTTCGAGGGAATGAACAACTTTTTGAGAAGAAAGATTACGAGGCGTTCATTCTATATTCATTCTATTGCTTTCACGGCTTAGTCGAGAGCCGTTTCGTGCAGTTGCTGACAGGCTTCTTCCCAAGATTCACCTAAATAAGTTTTGCGCTGAATCACATAATCAATACAGTGATATCCCGTTAAGGGACATCCTTTGCTTTGAGCTTCTTCCTGACTCGCCCTTACCCAATTTTTCCAATTAAAACCCTGTTCATAAATACTACGAATCCCGGCTTTTCCAACTGAATTCTTATCATTAATCAGACAAACTGTTATTTGCTCTCCTACTTTTTGGATCTGCACTATTCTTAAATGTGCGGGATAGCTGGGGAGAGAAGAAACTGCATCAACAACCTCAAGTTGCACGTTTACAGAAGAAAGAGTGACACAATCAGTAGTCAAAACAGCAACCTCTGAGCGATTGAGAGTTTTGACGGCTTGTGCTGGCTGTACTTTCATAGATCCTTACCCTGATAGTTCTAAAATACAATTCCCTCACCGGAACGCAAGTTCTCGATAAGGGGTATTGCCTATTATGGCATTAAGTTTTAAATTTAACCACTGTGCGCGATCGCACACCTCCACTAACACATCAACTAAATCTGATATAATCCATTTTATTTTGGTAAAATTTAACCCTGTTTTTGGTATTTTCTTTAGGTGAAAAACCTTGCTACTGTTAGGTTTTAGGGTCTAAAAGCAGGAAAACATCTTTATAAATCACGAAGAAACGATAAGATCTCTTTATCTAGTGATTTTAAATAACTTAACATTATCTCCCAGACATTTGTTACAAAGGGTAATAAATTAGAGAGTATAGAATTTCAGCTTTAAGCCTCAATTAAGTATAATATTTTACTGCAATAGCATCTCTCGATCAACTGGTCTTAACAAAGGTCTATGGTAAAGAATGATACAGCTTAAGAAAATCTAGTGAAAACATTCTGGATCAAGTGTAGCAGCAAGCAGCGCAGCCTGTGTGCGATCGCGTAAATTCAAACGACCTAAAAGACTAGAAACATGATTTTTCACAGTTCGTTCAGTAATATAAAGGGTTTGTGAAATTTCTCGGTTACTATATCCTTTCCCAATTAAATTTAAAACCTCTAACTCTCTCGGCGTCAACTGTTTGAATTCAGCAGGTGGTTCTTTGTAAGCCGTTTGAGAAAATTCACTAGCATGAGACACCATCGCTTTCTCAAATAATCCAGGTCCAAACTGAGTATATCCTTTATAAACAGCGCGAATCGTCTCAGCCAATTCCTCCGAAGGAGTATCTTTCAGTAAATAACCTTTTGCCCCATTTTGGATCGCTTTTGTGATATACTCGTCATCATCAAACGTCGTTAAAACTAGCACTTTAGTTTGGGGAAGCTGTTGAGAAAGCGATCGCGTTGCAGCGACTCCATCCATTATTGGCATTCGCACATCCATTAAGATAATATCCGGCTGAAGTTTCAAAGCCAAATCTACCGCTACCTGTCCATTTTCGGCTTCTCCAATTACCTCTAAATCCGGTTTGGCTTGTAGAAGACTTGATAATCCTTCTCGAATAATACTTTGATCGTCAACTAAAAGAATTTTTATCATAATTTTCAATTCTAGTTTTCAACTCTAGCTTTAAATTATAAATTTTTATTTCGGAAGCTTGACTTCGATTTTACATCCCTTTCCCATCTCACTATTCAGTTGAAAAATTCCACCTAAAGCCTTCACCCGTTCTCGCATTCCTTCTAAACCAAAGCCTGTTGTATTTTCGGCGGGATTAAATCCGACTCCATTATCCTCAATTTTTAGATAAATACCCAAGGAATCTTCACTTAAATCTAACCTAACAGTTTGAGCTTGACTATGCTTATAAATATTCGTTAATGCTTCTTGGATAACGCGATAAAGGTTGATTTTAGTATCATTTGACAATAGATTTATTAACTGAATTTTGGTTTGAATCTGAATATTATGAGTCTGTTCAAACTCCTGGATAAGTTGAGCTAAAGCCGTTTCTATAGACTGAGCTTTGAGGGGATGCGATCGCAAAGTAGCGACAGACTGGCGAACCTCTTGCAGTGCATTTCGAGCCAGTTGTCTCGATTTCTGTAGATGATCCTCTGCTTTTTCCTGATCCGTTTTTAACCACATTTGAGCATTTTCAAGCTGAATACTCTGAGCCGTAAGATTGTGACCGACAGAGTCGTGAATTTCCCTAGCAATTCGGTTTCGTTCTTGTAAAATTGCTCGATCTTCGACTAAAATAGCGTACTCTCGTAAACGTTGATTAGCTTGAGCCAGTTCTTGACGACTTTGCTGTTCAGATAGTAATGTTCCCACCAATAATACAACAAAGACTAACACAAACCCAAATAATAATGCCGAACTAAACGTGAGATTAAAAATCACCCACTGAATAGACTCAAAAATCATATCTTCAGAAGCTGTTGATCGGATGTAAGGAATTCCCACCCAACGAACCCGCAAAAACACAAGTATTAAAAACGAAAGATAAGCACAAAACGCGACAAAAATTCGACCCCGCCAAGGAAATAATACACAAGCCCGAATTACAACAACTAATAATAATATTCCCAGAAGAGTGGCGCCTCGACTTCCCCAGAATACCGCCAACCCACTCAGCCCAAAACCTAAGACTGTGTAAACTCCTTTGAGAGTAGATGAACGTTGATGTAAAGGTAATTTTAATCCAATTAATCCTAAAGTTAGAATACTGAACAAAGTACCCAAAAGAAATCGGGGTTTCTGACGACGAGGAGGGCGACGAGGAAATCTACGAGGAGGACGAAAATCGCGATTTAAACGATGATTTGGGCGAAACTGACGTTCTCGTGGAGGGGGCGGTTCAAAAAGATGACGGGGGAATTTTGAGGAAGAAGGGGGCGAAAGAGGATTAAAAACGGTGAGTAATGCGATCGCGAGTAAACTCCATTCTAGGTAAAGAAGTAAGCGAGAGGGATGATTAGATGTCCGAAACCATTGCATAAGCGAGAATCTGAGCATTTCTTATAATTAATTATTAGTATAAAGCTACTGATGATGGGAAATCAGAAAATAAACGGCTGTTGGGTTTCTCTTCCTTCAAGCTAACCTACATCTACTGATTTTTGTGTTATACTACAAGTAATACAAAATGAATTAGACAAGGGATGAGCAATCTAATTTGTTCATCGGATCGGCTTATGAATCGTCAAGAGATAGAAAATAGAACCATTTTAATCGCCTTAACAGGTTCACGGGGTTACGGATTAGAAACTCCGACCTCAGACTATGATTATCGAGGTGTTTTTATTGCAACTCAACCCTATTATTTAGGATTAGGTAAAATTGAACAACAAGATAAAGGATGGGAAAGCAACACCTCTGAAAAATTTCCCTATTTAGCAAAAGATACTTGTATCTACGAACTCAGAAAATTCTTGAAACTATCCGTTGATAATAATCCCAATATTTTAGAATTATTGTGGTTCAAAGACTATGCTCACCTCACAGATATCGGGAAAATATTGCAGCAACATCGACAATTATTTTTGTCTAAGCGAGTCAAACAAACCTATTCTGGCTATGGATATGCTCAAATTAAAAAGCTAGAATCTCATCGCCGTTGGCTACTCAAACCTCCCCAACATCAACCCACTCCGGCTGAATTTGGATTTGGAGATAGACAGCCTCTCAATGTCAGCCAGATTAACAGTTTTTTAGAATACTTGTATTTGTTGGTACGCGATCGCATTGAATTTCTCGAACCCGCTAAAACCTTGTATAATCTATTAAATACCGAGATAGATTACAAAGGGATTTTAAAACAGCACCCTCTTCCCGATGAAGCATTAGAAGTCACTCAAGAATTAACACATTGTTCTGAGGACTTCATTCAATTGTTGCAAAAAAGTCAACAGTATCAGCGCGCTATTCGAGAATACAACAACTATCAAAACTGGCAAAAAAATCGCAATCCCGAACGTGCAAAACTCGAAGCAAAAGTCGGATATGATTGTAAATTTGCAATGCAAGCCATTCGGTTGTTGAAAACAGGAATTGAGATTTTGCAAACTCAAACCTTAATTGTTGATCGCCAAGAGGCTGGAGACGCAGAAGAGTTATTGGCGATTAAAAAAGGTCAACATTCCTACGATGAGGTGATGGAAATGGCAAAACAATACTACAAAAAACTCGATGAAGTTGAAGCGATTTCCACCCTTCCTAAAACCGTTGATGAACCTGTCGTTAATCAATTGTGTATGGATTTAGTTAGCAAGCAAGGATGGGAATAAATACAGTTTTACAGTGTACAGTTATCAGTTGTTCAGAAGACGCCAAAGCCCGATATTTTAATCTCTGTCTAAAGATTTAAGTCCTCTTAAGAGGACTAATTTAAGTTGAATTCTTTAATTGAATTCTAGAGTCAGTTTCAACTGACTTTCTTTTATTAGCCCGGAAATTGATTTCCGGGTATCAGAAGACCAAACTGAAAACACTGTGTACTGCTCACTGTGTACTGTTAAACTGTATTTTGCGGTAAAGTTTCTCAAAATCTCCCGGTTGAAACACTGCATCGGGGTCATGGGGGCGACGTTCTCGGCTTCCTGTAGAATTGGGTTCTTCCAACAGAAATACATAATCACAATTCACCTGTTCTAGAGTCGTGCTTGAGTCAATATTCCAGGCTTCCAAACAGGCGGCGGTTAATGTTGCTGCGGTGAAATCGGCGCCGACACAGTTGGTTTCGGTTAAAATCGCCCCTTCTAAAATCGCCCCTCGTAACACCGCCTGACTCAAATCCGCTTGTTTCAAATTGGCGTAACTTAAATCAGCCTCGGTTAAGTTTGCGCCTCGGAGATTAAAATCTACAAAGGATTTTCTGTGTCCCTTTCCCGTAACTAATAATTCTCTGACCGCAGGTTGAGATAAGATTGTCTTGCCAACTCTAGCTAAATCTAGTTTTTTGGCATTTCGCCAACAAGTCCGAATTAACTTTTCACTTTTCAAATTCGTATTTTTGAGTAAGGCGGCGGAAAAGTCTGCATCAGTTAAATCGGCATCCCGAAAACAGGTTCCTCCAAAAGCCGCAATTGCAACGGCATTATCCCCAATGAAAGCATATTTCTCATCCCCTTTTATCGCTCGCCAACCAATATAAGCACTGAGTAAGCCCAATATAAGCGTGATACTACTTGCTATGATATGTGCAAGCAGTAGAAATGAGAGTGAGACTTCGCTGGGGTAGGCGTTGGCATTGAAGCTGAAATTCTGAGTCCATTAAAATGGACTTGTGTTATTAGCCTGAAAATTAATTTTCGGGTATGAGAAGTCACAGATGCCAGAGATTAAAATCTCTGTCTAAAAGTTAAAGTCCTCTTAAGAGGACTCATTTGAATTTAATTCCAAAGTCAGTTTTAATGGACTTGTGTTATTAGCCCGAAAATTAATTTCCGGGCGTGATAACTGCGCTCTCCGCGCAACTCCGAACGATTGCTAAGAATTAAAACTATTCACTGCAATAATACAACCACTCCGTTCAGGAATTGTTAATTTTAAGTTTTCGCCTTCCCAAGACAGCTCAACATTACCATATAAAACCGTATTAGGACGAGATTTTAGACGACCTGCTTGTACTGTGATCTGAGCCGATTCAGTCTCACTATTAACTGCTACAATCACTTCTTCATCCTCTAAAATTCGAGCAAAAACATAAACTAATCCCTCGGCAAATAATACATCATAACCGCCTGTGCGTAACGCCGGATGTTGATGACGAATTGCAATTAATTTTTTGTGGTAATTTAGTGTTTCTTGATTCCAAGCTTGTTCTGCGGGAAAGGCTCGACGACTATCGGGGTCAAGTTCTCCCGGTAAACTGATTTCATCTCCATAATAAATACTCGGCGCACCGGGAAACGTTAATAGTAATAAAGTTGCCAATTCTACGCTGACTTTATCTTCCTGGACAATCGACAGTAAACGAGCCGTATCATGGCTATCGAGTAGGTTTAATTGAGTCAGTTGAATTTCCCAGGGATAGAGACTTAATAACTCTTGCATTTGGACTGCATATTCTGAAGCCGAAATCGGGGGATAGGGATAATAAGACGGTTCTTCAACTAACTCCATACGAACCTTTTCTCTTCCCGTAAATGCAATGGTTGGCCCGGTAAATAAATAATTCATTACTGCATCAAACTGCGTTCCATCTAGCCAAAAACGTGAATCTGTCCATACTTCTCCAACAATATAAGCTTCAGAATTCACCGCTTTGACGCGCTGACGAAATTCTTGCCAAAAACCCGGTGTTTTTACCTCAAACGGAACATCTAACCGCCAACCATCAATCCCAAATTCTAACCAAAATTCGGCAATTTTCATAATATATTCCCGCACTTCCGGATTATCATGGTTCAACTGCGGCAACGCTCGATTTCCTGCCCAACCGACATAATTTGCAGGCTTGTCACCATCATAGGCAGATAGCGGCCAGTCTAGGATTTTAAACCAATTTAACCAGGGAGAATGAGGGCCGTTTTCGAGGATATCATTAAAGAAGAAAAAGCCTCGACTAGCATGATTAAAAACTCCATCTAAAACGACTTTAATATTTCGTTGATGAGCCGCATCTAGGAGTTCTTTCAGGGCTTGATTTCCGCCTAAAATCGGGTCAACTAGATAATAGTCATGGGTATGATAACGGTGATTACAAGCCGACTGAAAAATCGGAGTAAAGTAAATAGCATTGATGCCAAGATCTTGGATGTAATCTAATTTCTCGATCACACCCCACAAATCACCACCCTTGTAGCCTTGGGGAGTCGGCGGTGCATCCCATGCTTCCCAGTTAGGTGCCATCAGGAATTGATTTTGAGATTTTTCACTTTTTGCAAAGCGATCGGGGAAGATTTGGTAGAATACAGCGTGTTTCACCCAGTCTGGAGTTTGAATATCCATCGATAACCCAAGAAATTGTCAGTTTTTATCCTATCAATCTGTTGGCATCACAGCTTGCCTTCTGAAACTGAGTAGGGCCAAAAAAAGAAGATCGGTTCAAATCCCGAACAAACCTCATATCCGGCGGAATGTAGCGACGATAAGGAGAAGATTTTGATGGAAATAAGGCCAATCATGAACTATGAATACTGGGCTGTAATGATTGCCATTGCCTCTTTAGCAATTACCGGAGTCTTGGTCGTCGCGCCTCAGAATATTAATATATTTGCTGCAATCGTGCTAGGCATTATCACATCAATTGGAGGCGGTACCGTCAGAGACGTGATCTTGGATGTACCGATTTTCTGGAGTCAGGATTTGAATTACATTTGGGTTGCGTTAGGTGGGAGTTTAGCTGCTTTTGCTGCACACCGCTTTTTTAATCGCAGGCGAATTTACAACTTGATATTGTATTTGGATGCTCTTGGTATTGCTTTATTTGCAATCCAGTCTAGCCATAAAGTTTGGGTTCTGGATTTTGGCTGGCCACTTGCTCCGATTATCCTGGGTGTGATCACTGCAATTGGGGGAGGCATAGTCCGCGATCTTCTGGCTGGACGCCCAACTTTCTTGATGGATCATGAACTTTATGCTTCTCCTGTGGTGTTTGGATGTACACTCTACGTCCTAATTCTGAAATTTCTACCCAAATACGAACTATTCGGTGCGCGGCTTTGTGTGATGCTGATTTTGGGGCTGCGTTCTGCGGCTATCTACTGGAGATTAAATGTCCCGCCTTGGTTAATTTTGAGGCCAAAACGAGACTGAATCAGAGTTACTCCCAGGAATAATGATGTAACCATTCTTCCAAAAAGGTACTAATTTGAGCGATCGCTTCTGGGGTTAACTCTCTACCCAAGGTCTTTTGAGTCCACTGAGCCAGGCTTTTGAGGAGGGTTTCTCTAGCCTTTGTCAGACGACGAGAAATAGTGTATTGCTTCATACCGAGTTGATGAGCAATTTCAGCTTGGGTTAACTGTTGTTGGTAGTAGAGTTGCAAAATATTTAAAACATCCGGTTTGAGACGTCCTAGAGCCTCCACTAAAGCTTCCTTGAGTTGAATTTGCTGGGTTTGTCGCTGTTCGGCTTCTTCCTCTGCGATCCATTGAATTAACACGGGTTCATTGGGATCGGCTAAATCTTCAACAATTTCTCGATTATCTCCGTCAGATTTAGGAATATTCAGCGATCCCACAGGAGGATAAAGATAAAGTCGCGCCCATTTTGCACTAGAAGCAAGCATTTTTTCTACAGTCGCCGCCGAAGCTACAGTTACCTCAGTAGAGAGTTGAGTCTTGCTGTCTTGGTTGTAGAGTTTTGCGATCGCTTCTAAGGTGTCTGCATTGGGTTTCGTCAGTTGACGAGTTCCGCTCGCCTGAGTCGGAGCATAAAGGGTTTTAAAGCAAGTCCAAACCAGGATATACTGCTCTAGGTGGTTTTCATTATTGATTCCCGCATTCTGTAACGATTCTCGCAGTCGCTTCTGAGAGAGTTTTCGCAATAAAGCCCAATCACTACAAATATCTGTTTCTCGCCGTTGACGGAGAATATCACGAATAATTGACTTAAAGGCAACGCTAGCGTAATCTTTGAGAGTAGAACCGTGATCAGGGTTAAATCCATTGAGAATTCGTTCAACTTGAGTTAGAGCAATTTGAAACAGATCGGCGATACTCAAGTTCATGCCCGCAAACCCGGCATTGACGGTTTTATAAGCACTCCAGTAACAGGTTTCTTGTAGGTAAGCCAATAAATGCCCTTGAGCGGAGGACACAGTCTGCCACTTTTTATGCCAAAAATGTACCCAAAACTGCTCCGAGTTTGGGGGTTTGGGTTGAGTTTTCAGACAGCGATCCATACTTCGACGTAGTTTGGGATCGCTAACCCAACTATTAAAATTATCCTCCGTGAATTTCACGAAGGTCGAGAAAGCCTCAATTAAGCCTTGACGGGGACGCATGAATCCATTCATTGTGCGGGTAAGAACGTGAAAAATTAGAGACTTGCACCGAAAAACGGATACCCAAAATAATAGGCTATATTATCGTAAACAGTGTTTGTTATCGTTGATTTTTCTCCAACAACGGGTTAATGGTTACGAATCAGAGGTTAGTTGATCTTAATCCATTTTCCACTGAGTATCCGTTTCTCAAAAGTACGACTGGATTTTTCCCTCAACCCAGGAGCCAGATGTACACTTGAATACCAGTCTCATCATTAAGGAGTCTGGGCTCTATCTCTAGCACAAGGCAGAGACTACTCATAATTCAAGGTTAGCCCCAAATTTTATCATAAATTAAGTATTACCGCTCTGCTGCTACTCCAAGTTGTCAACTTAGAAAGAATCATACACTCAATCTGTATAACACTTGACAGGGTAGACTCACATCTGTAGCTTCATGCTCTCAGAGCAGACATCAGGAATTGTTGAAGCCGATCTACAAATATTAACTAAGGAATAGCTTGAGCTGACGGTGAGGAGAAAAACGCTCTAGTCCCTATCAAAAAATAAATTTGCTTAGAACTGGCTTTGGAGAAGAGGCTGAATTAACGTTGCGATCGCACAGTTGATCTAATATTCTACAGGTAAACTTTTGTAAAAAATAGCAGTGATTTGCATAAAAATACAGGGTCAAGGTTGATAGAGAAAGTGAAGGCGGAGTTAGAGACTCGGTTCAGGTCTAGCTAATAGGGAGTCAATCACTACTGCTTCTAGTCAAACTACAGGAGATCTTCTTCTCTACTTCAGGAGAAACTCATCTAGATGAATATAAATATTGTCTCGACTTCTTCTAATCTATGAATTGTTAACAAAATTCTCAAGATCGCAATTAAACCCATGAACATTCACAATTCAATTACAGGTGTGCTGCTTGCATCAGGATTACTACTATTGAGTGCTTGTAATTCTGCTTCTAATCCTAACATAAATCAAAAGGGATTTGAGGTGAAATTTTTAGCGGGAAGTGCTTTAAAATCCTTCTGTAACGAAGCCGCAGATCGGTTTAACAAAAAGAATCCTCAACTCGAAAATGGTCAAGCATTTTATCTCAGTTGTGATGCGAAAGGGAGTGGAGATGTTGTTCGAGAAACGATCTCGCTAGCCGAAAAATTCCAAGCCGGATCTTTACCCGCAGATGCACCAGAATTTCCAACCTTAATCTCTGTAGATGGAGACATCTATCTCTCTCAACTCCGTTATCAAATCAATCAAATCTTTCCGGGACAAGATTACATTCCGAACGTGACTGATGCACCGCTTTTAACCAATAGTCCCATGGTTTTTATGATGCCTTCAGATTTGGCAGAGGGACTCCGAAAACAACCGGATATTTACAAAGCATTAGTGAATGCAGAAACGCATCAAGATCTAGACCCAAATAGTTCTTTACTCCCGATTCGTTTTGTACAAACAGCTCCGACTCGTTCCAATTCAGGTTTACAAACATTAGTGGCTCAATTTGCCGCGATCGCCAATAAACCACCCGAACAATTAACCATAGAAAATATCCAGCAATATCAACCTCAAGTTCAACAAATTCAAAGTAAAGTCACTCGCTACGGAGTTTCCACCAGTTCCTTAGCCAGAAGTATGGTTAAAAATGGTGCATTTTGGGCTTCAATTGCATCCGTTTATGAGTCTTCTGTGATTGCAGCTAATAGCGAACAAACTGGAAATTTAGTGCAATATGAAGCCATTTATCCTCAGTCTACCTTTACTTCAAATATGCGAGCCGTGTTAGCCAATTCGCCTTGGGTAAGTGCAGAAGAAAAAGCCGCAGCCGAACAAGTAATTGAATATTTGCGATCGCCTGAAGCCCAAAAAATTGCCACTGAATTGGGTTTAAGACCGGGTGTACCAGGAATTCCATTAAGCTCGAAATTTTCACCTCAATTTGGAGTCGATCCCAAAGCTCGATATAATTCTCTGCGATCGCCTAAACCGGAAGTTGTAGAAGCGATGTTAAAATCTTGGCAAGAATTTGCTAAAAAGCCTTCACAAGTTGTGATTGTTGTGGATTCTTCGGGGTCAATGAGTGGAGAAAAATTACCCGCCGTTCAAAATACTTTGCGATATTATATCGAAAGTTTAGGACCACAAGAAAAAATTGCTTTGATTGATTTTGACTTTGAAATTCGTTCCCCTGTTATTGTCGATGGAACCCCGCAAGGACGCAATCAAGGAATGCAGTTTATTAATAGTCTGCGAGCAAAAGGTGGTACAAGTTTATATGATGCGGCTCTGTATGCTCAAACTTGGTTACAACAAAACCGAAAACCTGAT
This sequence comes from Cyanobacteria bacterium J06592_8, assembly GCA_038530755.1. Taxonomy (GTDB): domain Bacteria; phylum Cyanobacteriota; class Cyanobacteriia; order Cyanobacteriales; family Microcoleaceae; genus Capilliphycus. Next base: position 12,189 of record JBCBCI010000019.1, on the reverse strand, counting down.
GCAATTAACGCGGTTGTTGTTTTAACCGATGGAGAAGATGTTGACTCTAAAATTTCTTTAGAACAATTACAGCAAGAACTCAAAAAAACAGGTTTCGAGACCGAGCAGCCTATTGCCTTTTTTACAATCGGCTATGGGAACAAAGGGGAGTTTAATCCCAAAGCTTTACAAGCTATTGCTGACTTTACTAATGGTTATTATCGCAAAGGTGATCCGGAAACGATTCTTACTTTAATGTCTGATTTACAGTTTGAATTCTAAAGAATTAAAAATCAAATCTCTTAAAATGATGACTATCAAATTAGCAAATCCATTCTATTATCCGACTGCTATTTTAATTGGAGGAGTCGTTCTGGTTACAGGTTTACGTGTGGTGGGATTATCCAATTCGGTTATTCTTCCCACAGCATCTGTTATTACCGTTGCGAGTGCATCTGTCTTAAAGTCACGAGAACCGGATGCAGAAAACATAGCTCAACAGCAACTCCAACAGGAAGTTCAAATTTTAAAAACATCGAGTCAAAACTTGGCAATAAAAGCTGAAGAATTACGACAAGAAGCCAATCAGTTAATCTCTCAAAATACTTTCAATCTTGACTTTTTAGCTCAGGTACAGACTATTTGCGATCGCACAATTGAGTTACCTCAAAAGATTGAAAATATTGCTCAACGTTTACCTCGTCAGGAGTCTTTACTTTCAGTAAATGAGTTAGAAAGACAACTCCTAGAAGTCCAAACTAAAATTCGCTCAAGTTCAGGGATTACTCGTCAAAATTTGGAACAACTTGCTGCCAGTTTACAACAGAATATTGAGTTAGCGAAAACAGGTCAAGATACTCGTCAAGCCAAAATTATTAGTCTGTCTACCCTGATTCAAAATTCAGCAGGTGTCTTGCAACAACTTCAAAATAAATTGAGAATTGCTGACTTGAATGATTCTGAAGATATTCAAGAACTTAGACGTTTAAGTGATGAACTTAATCAATATCAAGCCAATATGGATATTTTCATCAATTGAGTAAGTTTTAACCGACTTTAAGCGATGAGTTTATACACAACCCGTAAACAAAGGTGTTTCCATGAATAATAATTCTCAATCTCAACCTCAAAAACGAGTCGTTATATCTGCTATTCTGGCTGTTGCGGCTTTCGGTTTAGCTTATGCACCTCTTCCCGGAATTGAACAGGAAATAGTCGTCGTCAGTGGGACTGAACTGGCGGAACCTCTGAAACAGCTAGAAACCAGATTTGAACAACAATATCCGAATATTAATCTAGATTTGAAATTTCAAGGTTCACAGGATATTGTTAATAACTACATTGACCAGAAAAATGATTTTACACCAACGGTTCTAATTCCCGCAAGTCAGGGATTTTTAGAAGAATTAAGTCAACGTTGGCAAGCTCAAAATCAGACTGAACCTTATTATAAATCACCGCAAGCGATCGCGAAAACATTTCTAGTTGGAGTCGCCTGGTTAGAACGGGGAAAAGTCTTATTTCCTAACAATAAATTTTCTTGGTCACGATTAGAAGAAGCCATGAACGCTAAAACCTGGAATCAAATTGGCGGGTCGGAGAATTGGGGAAGTTTTGATTTTGTGATGACCGATCCAACTCGTTCTAATAGTGGTCAACTGACCCTCAGTTTGTGGTTATATTCTAAACAGGGAAATTCGCAAAACTTTAATACGCCCACCGCCGAATCTCTATTTAAAACTATCGGACAATCTGTTTATCAACCGCCTCGATCTACTGATATTTTATTACAGGAATTTATCGCACGAGGCCCTAATGATGCGGATGTTATTACGGTTTATGAAAGTATTGCCCTGCATCGTTGGCAACAAGCTAAGATCAATCAAAATGAACCCTATCAAATTTATTATCTCAATCCGACTATTGAAACAGTAGCAACGGCTGCGATCGTGCGTGAAAATGTTAGTTCAGGGACTGCAAATGCGGCTGAGAAATTTTTGGATTTTCTGCGCGAACCGGAACAACAAGAGGTCTTTGTTCAGTATGGTTTTCGACCTGTGAATCCGAATGTTAACCTAGAGTCAGTTACGAATAGTCCTTGGCAACAAAATATTCCAGGCGCCGAAGTTAATCCTAAATTCTCAACCATACTCACGCCTCAGCCTCAAGAATTGCGAGAAATCCAGCGATTATGGCAGCGTGTAAGTCCCTGAATTAGTGAGTCCCTGAATTTAACTCATTAACAGTACAATGTATCCTCATAGAAATCTTCACAGGAGATGGGAGTCACGTTTTGAAACCCCAAGCTTTCGAGATAGGATTTCCAGCCTAGAGAACTGTCTTGAACCTCTAGGCATCCCATCAAACAGGCAACACTCGCAACCCAAGGCAACGTTGAAATTCGATATCCCTGCCAATTTACTGTTACAGATAACCAATCGGGTAGATTCTTTATATCTAAGTTTATTGAGGAATTATAACTTGCTCGAAAGCAGTAAATTTTGCTGAGATTGGACATTTTGAGTGGTTCGGAATTGATAATTGATAATTCATAATTATTTTAATCAAGAGATCCCCTCGGCGATTTCACACGAGAAATTAAAGCGATGTGCCGATCGCTCGAAGGGACTCCTGTTGCATCTGTTGTATATAGTGATACGAGTGTGAAGAAGATGTGAAGAGTGAGAAGGCTTGAAATATAAGCAAGAATCTTCTGTGGTCTGTTGCGAGCTAAGACGCTTAAGATTGTTGTTCCAATTCTAAGAAAGCATAATGGGCGATCGCTAAACCCATTCGGGCTTGTTCGATCTCGGAGAGTTCTGTCCAGGGTGTTGTAGAGGTATTTTGCAGGGGAGTTTCTGGAGATTCTATTTCAGGTCCGCGCATAGTGTATGCTAAGGGACGAGCCAAAACTTGTAGATCTTCTGCTGGCCAATGGGGTAATATTTCTTGAGTACATTGTACCAATTGTTCAGCTAGACAATTTGAAAGATCTCCGGCTTGCTGTTTGAGAGATATTGCTTTTTGAGCTAGAGATTTCAGTAGGTCTTGAGGGACAGAATCTGCAAATCTTTGAATAAGAGATTTTTGTAGAGTCGTCACAGACCATAAATCTTCAACTTGAGTCATTAAGCCTTGGAGTTTCTGATGGACATCTTCGTCAGTTAAACAGTCACTGAGGGCAATTTGTTCATCAAGTTCTCTAAGATCGGGTTCTAATTCCAAGTTTGAGGAATTCCAAGCGTATGGCTGTTCAGTAAACAGCGCATCTAATAAATCTAACTCGGCTTGCATTTTAGAAGAGGGAGATAAGTTTGTCATGAGTTTGTGTCCTTGATGTTCCAATAAAAGTCTCTACATTTTAGGGATGAGATGGGATGAAAATCTCGATACCCACTTTACAGGTGTCCACTTTAACCTTAGAAGGAAGTGGTTGTGTAGATGAGTATTGAGTCAGTCTTGTGAATCACCCATTTTCCTAGTCACCCTTGCGGGTATTGCACGATAGCTAGTATTTTTGTCTAGACTTCTTTAGCTACAATAGCACTGCTCACCATTCCGTAACTGGACTTGACATCGAGTTTAAGCCTAAACAGACTCAACCAGAAATTCTAAAGTTTGACCTTGGGAGCTACCGAATTTCAACTGTATTCCGGGTGTTAAGGCAATTTCTTGATGATGAACCCGTTGCCATTCCCCTTCTATGAGTACCAAGGTACCGTAGCGAGAAAAATCCCGTAGAAAAAAGGTAGGCTGGGTATTATCATCGTTGCCATTGCGACAAAAAATTTCTGCGTGTTTACTCGACACCCATTGTTCCCCAATCACGATATCATTCTCTTCTGCACGTCCGACTCGCACACTTCCGGCATTAATCGCCCACAGTTGAGGTGGTGATTCGGGTTCGGAGTTGACAGAACTCAATAAACGCAGCCACGCTTTAGGAGCAATATATTCAAACCAAGTTTGAGAATTCGCTGGAAGTTCGGTTCTAATTTCTTCGAGGGGTTGAATTAATTCCCCACTAAATTCGGGGTGCATATACAATATTGGCAGCGTCCAAGCAGGTTGATTAAATTTATAAAGGGTTAATAAGTGTTGTCTGGCGATCGCCACGGCTTGATCGATGGGTTTACGAGCAACGAGGGCTTGAGCAAAGGCTTGAATAAAACTCAACGCCTCTTGATCGGTGATCGAGTCTCGCATTCCCAAAACAGCCGGAACCCCATGATGGATTAGCACTTTCGCTAAACTGCTACTGGGAATAGCCTGAAAAACGGTGCTTTCTGGAGTCGGTGTTAAGTTAAAAGCCGGATGAGCGCCCCAACAAGCGTTAAAGACTGCCATCACCACACCACATCGCACGAGAACTTGAGCCAATTCTGTTCCGTTAAGAGTGACATCCGGTTGCAAAAATAACAAACCGCCATCGGGAGCTGGAATACAATGACCCCCATAAAACAAGACATTATGTTCTCCGGTTTCGAGTTGAGTAATGAGTTGAGAGACAGAGGGTTGAATTAAGGTCGTAACTTGACAAGGAACGTCTGCATCGGGGAACGAATCAATGCTCGCTAAACCTCTATTCGTAAACACTTGGATCAGTTGTTGGGCTTCTTGTTCGAGTTGAAGATGTTGAACTTGCAGGGGTTTTTGCTGGGGTTCTGCTGCCGAGCTATTCTTATTTTCTGCCGCCGGCTGACCTAGCACCAGTAAAATATTTAACAACTGAGCAGGTTCATATTGTGGTAAAGGATTAACATCACTGGTAGTACGACTAAAAAGGAGTTGCTGACTCAAAGATATAGCAGGTTGACCCGCTTGGGGCTGCATAATTTCCCAAGGAAGCGGAATCAAATCGGGTTCTCGAATATCGAGCCGGACTCGTAAAGGTTGAGCTTGACCGATCGCAATCCCCTGACTGCGATCCAAACTGGCTTTAATTGTACTTTGAAATAGCCACTGCCACAGTTGAATGCCTAAATGTTGCATCAGACGACTACTATAACTCAGCTTTTGGCTAAAGTCTGTGGCTGATGTAGGCGGAATTACAGGTTGAGGAGAAGAAACAGGTTTGATTTGCGCTAAACTTTGGGGGGAAAACATTTCTAGCCAAGCTTGCCAAGCTTGAGATAGGCTTTCTGGCCAGAGGCCGTCATAATGAACGTATCCACTTGGGTAAGGGGACTCGACGACCCAGGTTGCAAAATGGTTGGCTTCACTCGTGTTTAAACGAGCAATTACCAGACTAAGGCAGGGACTGTCAGAACTCGACATTCAATTTAAACCAATGTTCAGTTAAGAGGAAAGGGTTAATTTCTTTGCTAGTTTAACATGAAAAAGCCGATTGGTTGTGTAATCATTCTCCTCAATGATCGCTGTGAAGTCCTACTCGTTTTACGAGATCAAAAGTCTTCGATTCCGTTTCCCAATACCTGGAATTTGTTAGGAGGATTTATGGATGAGGACGAAACGCCCCAGAGGACGATTCAGCGAGAAATGTTAGAAGAAATAGAAATCGATATAGGTGAGGTTGACTTCTTTAGAAAATACGAGTGGGATGATTGTGATGAATATATCTTTTGGAAAGTGCTGAATCTCGATCTAGACACGGTTCAACTGAATGAAGGACAACGTTTAGCTTACTTTAGCTATACTCAAATCCAGCAAACTCAACTCGCCTTCGAGTGCAATCAAATTATCAATGATTTTTTTCAGGAGAGATTCAACACTCACCCCCAACTTAGTCTTTCCTCTAAATCAGAAACATCTGTCTTCTGAGTTATACAATCAGCCATTACCTGTCATTAAATTCTACTGTTGTTAAGAACATCCATCTCACTCTAAAATAACTGAAGTTGGACTCGGGTAAAATTCCCGAGAACCATTATCCATCAAGGAGCCTAATACATGAGTATCAATATTTCGTCTGGGATGAGCTATCCTCTGGGTGCAACGGTTTATCCAAATGGAGTCAATTTTTGTATTTTCTCGAAAACCTGTGAATCGTTAGAACTACTCCTGTTTGATACTCCCGATGCGGCTTACCCTGATCAGGTCATTAAGCTCGATCCCAATAAAAATCGTACTTTTTATTATTGGCATATTTTTATTCACGGAATGAAAGCCGGACAAATTTATGGGTATCGTGCGGATGGCTTACATATTCCAGAAGCAGGCTATCGTTTCGATCCAGATAAAGTCTTACTCGATCCCTACACCAAAGCGGTTGTTAATGATGAAAATTATAGCCGAGGAGCAGCATCTAAACCCGGTGACAATTGCGCGAAGGCTTTAAAAAGTGTTGTTGTCGATCCGAAAGTCTATGACTGGGAAGGGGATTTGCCTTTGAGAATTCCCTACGCAGAAACTATTATTTATGAGCTTCATGTTGGTGGTTTTACTCGCAATCCGAATTCTGGCTTGCCTCCAGAAAAACGAGGAACTTATGCAGGTTTAGTCGAAAAAATTCCCTATCTAAAAAGTTTAGGAATTACTGCGGTTGAACTGCTGCCCATTCATCAATTTGATGAACAAGATGCTGTGCTTCCTCGTAAAAATTATTGGGGTTATAGTACCATTGCTTTTTTTGCACCCCATCGCGCTTATAGTTCCCGTCGCGATATCTTAGGACCTGTCGAGGAATTTAAAGACATGGTTAAAGCCTTTCATAAGGCTGGATTAGAGGTGATTCTAGATGTAGTTTTCAACCATACTGCTGAAGGAAATCATAACGGCCCGACCCTCTCTTTCCGAGGCTTAGATAATGCTTTATATTATATTTTAGAGAAAGATGAGCAATATTATAGTAACTACACTGGATGCGGAAATACTGTTAAAGCCAACTATGAAATCGCAGGTCAGTTGATTGTAGACTGCTTGCGCTATTGGGTTTCCGAAATGCACGTTGATGGCTTTCGGTTTGATTTGGCTTCGATTTTTTCGCGGGATAAAAATGGCTATCCGATAGATGATGCTCCGATTTTATGGATTATTAAATCCGATCCGGTATTGGCGGGAACAAAACTGATTGCTGAGGCTTGGGATGCAGGTGGATTGTATGAAGTGGGGTCGTTTGCAGGCGATCGCTTTACCGAATGGAATGGAAAATATCGGGATGATATTCGCGCTTTTGTTAAAAGCGATCCGGGAAAAGTTCAACAACTCGCCGCCCGAATTATGGGAAGTCCAGATATTTATCCTAAGCCCGATCGCGAACCCCATTGTAGTATTAATTTTATTACCTGCCACGATGGATTTACCCTCAATGATTTAGTCTCCTACAACGACAAACATAACGAAGCTAATGGAGAAGAAAACCGCGACGGATCAAATGATAATATTAGCTGGAATTGTGGAGAAGAAGGAGTAACCGATGATCCAGCCGTTGAAATTTTACGTCTCCAACAAATCAAAAATTTTCTGACGATTCTATTTGTCTCTCAAGGTACACCGATGATTTTGATGGGAGATGAAGTTCGACGCACACAGCTTGGAAATAATAACGCCTATTGTCAAGATAACGAACTCAGTTGGTTTGACTGGAGTGCGATTGGGAAACAAGCCGATACTTTGCGTTTTTTCAAGGGAATTATTCGATTTACCCAAGAACGACATATGTTCCGCATTAAGACCATTTTACAAGCTGAAGGCGAACATTTACCCTATATTACTTGGCATGGACTCCGTTTAGATGAACCGAACTGGGATGATGATTCCCATTATTTAGCATTTAGTTTGCGTCATCCGAATACGGGAGAGTATCTTCACATTATTCTGAATGGTTATTGGGAGTCGTTAATTTTTGAGCTACCTCATTTACCATCCGGACAACATTGGCACAGAATTATAGATACTGGACTTTCTGCGCCTCACGATCTTTACGATGTCAAGGTTGCTCCTCCTGTTAAAGCACATCGTTATCGAGCGAATGCACGTTCTTCTGTTGTTTTAATGGCAAAATAAGCAAATAGAGAGTATAGACGTTCTGAGGGAGCGTCTATCTTGTTTATATTTTGTTGTTTATAATCTTAAGAGTCGAAAACTATCTGAAATTTCTATGTCTACTCCTCAAAAACTCTACGAAGGAAAAGCTAAGATTGTCTACACAACAGATGACCCGGAAATTTTGCGGGCTTATTTTAAGGATGATGCAACGGCTTTTAATGCTCAAAAACGAGGCACAATACAAGGAAAAGGAGAAGTTAATAATAAAATCTCTAGCCATCTTTTTCAACGGCTAGAAGCTGAAGGCGTTCCGACTCATTTTATTGATACTCCGACTGCAAATGAAATGAGAGTCAAGCGCGTTAAAATTGTACCGATAGAAGTGATTATTCGCAATATTGCAGCGGGAAGTTTATGTAAACAGACGGGGATTGAAGTCGGCACCGTTTTAGAACCGACTTTAGTAGAATATTGCTATAAAAATGATGACCTCGGCGATCCATTGTTAACGCGCGATCGCCTATTTATCTTGAAACTTACAACTCCTGAACAGTTAGATGAAATTAAAGCATTATCCTTGAAAATTAATCAAGTTTTATCTGAATTTTTCGAGCAATGTGGGATTATATTAGTAGACTTTAAACTCGAATTTGGCATCACCTCAGACGGGAAATTGGTACTGGCAGATGAGATTAGTCCGGATACCTGTCGGTTGTGGAAAAAAGACGAAACCGACCCGAATTTACGAGTCATGGATAAAGACAGATTTCGCCATGATTTAGGAAATGTTGAGTCTGCTTATCAACAAGTTTTAGAACGAGTCTTAGCACAGAGCTAAAAATCATAAAAATCAAATCCTGTCGGGTGTGTTAGTAACGCACCCAATCACTTTTTCAGATTTTAACTGAAATAAAAAACAGCTTCTGGAGCCATGTCTTACCGTGAATTCACCTTAGAACGAGTCATCAAAACATTCAACATAACCCTCTCAGAACAGATGAACTTATTTGCAGAAACTCCAGAAATTGAATTGAGTTCTCTGCTCACACAAACCTTAGAGTATAACGTTCCGCTTGCCTTGGCAATGAATACAGAAAAAGCTCGTTCTTGATTTGTTGGAGTATTATTTACGAGATTTAAACAAAATTATGGGGATTTTAGTTGACTCTTCTCGAAAAAAAGATTCAGTGTAAATTTCTAAAATTTTAAACTTGTAGTTGCGCTTCAGCGCATACCTAATCTATGATTGCTGATGCTCAAGCATTACTACAACTAAAGTAGGTGTTTGACTAGAAATGAGCGATCACCAAAACGTGATTACAACTCAAGCATAAAAAATAAAGGATAATAAATGATGGCAAAAACTCAACACACCCTCGCCTCAGAAATCGTACAGTCAGGAATTGGCTTACATAGTGGCTTAAAAACAACCGTTCGAGTTCTCCCAACTGCTGGCGACGGACGTTATTTTGTACGAGTTGATTTACCCGAACAGCCGATTATTCCGGCCAAAATAGAATCAGTCATCTCCACAACCCTGTCAACAGAATTAGCCGTTTCTGGAACTGATTCTCAAGTTAGTATTCGCACAGTTGAACATCTATTATCCGCTTTAACCGGAATGGGCGTAGATCATGCTCGCATCGAAATTGACGGGCCGGAAGTGCCATTATTAGACGGATCTGCTAAACTCTGGGCAGAGGCGATCGCATCCGTCGGACTCACAACAACGTCTCAAACTCTCCCCGTTATTCCGATTACCCCTGAAATAATTACCCAAGAAATTACCGTGCGTCAGGGCGATGCCTTTGTAATGGCAATTCCCGCCGAGGAAATCCGGTTCAGCTACGCCATTGACTTTGATGTTACAGCCATTGGTCAACAGTGGTACAGTTGGACACCTCAACAGGAACAGTTTAGCTCCGCGATCGCTCCGGCGCGAACATTCGTTCTCGAACAACAAGTTAAACAACTCCAGCAAGCGGGATTAATCAAAGGCGGAACCCTCGATAATGCCCTCGTTTGCAGCGACGACCGTTGGTTAAATCCACCCTTAAGATTTTCAAATGAACCCGTGCGTCATAAAATTTTAGACTTAGTAGGGGATTTAAGCTTGTTAGGAGTCATTCCTCAAGCCCATTACTTAGCCTACAAAGCCGGACACCACCTACATACCCAACTGGTTCAACGCATTCAAGAAACCGCCCTTGTCACTCTCTAAACTATTTCTGGCGGAACTAGATTGTCAGAGCGGACCAACAAATGAGAAGCTAGTTTAAAACTGCAAATATCAAACGTAAGTCTTAAACAATGTCTGACGTGAAATCCGATTCAGTTCAATCTAACCCTGTAGAAACCCCCAACGGTACGGCTACATCAGTCGTTCAAGCGGTGTTGGGTATTGAAGAAATTCAGAAACTATTACCCCATCGTTATCCTTTTGCCCTTGTTGATCGCATTATCGAGTATGAACCCGGTAAACGGGCAGTGGGAATCAAAAATATCACCATCAACGAACCTCAGTTTCAAGGGCATTTTCCCGGAAGACCCATTATGCCCGGAGTATTAATTGTCGAAGCCATGGCACAGGTTGGCGGTATTGTTTTGACTCAATTGCCCGGTCTAGATGGGAACTTGTTCCTGTTTGCAGGCATCGATAAAGTCAGGTTTCGTCGTCCGGTCGTTCCTGGCGATCAACTAATTATGTCAGTCGAGTTACTCTCTCTCAAACGCCGTCGTTTCGGTAAAATGCAAGCCTACGCAGAAGTCGATGGTAAACGGACTTGTGAAGGCGAGTTGATGTTTTCTTTGGTTGACTAATTAGCCTCGTCAGGTGATTTTATAGATCGGATGAGATTTTGTAACTGGTTTTCAGTGCAAAAGTGTTCAGTTCAAAACTATCTTGTAAATCACTAAAGATCCAAACCCTAACCACTCAAATCCCTATGATCACCTTAGTTCACCCAACGGCTGTTATTCATCCCAACGCCCAACTTCACCCCAGTGTAAAAGTGGGAGCCTATGCTGTCATTGGAGAAAATGTTAAGGTGGGTCGTGATACGGTTATCGGCCCTCATGTCGTGATTGAGGGCTGGACAGAAATTGGCGATCGCAATCAAATCTTTCCGGGTGCAACCATCGGTACTGAACCCCAAGATCTCAAGTATAACGGGGCTGTGAGTTTTGTCAAAATTGGTTCGGAGAATTTGATTCGAGAATATGTCACCATTAATCGCGCCACCTACGAAGGTCAAGCTACGATACTGGGCAATCAAAATCTACTCATGGCTTATTCTCACATGGGTCATAATTGCGTAATTGAAGATCAAGTGGTAATCGCTAATGGAGTTGCATTAGCAGGTCATGTTTATATCGAGTCTCAAGCCCGAATTAGTGGGGTGTTAGGAGTGCATCAATTCGTTCATATTGGTCGGCTATCTATGATCGGTGGAATGACCCGAACGGTTCATGATGTGCCACCGTTTATGATGGTAGAAGGAAGCCCTGCTCGAGTGCGATCGCTCAATAGTATTGGTTTAAAAAGAGCAGGTTTAACCTCAGAAGATCTCGCCCTACTCAAAAAAGCATTTCGTATTATTTACCGTTCAGGCTATCGACTCGAAGAAGCCATAGATCAGCTCGAATCTTTACCCGACAACCGCTATTTACAACACCTCAGTCGATTTATGCGACTCTCAACTGGTTCACAGCGCCGAGGCTTAATTCCCGGAAAACGTACTTCACACAACTTCCAAGAGTTATAGTTAAAGTGGGTCGTCGTTAATAAGACATGAAAGAAAAATTTAGAGTTTTGGATCTTTTTGCAGGAGCTAGATGAATATGCCTTCAAAACCCACTGGAACTACAAACGAACTTGCAAAAGAACGAAATCGTGCAGCAGCAGAACGAACACTGACTTCTTGGATTCAAAATAGTATTGCTCTGATTGGGTTTGGAATTGCTTTTGATCAGATTTTTGCGGCTTTACAGCAGAGTTTTCCTCAAGAAAATTTGACTTCAATACTGAAGTTTGCTCAGAGTCTTGGACTCAGTTTAATTGCATTAGGAATCGGTCTATTGATCTTAGCGATAATTCAATATTATATCGAAGTTAAATCAATAGAAGCAGAAGACTACATTGCCAAACCCAATCGTTCACTCAATCTAGCCGTTGGTATTGCTATTTTATTATTTGGTTTAGTCGCGATTGGGGTTGTTGCATTTGTGTCTATTGTGGTGAGAGCTTTTTAACTTCAGCAAATC